>CAZTEX010000006.1:0-98076 GCA_964612505.1 uncultured bacterium | reverse complement strand
TCTAGCGGCCATCGATAAACTGAATAAAATGCCAAGAGATTCATCCAAAGTTCGCCAAAGAAATAGATGCCAACTAACGGGTCGTCCTCGTGGATATCTTCGCAAGTTTAAACTTTCCAGGATCTGTTTTAGAGAAATGGCCAACATGGGACTAATCCCCGGTGTTGTCAAAGCAAGCTGGTAATATTTAATTACTTTATTCGAGCTCGGTCTTTAAATAGCTGAGCTCTTCCAAGATTTTCCAATCAAGCATACCTTCAGACCATAAATACGTCTTACTGTTAATACTTCCTTGGGCTTTTGCTACTTTAAGAGCTTTGAGGTCAATCGGACCATTTTGTGTATTTTGAGTATCTAAATAAAACCATTTGCGATTCTCAAGAGTGGTTGTGAGTGGTTTAAACGATTGTTTAAGCTGAAGTTCTTCTTCTTTCTTAGTTTGTAGAGCTTTTGCTTCTGCGGCTAATTGCATCGATTTTTCAGAAGGGATCAGCATAAGCGCTGCAAAAGCGAAGATTGAAAATAATAACCCTAAAATAAACCATCCCTTTGGATCGCGTCCTTTTTTCTTTGCAAAGTACATGCAAGCCAATCCCCAAACTACACCCATGACTAGGGCAATCATTACTTCTTTAGGTGATAGAGTGTTCATTTTCTGCTATTTTGGGTTTGTTCATGAAAGCCCTATTATACGCCTTTATTAGATTTATTAGAATAAATTTCACTATCTTAGAAGCTTCCAAGGCTTTTAAAAGATTGTAGCCAAATTTTAAAACTCATATACTGGGATTCTCTTATAAAAGTTTCTTAAGGAGGAATTATGAACGACAAAGTCGACACTAAAGAATTAGAAATTGCAGAAACTACATTTATTCGCGACATTGAAAATAGAGTTTTTCAAGCGATTATTTTGCAAGTTTTAACGAAAGTTAAAGATATTACTTTGCTTGAAGGTAATCTTATTGATGCGATTTTAAATCGAGGCAATGTTGAAAGAATTAAAGGAATTTTTGTTGAACAGGAGGCCAAAAGCCCAACTATAAAAATTAAAGTTGAAGTCAATGTTCAATATGGAATTTCAATCCCAGAGAAAGCTAAAGAAATTCAACAAAAGATTGCTGATGAAGTGAATAATCTCACAGGTTTACATGTGTCAACAGTGCATGTCATTTTTAAGAATGTATACTTAGATGAGCCAAAGCTAGCTGAGACCCATGTCCATGAGCTCAACAAATCTGAATTTTTTGAAGAAGAAGACGAAACAAAGTAATCTATTTATGAAGGGTAATTTTTTTCAATCGTTTATCTGTTTAGTATTGTTTGTAAGCATGGTCTGTATGGGGGTTCTATTATGTCTGCTCCCAACAGAGCCTACACTAGCCTTCAAGCTTGGCAATGCTTTACTAAATCATCCCGAGCTTTTCTTTAAACCAGGTCTTCTACTTGCTTTGAGTGGGGGTGTTTTGTTTCTGTTTTTTTATTGGATTAACAGAGGTGGATATTACTATTGTGAAATGGAGCCAAAGTTAAAGGTTTCCATTGCCCCGAAAGTCTTAAAAAGGGGAATTAAAGAAATGCTTAAAAAACTCGAGCCTTCTCAGAAAATTCCCTTTAGGCTTAATATTTATAATCAGAACATTGAATTAATCACTGATCTAACAAAAATATCTTTTGATCACCACAAAGAACTTTTAGAAAGGCTCGAGCCTATGCTGCAAGAGTTGTTTGAAAACAAGTATGGAAGTCCTAATAAATTAAAAATTTCCATCCAAGCTTTAAAAAACTAACCCTTACTTACTCTTTTTCTTGTTAGATAAAGAATTTTGATTTGAAATTGGAGCAATCTTCTCAGCTTGTGGCTCTTTGCGAGCTTTATTCATTGAATCATGGCCTTTTTTTTGCTTTATATCTTTTTTACTCATAAGAAACCTCCGTCCTTATGGCAATTTCTTATATCATGATGGTCCTATCTTCGCAAGAAGCTTCAAATATTTTTGAAGAAGTTTTGTATGTTTTTGATATTTTATAGCTTAGTAAATATTAAAAAGATGAAATCTGAATCAGAAAAAAGAGTTTTTGATTCAAAAAAGCACAAGAAAAAGGATCTTTACCAAGTTAATTTAATGAATAAGTTAGCTACAAATACGTTTAATTTAGTTAGAAACCATAGAGTTTTATTTTAAAAAAGGAGATAGACTGAGAAAATCAAATTCAAGAGAAAATTTTTAAAGAAAGATTAGCTTTTCTTAAAAAAGGTTTCTATATTTTGGATATCTTTAGCATTGAGAATAGAGACTTTTTTTAGTTCTTCTGCGGTTGCTTTTTGAATTTGCTCAGGGCTGCCAAAATGGGCGATTAGGGCCTTTCTCTTTTTAGGACCGATACCGGGAATTTGATCAAGAACACTTTTGATCGTGCTTTTAGATCTACTTTTTCGATGGAAGGTAATGGCGGTTTTGTGCGCTTGGTCTCGAATAGATTGAAGTAAAAATAAAAGATTAGATCTACGAGACAAAATAAGAGGTTCTTTTTGTTCAGGCAAATAGACTTTTTCTTGGCTCATTCCAAAATCATGACGACCTTTTTCTTTGGTAAGAGCGATGAGATCGACATTAATAATATTGAGTGTTTTTAATACCTTTAACGCGACGTTCAGTTGAGTCGGGCCCCCATCGATGATAATTAAATCTGGAAATCCTAGCTCTTGATTTTTAAATCGACGAAGTAAGACCTCTTCAAATCCTTTGAGATCATCAAAAACCTGTTCTTTATTGAGATGGTATTTTCTTACGCGCGATTTGTCATAGACCCCATCAGTGAATGTAATCATCACAGAAACAGGATTTGAACCAGCAATATGGGAGTTATCATAGCATTCAATAATTTGAGGGTAGTTCACCAGACTTAATTGCTCTTTAAGGTCGAGCAAAAGCTCTTCTTTAGAGCGCTCTTTTTTTTGCTCATTTTGAAAAGCTGTTTGAGCATTTTGATAAGCCATATTTAAAAATTCTATTTTAGTTCCTTTAGATGGGGAGACTATTTTGATTTTATGAGGCTGATTTGCGCTAAGAACTTCTTCTAAAGCTGCTGCAGAAGAGGGGAGTTGTGGTGTAATAATTTCGTGGGGCAAGTTTTTCTTGTCATAATAATTTTGGAGGATGAAAGAGCGAATTAAATCTTCTTCTTCTTGAAAATCTTCAAACATAGGGAAAACTTGAGATTCGAGTAGTTTTCCTTGTTCAAAAGAGAGAAGGGCCAGTGTTACAAAGCCCCCTTCTCGATAAAGTCCTAAAACATCTAAGTTAATATCAGATGGAGCAATTACATTTTGTTTTTCAAGTAAAGATTGGATGTGCTGAATCGTTTCTAAATAATGCTGCGCTTTTTCGTAATTCATCTCATCGGAGGCCAATTTCATTTTCTTTTTGAGCTCTTTGATAATACTTTGATCTTGTCCTTTTAAGAACTGGCGCACTTGCTCTACATAATCAGAATATTCCTCTTGGGAGCATTTTTTGACACAAGGAGCTACACAACGCCCTATTTGATATAAAATACAGGGGCGGGTTCGATTGTTAAGAACAAAGTCAGAGCATTCGCGCAGAGGAAAGAGACGCTGAAGTAAATAAAGCATTTTGCGAGCAGCAAAAGCGCTCGTGTAAGGACCGTAGACATCTTTTTTATCTTTAACATCTTTACTGCGGATGAGTTTTAAAGCAGGCCAGGGACCTTTTGAAATCTGTAAGCAGATAAAGCTTTTGTCATCTTTAAGTAAAAAATTATATTTGGGTTTGTATTTTTTGATTAGAGAGTGCTCAAGTAGTAGAGCTTCTTTTTCAGAGGTGACAATAATGGTTTCGATATCGGCAATTTTGGCAACAAGTAAGGGAATTTGCGCTCGCTTATCTCTACCCGGTAAAAAATATTGTTTTAATCGATTTTGCAAATGGATCGCTTTGCCTACATAGATGACTTTTCCAGTCGAATCTTTCATAAGATAAACGCCTGGTTTTTTAGGAAAAGACTTTAGATCTATTGAGCTCATAGTCAACTAAATAAATTTTATGTTGAAGGTCATGAAGTCATATTACGATCAAAAAAAGATAGTTGTCTAGGCAAAAAAGGCTAGTTTCTCAACTTATAACCTTTGTGAAACAAAATACTTACAATCGTAGCTAGAGCGATAATCAAACTTAAAACCAAAGTAAAACGAGTCCAGGGATTAGACTCTTGAACTCCAATCATGGAGTAGCGCAAGCCATCAATAAAATAGAAAAAGGGATTTATTTTAAAAAGGGTTTGAAAACGAGGAGAAATCATATCTAGGGATGTAAACATTCCTCCTAAGAAAGTTAAAGGGGTCACAATAAAAATAATAAAAGAATCTACTTGTTCAAAGCTATTAGCAAGAAGTCCTCCGATTATTCCAAAGAGAGAAAACAAGATGGAGATTGAGCCTACATAAAAAAGAAGCTGCCAAAAATGAGAAATATGGGCGATTTGAAATAGGACGGCGATAAGATAGATTCCCATTGCCAGCAAAAGAGCTCGAAATAAAGAGCCGAAAACATAACCTATAATCAAATCAAAGTTAGTGAGTGGAGCGCTGAGAGATTCTTCAATGTAGCGGGTAAATCGTTGGTAAAAAAGGGAGAAAGCAGCGTTAGCAAAAGAAGCTGTGATGATATTTAACGTTAAAACACCTGGGAAAACAAATTCGAGGTAAGATAACTGACCATCGAAAAAAGTTACTTTGGATCCAATAATTTTTCCAAAGATAATAATGTATAAAAAAGCGCTGATCCAGGGAGCTGCTAATGTTTGAATCCAAATACGCAAAGTACGTTGTGCTTCTCTGCTAATAATTGTAGAAATACCAATAAGATTAATGTGCATCATTTTTTAAATAGTTTAAGTAAGCTTCTTCTAAGGAAGAATAGTGCTTTAACAGTTCATCTTTGTGTCCTAAAAATAAAAGCTTACCTTTGTTAATAATAGCAACACGACTACAGAGCTTCTGAATTTCTTCGATATAATGTGAAGTTAAGATAATGGTTTTGCCTTTTTTATTTTGATCTTTGATGAGATCCCAAAGTTCATAGCGCAATTCAACATCGAGGCCTGCGGTGGGTTCATCTAAAATTAAAAGCTTGGGGTTGCCTATGAGCGCTCTAGCTAGCATAACGCGCCGTTTCATCCCTCCAGAAAGCTCTTTAAATTTTTTCTTCGAATGTTCATTTAAATTGAGCATTTTGAAAATTTCATGAATGCGTCTTTTCCTTTCTTGGTAAGGGATTCCATAATAGCCTCCACAGAACATAAGCATCTTTTGAATAGGTAAAAAGAAATCTACGTTATAGTCTTGAGGGGAAATCCCAGTTAGCCTTTTGGCTTCAATAGGTTCTTTTTTAACATCATGCCCATATACCAAAATTTCTCCTTCATCAATATGATTAATACCGCACACGGCATTGATGATAGTACTCTTTCCAGCACCATTAGGACCTAAAAGTCCAAAAATTTCTCCTTGAAAGATGCTTAAATTCAAATTGTTGACAGCCATAAAGCTGCCATAGCTTTTCGAGAAATTTTTTATTTCTAAAGCAAGAGTCATTTTAACAGTGCTCTTGTTTGAGATGGCAAATGAGTTCAAGAGCAGCAAAAGGAGTTAAGTGATGAGGATCAATATCTTTAATTTTTTGAATAAGGGGGTGAGGGGTGGGAGTTGCTTCTGCTAGAAAAGAGAGCTGCTGCGATTTCTTAGGTTTTAACAAAGACGGTTTTTTATGGTGATCTTCAAGTTCTTTTAAAATTTCTTTGGCTCTTAATAATAGCTTATTAGGGAGCCCTGCTAGTTCAGCAACGTGGATTCCATAACTTTTATCGGTGCATCCCGGAATGATTTTATAAAGAAAGGTAATTTTATTTTGATCTTCATGAACTGCAACAGTGTAATTTTTCACTCGATTATTTTTTTCTGCTAGCTGCGTAAGTTCTGAATAATGGGTTGCAAAGAGTGTTTTAGCGCTGCTCTCAAGTAGAAATTCAGCAGTGGATTGTGCAATAGCAATCCCATCATAGGTGCTGGTGCCGCGGCCGATTTCATCTAAAATAACCAACGATCTTTGAGATAAATTATTTAAAATATTGGCTGTTTCTACCATTTCAACCATAAAAGTAGATTGACCACGGGCTAAATCATCTGATGCACCAATACGTGAAAAAATTTTATCTACGATTCCAATATGAGCGCTATCGGCAGGAATATAAGATCCTATTTGAGCCATAATTACAAGGAGAGCCACTTGACGAATATAAGTGGATTTTCCTGCCATGTTAGGTCCTGTAATTAGAGCCAGTTGATGATGTTCTTGATCCAGTGAGGTGTCATTAGGAATAAAATTGCAAAGAGAGTCTAAAATCGGGTGTCTTCCTTGATGAATCTTTAAGGTAGAACTTTGATCTATGAGGGGTTTAATGTAATGACTTTGCTTGGCAAGGAGCGTAAGAGATAAAATACAATCTAGCTTTGCAATGATCCCAGCCACATCCATCACAAGGCTTTGAAAAACTAAAACTTTGCATCGCAATTGCTGGAAAAGTTGAGTTTCAATAGCAGCAATTTGCTCTTCAGCAGAAAGTACTTTTGTTTCAAATAATTTCAGCTCTTCAGAAACAAAACGCTCATTATTTGCGAGCGTTTGTCGTCTATGAAAAGTATCAGGCATTAGATGAGCTTGACCGCTACTTACCTCAATATAGTAACCAAAAACACGGTTATAACCGACTTTGAGAGTTTTAACTTGGGTCGATTCTCGAAGCTTAGTTTGGTACTCTGCAAGCCAGGTTTTGGAAGAGCTATTTAAAAGGGTATATTCATCTAAATTTTTATCATAACCTTTTTTAAAGGTTTTTCCATCTCCTAATTTCAAAGGGGGCTCTTCAACTAGAGCGTAGCCTATAAGCTGGATAAGTTTCTCAAAAGAAGGGAGTTTGTCTAAAAATTCTGTTAGCAAAGGGGCTTTGAGTTCTTGAAGAGCTTTTTTGATAAAGGGTAATTTTTCTAAAGATTGCTTAAGAGCATTAAAGTCACGAGCCGATGCATAATCAGTTGAGATGCGCATCATTAAGCGTTCAAGGTCATAAATAGAACTTAAAAGATCTTTAAGGTTATTAAGAATATAGGAGTTTTGAAGTAAGTTTTCGATGGCATCTTGGCGCTTTAAAATAGAAGAAACATCAAGTAGGGGCTTTTGTACCCATTCTCGCAAAAGACGAGCTCCCATTGCTGTTTGAGTGTGATTCATATGATGAAGGAGCGTATTTGTCTTATTTTGAGAGTGTTGAGGTTCTATAATTTCTAAATGATTGAGGGTGATATGGTCTAAGAGAAGATGGTGCTCTTCTTCAATTTTTTTAATACTTTTAATGTGGTCAATCGAAAGATAAAGGTATTCTGTTAGATAATTCAGTAGCGCTCCAGCGCTATTAATAGCAGCAGTCATCCCTTTAAGGCCAAAACCATCCAAAGAGTGCACTGCAAAATGACGAACTAAAGCCTCTAGCGATAATTCAGGATTATATTGCCAATCATCGATCGTTGTAAAAGTGATTTTATGTTGCCGCTTGAGCTCATCAAAGAGCTCACTATGAGTTTTCCAGAATTTTTTAGAGAGCACAATTTCAGAGGGTTGCGTCCTGTAAAGGGTCTCTAGGAGATCTTTTAGAGAGTCGCATTCAAAAGCTCTGAAGTCAGCTGTTGAAATATCTAAAAAAGAAGCTCCAAATTGTGTTCCAACTTGGCAAATTGAGGCTAAATAATTATTAGCGCCTGCATTTAAAAGATTAGAATCAATCAGCGTCCCTGGTGTTATAATACGCGCTAAGTCTCTTTTGACAAGCCCTTTAGCCTTTTTTGGATCTTCTGTTTGTTCAGCGATAGCAACCTTAATTCCTTGAGCTAAAAGACGATCGATGTAGTTTTGAAAAGCATGATGAGGGATTCCACTCATTGGAATCTCTTGTCTTTTGGTCAGAGTTAAGTTCAATGCTTTGGCGAGTATTTCAGCATCTTCATAAAAAGCTTCATAAAAATCACCCATGCGAAAGAGTAAAAGAGCCCCACTTGCTTTTTTGCGACATTCGTGCCATTGGGCCATCATGGGAGTTGCTGTTTTTAAATCAAATGCCATCATAGGTTTATCTGAAGATATTAGCAAAATCTTGACAGATCCTCCTTTCACAATGCAAGAAAAAACAGTAATAGGGTTGATTATAAAAATCTTTCAGAGTATCAAAAAGTTATCGGTTATTTAAAAAAGGAAAGGCTCTATGACTCGTATCGGTGGTGGCCACAATGCCAGCCCTACAAATCCATCCAGGAATAATCACCCTAAAAGAGTGGCTTCTCATATCTGGCATGGTAGAAAAATCTCTGTTCAACCTCCGTCACGTTTATTAAAGCAGCCGATTCAACTTGCTCCAAAAAATGGCACAAAAGCGCTTCCTGAGAATGTTCAGAGATTAAAAGAAGGCGATATCAAATTTCGTTTTTAGCAATTTTGAAATTTCTTAATTAAATTTCAAAATATTAAGAGATCATTTGTTTAGCTTGAAGCAAATGTCTTAAACAAGTAAATCGCTTTTCTATCTCATTGTTTTGAATAGCAATTGCCAATGCTTTTTTAGTACCTACTAGAACGACCAATTTTTTACCTCGAGTGACGCCGGTATAGAGCAAATTACGGCAAAGAAGTTTGAAATGATGGGTGTGAATAGGCATCACAATACAGGGGGATTCACTCCCTTGATACTTATGAATAGAGACAGCATATGCTAAGCTAATTTCATCACATTCTGAAACCTCATAAACAACCTCTCTACCATCAAAGCTTACTAAAAACTGTTGGTCTTCTTTAGAAAGTTGAGAAATGTATCCCACATCTCCATTAAAGACCTCTTTTTGATAATTATTTTTTAATTGCATAACTTTATCGCCCACGGCCAAACGAGTTCCATACCAGATCAGATGGTCTTGGCTGGGATTGAGCTTTTCTTGTAACTTGAGATTGAGGTTTTCTGTACCAATGATTCCTTTGCGCATCGGAGAGAGCACTTGGATGTCTTTGGTTGGATCCAAAGAGTATTTTGCAGGTAATCTTTGAACTGCTAATGCAAGGATCTCAGTTAAGACCTCTTCAGGAGTAATCGCTTCAATGAAAAAGAAATCATCTTCTGGTTCAGACTTTAATTTAGGGAAAAAGCCTTCATTAATCGAGTGAGCGCTAGAAATAATTTTAGAACCTTTCTGTTGCCTAAAAATAAAAGAGAGTTTTTGAGTAGGAACTACTTTTGAATCAATGAGATCTCTTAAAATGTTTCCAGGGCCCACGCTCGGTAACTGGTCAATATCTCCAATGAAAATAACACGGCAGTGACTCGGAATCGCTTTCAGCAATTGATACATTAAGTAGGTGTCAATCATGCTGGATTCATCGATAATTAACAAATCTGCATCTAAAGGATTGTCTTGGTTTCTTCTAAATTTTCGTACTTTAAAGTCATACTCTAAAAGACTATGGATGGTCGAAGCATGGCGATAGGTGATTTCAGTCATCCGTTTAGCAGCTTTGCCTGTAGGGGCTGCTAAGATAATGCGTTTCGATAATTTTTCTAAAATCCTTAAAATTGCCTTGGTAATCGTACTTTTACCTGTTCCGGGTCCGCCAGTAATAAGGAGCATTTTATGAGTTAAAGCAGCAGCAATCGCTTCTTTTTGTGCTTTTGCAAAATTAATTTTAATTTGTGTCTGTACCCAGTTGAGCGCTTCGTTAATTTTGACTTCTCGAAAAGCGCAAGGAGCATCTAAGAGTCGATAAATTTCACTCACGATCCCTGCTTCTGCAATTTGCAATGGTTTTAGCCACAGATATTCGATCCCTTCAATTAGATGAAGGGCAACGCGCTTTTCTCCATTGAGCTGAAAGTAGATGGGTTCAATGTGATGGGCTTCTACATTTAAAAGCTCAACTGCTAATGATGTAAGCTCTGCTTTAGGGTAGCAAACATGGCCTGAATTAGAGAGTTCGGTTAATAAATAGATAACTCCTGCAGCAATTCGATGAGGGGAGTATTGTTCAATCTTTAACGAAGAAGCAATTTTATCCGCAATTTTAAAACCAATCCCTGAAATATCTTGCGCGAGTTGATAAGGATTTTCCTGCAGAAGAGCAATGCATTGAGAACCGTAAGTTTTATAGATTTTTTGAGCATAACTGGGTGTAATTTGGTGGGACTGTAAAAAAACCATGACCTCTTGAATCGCTCGATGAGTTTGCATACATTGAGTGATGTGATCGAGTTTTTTTTGTCCAAGGCCCTCAATTTGCAAAAGCTGTTGGGGATTCTTCTCAATAATTTCGAGTGTTTCCAGCCCAAACTTGGCGATAATCTTTTCAGCAAATTTGGGGCCAATTCCCTTGATCAAACCCGATGATAGATACTTCTGGATACCTATTAATGTGGAAGGGGCTCTCTTTTTTATCCCTTCGACCATAAATTGGCGCCCATGCTTAGGATCGTTTTTCCACGAGCCCGTGCATTCTAAAGATTCTCCCGGTTGTACATCTAGCATGATTCCAATTACAGCAATGGGCTCTTCAACTAGAGATGTTTTTAATTTTGCAACTGTAAAACCATTATCGGAATTGTGAAAAGTGATCCGCTCGATATAACCGCTGAGCTTGTCCATAAATTACTTAGCACTTAGTTGAAAAAAGTCATTATGGAGAACCCCATCGATTTCAACAATGGAGTTTTAAAAATTTTATGATTGCTTAAATAATATTTCAGATCTAACATGCTTTTAACAAACTCTAAAGGAGGATGTTAAAATGATGTATTTTAATAGATCCAATAAAGTTCTTATAGCACTCTTAAGTTGTTTTTTGACAAGTGCTTCAGTTTTTTCTATCGATGAAAAAAAAGAAGAGCCTCAAACTCTATACTTAGATGGGGTTCAATATTCTAGAAAACCAACTCCTACGGTACCTGTTGTGTACCATCCCAAGCGAACAAATGGTCCTTTAATTTCGTCGAATGTAGGGTATGGGTACCTTTTCCATGGCCCCAAAAACGTTCTTCGCTCTCCTGTGTATGAATTTTTAGCGGGTTACCATATTGGTACTAGCTTAAAATTGGTAGGTTCTTACCAGTACCAGCAGACAAATATTAATGCGGGTCACAATGGAACAACCAACATCGGAACTCATTCATATCGCTTTAACAATGAGAGAAGAGCAACAACATTCTCTTTACAATCACTGGTGGCTAAAATTATCGCATCTCCCTCAGAACCAGCGCGATTATCTATTTTTAAGCTCTATCCTTATATTTCATTTGGTGTAGGATATGGGTGGGCAGAGCTTAAAAGAGTCGCCAATTTTAAAGATACAGTCTATCTAGCAGAAGCTGGTATTACTGCAGGGGCAAATTTTTTATCTGTCACATTGGGTTGTAAGTACAATCGCTGGGCTTTGAATAATGAACTTTATTCATTAGTTCCCTATGTTGGATTACAAATAGCGTTTTAAAATTGCGCAATTATTTTTAGATCGACTAAGTTAGTGTTTAAAGGCAGAGAGTTATATGAGACAGTTTTTATTACCAATTCTGATTGTTGTCTCGTCTCTCTGTCACCCTCAACCCGAGGAGAGGGATCAAAACATAGAGCAACTATCCTTGTTTGAGGCTCTAGAGCTGTTCTTTGAAAGAAAAGGTGGGGATATATCTAATTTAGATATTCTACCTTTACAAGATGAGCTTTCTTTAAAAAATGAACCTTTGGCTGAGATCTCATCAGGGGTAAAAAGTTTACTTCAAGATTTGTCGCAAGAGCAAAAAGGGCAAGCCGAACAAAATAAAATTTATTGATAAACGATAAGTTTTGATTGTTTAAAATTGCAGCCGTCCTTATTCTGGTACTTCTTTTTATAGAGGTGAACCATGGATAAAATTCAAAAATTTAGCTTATATTTTGTTTATTTACTGACTGCTTTAATCTTCTTTTTTCCTTTATGCATCCTGTTGCAATGGTTTTGCGGTAATACTTTTCTAATACAAAATGGATTAGTGCAAAATCTTTTTCAACAATTTGTCCGAACTCCTGAAGGTTTTATTAATCTCAATACCATTCAATGGACGGCAATGACAAAAGCCATTAGGGCACTTGGAGACGTCATTGGGATTTTACCCTTTTTCTTAAGTTTATTTTCTTTAAGAAGAATTTTTAATAATTACTATCAGAATCAAATTTTTAATACTGACAACACCCGTCAATACAGATATTTAGGGAGTTTATTTTTTCTGGATGCCTTAATAGCAAAGCCAATGAGCAATATGCTACTTGTTTTAGCTACCACTCTCTCAAACGCTCCAGGGCATCGCTATATTAGTGTCAGTTTCGGAACCCCTAATTTAAAGGCCCTATTTTGTGGGGTTTTATTAATTTTCATTTCTTGGGTTATGCTCAGAGCTAGTAAGCTAGAAGAAGAACAAACACTTACCATATAACCCAGGTTGAATATGTGCATTATTGTTAATTTGGATGTCATGCTGGCTAAAAGAAAAGTCAAGCTGCAAGATTTGGCAGAAGCGGTGGGTATTACCATCCAAAACTTATCGATCTTAAAGACAGGGAAAGCCAAAGCGATTCGCTTTTCAACTCTTGATAAGATTTGTCAGTTTTTAAATTGTCAACCCAGTGACATTTTAGAATTTAAAACAGAGTAATTTCAATGACAATCACCCATCTTTCATCTTCCTCATATCTAACAGAGAATCTCTCTAGTTATGAAGTAAATAAACGTATCGATAATAGGCAAAATCTTCTTCGAGAATATTTGAATGTTTACGGTGGAGCCGGTGCTTGTGCAGCTATCATAGAAAATGGCACTGTTGATTTGTTTTCTGCTGGTAAAATATCCCTAAATTCAAATGAAATGCCTTCTGGGAAGACTATTTTTGAATTGGGGTCTATTACAAAAGTATTTACGACTCTTGTTTTAATGACCCTTGTTCACCAAGGAAAGGTAAAATTAAATGATCCTATCGAGATCTATTTACCTAATATATCAATTCCTGAACTTGCAGGTAAAAAAATAACACTTCTTCATTTAGCTACTCACTACTCCGGCTTACCTGAAATGCCAGATAATATAAAAGAGAACTCTTACAATCCTTATAAAATTTATTCTCAAAATGATCTTGAGGAGTTTTTGTCTCATTGCCACCTCTTATCTGTTCCTGGAGAGCAATTTAGTTATTCAGATATTGGAATGGGTCTTTTGGGTTATATTTTAAGTCTGATCGAAAATAAAAGTTATGAGCAGTTACTTTCTGAATATATTTTGAAACCATTAAATATGGAAAGTAGTGGTATTTCTCTTGACCATGAACAAAAAAAACAATTTGCAACGGGAAATAACCTAGGAAAAGAGGTAGAGCCCTTTGAAATGGCAGAAATTTTTCAGGGAGCGGGCGCCCTTTGTTCAAATGTACAAGATATGACAACTTTTTTAGCAGCAAATATGGATCTTTTCGATCACCCTCTTACAGAACTGCTCAAAGAGTGTCATCAAATTCGAGGATCATCTTTTCCAACCATGAGAGTGGGCCTAGGGTGGTTGATTGCTCCGAGTTCTAAGAGAGGAGATATCTTTTGGCATAGTGGAAAAACGGGAGGATTTAGGTGCTTTTTAGGGTTTAATCTTAAAATGCAAAAAGGTGTTCTCCTTTTTGCAAATTCTACAGAAGATTGGCCTAGAGTGCTTGGTCTCCATTTTTTGGAACAATCAGAGTGATCGATGCAAATTTCTAATTCAAAACACTTTGTTGTTCAAAATGATCCAACTCGCTTCAATGTTTCTCAAAACGAGATTACCCCTTTTAAATTTTCTGAATGGAAAAATATTAATCTCAACTATCAAATACCCCCTTCTTCTAGATTTCAAGTTTCTCGCTTAAATAGTAGAGAAGGGGCCCCTGATATCACTTATTATTTTACAACGCCGGGTGTAAAAAACTATCCTATCGCTATTTTATGCGAAGGTTCTTCTAACAAAGATTCTTTATTGAGTGTCATTCATTTTCATCGCTACTTTCTAGAAGAATTTCTCAACTTAAAAGTAGGAGTTCTTACTTTAGAACAATAGGGTATTGATGGGGTACATATTCAACAGCAAGATTTTGTCGATCACTATACGCGCTCGCAGCGATTGTCTGATCACGAAGCAGTAGTTGAATATTTACAAAAGTGTCCACCTCAAGGGTGGAATGGACAATTTATTTTTATGGGTATTTCAGAAGGTGGGGTTCTTGTTACCTCTTTAACTGAAAAATATTCTGAAAAAACAATTGCTACAATGAATTTTTCAGGAGCGGGAGAGCTACCTTGGTCCGAGCAGTTATGGCTATTTGTTGAAGAACTAATAGCTCAAAACCCAATTTGTCCCCACTCGTCTCAATTAAGCAGTTGCAAGGAATGTTTAAAAATCATCGGATCTCGTGAGGATTTTGATGCCTACATGAATTTAATGGTGGATAATCAGACTACAAAAGAATTCTTTATGGGCATGTCATTTAAGTACCATGCCGATGCGCAGACATTCCCTTCCATCAAGTATCAAAAAATAAATGCCCCTTATCTGGTGGTTGCTGGAGAAAAAGATCCCGCGATCAAATCCTTTGATGCATTTATTGAAAAAATGAAAGAGAATGAGAAGCCGGTTTCCTATTTGCGGATTTCCGATATGGCTCATTATATTCGAAAAAGGCCAGACATTGCTGAGAAAGCATTTGAGTGGCTTTCAGATCAAATAAAGAGTCAAAAGGTCTAAATATGAAAAAAATCATCTCTAAATATTTAATCATTTTTACTTTGAGCATCCACTCTATCTTAGGGTATGCCAATAATATTTCAGATCAAAAAAAACATGTTCCTCCCATTTTAACGACTACGGCTATTATTGAAGTTTATGAGAAAGGGCAATTTCAAGGGATTGTCTTAATCGAAAGAGGCAAAGCCCCTTTTGGTAAAGCGATTCCGGGTGGAAAAGTAGAGTATGGTGAAACAGTAGAAGCTGCTGTCAGGCGCGAAATGTGGGAAGAAGTTCATCTTGAACTTTTTGATTTAAAGCAATTTCATGTCTATTCAGATCCTCAAAGAGACTTTCGTCATCACTCTGTAGAGGTGACGCACTTGGCAAAAGCCTATGACTTGCCTCAAGCAGGCGATGATGCAGCAGAAGTATTTATTGTAAAACTAGAAGATATTCCGTGGGATGAGCTTGCATTTGATCATGCCCAAATCCTGAGAGATTATCTTTCTTGCAAAAACAAAGACCTCTCTAAATAAGTTTAAGCACTCAGCTTCGGTAAAGCAATCTCAAAGTTATTACCAGACTATAAATAAAAAAGATCAGCTAGTTTTGATTAGCTGATCTTATATCGTCAAAGATTAAAAATTATTTGCCGAACTTAACAAATAGATCTGTTACTCTGTTTGGCTTATTCGCATTCTGCTAAGTGTTAGCTTCGCTTTTAGCCCCCACCTTGAACAACTCGATTAACAGAAGCAATATGAACCGCGTTATTAATAGCATGAACAGCTCGATCTGCAGAAACAGTTGCCGCATTTGCAGTGTTTGCAGCGGCAATCGCAGCGCTTGCATTAGCAGCAATCTCAGCAGCATCAGCGTCGTTAATATCAGCAGCAATTCTAGTGGCCTCTTTAGCAACGGCAGCAGCTTCAGTAGCAATATCGGCCGCAGTGTTAGCCTCTCCAGAGGCAACGTAAGCATCCATCGCAGCAAGAGTCGCATTATGAACAAGATCAGCAATGTTAGCATTAGCATTGTGAGCAACCATATTAATAGCATTTGCAGCTGCATTTGCAGCTGCAGTAGCGGCAGCAGTAGCTATACTGGCAGCATCGCTAGCAGCACCGGCAGCGTTCGCAGCAGAAATCATCGCATTTGCTAACTTTTCTACGATTTCAACTCGATCTTTTCCTGCTATAATAACGCTTAAGAGCTCAAACAATTCATTTAAAGGTCTAGGAGTGTAGCCTGTGCTCAATAAAGTAGCATGGTTAGATAAAATCGTTCCTAAACAACTAAAAATATCTTCTGTGGTTCTAAAGGAGAGCATTGCTTCTTTGAATAAGGCTGTAGTATGCTCCGTAGCCTCTCTACCGGACGCTGTTTTAATAAACCACCCCACAGCGCTGTTTACATTAACATCGTAATTTGCTCCCTTAATATTCACTTCTCTAACCTTGCCTATGCCTTTCAGAATAGTGGTTGTGATCCCAGGTTCTGTTTCTACAGCAATCCCTTTTGAATCTATGGATGGATCAACAAGCATTAGCCTATTATTGTGAACTGACATAAATGTCCCTCTAAATTAAATATTTTTAGTTTAAATAACTAACCCAGAAAACATTATATCACATAGTAGATTTTTTTCAATAAAAAAGTTATCTAGCTCATTATAAGCAGTTTGTGGTGTTTTAGAGTGTTTCGCTATATCAGACCTTAAAAAGCTAATGAATAGACTTGGGCAATTTAACTTTTTTCTAGACTTCTTTACTTTTTTTGATAATCTAAAAAAATTAGCTTTTCAAATAGGTATCCTGTGTTTGTGCGTAGAATTGTAAGTATCCTTTTGTTAATCATAGGCATTACAGCATTTCTTTTTGGTAGCTATATCTCAGATCAGGTGCTTCAAGGGCAGAATAAAATTGATAATACTCAAAACAGCGTCAATCAAGTGCGCAAATTCACAAGAATTATCCCCTATACAAAAACGATAGGGGAGATAGCGACTGCGCGTATACAGCAGAGAATAGAGGAAGGGAAAGAAACCGTCAGCCAATACCAAAAGATGGCCTATTGGTTACATATTGGTGGAGGAATTTCATTCTTACTGGGGGCCATTCTACTGATATTTAGTTTTTCCAATAAGCAAAGACGTAGAAAGTAGTCAGATCTTCTTGTTTAAAGATTCATGCAAAAATATTTTGTAATAGAGCAAAGCATATCCCTTGCTTTTTTTTGTTTTCTGCAACTAAATTAAAATTTATGTTTACAAAACGTTTGCTACTCTTCTTTTGTTTATTTTGCTCCTACTTTAGCCTTATGGCTGATGACATAGCTTATGGTATCAGTGGTAACCCTGGTGCGGTAAATACGATTGTAGGTACAGGAGAACTAGGTAAGTTAGTCAGAATCCCTGCAAAAACGGGTATTCGACTCGGGGGTATTGGATGGGTGACTACAACTATCTTGCCTATGGAAGTATCTATCACAATCGTTGGACAGGCAACAGTTTGGCTATCATAGATCTCTCTGTTAACTTAGAGACAATGATGGGATGGAGCGGGGCTATTATTGGTGGAGAGTTTTTACAATTTAATGGCCAACCGACAAATAGTGACGCGGGAGTTGTTCAGGGCTATAACAGCTTACCGGGGGCTCCTCCTTTAAATCGTTCTGAATTTTATCAACTTTGGTATCGACAAGCTCTTTTTCAAAATAAATTTATTTTTCGCATTGGCAAAACAGTTCCGACATATCACTTTAACAACGTTTCTAAACCAGTTCCAACTGAAGATCCCACAGTTGAAATTCCTTCTGTCAGTGGTTTAATTTATACACCTATTTTTGTGAATACAACACTTTTAGGAGTGATTGGAGGATATTACAACTCTGTTTGTGGTGTTCAATTTTCAATTGTTCCCATGAAACAAACCTATATTAATCTTGGTTGTTTTGATGGTAACCTAGCGCGTGGAGTGCAAACAGGTTTAACAGGACCTCATTTTAATAGTTATTATTTTTCGATAGCAGAAATGGGTTATGGGTGGGCTAAGCACAAACCAGGTATGGCAGCAGTTGGAGGTTGGTATCAAAGTGGGAAATTAGAGGCCTACTCTCAAACACAAACGGGAACAGGGGGCGTATATGCTTTTGCTTCACAGTGTCTTTGGTTAAGAAAAGCGAAAGGGCGTGATAAAGGAAATCTTTCTGGCTTTTTGCAATTTGGATGGAATAATTCCAAAACCTTGAATATGAATCTTTATTTTGGAGGTGGACTTACCGTCTTTGCATTAATCGCTGAAAGACCTAACGATTCTTTTGGTGCTGGTATTGCCTGGTCTCGTTTAAATCCTCATGGGTTTTCAAAATATTCTGAACTTATGCTGCAGAGCTATTACCAAGGCCAAATCTATTTATCGAGTTATTTTCAAATTGTATTGAGCTACATTCCTATTGTAGGAAACAACCCAGAGAAATCCCAAGTCTTTGCCCTTACAGGCAGGATTATGGTGTTATTTTGATTGACAATTTTTAGAAATAAATTTTAGATGGGATCAAAATGACTTAGAGGATTTGCAATGTTCAAACTTGCTTCTATTATTGCTGTATTATGTTTTGGTTCTCTTTTTTGCAGTGAATATCGTGTTGCTCCAACAGAGGAGACTGTGACACTTGGACTTTTTGAAGCAGGTAAAACACCTGTTGTCAAAGTTAAAAGTGGAGATATTGTTTCACTGGGAACATGGAATAGCTGTCTTCATGAAATGGTATTTAATCAAACAACACCTGCAGAAGTAGCTCAGTTTTACGTAGCGAATCAAATTCAAAAAGAACGGGGAATGCACTCATTAACAGGGCCTGTTTATGTAGAAGGCGCTGAGCTTGGTGATATTTTAGAAATTCATATTTTAGATATTAAACTCAATGATTTTGGTTATAACTTTTTAAGTCCATCTGCTGGGATATTTTCAGATTTTTCTCAACCACGGATTCAATATTTTTGGTATGACAAGAAAAACATGACCACTGAATTTGCTCCTGGAATTTGTTTTAATCTACAACCTTTTCCCGGTGTCGTTGCTGTTTGTCCTCCCTCTGATTGGCCTCAAGGTTGGCCTGTGGATATGCCAGCGAGTATGGGGCAACCCAATCCCGATCAGTTTAACTCAGTCCCTCCAGGCCCTTTTGCAGGCAATTTAGATCAAAGAGATCTTCAAGTGGGTTCTGTCCTGTTTGTCCCCGTGTTTCGCGAAGGAGCCTTAGTCTGGACAGGAGATTCGCATGCTTTGCAAAGTAATGGTGAAATTGATGTAACTGCTCTTGAAACCTCTTATGAATCTATTAAATTTCAATTTTTTGTCAGAAAAGACCTTCAAGCAAAAGCTGTGCTAGCAAACAATAAAGCTTTGCGAAACGGGCAAGATTTTTTAAGTTGGCCGTTTGTGGAAACAGATAAAGATTGGATTTTTGTCGGATTAAATACAGATCTGATGGAAGCGATGAGACTTGCAGCTTGTAATGCCATTGACTTTTTAGTGCGCTTTCAAGGGTTTAGTCAACAGGAAGCGTATCAATTTTTAAGTATGGTGGGAGACTTTGTGGTTGCAGAACCAGTCAATGTGATTAAAAACGTTTGCGTCCATATTCCTAAAGCAATCTTTAAAGGTCCTAATCAAATTCAAACATTATGTAAATCAACAGTACTCCCTTTTGCCCCTCCTCCCATTAATAAATCTGCAACATGTGTCCCTCAAAAAGGTCAGATTGTAGAATAACTCTAGGAAATACTATGAAAAAAATTCTTTTTCTTTCTTTATTTGCCACCACTGCTTTATTTGCGGATATGATTACCATCGATAATCAAACTAGTTACATTGATACAAAATCTAAAGGCAATATGGGCATTCAATGGGCGGCTTCTTCTCAAGAACTCAATCAAAAATCGATTGCAACAATGTATCAAAATGATGAGCAATCTGATTTGGCTTTTACAAAAAAAGGTAAAAATCAAATCAAGGTTCCTTCAAATGCAAAATATTTTCGTATTTGCGTTTGGACAAGTGGCAGTAAAACCCCTGAATATGTCACTAGCTGGATTCTTGTTGTTCCTAATAAAAATTACACACTTCAGCAAAAAAATCTGTACCCAGCTGTTCTTTCTTCGGGATCGGGATGTTAAAACCTTTAGTGAGCTCTATTAGACAGTAGTTCCACTAAAAGAGATATCTTGGTATTTTTATTCGTTGTTATGATTTTGAATGTAGAGTTAAGCTAAAATGAGGCTGATTGTTTTTTCTTTCTTCTTCTCTTTCTGTTCTTTATTTGCCAGTGACGTCGTCATTGAGCTTTTAGTAACCAATCATGATAACAAACTGTGGCAAACAAAAAATCAGATGCATATGACTATTGGCCATATCAAAGATGTCAACCAGGCAAAATTGATGGAAGCTTTAACCCTATTTAGCAGCGAAAATAGCAGCTTACTCAAAAAGAATGTTCATAAAGGCTTTGTGGTAGAATCTTTTAATACCAATGGCTTTAATAATGGATATCATATCCTGGAAGCTGATCCTGAAACAACAGCTCGATTTGCCTCCATCAATAGCAAGCTATATCAATTTTTGATCGATCAACAGTTTGGCTCTCTTACTGATAAAACAAAGCCCAAGACGATCAACCCTAAAGGATATACTCCTCATATTGAATTTTTAGAAACAAGTTCTGAAAAAATCCCCGTTCAAGGAGATGTTCTTTATTTTAAAGGTTGGCGTCTAAAAAGTAGAATCATCAAAAACTAACAGAGCTTCTCTTTTTCAACACTCGGTGTCTTGACAAAAACAAATATAAAACTCATCTTTATTGCATTTGCCAAGGATATTTTAGATGAATCAAAGTAACCTAAGATGGAAGATAAGCAAAATAATTATAGCCTTACTTTTAGTCTTCCACCCTTTTAGCCTCTTTGCTGCAGGGGCGGCATATACAAAGCAAACAGAAAAGGGCAATTTTATGGGAAAAAAATTAAATCATGAAACCACGGTCTTTGTTACTGGAGCATCGAGCGGAATTGGACTCGCAGTTGCAGAAAGACTAGCAAAAGATGGCTTTAGAGTGGTTGCATCGGCGCGCTCACCTGAAAATAGCTTTAAATTATTAGCTCTTGCCAAAGAATATCCAAACCTCTTGGTGAAAAAATTAGATGTTACAGATAACGAAGAAAACATCCATGCATTGATGCAATCGATTGGCCACATCGATATCTTAATCAATAATGCTGGTTTTGGAATTGTAGGTGCTGCAGAATCAATGAGCGTCTCACAAATCCAGCATATCTTTGAAACCAATGTGCTAGGTGTTGTCAAAGTAACAAACGCAGCCTTGCCTATCATGAGAGCGCAAAATTCGGGATTAATCATTACGATTAGTAGTATTGTTGGGCCGCTTCCTAGCATGCAACAATGTTTTTATTCTGGGAGTAAAGCAATGGTCGAGCATTATACCTCTCAATTAAAAAATGATTTAAAAGAAGCAGGTTACAATATTGCAGTGGCAAATATTCACCCCGGACCTGTTCTTACTAATTTTGAGACCGCTGCTGCTGTTGGTCAGAGATTTGAAAACCAAGAAAATCCTTACCCGCAAATGGAAACTAAATTGGATCACTGGCGCGCCTTCATGAGAGAGGGGAGACCTGTTTTTGAAACAGTAGAGACCATTTTAAATGTTATTCATGCTGAAAGTCCACCGTTTTGGAATCCAACGGAGTCTCGGGTTTATCAAAATTTTGCAGATGTTTACTCCGACCCTGCAGGAGAGCGCTTTTCAAAAGGACCTCTTTTTCCGGCAAATCTCTGTTCTGCTCAATAAGAGCTTGAGTCAAGGGGGCATTGGGGCAGTTTGCCCATTTAAGCAGTCAAGTAGGCTTTAAGTGCTAATTGATATAAGTCTTAGCTAGTATCTTAAAGTTTATAGCGAGCTTTCCTTTTGAGGAAGGGTGTATTTCTTGTTATTATCCTTCCATGAAAGTGCGAGATGTGTTGTTATTGTCCTTATAAAGGAGAGTAGGCGTGGGGTCGATTTTAGAGATATTGCAGGCAGAGTTTCACGCAGCACTTTCTTTAACTGAAAAAAGTATCTCTCGTGCTTATCAATTTCCTGAAGCCAAAAACCTCATTAAGGTGGCTATTGGTATGAGGCGGTCAGGAAAAACTTACTTTTTATTTCAAACAATTCGAGAATTATTGTCTGAAAAATAGATCTAAATCGCATTTTGTATCTTAACTTTGAAGATGATAGAATCTTGCCTATGGATCATAAAGCCATGGGTCATATGTTACTTTTGACAAAGGAAATGAATTCTTTCCGTGCCCAGGAAGATCTAAGCATGAAACAGTATGACCTAGTTTTTGCAGTTCTGCAGTTAAAAATTCCCAGCACCATCCTCCTTGCCATGCGCCATGAACTAAAAGATATTGCGTTTTCGATCTCCTATAGAACTATTTTTACTCATGTCCAAATATTTGGAATCAAAACAACGGCTCGAAATTGTATCAAAACCAGTTAATAAATGGTTGGAAATAGCCCAAGCAAAGGATTTAAAAAATTCACTTTGACCTATTTAAAGATTCTTTTATATTTCAGTTTCACTCTAGTTGGCAGCATAGAGAGGTTCTCTTAAGGCTGCTTGAATCATTCATAAGAAGGATGTTTTTTTGTGAAGTACATACTCTCTCTCTTTTTATTGGGTTATAGCTCTTTTGCTTTTGCTAATGCGTTAGTTCCAAATGTTAATTTAATAGCGGATGGATTACCTGATATTCCTTCAGACATTGCTACGCGCGTTCAAAAGTATACCGATTTTCGTTCTACCCGATTTTTAGATTTACACCCTACAAAAGCACAAATGCTCGTCAAAATGCGTCCTGAAAAAGGTCAAGTCATGCAGTTGCATATGGTAGACGATGCTGATAGTGAGCCTAAATGCTTGACTACTTTCTCAGATGCTATTGCAGATGCTCTTTATCAACCGACAGAAGGGCGATACTGCGTGTTTAGTAAAGACGTTAATGGTACTGAAAAATATCAAAATTATCGCTATGATTTTGATACCGGTTGCATCACGTTGCTCACGGACGGTAAATCACGCAATGGACTGGGCGTTTGGTCTCCAAAAGGTGATAAAATGGCTTTTACCTCCAATGAGCGCAACGGTAAAGACCAAGATGTGTATATCATTGATCCTCTAAATCCAGCCTCCAAATATTTAGTAAGGGAATTTTCTAGTGGTGATAGCTGGTCCATTGATGATTGGTCACCCGATGGTACGAAGCTATTATTATCAGAGTATCTTTCTGCAAATGAAAGTAATCTTTGGTCTCTTAGCCTTGTTGAATGTCGTCTTACATTGCTTACCCCTAAAAAACAAGGAGAGCAAATTGCTTACTCACAAGGTCGTTATAGTCCTGATGGAAACAGTATTTTCTTTCTTACTGACAAAGATTATGAATTTCAAACGCTGGCTAACTTGGATCTAAAAACAGGCCAATTAACCTATTTGACTCAGCATATCAATTGGGATATCGATGTATATAAGATTTCTCCAAGCGGTAAACAAATTGTGTGCGTGAGCAATGAAAATGGCATCAGCTATAGCCACCTGTTAACTTTGTCAGAAAATGGCAAAGAGGGGCGTGTGCTTAAAGAAATACCCCTTGGTGTTATCGGTAAAATCAAATGGGAAAAAGATGGTCAAAGCCTGCGTTTCAATTTAAGCGGCGCTAAAACAGTGAATGATATTTATACTCTAGAGCTAAGTAGTGGTCATATGAAGCGGCTGACGAAAAACACATCTTCGATGGAAACAGACCATTTCGTGGAACCTGAGTTGGTCACCTGGGAGTCTTTCGATGGAAGGCAAATTAGTGGTTTTCTCTATCGCCCTTTAAATGCAAATCAAGCGAAGTTACCTGTGAACATTGTCATCCATGGAGGGCCTGAAGCTCAATTTAGACCTGAATTTTTAGGGTCAGACAACTACTATATCGATGAACTTGGAGTTGCTTTATTGTTTCCTAATATCAGAGGGTCTACAGGGTATGGAAAAACTTTTCTACAATTACCCAATGGTTTGCAACGAACGGATGCTTATGAAGATTTAAATGCTCTTTTAGATTGGGTGAAAGCACAACCTGGTTTAGATGGTGATCGTATTATGGTATCAGGTGGCAGTTATGGCGGCCATGCTGCTCTAGCAGTGGCTACACGCTATAATGAGAAGATCGCTTGTTCACTATCAGTTGTAGGAATGTCAAATTTAGTCACCTTTTTGGAAAATACCGAAATACGCCGGCGAGATCTACGCCGCGCTGTCTATGGTGATGAAAGAATTCCTGCCGTACGCGATTTTCTAACATCTATTGCGCCCATTAATCACGCTAAAGCTATTACTAAACCAATATTTGTTGTCCAAGGATTGATGGATCCTCGTGTTCCTTATTCTGAAAGTGAACAGATCGTCAAAACTCTAAAGGGCATTCATACACCTGTATGGTTTCTAACAGCCAAAAATGAAGGTCATGGTTTTGCAAAGAAAGAAAATGTAGATTTTCTGTTTTACGCATCCATAGAATTTGTCAAAAAGCATCTTCTCGGCTCCAATGAGTAGTCAGATCATGCCAATAAGTGATGGGATTGAAAGCTTGTGTTTTTTTGGAAGAAGAGAGCAATTAAGAAAATTAAAAATTGTTTCCTTGGCGACAAGGATTTTATGCATCACAAATAGATTTAGAGTTCAGCCCCACCCATATTTGGTGTATCTTTTCCACTGGGTGTCTGCAACTTATAGAACCTTTCTTAGTAAAAAATTATTTAACAAGAGCTCATGTTTTCACACATAATCGGGTAATGAAAGAGCATTCGACACCGCTTTAATTTTTTCTATAATCACACTTGAACGCTGTTCTATGATCTCTTTCGAGGCTTCACCTTCCGGAAGATAGCTCTCCTGTACCCAAGCACCTAAGTCTTGACTGGCATCAACAAGCGGACGCATTAGTTCATTATAACGCTTAAAGGCCACGGAATAATCACCTTCTGCTGATCTTAGTTCACCTGCTAAGATATAAGCCCCGACAATGGCCAAATTAGTGCCCTGGCCAGACAATGGCGAAGCACAATACCCGGCATCGCCCAGCAATGCGACACGACCTTTAGTCCATGAGTCCATTTTTATCTGGGCAATGGAGTCAAAATAGAAATCGTCACTGTCATTCATAAGATCGAGTATCTTATTCGACTCCCATCCCAAATCATAGAATAAATCTCTAAGACACTTTTTTTGTCCTCTTTCATTGGCGATGCCACTTAACACTTTCTTGGCTCGAAATGCAAAACGTACAAGTGCTCTATCAGAATTTTTATCGCTAATAATACCGATGAATTTTTGATCTTTTACGAATGAGACTTCAGTTCTATTGAGATGTAAATAATTTGGTATACTAAAAATGCTGATGTAAGAGCCTAGATTGAAGAGTTGACAATCTTCGTTTGAAAAGGTCATCTTTCTAGTCGACGAGTGTAACCCATCTGCCGCCATCACCAAATCATAGCACCCGATGTGGCCATCCTTAAAAGTCACTTCGACAGACTGATCTTTTTGCGTAAGGCTTATTATTTCTTTATGGAAATGGCAAGGCACATCAGGAATGGCTTGTAATAAAATATTAACCAATTCACCACGAACGATCTCAACATCATTGCCTTCTCTGAAACTAGCTTTTTCACCGTGTTCCTCTGATAGAGTTTGACCATCAGCATCCACATAGCGCTGTGACAATACCGATGTGCGTTTTGCATATATATCATCATATATACCCATTTTTTTGACAACATCTACAGCAATACCGCGAATGTCTATGGCGTACCCACCCGTTCTTAATTGTTCGCTTCTTTCTATTAAGGTTGGATTGAAACCATATTTTTTTAGCCAATAACAAATCATAGGTCCGGCTATGCTAGCACCTATAACAAGTATTTTATGGTTATAATTCATACTTATCCTACACAGATAGTTTCAATAGTGATGTTGTTAAAAAATGCACCATGAAATAAAAAAGGGTACTTAAGCTTGCGCAAAAGCACCCTTCAATGTGGTCTCCGGATGCTGGATTCGAACCAGCGACCAATTGATTAACAGTCAACTGCTCTACCACTGAGCTAACCCGGAACAAAAAAGAGTCACAAGTCTACTGTAAGAATATTATATTTTGCAAACAGTTTTCAAAGGTCTGTTGAGGGCCATTGGAGAGAAAGTCTTTTTTTGAAAGAAAGCATATTTGCTTATAAGAGCTTATTCAAGGTCGTCACTTTCTTCTGGTCTTCGAGCTGGGGAAAAGATTTTTTTAAAAAATCCAGATACTTTTTCTGTGGAAGAAGGGCCAAGATCTAGATAGGTTTCTAAGGGGATGGCTTGTGCAGAACCCTGCTTCATGAAAATATTCTTAAACCAGGTTGCAGGTAATTTAGGTAAATTTTCTACAATATTTTTAAACCCGGAAAGATCGGCAAAATGTTTTAGGAGTGTCGTTGTAATAATGCTAACAATTTGTGCAGTGCTTACTGGATGGCCCGTTCCCAAATCGGTGAGTTCTATTTGATTGACAGAGGGTAGCTCGGTGACACCCGTGGTTAAAAATGGATTTCTGTAAGAAAAATGGATATCTTGAAGCAGAATTGAATGGATAATGACAGGCTGTTTATGCTTTTTGCCATAAGGATGACGCTCTTCTATTCTAGCATGAATATTTCCAATAATCGTCTTCACATTATTTTTAGTACCCAAAACATTATACATATCCACGAAAAAATTGACTCGATCTAGATACACTCTTTCAATAACAAGTGTTTTTTTAAACCAATTAAAAAAACTAGTTTGCAATTCAAAGACACGTGTTTTGATCGCATGTTCTACAATTTCTCTAGAGCGAGGGGGATTTAAAATACCCACGTTTTTACCGTTAATACGAGAAAAGGAGAGTGAAATATCAACATCGCCAATGGTCACAGGGTTGTTTAAGACAGTGGATAAAATGTAGCTTGTTGCGGTGACTCGATAATTCCAAACAACAAAACATGCAACAGCTACAACTACGATGACGACAGAGATTAAAGTTCGAATAAAGCTAAACATGTTAAAAGGGGTTTTCTATGTCAATGAATTGGTGTTTAAGATTAAATTTTTTAGCGAGATGAGCGCCAATAGCTTGTGGACCTACTCGTTCAGTATGAGAATGTCCTAAGGCAAAAAAGTTAATTTTTTCTTCATGAGCAATATGCCAGATGGGTTCATCAAAGGAGCCTGTAATAAAAGCATCTGCTTTTGCTTCAATTGCTTTTCTTATTTCTTTGTGAGCTCCTCCTGAAATTAAAGCGGCTTTCTTAATGACTTTGGGGCCGCCTAAAGCTGTATGAGCTGGATGCTCGTAGTATTCTTCTAACTGCTTTTGAAAAGTTTCAATGGGGATGGAGTCTACATTTCCTATGACACCTATTTGGGCGCTTCCACAATGCGGACCAAAGCCCTTTAAATCTTTCCAGCCCATATCCAGAGCTGCATTCCAATTATTACCCCAGACTTTATGACAATCCAAGGGTAGGTGATATCCTAAGAGAGTAATACCGTGATGGAGTAATTTCATTATTTTTTCTTTTTTTACTCCGAGAATACGATGAGAATCTTTGTCCCAGAAAAGCCCATGGTGAACAAGTAAGACTTGGGGTTTTAATAAAGTCGCTTTGTGAATAGTTTCTAAACTGGCAGAAACAGCCGTAGCAATTAGCTGAACAGTTTTATTTTGTCCTTCAACTTGAAGTCCATTTGGACAAAAATCATCAATTGTAGATACTTCTAACTCATCATCCAAATAATCGATGAGCTGATATAAATCGACCATGTTTCCGATTGAGTTTATTTTACATATGGATTAAATCCAAATATAACCTGTAGAGAAGTATTATGTCTAATGATAAAGCAAAGCGGGCAGCGGGTTACAAAGCTGCTGAACTTCTTCAAAATGGAATGAAAGTAGGCCTTGGAACTGGTTCGACAGCGTTTTATTTTATTGAGAAATTGATTGAGCGATGTAAACAAGGATTAAAGATAGAAGCGATAGCTACCTCGCAAAGTTCTGCTAAGCAAGCAGAGCAAGGAGGAATTCCTCTTATTGCTCCAGAACATTTAGAACAACTTGATATAGATGTAGATGGAGCTGATGAAATTGATTATCAAAAGCAGATGATCAAGGGAGGAGGAGGAGCCTTATTTCGAGAAAAAATTATTGCCTGCGCAGCCAAAGAAATGATTGTAGTTATTGATGAGAGCAAACTTGTAAAAAAGCTGGGCGCATATCCTTTACCTATAGAACTCACTTCTTATGGGTGTCTTTCTATTATTGAGAAACTTAAAAGACTTGAAATTGATGGCGAGCTACGTAAAAGAGGGGATCAATTATATAGAACAGATAATGGGAATTATATTTTTGATGCAAAGATTTCCCATTTTTCAGATGACTTACAAAAGTTAGATGAAAAAATTCTCCAAATACCTGGCGTTATAGAGACAGGTTTTTTTTGGAATCTTGCGGGAAGAGTTGTTATTGGTTACTTGGATGGACGAGTTGAAGTGAAGGATAATTTATGAGTCATTATGTCGAACTTTCATTATTTAAAATTTTGCAAACACGCACTTATACAGTGCTGGTTTTAGCAGGTGAAAACAAAAAGTTTGCTATTTACATGGAGCCATACATTGGCCAAGTGGCCCAAGAATTTTTTTCTAATGAAATTCCAGAGCGGCCTCAGACTTTTGATTTTATCGATCGCAGTTTTTTAGGGCTTAATTTAAAAGTTCTTAGAGTTCTTATTTATGATTTAAAAGAGACGACTTATTTTGCTAAAATTCTTTTAGAACAGCCTGGAGAATTAACCCATCTTATTGAAGTAGAAGCCAGACCTTCTGACTCGCTTTTGATTGCTTTGCGTCATCGCGCGCCAATTTATTGTTCGAAAGAAGTTCTTGAAAGTACAATAGCCTATATTGATGCTGAAACTCAGTAATTAATATGAAACTTTTGTTTTGCAAGTTTTTCAAGAGCCATGACGGCTTCTTTAGCATCTTCTCCTTGAGCTTCAATTTTGATTTTAGACCCTTTACAAGCTGCTAACATCAAAATTCCTAAAATAGATTTAGCGTTGACAACTGTATCATCTAAAATCAAATTTGTTTTTGCCTTGAATTTACAAGCACATTTAACAAGCTCAGTAGAAGGCCTTGTATGTAGTCCTTTATCGTTTTCTACAATAAATACACCCTCACATTTAGAGGTGTCAGACTTGCTTTGGCTATCTTTGGAAAAACGTTGATCACACTGAAGCATACAAAAACCTCAAAAATTTACAATAAATTGATAGCTCAAAAAAAGGTTTTTTACAATGAAATACTCAATAAAAGAAGTTATTTGCTAGCTGGATTCAAGAATATTTTTTAAGAAATGAACGATTTAAGAATGATTCAAGATTGCTTTTCAGCTTTTAAGACAGGTTTCAAAAGTCGCAAAGTAATCCAAATAAAAAAACCTGTTAGAAATAAGTTGAGTGCTAGGCTGAGCGTTGCCACTTGCGCCATCGCATCATGAATTCCATAAGCTAGCGCCAGCGTAAGGACTCCTGCGCCTACTTCTCCTCTAGGCATCATTCCGATAGAAAGGGCGACTCTTTCACGTAGAGAAGCCTCTTTGCTGTAAAAAAAGATGAGAACAAGCTTTCCCAGATTCATCAGTATAGTGACAAAAAGTACATGTAAGATTAGCGTGCTTAATGCTTGTTTATCAGTGGTAATTTTTGGTAGAAGAAGACCCACAAAAAATAAAAAAAGTAATTTAATACCTTTGTCAACAATTGGACCAATATCTTTCTTTCGCTTAGGCGTGACTTGTTCTTGATGAGGAACTGGAGCTGCTGAATGAGAGTGGTAGAGAACAACGCCAAGAATAAATGAGGGTAGTAGAATCTCAAGCTCCATGCTAAGACCTATTTTCAATACCTGAATGATAACTGCGATCGCGATTGCATAGCATAAAAGCCAAGGTTGACTAGAAGGCCATTTGAGCCTATGCATATAACGCCAACCTAAAATAAGTAAAATGATCATCCCTATGGCTACAAAAATGAGTCTTGTTTGCCCATGGGATAGTATAAATTGAATCGGAATTAAAAAAAGAATCGTATCCAAGTCATCTAAGATGACAAGGACTTGAATCTTTTTAAACATCCAAGTCATGGTCAGGCCTGCGAGTCCCAGTAAAGTAAAAAGAACCCCTGTTGCAGTAGGTGCTGCAAACCTTGCTAGTAGCAGATCTTCTCTCCAAGAGCATTCTCCAAAGATAAGAAAGTAGAAGAAGCACAAGATCCAAGGTACTCCTGCTGCTAAAGATGCAGCGAAATAGTCGATAATGTACCTTTTCCATTTTTCTTTTTGAATGATAAATTCAAGGCCTACCTTCATCATAATATATGCAAGAAGGATCTCTGTGAAAAAGAGGATCCAATCTTTAAAAGCACTAAGGTCTATAATTTGAGATATAACAATCCCACAGATGAGCGTAGCGCTAAAAAACCAAACACCGATCAAAATCGTAACCTTTCTAAAACTATGATACTCATTTGACCGTGTAATATGATTCTGAAATATTAGTGAAGAACTTTTAACGATAAGTAGAAGATTTCTCTCTATTCATTAAAAAAGGACTTTATAGCTCTTAATTTCTTGCACCCGGAGAGAGCGTTTTAGCTCCTTTCAGCTTTTTAACTAAGTCTTTGAAAACATTTAAAGCTGTTTCAATAGGTGCGCTAGAGGCCATGTCAATACCAGCAATTTTTAGTAAGTCAATCGGATAGGAATGGCCCCCTTGACTTAAAAATTTTAAATAAGACTCTTTTGCGTTGGGTTCTTTTGCCAGCACTTTCTTTGCTAATGTTAACGCTGCAGAAATTCCTGTAGCATATTGATAAACATAGAAATTAGAATAAAAATGGGGTATTCTAGCCCATTCAATTGCAACTTCTTTGTCTAGTTGCATATGAGGTCCATAGTAGTCGCGATTGAGTTGAAAATAATATTCATTGATCATTGAAGCAGTGAGAGGTTTATCTTGCTCTAAACTATGATGTATAAACCATTCAAATTCGGCAAACATAGTTTGTCTAAATAAAGTGCCTCTTAATTCTTCAATACGCTCATGAAGGAGCATTAGTTGAGTTTCCTCACTAGAGTCTTTTTGCAAGAGGTAATGCATCAAAAGGGATTCGTTGAAAGTTGAAGCTACTTCTGCCACAAAAATAGGATATCTAGCATAGCAATAAGGTTGATTTTCATTACTTAAGTAGGTGTGCATGCTATGGCCCGCTTCATGGGCTAAGGTGAAGACATCATTAATAGTCCCTTTGTAATTCATCAGAATATAAGGGTGGCTTCCATAGCAGCCAGAAGAATAGGCTCCAGAGCGCTTATTGAGATTTTCGTAGCGATCAACCCATCGCTGGCTTTTAAGTCCTTTAGCAAGAGTTTCTTGGTATTCAGATCCTAAAGGAGACACAGACTCAATAATCCATTCAACAGCTTGCTCATAGTCGACTTTTGCTGGTTGAGTTTGAAGGGGAGGCAGTTGTAAATCATACGTATGGATTTCATCCAGCCCAAGCAGATCGCGGCGAACTGCAATATAGTCATGCATTGGTTGAATATTGGCCCGCACTGTTTTAATCAAATTGTGATAAACATCAGTTGCAATATTTTTAGGATGCAAAGCTGCCATCAAGGAATTTTGATAACCTCTGGCTCTCACTTCAAAAATATGCTGTTGAACATGGCCCATTAAGAGTTCAGCAAGGGTATTTTGGAATTTAAAAAAATGACTATGTATATTTAGGAAAGCATTTTTTCGTAGCGTCCGATCGGGGCTTCGCTGAAATAAACCATAAGTCCCGTGGGTCAGCTTATGCTCTTTACCTTCAGAATCTTTCGCTGAATCAAAAACTAAGTCTACATTGTTAAGAAGGCTGAATGTTTTTTGAGCCGTAGCCATCGGCAGGGCTGTTAAAGCAATTAGCTCTTCTTTGTCAGAGGAAAGGGTGTATGCTTTTCTATTTAAAAGTGTTTGGAAGTAAAAATGGTATTCTTTGAGATCAGAGCTTTCAAGAAAAGTTTTAAATTGGTTTTCATCTAACGATAGAAGCTCAGGCTCTATCCAAGCTGAATTTTGAGCGAAGTCTTGATAAAGAAAAGAAATTTTTTGAGAAAAAGCTTTCCAGATATCATTATTAAGGTCTTCGTCATGTTTTAAAAAGACATAGGTATAGAGCTTAGACAGACGCTCATCAAGGTTATTGCAAAGATCAAGCAATTCTTTGACTTGCTTAGAAGTTTTAGTCCACTGGCCACGATTTTTTAAAAATTGCTTCCAGCGCTGATCGGCAGGTTGGTTTAAAAATAGATTGAGAGCTTCTTCAAACTCTTTTTCTGACTTGAAAATGGAGCTTAAGTCCCATTGGTCTTGCGCATGCAAATTATTTCTTGATAGTATGTCTTTCATAAAACTTTCATTTCTAAGGCTAAGTGATCTAAAACTCAATTTAGCAGTCAAAAACACCAATTGCTATTTTTGGTGTTGCTAAAATTTGAAAGTTAAACTATAATGATGCTTCATTAATTGGCAAACAAATATCAACTTAAAAATTATAACCTTAACAAGGAGACAGCGACATGTCAGTAAAGCAAGGTGTGAAAATTAAACCTCTTTCAAATCGTGTTTTAGTTAAACGAACAGAAGCTAAAAATGCGGCAATTGGTGGGATTATACTTCCAGACTCAGCTAAAAAGCAGCAAGAAACAGCCACTGTGATTGCTGTGGGCCCTGGTCTAAAAGACAAAGACAATAACTTAATTCCAATGCCCGTCAAAGTAGGTGAAACTGTTTTAATGGATAAATATGCAGGTCAGCAAATTGATCTTGATGGAGAAGAATACTGCATTCTTAGAGCCGATGACATCATTGCTGTTGTTGTAGAATAATAAAGTTTAAAAAGATAAGGAGTAGCAAATGGCTGCAAAAGATATTAAATATAGAGAGCAAGCAAGAAAGAAGATTCTAGAAGGAGTCCAAACTTTAGCTGCTGCAGTGAAAGTGACTTTAGGTCCTAAGGGAAGAAATGTCATTATTGATAAATCTTACGGAGCTCCACATGTTACAAAAGATGGAGTGACAGTTGCCAAAGAAATCGAACTCGAAGATAGACATGAGAACATGGGCGCTCAAATGGTCAAAGAAGTTGCTAGCAAAACAGCCGATAAAGCTGGAGATGGTACAACAACGGCGACAGTTCTTGCTGAAGCTATTTACACTGAAGGACTCAAAAATATTGCGGCAGGTGCAAATCCCATGGATCTTAAAAGGGGAATTGATGCGGCTGTAAAAAAGACTGTTGAAGAGCTTCGAAAGATTTGCTCTCCTGTTAAAGATCAAAAGGAAATTGTTCAAGTCGCCACCATTTCAGCAAACAATGACAGTGAAATTGGTCAAATGATTGCAGATGCGATGGAAAAAGTAGGTCGTGATGGCACAGTTACTATCGAAGAAGCTAAAGGCTTTGAAACGACACTTGATGTTGTTAAAGGGATGAACTTTGATAGGGGATATCTCTCTGCTTACTTTGCAACAAATCCTGAAAATCAAGAAGCCGTTTTAGAAGATACCTATATCTTAATTTTCGAAAAGAAAATTTCAGCAATGAAAGATTTTCTTCCTCTACTTCAGGCTGTTGTTGAGACCTCTAGACCTCTTTTAATTATTGCAGAAGATGTCGAGGGAGAAGCTCTTGCAACGCTTGTAGTTAACCGTATCCGTGCTGGCTTAAAAGTTTGCGCTGTTAAAGCCCCAGGATTTGGAGATCGCAGAAAAGCTATTTTAGATGATATTGCTGCCTTAACAGGTGGTCAATTAATCAGTGAAGATTTAGGCATGAAGCTTGAAAACGTCACTCTCGATATGCTTGGAAGAGCTAAAAAAGTAGTTGTGAAAAAAGAAGAAACTACGATTGTTGAAGGTGCTGGCAATAAAGAGCAAGTTCAAGGTCGTATTAATCAAATTAAAAAACAAATTGAAGAGTCTACTTCAGATTACGATAAAGAAAAATTACAGGAACGTCTTGCAAAACTTGCAGGGGGTGTTGCTGTGATTCGAGTTGGAGCAGCCACTGAAATCGAAATGAAAGAAAAGAAAGATAGAGTGGACGATGCTCAGCATGCAACAGCCGCAGCTGTTGAGGAGGGAATCCTTCCAGGAGGAGGAACTGCTTATATTCGCTGTATTAAGCCTGTTGAAGAGATGTCTAAGAAGTTAGAAGGGGATCAGCGTACTGGAGCGATGATTATCGCTCATGCCTTGGCTTATCCATTAAAGCAGATTGCCGAAAATGCAGGTAAAGAAGGTGTGATTGTTCTTCAACGCGTTAAAGAACTTTCTACTAATGAAGGGTATAATGCCTTAACCGATCAGTATGTAAACATGCTGAAAGAGGGGATCTTAGACCCGATGAAGGTTGCTAGATGTGCTCTAGAAAATGCTGCCTCTATTGCAGGTATGCTATTGACTACAGAAGCTACTATTGTGGACCTTCCAAAAGAAAATGAGCCTGCAGCGCCTGCTATGCCAGGGGGGATGGGTTATTAATCCCTAGCTCAGACGACGGATGTAAAATCCCTTATAGGCAACTATAAGGGATTTGTTTTTCTTTTTATTTCATATTCACCTAAAATGCCTTTCTTGATAGAAGGAAAGTTATGAAAAGCAAATTATTAATTATTTTTTTAGCTATCAGTTTTGCCTTGCAGGCAGAGATTATAACGGCCCCTAATTTAAGTGTTTTTGAAGAGGCTTTAGTAGATATTCAAAACGACACATTGGTTATTTTTGATGTTGATGATGTGCTAATTACCTGCAAAGATCCTGTTCTACAACAGGCCAATAAAGCTAAATTTGATAAGGTTTGCAGTCAATTCGTAGAGAATATTTCTCTCGAAGAATATGCACATTTATTTAGTATTGTGCTGCTAACACGCGAAGTAGAAATAATCGACCAAAAAATCTATGACCTTTTAGATTTGCTCAATCAAAAAAATATTCAAACCATTGCTTTAACTCATACGGCAACAGGTCGCATGGGTGAGATAGAACAAATGGAAGATTGGAGAATTTCTGAGTTAGATGGCTTGGGAATTAGCTTTAACCATTCCTCTCCTTTTAAAGCGGATATTCTTCTTAAAAACTTACAAAGCGCTCAAAAGCACCCTTTAAGCATTAAAAAAGGGGTGATTTTTGCTGCAGAACTTGAAAAAGGAAAAGTTTTAGAAGAGGCTTTAAAATGTTTAACTTACAAACCTCAAAGAATTATTTTTATAGATGATCGAAAAGATAACTTGGAATCTGTAGAAGCTTTTTGTAAGAAAAATGACATTGAGTTTCAAGGATTTCATTATACAGCGATTCAATCTAGACCTGTTAAATATGTCGATGAAAAGCTTATTGAAATTCAAGTGGATACTTTAGTTCGTGAAGAGCGTTGGATTTCTTCAGAAGAAGCTGCTGAATCCTTTAATGATGAACAACTTTAAAATCTTCAATCGTCATAAATTTCTTATAATGCGGAAGTTTCTTTCTTAAACTTATTCTTCATTTCTCGAATTTTTTGAAAGATTTCTAGATCTGTGGCCTCTAGCATGTCAAAACGTTCTTTCCAATAGGGTAAATCGGCCCTTAAAAAAGGGTTCGTGAACATTTCAGTCTTAAGGATCATAGGCATGGTGGGCTCATGAGCTGCCCTTTTTTGGTCCACGAGCTTTGCATAGTCTTGAAGATGGGTATTGGCTGGGTCAATTGAAAGGGCAAACTTAGCATTTGCTTGAGTATACTCATGCCCTGCAAAAATAAGCGTATCTTCTGGAAGAGAGCGAATCTTGCATAATGAGTTCCACATTTCTTTAGGTTCTCCTTCAAAGAGATAACCGCATCCGAGGCTAAAAAGAGTATCGCCTGAAAAAAAGTATTTTTCATTAAACAGCCAATAACCTACATGTCCTAGTGTATGTCCAGGGAGCTCTAAAACTTTAAAAGGGTGATGATGAAAATGAAGCAAGTCAAGATCAGAGACTGTTTGATCAATATAGCCTATCTTTTCTTGTTCTTTAGCGGGTCCAAAAACTTTACAGTGATTTTTTTCCTTTAGCTCTTTAAGACCGGCAATATGGTCGTTGTGAAAGTGTGTAATCCAAATTTGTTTGATTTGAAGAGAGTGCTGATCGGCATATTGCTGAATAGGAGCAGCCTCGCCAGGGTCTATAACAATGCAGTCAGAAGAGGCTGGATCTGATAAAACATAAGCATAATTATCCTTTAAAATAGGGATAATATGAACTTTAAGCTTTGTATTCATGATGTTTTGCTAATGCGGCCTTTGAGGTCATGACTGGTGGCAGAGGGGGAGTAAAGATCGTTTCTTAAACGTTCTTTTAATTCTTCGATGCGACGGCTCATTCTGGCTGCACTTCGACCTTCACTAAATAAAGGGTTTTCTCCTTTCTCAATAGGCACTCTTTGAGCAATATGTCTATTAAGCCAATATTTTATTTTTGAACGAGAGTCTTCTAAGCGATCATCGGTAATTTGCTGGTCTAAATGATTCAGTCGCTTTTTTAATTTGTCTAAAATCTTTTGTGTTTTAGGCTCTATAGTAGCGTAAACTTTCTCTTTTAAACGCTGCTGCTTTTTCTCTGTAAAAGTAATGAGAGGTAAAGAGTTTTCGTGTGAATGGGTTATGGGTTGGTTCATTATTCTTTTCTCCGCAACGAATTTAGTGAGCGACTATATAGCATATAAGAATGTTTTTTTAAATAAGAGAATTTTCGAAAAAAATATTTTTTTTTACTATTTAAGTTGATAAACTCCTAACTTGTTTTGTAACATTGTGTTAAAAGAAGAATTTTTAGGAATCTAATGCATTCAAATCTAATCGAAGTTTTGCAAGCGCGCGGCTTTATTGATAACACAACTTCCGATGAAATTAAACAAATTTGTCAAAAAAAGATTAGTGTCTATATCGGGTTTGATCCTACTGCTGACAGCTTGCATTTAGGCAACTTAGTTGGGGTTATTGCCCTTGGTTGGTTTCAAAAGTATGGTCACAAACCGATTGCTCTAGCAGGGGGCGCTACAGGGTTTATTGGTGATCCAACTGGAAAAAATAGCGAGAGAGCTTATCTTGGTCCAGAAGAGTTAGAGCATAATCTGAAAGGAATTAAAAAAGATTTGCAGCGTATTCTCAAATTTAATCCGCAAAATCCTGTTTTATTACTCAATAATTACGACTGGCATAAAAATTTGAGTTATCTCGATTTTTTAAGAGATATTGCACAACATTTTAGAATTAGCACTCTTCTAGCGCGTGAAACAGTGAAAGAACGCTTAGAAACTCAAGAGGGGATGAGCTTTAAAGAATTTAGCTACCCCTTGTTACAAGCTTATGACTTTTTGCATCTTTATCAAAAAGAAGAGGTCGTTTTGCAGCTAGGGGGAAGTGATCAATGGACAAATATCACTGCAGGAATTAGTCTGGTTCGAAAAATATGTCAGAAAGAAGTTTATGGCTTAACTTTTCCATTGTTAACCAAAAGTGACGGTAAGAAATTTGGGAAATCTGAATCAGGAGCTATCTGGCTTTCGAGTGAAAAACTCTCGCCTTATGACTTTTATCAGCATTTATATCGAATCTCCGACCAAGACGTCATTAAGCTTTTAAAAATGCTGACTTATTTAGATCTTAGTGAAATTAAGGCTATTGAGGCTTCGATGATTCAACCAGGCTATCAGGTAAATAGCGCTCAAAAAATTTTAGCACGAGAAGTGACAGAATTAGTACACGGAAAAGAAGAGCTGAGTATGGCTCTAAAGATAACTGAAAGTATGCGTCCAGGGGCAGAAACGGCTCTTGATTTAAAAACATTGAAAAAACTGGCCGATGAGTTACCCCATGTAAAAGTTTCAAGGGATCAAATCATCGATCAAAAACTTGTAGATTTGATCATCCACACGAATCTTTTACCGAGTAAAGGAGAAGTTAGACGTCTCATTCAAAATGGGGGACTCTATCTTAATAATGATCGGGTAGATGATGAAAAATTGATTTTAGAAAAACAGCATCTAATTGAAGATGAATGCTTGCTCCTTGCCATTGGCAAAAAGAAAAAAATTGTAATTTTTATTGAGAAATAAAAAAAAAAGTCTTGTAACGAAACTAAAATTGTTTATGATGAGCCGAAATCTTTTCATTAAAGCATATCTGTTAAATTGCAGAATAAAATACTTGATTGAAATGCTAAGAGTTTAGGAGAATCATAAAACTTTTAAATATTAACTACTTTTATCATTAACTAGAGGGAGTCTCGAGGGATATGACCACGATGGCTAGTAACAAAAAAAAGACCATAACGAAAAAAAACTTGATTAATAGTATCTCACAAGAGAAGGGAATTCATCCCAACGATGTGAGAAGTGTAATCCAAGCATTCTTGGATAAGATGACTGAGCGTCTAGCTGATGGTGATCGCCTAGAGTTCAGAGATTTCGGTGTATTTGAAGTTGTTGAAAGACGGCAGAAAATAGGCCGCAACCCTAAGAATGCATCGGTTCCTATTGTCATACCTGCGAGACGAGCTGTAAAGTTTACTCCAGGCAAAAAAATGAAACACGTCATTGAAATAGATGATCTTGAAGGACAAGGTTGATAAAAGCGTTTGCTTTTATCAATACCCTGCTGAGGCAGCCCGTTAGTCTTTATAACTAAAGAGCTGCCATAGCTTTATTGATTACAACCAAAAAATGACAGCATGCATGGTCAATTTGTCGATCAAATTTGTAATTCTTTTTCAGATGTAAAAAAAGAGCCGACATCTTCTGATCAAAAAGTTTTGGCTTTTTTGCTAAAACGAAAAATAAGCCCTCATGAGTTTCGCTTTGAGGAGCACACTTCTGACAATTTATATGAGCGCCTTGAAAATCTTCGAGAGCTATTAAAAGTCACCTTATTAGCCTATTGGCACAAATTAACAGATTCTCAATTAGAGGCTGTGAAAAAGCGCTTTAACGAACTTGCTGCTCAACATGTCCATGAGATGCAGCTAGAGACTATCTATCTTTCTTTTATCGCTCACTTATTAAAAATAGACTATCCGAGACCATTGCACTTTCAGCAATTTCAAAATGGCATTTTTTCTTTGAGCAAACACAATTATTGGAATTTATTGAAATATCCTTTTATTCATTTTCATGCAGAGTTTGCTACCCTTGTATTGCTGATGGGGAAAATGAGTGGTCAGCCAAAGCTTATGCAACAAGGCTATGCTGCTGCTAAATGGCATTTGAACATGTTAGGGAATGACTTTTTGCCTTTTAGAAGCCTTTTTTCAAACTACCAACATTGTAACTACTATGAGCTTATTGCAAGGCAAGCTTGCTTTTTATATTTAGCTTCGCTTGCATTAGAAGATACCGAGATAGCTTTTGTAGCTAAGAAACAATTTACTTATTTACTCGAACAAAAAAGTAAATATTTAAAGGGAGTGCCTCTCGATATTTTATTAATCTTACGCTTAACAGATCAGCTGTTTCCTCAACAATTAACCCCTGTTGAGCCAAGTTTCGACGCGGCCCTTTATTGCAAAGAGCTTCCATTAATGGGAGTAAGGAAAAAAAATTTTAATTTAGTGACGACTCTATCTGGGTGTAATACGTCGATGGGTAATCTTAAGCTCGAAGATTTGGAAATAGCTGGATTTGGTCCGCAGCTTGGCCATCTTGGAGATGGAAGATTTTTTGGTTCGATAGCGACATTAAGTAAAGAAGATATCTATCAAAATTATCAAAATGAACATCAATTTTGTGTTCAAGGCATTGTTGGGCTTCCAAGTACTGGGCAAAATAATTATTTTAAAAATTGGCAGCATGTTTCTAGTTGGTTAAAAACAAAGATCCAATTTCAAGAAGGAAATTTACAAATCAATGTTCAGCCCATTACAGCATGCTCAAATCTTTATTTTACTTTTTACTTAATAGCGCCTCAATGCCTCATTAAAGGTCAAAAAAAGTTTTTATCGCATTCTCTAGAGCAGTTTAATGGAAAAGCATCTAATATAACTTTTTTGAGCCCATCAAAAATACTCACGATAGAGCCTTCTTCAGAGGATATAGACATGAAAATTATCCCTTTAGAAGGGGAAAGTAGCTTTTGGGGAGCCAATTTTCTCTTGGCCTACTCTTTGAGTGAGAAAATAGGAAATTTTTATTGGAAAATATCAGTAAACAATAGGTAAATGTTTGTTTTTTAGTGACTTATTAATGAATAACTTGCTTGAAATTAAACCTAAATCTAGTAGATAATATTTAATTAAACGAGGGACATATGTCTTTACCAAGATTCTTTCTACTCTCAACACTTGGCTTATTTGTTATCATTGGGGTGATGGGTTGGGCTAAAAAAGGAAAGGAAAAAAATGCAATTCCTGCAAGTTCAGTCGCTATTCAAGAAATTGAATTTAAAAATGACGAAGCAAAAATAACCGCTCAGGTTCCTCAAAAGATTCAACCACAGGTAGAATCAAAGAGTTCTTCAAAAAACTCCAAAAAAGAAAAGTCTGCTAGCGTCACATCTCATCTTCAACCCGATTATTTGCCTGAGGCCAACTACATAGATAGCTTTTTTGACCCATCTGCTATTAAGCTGCCCGTGGTGGAAACAATTTCTTATTCTAGAAAGGTACCTTGGCTTAAGGATAAATTTGCTTGGGTTTCAGATTATGCGACCCACTACAAAACATCTAAGCACTTTATAGCTCGAAGCTTGAACAAGAAGGCAGACTATTTCACTCAAGACGTTAAAAATGGAGATACTTTTAATGTTCTTCGAACCGATAAAAATTTTCATTTTTACCTTTTAATCGATATTTCTCTTTGTAAAATGTGGTTTTATGTCGTGGATGACGATCTGGGTGAAAGAACGTTGATTAAAACATATGCAGTGGAATTAGGACGTTTAGATGAAAAAAAAGCTTCAGGCTCCCTCACTCCAATTGGAAAGTATAATTTGGGAGAAAAGATCGCGGTCTACAAACCAGGTATGACAGGCTACTTCAATAATGAAAAAGTCGAAATGATTCAAGTATTTGGAACAAGATGGATTCCTTTTGGAGAAGAAATTGAGAATTGCTCGGCGCCAGCTAAAGGATTTGGACTCCACGGAGCACCCCTTCTTAAAAATGCTACAACAGGGGAATATCATGAAGATATTTCAGGAATTGGTAAGTTTGAAAGTGATGGTTGCATCCGCATAAAAAAAGATGAAATGGAAGAGCTTTTTGCGATTATTGTTTCAAGGCCTACAACTGTAGAGCTTGTAAAACATTTTCATGAAGCAAAACTTCCTGGACAAGAAAAAAAAATTGACTAACCCCATTGAGGTGTCAGATGACTACATTGCCCCATGAAAGGCAGATTAAAGATTATGAAAAAATGATTCTCCAATTGAAGAATCAAAGCCAAGCCAAGCATAGTCTATGGTCTGAAGATGAGTTACACAAACTTGAAAAGAAGCTAGAGCTTTTGAAAAAGAAAGTTTACGCTGAATTGACTCCTTGGGAAAGAGTTGCCATTTGTCGTCACCCTCAACGCCCACACACGATTGATTATGTGAAAAACATTTGCGAAGACTTTGTAGAGCTTTATGGAGATCGCCACTTTGGAGACGACCACGCTGTTATTGGAGGACTTGCAACGATTGATGGCAAAAAGGTGATGCTTATTGGTCAAGAAAAAGGGCATGATACAGACAGCCGTATTTATCGAAATTTTGGGATGGTCCATCCTGAAGGCTTTCGAAAAGCTCTCAGATTAATGAAGTTAGCTGAAAAATTTAACCTTCCAATTGTCTCCTTGATTGATACCCCAGGTGCATTTTGCGGACTTGCTGCCGAAGAAAGAGGGCAAGGACTTGTCATCGCAGAAAATATTTATCAAATGACACAAATCAAAACACCTATCATTGTCCTGATTATTGGAGAGGGGTGCTCAGGTGGAGCTCTTGCTATGGCTGTGGGAGATGTTGTGTGCATGCTTGAACATGCATATTATTCTGTTATTTCTCCAGAAGGATGCGCCTCTATTTTATGGAAGGATGCTCAGAAAAATTCAGAGGCCGCTTCAAAATTAAAAATGAATGCTGAAAACTTAATCGAATTAAATATTATTGATTCTATCATCAAAGAACCTTTAGGAGGGGCTCATCATAATCCTAAAGTTGTTTATGAGAGTGTTTCAAAATTTATTATTGAAGAATTAAAGAGACTTAAAAATGTTTCCTCTGATATGTTACTTGAACTAAGGTATTGTAAATACAGAAAAATTGGTCGCGTTGCCCATAAAGAGGAGCACTCCCTAAAGCATGAAGAAGCTTGCCAAACTAGCATTAGAGAATAAACGGCATTTAATTTTACTTTTTTTTACAATCATTTTCTCCTGGTTCATGCAAATCTCAGCAATGATGGAGATGTATTCAATGGGTCTATTAACCAATAATGGGCCTGATTTTTTTGCGCTCTTTTCTCCTCGACGAACGATTGAAAAGCAGATAGAACAAAACCCCAGTACTGTTCAAGAAAAGTTGACGCAAAAAAAAGAAGTCCTTCGCAAACAAGTTCGTGCCAATCGCAGCGTTTCAGATAAAATTTCCTTGCAAGATGTTCAAAACAAATGGCCTGAAATCGATAAAGAGCAAAAAGGCTTTATTACCAAAGAAGATGCTTCTGATTATATGCACCGCACGCATGGTCGTAATGTCTTGACTAAACTAATGATTTTGGGAAAAGATAAGTTTAATCTTTCAAACAATGTTATCTTATTACTCGTTATTTTAGCGTTGGTTGGACTCTTTAAAGTAACTTGTACTTTTCTTAGTCGCTATTTTTCAACTCTTGTAGGGATTAGAATCAGTAAAGCCCTGAGAGAAAAATACTTTGATCACCTTCAAACGCTCCCAATGAGCTTTTTTCAAAAGCATAATATTGGCAGTCTTTCAGTGAGAGTGAGCGGGGATGCTGGAGTTGTTTCTGGTGCCATTATTGCTATTTTGACTAACTACATTCAAGTGCCCTTTGTCATCGGTAGCTGCTTGTTTGGTCTTTTTATGATTTCGGTGGAACTCTCATTAGTTATTTTTGTCGGCTTACCTCTCATGGCTCTTCCAATCTATTACTTGGCACGTAAGTCAAAAAAATCGCAACGGAAAATGCAAGGCCTTGCAGAAACCTTTGCGCAACTACTTGTAGATTACCTCGCTGGAATTCAAACTATTAAACTTTTCAATATGGAAAAGTTTGCAGGTAAAAAGTATGTTGAGACAAATGATAAAATGACTGTCATTGAGCAGAAGATGTCTCTCTACAGCTATATAGCAAAACCCATTCTGCATATGATGGGAACTTTTTTCCTAGCTTGCATTCTTATCTATGGTCTTTACTATGTTAAAATGCATGTATCTGACCTTGTCGTCTATGTGGGTCTTTTACACCTTTTCTATGACCCAATTAAAAAATTTGGGGAAGAAAATGTTAACATTCAAAAAGGGTTAGTCGCTGCTGAAAGAATGTTTAGCGTTTTAGAAATTCAGCCAGATATTAAAGATAAACCCAATGCCCATGACTTTGAAGACTTTAAAGATGAAATTAAATTCGAAAATATTTGGTTTAAATACGAAGATCAGTGGGTGCTTAAAGATCTTAGCTTTACTGTAAAAAAAGGGGAGACTGTGGCTCTTGTAGGTCCAACAGGTGCAGGAAAGTCTACCATTGTCCAGCTACTGCCTAGGCTTTACGATGTCAATAAAGGACGCATCTTAATCGATGGTATCCCTGTCACAGACTATAAGCAAAAATCTATTCGTGAAAAAATTTCAACTGTCATGCAAAAACCATTCCTTTTTTATGATACCATTGAAAATAACATTTGTTATGGAAGGAATTTTTCACATGAAGAAGTTTATCAAGCAGCAAAAAGAGCTCATGCCGATGAATTTATTCAATGCTTACCTCAAAAATACAGCACTCTCCTTGCTGAAATGGGCAAGAGTTTATCAGGTGGTCAACAGCAACGGTTAGCCATTGCCAGAGCGCTGGTTAAAAAAGCACCTATTTTAATTATGGATGAAGCTACTTCCTCTTTAGACTCCATTAGTGAAAATAAGATTAAGCAAGCGATTACAAGCTTAAAAGGGGAAATTACTCAAATCATCATCGCTCACAGGTTATCTACCATTGAAGATGCAGATAAAATCATTTATATGGAACACGGTTCGATTATTGCAGAAGGGCCTCGCGATGAACTTTATCAAAATTGCATAGGTTTTAGAAATATGTGGGATATGATGTTTAGAAAAGAACAGACAGAAACCAAAGAAGTTGCACTAGCAACGACTGAATAGTTTTTAATCTAAAAATCCAATCAAACTTGTGAAGCAATTTGAAACCAAATCATATATCCACCTACTCGAAGAATCCTTTCCTGGGATCAAAAAAATAGAGGTTTTGCTTCAGAGCTTATCAGAGAAGCCCTTCAGTGGGCTAAAGATCGCTGTTCAAGTTATTGGATGTGAGATCGCAAGCAAGATCCCATCTCTTGAGCAAATTCTGGATCATTTCCCGTTTCCTATCGAGAACATTTATTTTTACTTTTCTCCAGATCTATTTACGCAAAAGGCGCTAGCTGAACCCTACCTTTATGATCACGGCCAGCTCATGATTCACGGCTCAAAATTATGCGCCCATCCGTTTATGGTGTCGCCCCTTTCTCGCTGCTAAATTCTAGATTAGATTATTTATTGGAAGTAATTAGACCGAGCTTTTCAAAGCTCATTTTTAAAGATTCATTTTCTTTCTTATTCAAAGCGCCATTTTTAAAAAGCCATTGAATGTAGTCGCTGGGAACGAGCTCAAGAGGTTTTCCGCGATATTTACCAAAAGGCATGATTTGAATGACTCTTTCTTGATTCAACAATTCAAACACTGTTTCAGGGGATAAATCATCAATCATCGCTTCAAAAACTCTTTGAAGTGTAATCACGTCATCTAAAGCTCTGTGGGCATTGTTTTCTGCAAAGCCGTAAGTTTCTCTTAAGTGTTGGAGACTGTGTTTAGGAAGGTCCGGCCTGTACCTGCGTGCCCATTTAAGGCTATCTAAAAAACTCCAAGAAGGGAGGGTGAGCCCACTCTTTTGAAATTCCTTTTCTAAAAAGGGAAGGTCAAAACGATCGTTATTATGGGCAATTAAAATAACTTCACCTTCACAAAAATCAATAAACTTTTCAGCAATTATTTTGAAGTTTGGTTTATCTGCAACCATTTCGTTAGTAATATTATGAATAGCTGTAGCTTCTGCAGGAATGGGCATTTGAGGATTGATGAGTTCTTCAAAGGTGCGATTTTCGAGAGGGTCATAGGCGGCTAGTTCAATAATGCAATCATTTTCAAAATTGATACCTGTCGTTTCAGTATCATAATAAATAAATTTTCTAGCCATTTTGTCTTAAAAAGTTGCTTGGTTAGGCATTGCTTTATGATCTTTTTCACCAATAAAAACAGGATTATTAGTTTTTGGAATTAAGCTGTAACTATCTTCTGTGGGCATTTTATAAATGCACGAGGAAAATAGAGCGAGACCTAAAAACAAAAGTAATAATCTAATCTTTAATATCATTTTTTTAATTTTAGGAGATTAGGTTTTTTTTCTGAAAGTTTGCGCTGTAAAATTTCCATGAAAGAGGCTTTTGAAGCTTTGCTTTCTGGTTCAGTTGTTGAAAGCGATTTGTCTGCTGTGCATTCTGTTAAGTATTCAACCCCTCCAGCTGCGGAATCTCCGATTAAGAATTGATGGCCATGTACTTCGACGAGATAAATCATCGATTTTTGAGAAAGATTTCTTCTCTCGAGTATTTTTATCAGATTGCTTTCGTTGGCAATTTTGATCCGTTTATTTAGTAAAGTTCTCAAAAGCCAAGCTAGGATGAGAACCACTCCCAAAATGCAGCCCAAAACCATCATCATTCTAGAAAACTCTTTCCAATAGCTCATTGTGCGTAAAGAGCCTTCCCCTAAAAATAAAGGATCTTCATCAGAGGATTCCTCAACTATTTCACTAACAACTTCTTGAGTTATAGAAGAAGGGGTAGAAGCTTGGGAATAAAGGTTAGAATAAGAAAAGGACAAAAGGGCAAAAGTTAAGACATAAAAAGGTAAATTAAATATTTTATATGACAATCTCATAACAAACAAATAGAGTAAAAAAATCTGAAAAAAGCTATCATAGTCAGCAATAAGTTTTTTATATATTGATTTTTTACACAGATGCTTCAAAAGGGAAAAAAAGGGTGGATTTGTCTTGATATAGACGGAACCATCACAGCTGATATTTTAACGATACCTCAGGATGTTTTGCTCTATTTAGAGAAACTATACAATGAGAATTGGCATCTTGTCTTTGTGACAGGAAGAACTTTTTCTTTAGCATGTAAACCACTTGTCCCTCTTCAAGCCAGTTATTATTTAATAGCGCAAAATGGCGCGAGTAGCTTTGAGATGCCTCAAAAAAAGATGCTTTTTAAAAAGTATCTTCCTATCGAAGTTTTTTATAATTTAGAAAAGTTGATCAAGAAAGAGGGGCACGATTTTATCCTTTTTACAGGTTATGATCAGGGTGAAGAGGTTTTTTATCGTCCAAAGTATTTGGGTTCTGAAGTCTTAAATTACGTCGAGACGAGCTTAAAAGGATTATCAGGCACCTGGAAAGCGATAGATTCTTTTCATGATTTACAAGTTACCACTGTACCTTATGGCAAAATTTATGGTCAGCGAGAGTCTCTTCAGAAAATTGCCCCTATTTTGAATAAAGTACCCTCTGTAAAAGTGCATTTGGTCCAAGATAGTGTCAATCCCAATTTTAGTATTTTACAAGTCATGCGTAAAGACGTGGATAAAGGGAAGGCTGTTTTAGAGATTCTAGGTAAAACGACCCTCCCAAGCCCCATTATTAGTGCTGGTAATGATAATAATGATGAAACTCTGCTCCAAATAGCAGATATTAAAATTGCAATGAGTGGATCGCCCAGTGTTCTTTTAGATCAAGCGACGATCATTGCCCCCTCCGTCGAGAAGATGGGAATTATAGCTGCTTTGGAACTCGCTATTAAACAAATTGAAGGAAATCATGCTTGAGTTAAAGAAACCATCGAATGAATTAATTGAAGTGGCTCAAAAATTCTTAAGCCTGGATACTCAATTAATCCAAATGTCTTATGAAAAACGTCCCTTTGAGAGAGCAGAATCTGCACCCTTTTATCACAACTTCTTATATGCGCTGATTTTACTTAAGACCAAACAAAGGCCTCAAATTGAGGAAGGTCTAGACTTGCTCAAACGACTTTTTCATTTTCAAATCGATGAAAATGAAAACAAAGGCAATTTTCCAAGGTATCTTCATCAATACCCTTTTTGTGATCGCAAATTTGAAATTGTAGACATTTTACTCCCACTGTATTGGATTTATAAAGATTTCCATCAGATTTTTTCTAAAGAGCTAAAAGCAAAATTAAGCGAAATTCTTGAAAAAGGGGTTGCTTGTCTTGTAGAAGTGACAAAGAATCAAACTTTTTCTTATTTGCTCTCAGTACAAGTTTTTTGCTTACTGAAAGCTTATGGAAAATTATTGAATCGTCACAACTGGCAAGAAATAGGGGATCAGGGATTTGAAAAAGTGTTTTCTCAAGGTGTCAATAAAGCCTGGGGATCTACTCGCCATCTTTCTAAAATGATATTGTATTTAAGTCTAATCGAAGATAGCAATGATCTACTTTATCTACAGCCTTTTTGGAATTTCTTATTCCAATCCTGGCACCAATCCCTTCGTTCTTATTGTGGAGCGGGCTTAAATGATCATTTTTATCAGGAAAAATCAGAGCAAACGATCTATCATTATTTCATGTCTATGCAGCTTGAGCAAAAGCTTCCAGTACTCTTAGATGCTGATTTAATGGAAACAACTCTTTTGACCCCATTTAAAATAACAAACTTTAGCCCTCCTTTAGCTGAGTTGCACTATTTTTTAGCTCCTTTTGAAATCACTCAGCACTCAGAAGAGTCTTTCTCGTATAGTTATTTTAATTTAGCTAGCTCAGAATGGGAAAAACGGGGTGGTTTTTATCCTTTTAGACTTCTCATGAAGGGGGCTAACTCTTCAGTGGATCATTTTCTTCTTCAAATGGGAACATATTGCCAGATGAGTAAGCTCTCTAGTAAAAAAATTGAAATTTCTTTCTCGGATTCTGGGGAGGCTGATTTAGATATTTCATTTTATATTAATCTTTCTTCTGGGGTTCAAATACTATCCAATGGCGGCAAAGCGAGCCTTTTTGATACGGGTTATCCTATTGAGTTTGTGTTTAAGTTTTTTAAAATTAAGCTTACTTGCCCTGATCAAGTTCCAAATGGTGGAGTCTGGATGCAATTGCAGCAAGACAATTCTAGATCACAAATAGTGAAAGAATTTAATGAGACTTATGATTGGCATCTCTATTTTAGAAAGTCTAAAAACCATCTTGCGAGTCCCTTTAAAATTCATCTTGAGATTATGGAGCAAATTTAAAGACCCTAATTCATTGAAAAATAGACGATAAACATTTATTGTAAGAGGTAAATCTAACATCACTATTTTTTATGAATTTACTTTTTCCTTTTAAGCATGCCTTCATGACTCCTGCAGGGGATCTTCTTCTTTTTCTTCTCGGCTGCATAGCGATATCTCTTTGTTGTTATCTTTATTTTTGGGTCCGTTTTGCCCGTCAAAAAGATCTTACTCGTTGTCATTGGCAAGAATTTAAACGGACAGAAAAAGTATTAAGTAACTTTCAATTTATTGGGCTTTCAACGACTGATTTTTTTGGTAAAAAGCAGATAGTCTCTTTGAGTGATGGACGTTATGGGCGCTGTCTTATTTTTTATCCTGAGATAACAGATGAGGGGCTCTGTAAGCGTTTTGAGGAGTATCATCTTCTTTTAAAAAGCCAAAGCCATTCTTTTTTTCCTGAAAATATGATTCAAATGGCTAACCAGCACCTAGTAAATACAGAGACGCAGTTTGTAAAAGCAAATGGTGAAACACTGATTAATTTTGCTCAAAATAATTTAGATAAAAAGCTGTCTGATGCGGAAAAAGAACATTTTTTAATTGATCTAGCTTATATGCTCGAAGCATTGCATGACCTTAAAACGAATGCAGGGGAATCTCTCTATCATGGTTTTTTACTCCCTTCGTCATTTTATTTTTCAATTAATTTTGTCCAGAAAATCACTCATACTTATTTATCTGATTATGGCTGCGCCTTTGCAATGGGATCAGACAAATTTAATTTTTGGCTCAATGGTTTTTTTCAAGGTAAATATATTGTAGATAGTATGGTGAAAAAGCAATTGATGGAATATCAATTCATCTTTTCTCCTGAGCAACGCCAAAAGGGAAAATCGATCACTTCGGCAACCGATTTTTATTCGTATGCAGCATTGGCTGTTTATATTTTCACTCAAAAAGGTTTTGAATCCATAAGTGACATTAACTGGCAACAAATCCCAAAAGGATGGAGAGTGTTTTTAAAACAATGTTTAAATGAAAATCCAGAGAACCGACCGATTAATTTCTTAGAGCTAAAAGAGTATTTTAATGACCCTGATTTAATCATCGAAACAGAATTGACAGAAAAAATTTCTGATCAAGATCCTTTTAGCTTAAAACCAGTCAAAACTTACTTTGATCGTGCTATTAAAAATAAACAGGGTGAGTTTGATTTTGACTCCAAGTGGTTTGAAGCATATCAAGCTCTTAAAGAGAAAGATTGGACAAAAGCTTTCGAGATATATTCAGAATTTCAAAGGGTGGATGCAAACTCTTTTGATGCTCATTTAGGTTTAGCTCTTTTATACTTTCGCAAAGGGGATTCAGAGCTTGCCCAGAGGCATTACCAAGAGGCAAAAAAAATAGATGCCAAAAAAATCAATTACTTTCATAAATTGATTGCTTTTGACATCTAAAAATCTAGTTTGCTGAGCTAACAACTTCTTCTTTTTCAGGATTCATCGCTTTACTGTCTAACGCAATGCCCATTGCATGCAATCCATTATCTACATAGAGTGTGATCCCTGTAATTGCAGATGCCATTGGCGAGCTTAAGAAAAGAGCAGCTTGCCCTACTTCTTGAGCATGTAAGTCTTTTTGCAGAGGTGCATTGGCTTTAGAGTACTCAATCATTTTGTCAATAAAGCTAGCTCCTTTTTCACCAATCGCTCTTGCAGCGCGGCTTCTTAGAGGTCCTGCTGAAATGGTGTTAATGCGGATGTTAAATTCACGTCCTGCTTCAAAGGCAAGTGATCTTGTATCACTTTCTAAAGCAGCTTTAGCAGAGCTCATGCCGCCGCCATATCCAGGAAATGCTCTTTCTGATGCGATAAACGTCATTGAAATCACAGCACCATTGATATTCATCTTGGGGCCAAAGTGGCGAATCATACTAACTAAAGAATAAGAAGATGCTGAAAGTGCTGCTAAATAGCCTTTTCTCGATGTGTTTAAAAGAGAATTTTTGATTTCTGGGCTATTGGCTAGTGAATGTACTAAAATATCAATCTTACCAAAATCTTCTTCAACTTTTTGAGCTACTTCTGAAATCGTGTAAGGTCCTACATCTTGATAACGTTTATTTTCTATAACTTCTGGAGGAACTTCATCTAACGTGTCGAAAGCAGCATCTAATGGGTAGACTTTAGCAATTTTCATGCTGCCGCCGTTTTCAAATTTTAAAGACTCGTCAAACTTGCCGTTGTTTAAGCTCATAGTAAAGATTTTATAAACAGGGGGCCAAGTTCCAATAATAATTTCAGCTCCAGCTTCTGCCAATTCTTTGGCAATAGCCCATCCATAGCCTTGATCATCTCCGATCCCTGCTATAAAAGCCTTCTTTCCCTTTAAGTTAAGTTTGATCATGTACAACCTTCTGATAAGTTAAAAAGTTAAATATAAAGTATAGCATTTTGGCTTAATATGCTCAATCTTTACAAAAAGAGATTGTTTAAAGAATTTTTTTTAAATATGGGTAAAAAAATATTTTTAAAGTCATCTAGCTATGAAGAGATCTTCTATGAATTCGATTTAAATTTGCGCTGTGTGTAGGTTTAAGGCAAGATCTTTCAAAATTGCATCTGCCAATTGGATAACCTTAGCATCATGTTTCTTCGCATCAGATAATGCTCTCATTTGTCCAACTATATAGCCTATACAAGCAGAAGCTAGTGCCGTTTTTATAATAGAGCGTTTAACTTGTTCAGGGGATAAATTCTGGAGCTCATAGGCTAAACTGCAACCCCAAGACCCTTCTTTAAGACAGTCATTCAACTCTGCTGCAAGATTTTGCTCGTACACAGAGTAGAAGGTAGAAGCTGCTAAGCAACCTATAGCACCGGCTACGAGGGCGTAACTGATGGGTTTAAATAGGGTAGAGGGCCGGCTATGCTTTAAGCTCTCCAAATCAGCTCGATATTCTTTAACAGTTTCATAATTTATTTTTGGCAATATAGCACTCATAATTTATCTCTAAAATAAAAGGTTAATAGCCAAGATGATATGCTTAAATTATTAAGGTAGTATAAAGAAAAAAGTGGTCTTTTATTGAGCAGCTCCTTTGAAGGAATCAACCTAACCAATGCAAAGGTCGCCACCATGAGTGTTTATAAAAATGGCTTCTATCAGATTGAGTGAATGCTGAGCTTCTCTTTTAAGTAAGACAATCGTCGCGACACCTCCCACAACAAGTCCAGCTTGCACAGCTAGCATATCGTCCGTGAGGATCCCCATAGCAATTTCACTTGCGCTCCCTCCAGATAAAATCCTATATATTGCTGAACCAATGGTTGCTACTGCAGAAAATCCCAGCACCGTAAACGGTATGACGTTATTAATATCAGCTAATTTATTTCTCTTTGATGCAATAAATGTTGGAAATTCTCTTTGGGTCTCCGTATCTAAAAGGCTTGGAATTCTTCCTGGTATTGTGAGCATAAGATTCTTCTAAAATGGTTTATTGATAAAAAATATAGTAAATTAATTTTTAATTTAAGCATCATCCGTACGGAGAGCTGCTTTAATATTAATGTCGAGTACTTCAAGGGCCTTCGCCGAATTCACACAATTTCCTCTTAATGAAGCTGCCGTGATGAGCAATCCTACAGCGATTCCTACTTGAGTAGCAAACACTGTATCATTGAAAACAGCACTAGCAATATTCCATGAAAGTCCTCCTTGGAAGAAAGCTAAGGCAGTTCTTGCGACTGTCGAGCAAGCAAGTGTAGCTCCGGAAAGCCCAAGGACGGTGTAGGGGAGTATTCTGTCTGCTGCTGCTAAGCAGGCCTTATTTATTGCTAAACCCGTTTCTGTAACGTTTTGATTATGCTTGGCAAATTCAATCCATTGCTGATTTGACAAAACTTTGTTTGTTACTGCTGCTGCCATAAGATTCTCCTAATATAATAAGGCTTATTGTTTCAAATAAGATATTATATCAAAAGAATTAAGAAACAATAAAGATGAGAGTATCTATGAACTTAGCTTTGTTTCTAACAGCGCTAATTTATCTTCAAGATCTTTAATTTTAGAGACATAAGAGTCTAGCTTTCGGAGGTGTATTTGCTGGCGGTAGAATTTTTCTTCAGTCATCACTGGAGCTCCACCATAACGCCCAGGTTCTTTTAGGTTTTTAGTGACAGCTCCTCGAGCCGCAATAGTCACATGATCACCAAGCTGGATATGCCCCACAATGCCTACCTGCCCTGCAAGGACGTTGTATTTGCCTAGTTGAGCAGATCCTGCAATACCCGATTGAGAGATAATGAGAGATCCTTCTCCAATTTGGACGCCATGGGCTATTTGAACTAGGTTGTCAACTTTAACCCCTTGTTTAATTCGCGTTTCTTTAAATCGAGCCCGATCAATACAAGTACAAGCTCCGATTTCAACATGATCTTCTAAAACTACTTTTCCAATCTGTTGTTGTTTATTGTGGCGACCTTGTGCGTCTGTATTGTAGCCAAATCCACAGGCTCCTATGACGGCATTCGGTTGAAGAATAACAAAATTACCGATTTCACAATTCTCTCTGATGGTTACTTGTGGGTAGATTATACAGTTTTTTCCGATAGTGACGCTTGGGCCTATACTTACATTGGCATGAATAGTTGTGTTACTGTCAATAAAGACATTCTGATCAATAGTGGCATTGGGACCAATGGAAACATTCTCTGCTATTTTAGCCGTAGGATGGATAACGGCTGAAGGATGAATTTCTTTAAACCCAGATTCAAGCAGCTTGTGGTTATGAAAAAGATCAATAAGCTGTTGAAAAGCTTTTGAAGGGGTAGGGTGGATGAGCTGATTGATTTTAGAGTGGTCTGCAAGGGGCTGGTTTACAAAAACAACCCCTGCATTGGATGTTTTAAGAATTTTAGCATAAAGAGCATTGGCTAAAAAACTTGCATCTTCTTGAGTAGCACACTCTAAGTTGTCAATCCCGAAAATTCTGTGATTCGGATCCCCAAAAATTTCAGAAGAGGTCATTTCAGCAAGTTCTGCAATAGTGTAGCCAGTTTTTTGCTCTTTCATAAAATTACTTTTCGTTTTTTACAATTTCTTCAGGTTGATAGTGCCTGTTCATCTCTTGGATTACAAGAGGTGTAATATCCGTAGGCTTTTTAAAATAAAAGCAAGTGTCTTTGTTTAAGATATAATCAAAGTTTTTTTCACGAGCAATATATTCGCACGCTTTGTCTACTTCACTTTTGAGACTTTGCATTATTTTAGTAGAAGCTTGCTGCAGTGCTTGGTCAGATTGGTTACCTAGCAACTGAAGTTCTTCAGAAAGGCTTCTCGCTTTCATTTCAAGTTCTTTTTCAGCTTCTGCAGTAATGGTGTCGATGTAATCAGGATTGTTTAATTTGTCTGCAATTTCTTGAAGTTCTTTTTGCTTTCCTTCAATCATTGTGACCATTTCATTTCTCATCGATTCCCATTTTGTATTCTCTTGCTGCCCAAGATAAGATTTACCTAAGCATGCACCAAAGTCTACTACTCCTACACGTAGGTTTTCTTCAGCAAAAACTAGTGTAGAGGCGAAGATAGATAAAAGCAGCATGCCCCTTAATAAATTTTTAAATTTCATAATAACTCCTTAAGTGTTTATCTATAATTCAAATTCATGATTATTCTTTTAATGGAAGATTTATTTCTTTGCAAAAAAATACCCTATTTTATTTAAAACTTTCCACCGAGAGAAAGGAAAAATCGTTGACTTTCTTGCTTTCTTTGTCCAGGAGTTGGGTTAATAGGGTAACCCCAACCTACCATTAGAGGTAAATTAGGTGCTGCTACCACTCTTGCACCTACTCCTACAGAAGCTCTAAATGTATTAATACGGAATGCTTGATCTGTGAGTGATCCTGCATCAACAAAGGCAAAGACATCAATAAATTTAGGGATTAAGCCATACATGATTTCTTCTGAAAGAATGGCTGCCGTAATCCCTCCTTTGGGTTCTCCGTTACTAAATTGAGGTCCAATTGCAAATGGGCTATAACCTCTGACTTCAGAAATATCTGTAGCTAAAAAGAAGCGCTCTCCCATAGGAATATTGTCAGCTGTTGTTCGAGATATAGGCTGGATAAAATTAAAGTTTGCTTTTGTTTTGAATACGAAAGGCCCTACAGGGACGTAAATTGAATTATTGTATCCATAACTAAAATAGAAAAAATCTCCACCTACTCCTGCATATTCACAGACTAAAGAAGAATAAACCCCTTGAGTTGGGCGATGAAGATTGTTTCGTGTTTCATATTGAAGACCCACTCCGACAGAAGAGATAATACCATTATTATTTTTTTGCATAACAATAGATTCTGGAGCGTGGCTCGCCACATGGAGAATGGTGTTTCTAAGGCGGTAGAATGCATTAAAGTCTATAAAAACATTGAGAGGATAAAATGAGTTGACTGTTGTAGTGAAAGATTCAATTTGATAACTGTCTGATTGAACTCGGCTAAAGTTTTTATCTAGATTTACTCCAATAGACCAAGCGGAATCCATAACAAAGGGTTTAACCCAATTTAAACTATAGTCGGTAAGTTTAATACCAATGCTGGTTTGGATTTTGATAAATTCTCCGCCTCCTCTTAAAGCAGAGATTCCTTTTGCTGGGATATCAAAAATACCAGCTAGGTTAAAATTCTTTTCAGAAATTTCAAGACCACCGTAGACGCTATCTACTGTACTAAAGCCTACGTTTAATCCAAGGCTTCCTGTAGAAGTCTCTTGAACCATAATGTTTACATCTCTTAAAGGAGCTTTAATACTTTGTGCAGAAGTAGAGGAAGATGGGTAGACGTTAACATGTTTGTAATAGCCAATATTTTCCAATCTTTTGCGTGTGGCTTCCAGCATTTTGGTATCAAAGGTATTTCCTGGTTCTAAATGAGTTTCTCTTAAAATCACTTTAGGGAAAGTTCGATTATTACCAATGATTTTGATTAATCCTACTTTGTAAGCAGAGCCTTCTTCAATTTTGAAGTGAATATCATAGGCATTTTCACCCTCAATTAAATGGGGTTCGTATGAGATAGAAGCATCAATATATCCTTTTTTCCCATAGAATTCGCTGAGGGTATTTGCAGATTCTTGTATTTTCTTGGGTGAATAAGGAGTGTTTTCTGATAATAAAAGTTTCTTTTCGATAAGTTCATTTTCAAATTCTTCATTACCTGCAAAAGAAACTTTTCCAATAGTAAAAAAATCACCTTTGTCAGCATTGATAACAATACCAATTCGATCACTTGCTTCAACTTCCGCAACAATTACTTCAACTTTAGCATTGGCATAGCCTTCGTCACGTAAAAACTCTAAAATTTTGATTTGATCATACTGAATATATTCGTCATTATAGATCCCTTTTCGAGTAACCCATGAAATAAAGGGGTTATATTTTCCTATGTGAAGAGTTTCCTTAATTTTAGAGACTTCTTCTTTTGAAAATCCTACAAATTCAACACTTTGAATAAAGCCTGAACGGCCCGAATCGACAGATACTTCAATGGATACTTCATTTTTTGAAGAATCAGCCTTTAATTGATAATCAATCTCTGCTTCGAAATAACCCTTTTTCATGTAGTATTCGCGAAGCTTGTGAAGTCCTTTGACAAAAGTTTGTCGATTAAAAAGCGTATAAGGTTCCACGCCAATTTCTTTTCTGAGTTTGTTTGGGCTAAAGTGGTAATTTCCTTTAAATTCAATATTCGTAATGAGGGGTCTTAACCAAACTTTTAAGGTAATATAGACTTCGTTTTGATGGATTTTAATTTGAGGGTCTACTCGATCGTATTCTTTAGCAAGCGTTTTCAAGTCTTGGTCAAAAGTTGTTTGCACAAAGCGATCACCCACTTTTGTGCGTAATTTGCTTTCTATACTACGTGATTTAAAATCGGAACTTCTTGGAAGATCTTCAGCTTCGATGACAACATTTTTAATTATTTTATCATCATATTGACTTTCATCAGCACTTAGCGGTGTTAGTAAAGTTAAAAGAAATAGAGGAATGAAGAAAAGTTTTTTTGTCATAGGTGTTTGATAAAAGGTTATATATAAGCACGGAACATCCTATAAAATCATATCTATAAACACAAGCTAAAAGCCTTGTCTGCCGGTGAGGGCTCGAGAAAGTGTGCTGCTGTCAATATATTCCAAAGAGCTTCCTACAGGAATTCCAAAAGCTAGCCTAGAAACTTCCCTGACATAATTGGAAAGCTCTTTTTTCAGAAAAAGAGTTGTTGCGTCTCCTTCTATTGTGGAGTCAAATGCTAAAATAACCTCTTGAGTTTTCAACTGTTGTAAGCGATTAATTAAGAGATCAAGTTTTAGATGTTTAGCATCAAAACCAGAAGCTGGCGATAATAGGCTACCTAAAACATGGTAAAGCCCGTTATAGGAATGTGAGTCTTCGATTGAAAAGATGTCTTTAGTTGCAGCAACAATGCACATTTGATTTAAAGAACGGTGCGAGTCATCGCAATAAAAACAGCTTTTAGCTTGAGCCATTGCACCACAGCGGTCACAAAAATGAACTTCAGAAGGGATTTGTTTAATGATTTCTCCAAAGTTATGGAGACTTTCTTTGGGCCAATTGATCATTTGAAAGGCATAGCGTTCTGCGCTTCTTTGACCGACTCCAGGGAGTTTTTTAAAAAATTCAATGAGAGTAAGAAGGTGACTAGGATATTTTGTCATAAAAGAATTATTTAATAACTAATTTTATTTTAGTAACTTTAATAAAAAAAATACTATCCAACCAATAGTCTTTGTAGTATAGTAGATCGTTGTTTTAAACTTTGAAAATGAAGTAGTGTCTAATCGGTTCGATCAAAATAATTTTATAAATAGAATTAGACTATATCAAATAGAAGATGCTGCGTAAAGCAAAACTAAAGTATAATCATTTATATTTCATTGAGAAAATATGCTTCAACCTATCGAAGAAGAAATTCATCTTGCTGAGCCCCTTTTTAATATAGAGGATCTGCAAGGCATTGATTTTGCCCTAACTCCCAAGCACGTTGCTATTATTATGGATGGGAACCGTCGTTGGGCTCGTGAAAAAAACCTCCCTGTAGAATATGGACATATTAAAGGAGCTGAAAGGCTTAGGGAAGTTATTCAAGCAGCTATCGAACTTAAAATAGAAACTCTAACGATATATTCTTTTTCAACTGAAAATTGGAAGCGTTCTAAGGAAGAAATTAGTTTATTAACAAATTTGTATAGACAGTATTTAATTAATGAAAAGGACCAAATGGTCACCCACGGAATTCGATTGTTTACAATAGGGGATAATACTCCTTTTGATGACGCTCTTCAAGAAGCTCTTATTGAGACAAAAAAAGCAACTGAGCAAGGAAAAAATTTAAATTTAGTCATCGCTTTAAATTATGGGGCAAGAGCAGAGCTCACTCGGGCTGTAAAAAAAATGATTCAAGACTGTCAAAATAAAGTCATTCAACATTCAGATGTTTCGGAGCAGTTAATTTCTAAATATTTAGATACAGCACAATTTTCTGATCCAGATCTCTTGATTAGAACATCGGGGGAGTTTAGACTAAGCAACTTTTTGCTTTGGCAGCTTGCTTATACAGAAATGAGCATCTTAAAAGATTATTGGCCAGACTTTGGGCCAAGGCATTTACTTGGAGCCATAAAAAATTATTTACTGAGAGATAGGCGTTGTGGAAGTTAAACTGGAAGATTTAAAAACACGTTTTTGGACATCCTTAATTGTTGTCATAGGTCTTGGTATCTTAGTTTTTTTTAGCATGCATCTCATTGCTCAAGTTATTTTAGCAATGATTTTTGTTGGGTTTTTGATCTTAGCTCAATGGGAGCTCTATCATTTGACACTGCAAAAAGGGTTTCATGGTCAAAAAATCAGCTATTTAGCAGCCCCTTTTTACTTGGCAACGATTGTGATTTGTGCGCATGATTCTTACTGGAGCTTTTTAGGCCCTTTAGTTATTGGTGTGATTGTGGGCTTACTTTTTTTAGAGCACTTTTTTAAAATTAAAAATCCTATCAGTAGCATTTCTGTTAGCTTGCTAAGTATTTTCTATCTCATCATACCCCTGAGCTTTCTACTAAAAATTACACTATTAACTACAACAATAGGTCCTAGTGGACGTTGGTGGATTTACTATCTCATTGCTGTGACTAAAGCAGGAGATGTTGGAGCTTATTTTATTGGTAAAATGATAGGTCGCTACTATTTGGCACCTAGAATTAGCCCTAAAAAGACATACGAGGGGTTGCTTGCAGGGCTTATTGCTTCTACATTGGTGAGTTTCATTTTCATTTACCTATCTCCTCAAGCAAAAGCGTTAATGACTCCAGCATGGGCTTATGCTCTTATTTTGGGAGTTAGCTTATGCTTTATTGGCTTAATTGGTGATCTTTCAGAGTCTCTTCTTAAGCGGGATGCTCAGGTTAAAGATAGTAATAAATTGAAGGGCTTTGGTGGTTTTTTAGACATGATGGATTCACTGATCTTTACAGCACCTTGCTTTTATCTTTTTTTGCTCTACGGTGACTTTTTATGATCCTTGTTATTGATGGCCCTTCAGGGTCAGGTAAAAGCACATTAGCCAAAATGCTTTCAAAAGAGCTCAAAATCCCTTATTTTGACACAGGAGCCATGTATCGCTCATTCTGTTGGTTTTTGTTAAATCAAAATGTATCAATGGATGACGAAGAGTCTATTAAGAAGTTTCTCTTAAAAATGAAATTCGAAATAAGGCTGATTAATGATGAACAACATTATTACGTAAATGATGAAGATGTGACTCTTAAAATCAGAGATGAAGTCATAAATCAAAATGTGTCTAAGGTCTCAGCCTATATCTTTGTTCGTAATCATTTAGTCAAAATTCAACGAGAATGCGGGAAAGAAAATAGAGGTATTTTTGAAGGGCGTGATATGGGCACGGTCGTGTTTCCTCAGGCAGAGATAAAGTTTTTTCTTTATGCGGATCCTAATATTAGAGCTTTAAGACGTTTTGAACAGCTAAAGCAAAATTTTCCTTCAAAGAAATTTGAAAAAGGAAAAGTTTTAGAAGAGCTAATGCAACGAGATGAATATGATTCCAATCGAGAACATTCGCCATTAAGACAAGCAAAGGATGCTCTACTCATCGACGTTTCTTATCTCTCTTTAGAAGAAGTTTTTAATAAGATGAAAAAGTACATTGAAGAGAAAATTCGATGAGTCAGGGACGCAAAACATTTTTATTTTATAAATTTTCTAGAAAACTTGTAGAAATTTTCTTTCGTCTTTTTTACCGGATGAAGGTTTATGGGGCCCATCATCACTTTATAGAAGGGAAAGCAATTATAGCAGGAAACCATGTTTCTTTTTTTGATCCTCCTTTAGTTGGAGTGGCTTGGCCAGAAGTCATTCATTATTTTGCAAAACCTTCACTTTTTGAAAAACCTATTTTAGGATTTTTACTTAGATCTTATAATGTTCACCCTCTGTCCGCTCAAGGAGCTCTTGGAGCTATCAAACTTTTATCTGCTTTATTGCAAAAGAACTATAAAGTGGTTATTTTTCCAGAAGGAACTCGTTCGAAAGAAGACAAGATTCTTGAGATGAAACAAGGGTTTACAATGATTGCACAAAAAAATGATTGCCCTATTGTCCCTTTTTATGTGCACGGAGCTTATGATATTTGGAACTGCTATCGAAAATGGCCAAAATTCAGTGGAAGACTTGTCTGCATTTTTGGCACACCTTTAAGATGGGAACAATTTGAGCATTTAGATAGAAAAAAAGCTCAAGAGGTGATGGCTACGACCTGGCAAACTTCTGTTGAAAGCCTCAAACAATGGTACTTAGATGGGGCCAAAGGCAACCCTCCATAAAAAAAGTGATTTTAAAATCACATCTCACTAAACTATCAAATTCATATTTTTATCTGAAGGAGTACAATATGACAAGCGGCCTGATTAAGAAGCTCAACAGTAGCGATTTTAAATCTACTATTGCGCAAGGATTAACGTTAGTAGATTTTTTTGCTGAATGGTGCGCTCCATGCCGCATGTTGGTGCCTATTCTAGAAGAGATTGCAGAACATATGCACGGTAAAGTTAGGCTTTATAAAATTGATATTGATCAATCTCAAGATATTATTTCAGAATTTCATGTAACAAGCGTTCCAACACTGATTCTGTTTAAAAATGGAAAAGAGGTGAATCGTTCAGTGGGTTTAAAAGATGCTGATGCGCTTAAGGAATTTATTGCAGACTATATTTAATGATGTCTTATGTTGCTTTAATTGCTGGTTCAGGCGCAATGCCTATGAAAGTGATGGAAGAGATTCGCGCTTCTGGGAAAAAAGTACTTTTACTAGCAATAAAAAATGTGACGCCCCAAGAGTTAGGAGCGTTTGCTGATAAGGTTGTCTGGGGGCCTCTTACGCGGATTGGAAAAGCAAGAGCTGCTTGTCAAAAGCATCAAGTCAAAGAAATTGTTATGGCTGGCTTAATCAAGCATAATAATATCTTTTCTCTTTCCTTGCTTAACATGGATTTCCTAACCTTAAAGATGTTTATTAATCTCCCCGATCTTAGAGCTGATACCATATGTAAAAGGGTGATTGGCTTATTTGAAAACAAAGGAATTTTATTCTTGCCTACGACTCAAGTTTTAAAAAAATACTTAGCATCAGAAGGTTTACTTACCAATAAGAAGCCTTCTAAACTAATTTTAGAAGATATCGTTTTTGGAGTTAAGTTAGCCAAAGAACTGGGACGCCTTGATATCGGTCAGTGTGTTGTAGTGAAAAATAAATCAGTGGTCGCTCTTGAAGCTATGGAAGGAACAGATCAGTGTTTGCAAAGATCTGGAGATATTGCAGGCAGTGGCTGTGTCGTTGTTAAACTTGCCAAGCCACAGCAAGATATGCGCTTTGATGTGCCAGTTATTGGCAAAAACACCATAGAAAAACTAGTGAAGATTAAAGCCGTAGCAATTGCAATAGAAGCTCATAAAACTTTCATTATTGATGAAGATGTCATTGATTATGCAAATCAGCACGGGATTATTATTCTTGCTGTGAAAGGAGAATTGATTGATGAGATTGAATAAATTTTACATCACAATATTTTGTTTTTTGATGAGCTCTTTGTTTGCGCAAGAAACCAGTCAAACCCATGAAGTCAATCGCATTCATGAATATTTGCAATTCATACAGGCTTATGACGATTATTTAGGGCCTGTAGGGGATTACACTCAAGGTGAAATAGAAATACTATTAGATGCTAATGAGATTCAACAGGTTGAAAACGATTATAAGAAGAAGCTCATTAAGCGAGGGGTCAACGAAGACGTTGCTGAAAAATGGAGTCGAGTTGGCTTTTTTGAAGGTGATTCTAATTGGATATGGATTCGTGATGCGGTGATTTTACCTTCAGGGCGTAAAACTATTAAAGGTCGATTTAGTTGGAAAACATCAATTGATGGACCGGAAGGGGTTGCGACTTTGCCTTTATTAAAAGACAAACGAATTGTCGTCTGTTTAAAATATAAGCATGCGATGCGTGCTTGGCAAATTGAATTGCCAAGAGGGACTCGTTTATATGGGGAATCTGCAGTTGATGCGGCTAAAAGAGAACTTCGCAATGAAACAGGCTTCTTAGCAGAAAGTCATCTTTTTTTGGGTAGCATTGCAGCCGATAGCTCAAGCTTAAATACATTAACCCCCTTGTTTTTAGGTTATATCAATGCTCAAGCCGAGCCTGTTAGCGATGATGAAAGAGGAGTCTTAGGTTTCTTAATTTTATCTAAAGATGAAATAAAGAATGCCTTTTTAAAAGGAAATATCAAACTAAAGCTTTATGGCAAGGTCAGAAAAGTGGCAATGAATGACGCCAACCTCTCTTTTGCGATTCTGCAAGCTGAAATGCGTGGGTTAATCTAAACTTAATAAAGGTTATTCACAGTTGGTTTCTACAACAGTGACATCCAAAATTAATAAAGGTTCTTGATCTGTTTCTGAATGACAAAGTTCAGGATGAATAAAAAGCCTTCTTTTCTCACCTTTTTTAGCGCCAATCATCCCCTTTTGTAATCCTGGGATAGCTTGGTTCATCGGAAAAGGTTCGTTTTCTACTGGTTCTATTAAGCTGTCATCTAGATATTTACCCGTATAATGCAAGACAGGAGTATCTTCGCTTTGAATGGAAGCTGTTCCTTCTCCTTTTTCTAAAATAGACATTTGTAGCTTACCAGGGATAATTTCAATAATACCTGGGTTGTCCATATTAAGATTTAAGAAGCTTTCAGCTTGATTGAGATTCGCTGTAGACATTTCATCTAAATAACGCTGATGGATAATGTCAAAGGCTCTTTCGTATTCAGCATCAGTTAATGGGGAAGGTCTTCCTTCTAACTCATCTTGCATCCCTTCAACGACAGAATTGACATCAAAATTAAAGGTGGGAGTCTCCATCAAATTCTTAGCGAGTGTGTGACCAAGAGCTTTGGATAGGGTCTGTGGCTCTAAAATTTTTTCAACATCGGTATCAGCAGCTTGGCCATATAAAGAGCCGCCTAAAATAACAGAAAAGAGAGAGATTGCAATTTTAAATTTACTCATGGTTTCTCCTTTAAGTGAACATTGATATGTAGCTCATTGAGCTGTGGACCGTCTACAAATGAAGGGGCCTCTAACATCAAATCACTTGCTTTTTGAGTTTTTGGGAACGCTATCACATCTCTAATATTTTCTGTATTTAAAAATATCATCATGATGCGATCTAAGCCCAAAGCAATGCCTAAATGTGGAGGAGTTCCATATTGAAGAGCAGAAACAAAAAATCCAAATTTTCTCTCAATATCTTCTTGAGAAAGTCTCAGCAATTGAAAGATTTTTTCTTGGACTTTGGAATCGTGAATTCTCTGAGAACCAGAGGCAATTTCATAACCGTTTAAAACAAGGTCGTAGCAAACAGAACGCACTTTGGTTGGATGACTGTCTAAAAGGTGAATATCCTCTGGATGAGGAACTGTAAAAGGATGGTGAGAGGATTGTAATTCTAAATTATCATCTCTTTCAAAAAGAGGAAAGTCTGTCACCCATAAGAAAGCATTTTGCGAAGAATCAATAAGATTTCGTTCTCTGGCAATGTGCCTTCTTAAATGGTCTAAAGATTGGTTGACAGCGCTAGATTTGTCAGCGACCATGAATAACAAATCATTTTCTTTCAGTTCACAACGATCTATGATTTCTTTTTGAAGTGAGTCATCAAAAAATTTAGCGATGCTAGACTGTAACTTACCTTCTTGAACTTTAAACCACGCAAGACCTTTGATGCCAAATTGGCCCACAAATTCAGTGTACTGGTCAATGGTTTTTCTTGAAATGTCAGCGCCTTGAGTTACTTTTAATGATTTCACAACTCCACCTGCATTTAAAGCATCTATGAAGATGGAAAAAGTGGATTTGCGAGCAAGGTCATCTATTCGGATCAAATGACCTGGAATACGTAGGTCTGGCTTATCTGTTCCATAAAGCTCAAGACAATCTTGATGAGTCATTCGTAAAAATGGGGTTTTCAGTGTCTTATTCAAGCAGCTTTTAGAAAGGCTTACAAACATTTCTTCAACAAGAGCAAAAAGGATTTCGACATTTTCAAAACTCATTTCAATATCAATTTGAGTAAATTCTGGTTGCCGATCTGCCCTTAAATCTTCATCGCGGAAGCAGGAGCAAATTTGAAAGTATCGATCCAATCCACCAATCATTAAAAGCTGTTTAAAAATTTGGGGTGATTGGGGAAGAGCATAAAAGCTTCCAGGATGAACACGAGAGGGGACGAGGTAATCTCGCGCGCCTTCAGGGGTTGATTTACATAAAATAGGAGTGTTGACCTCAAAAAAATGATGCTTACTTAGAAAGTTTCTAATATTTAGCATGACTTGGTGTCTAAAACGTAAATTAGATAGAATTTTGCCTTTTCGCATATCTAAATAGCGATATTTAAGCCTTAAATCTTCTTTTACATCTTTATTGTCTTCGCAAATAGGAAATGGAGGGGTATTTGCTTCTGACAAAATATTAAGGACGTCAACTTCAACTTCAATGTCACCTGTTTGCATTTTGGGATTTGTCATTCCCTCAGCTCTAGGAACAACTTTTCCCGTAATAGAGATAACCCACTCAGAGCGGAGTTTATGAGCTAGAGCATGGCTTGTTGGGTTTTTTTGAGGATCAAAAACGAGCTGCGTTTGTCCGCGGTAGTCACGTAGATCTATAAAAATAAGACCCCCATGATCGCGTCTTCGATGGACCCATCCAGACAAATTAACTTCTTGGTTTACATGTTCAACGCGTAATTCTGCGCAGTGGTGCGATCTAAGATATTCAGACATCGTGTAACTTATTTTTCATGGTTAATATCAATTGGTCAAGCGCGACTTCTTCTTCTTTGCTGCTCGCCATATGTTTGAGTGTGAGCTTTTGCTTCTCTAGCTCTTCTTCGCCGATAATGAGAACGTAAGGAATTCCTTTTTTATCTCCATAACGGAGGACATTTTTGAGCTTTTTATTGCTATAGTCTACTTCTGCAGGAATATGATGGAGCCTTAATTCTTTAAGTAATTGGAAACAGACTTGATGAGCAGGTTCGCCAAGTGGAATTATCAATAAGAGGGGAACAGATTTATGAGGAAAAGAACATTTTTGAGCCATCATTGTTTGTAAGATGCGCTCAAGCCCAACGGCAAATCCTACTGCTGGTAAATCAGGTCCGCCCAAATCCTTTAATAAATAATCATAGCGGCCACCTGCGGCAATGGTATTTTGAGCACCTAAATTTCCAGAAACAACTTCAAAGACTGTGCGATTGTAATAATCAAGACCACGTACCAGTTTTTCACTCACAATAAAAGGGATTTTTAAAATCTTTAACCATTTTTGGACTTCTTGAAAATGTTCTCTAGAATCTTCTTCAAGATAATCTTTAAGAAGAGGGGCGTTGGCTACAATGGTTTGATCGACTGGATCTTTGGAATCTAAAATGCGCAAAGGGTTTTTTTCCAAACGACGCTGACTATCTTCAGATAGTTTATCTTTAAAAGGGTGTAAATACTCAAGTAGAGCTTCTCGATAGTTTGCTCGGCATTCGCGATTGCCAATGGAATTAATATGAATAGTTAGTTCGCTTAACCCTAGTCGTTGAAAAAGTGTATAGAGAAAATCTATAATTTCAACATCGAGTTGAGCTGAAGGGAGTCCTACAATTTCAGCGCCAAATTGATAAAATTGTCTATAGCGCCCAGCTTGTTGCCTTTCATAGCGAAACATGGGCCCTGTGTAAAATAGTTTGTTGCAATAAGAAAATTGGGCCATTTGTTTTTCGATAAATGCGCGCATCACAGGAGCTGTACCTTCTGGACGTAAGGTCATAGATCTTTCACCTTTATCATCAAAAGTATACATTTCTTTAGCAACAATATCAGTGTCTGTTCCAATACTTCTTAAGAAAAGTTCTGTCTTTTCGAAAATGGGCGTCGAAATTTCTTCAAATCCGTAGGTTTTAGCCAAATCTTTGAGCACTTTAATTAAGTATTCATAACGATGGGCTTCTCTCCATTGGTTTTCTTCCTTTTCTTCGTAAGGTAAAATATCAAAAACACCTTTAGGAATTGTATAAGTCATTGGCTAATAATTTTTAAATATAAAGGGAAGCATAATATGTAAAAGAGAGATAAAAATAAACAGAGGAATTCAAGCTTACCGAAGATGGCTTTAAGGCTATTGAGCTGGTTCTTTGAGGTTCACTTTTTTGATGTGACTATTAGACAGTCTTTGAGGATAGTGAAGAAGCAAAAATTTTTTTGATTTTAATCGGGTAATTAATAAACCTGATTTTTTTAAGTTTTTTTTTGCTTTTAACTCTTTTAAAGGCAAAATAGCTTGGCTTTTGTATTTTAAAGCAAAGAATCCCAAGCTGAATGAAATCATTAAAATAAGCAAAAAAATACCAAACAAAGTGCTGCCTTTGTCTGAGAAAATCACCTGAGAGGATGTTAAATGAGTTTTACTTGCCATAGCAAAAAAATATCTATATAACCATTAATCGAAATCTTAATTCCCATCGCTTTTTAATGCAATAGAGAATTGTTTATAAAAAATTTTATATTTGGATTTTATCATGAGTGTCTCAAATCACCTTAATCCTAAAATTGTTGTTATCGGCGGAGGGCTTTCAGGTCTCACTGCTGCTTATCGCTTAAAAGAAAAAAATGCAGATGTTGAACTCTATGAAGGGCGAAATCGCTTGGGCGGAAGGGTTTTTACGGCACTTATTAACGGAGAGCCGGGTGAACTTGGAGGGCAAAATCTCTATGATGGGGGGAAATCAGGACATATTTTAAATTTAATTGAGCAACTGGGCTTAAAAACAGAATTCACGCCCATTCGTTTAGAAAGAATTTATCATCATGAAGGTCAGAAATATGACTTTTATAAACTGATTCAAGACTGTCATTTTAACCCTCAAAGTTTAAAAGATAAGCTTCAAGAACTGGCAGATAGCTCAAAGAATATGCAAGAAGTTCTGGATAAATTTTTTCCTTCTCAGTCAATAATCAAAGAAATTTGTAGTCTTCAACTTTCAGGATATGAGGGAAGTGCGCCGATTCAGCTTTCGACATGTTATATCGATACTCTTTACGACTTTCTAGTAAGAGATTTAGTTACGACTCAGTCTAAAAAGCAGGGGGAGGTTTCACAGATAGAATTTTTAACTGTTAAAGGGGGAAACAGTTTATTAGTTGGGGCATTAGCTAAACAATTAAGATCACATATACACCTTAATCACCAGCTCGTTGGAATTATTAAAACATCGACGGGTTCTTATCAGCTTACTTTTGACAATGGACATCGGGTGGATGCAGATATTTTAGTATTGACAATGCCTTGCCCAACCTATTCAAATATTGCCATGAGCGAAGATGTTATTTCTCATGACAAGAAATTAAAAATAGCATCGATTTGCAATGGAAATACAAGTAAAATCATCGTGCCAATAGAAGTAGGAAACGTTAAAGATGGGGTTTTTTCTAATGATGAGTTGCTTGCCTGGGTGCCAAAAGGCAAATCTTTAATAACTTTATTTTTTTACAATGATGGTGGGCAATATAATGCTCAATCGATCAAGGCAATTTATCAAAGAAATCTTTCTCAATCAGAAGATGTTTTTAGCGCCACTTTCCCAAAAGAGGTTGTTTACGCAGAAGATCAATATATGAAATCATACTCAACCTCTGTTGGTTACAGCTGGTCCAGCGACCCACTAAGCCAAGGCTCTTACTCGTATGTGCAACCTGGGCAAGAGGAAGATTATTTTTCTACAACAACCGTTGGATCAGAAACGGTAAAAACGCTTTTTGCTCCGATTGATCAAAAAATTTACTTTGCAGGAGAGCATACCTCTATTTTATTTGAGGTGCCTGGAACCATGGAAGCGGCTGTAGAATCAGGAGAAAGAGCCGCTCGGATGATTCTGGACGATTGCCAAAAAAAAGATTTCTAGTGGTTTTGTACAGAATTGTTTTAAAAAAATGATTCTTCATTCTATGTTGAGGATATTTTAAAAAATACTTCACATCTTAAAATGTGTATAAATTTGTTTACTGCAAAATGTTTTATAAATATTCTGGGAGAAAATTCAAGGTGTGAATCTTTTAAATTATTTTTTATAATGAATAATTCAATTTTGAATTGAGTTTGCAATTATTATTGTGATTTAATAAATATTAAGATATTATTATACACTTTGTTGCTTTGAAAATCGCAGAGAAAATTAACACGCTCGGCCTACACCAAAGGGGATGTTTTCATGAGCTCAATATTAGATTTTATAAGACCTGCTCAAGTTGTTCAAGAGATCAATGATCCTGATCAAGTAAAGAAACAATATCGTTACTGGAGAATTCGCATTTTTTATGCGATGTATCTAGGTTATGTTTTTTACTACTTTAGTCGTAAAAGTCTTGTTTTTGCAATGCCTTTGATGATTCAACATTTAGGGATGAACAAAGCGCAGCTTGGAATTTTGACGAGTGTCATGGGCATTACTTATGGTTTAAGTAAGTTTGTGAGTGGAATCTTATCGGATAAGTCTAATCCTCGCTTTTTTATGGCTGCAGGTTTGGTGATCACAGGTGTTCTCAATATTTTCTTTGGGATGTCTTCCACAGTACTTTGGTTTGCTATATTTTGGGGACTCAATGGCTGGTTTCAAGGATTTGGTTGGCCCCCTTGCTCAAAGTTACTTTCTCACTGGTATTCAAAATCTGAACGAGGAACGTGGTGGAGCTTTTGGAGTACTTCCCATAATATCTGGGCTGCATTACTTCCGTTTATTGCTGTCTGGAGCGCGCAGACCCTAGGCTGGAGATACACCATGTTTGTTCCTGGGGCTATCTGTATTTTAGCTGGACTTTTTTTAATTAATCGACTTCGAGACACTCCTCAATCGCTTGGACTTCCAAATATTGAAAAACATAGGAAAGAAACAGCTTATACCGAGCAAGAAACAAAGCAAATGGATAGGCAGCTTTCTTTCAAAGAAATTCTATTTAAATATGTCTTAAATAACGGCTATATTTGGATACTGGCTCTTTGTTCTATTTTTATCTATGTTATCCGAACAGCTTTAAATGACTGGATAACTATTTTTTTAATGGAAACACGAAATTTTGGCCATTTATCGGCAAGCTCTTGCGTTCTATGGTTTGAGATTGGTGGCGGCGTTGGAATGCTTGTAGCCGGATGGTTATCTGATAAAGTTTGGGGCGGAAGAAGAGGGCCTGCAAACGCTGTGTTTGCGTTTGGAATGTTTGTTTGTTTAACTATTTTTTGGTTCTTTCCACAGCCATCTTTACTTTGGAATTCAATCATTGTGTCTCTCATAGGCTTTTTCCTCTTTGGTCCTCAGATGCTCATTGGCCTCGCAGCCGCTGAGCTGTCTCATAAAAATGCGACAGGAACAGCGACAGGTTTTGCGGGTTGGTTTGCTTACCTTGGTGCTGCTATTGCAGGTTATCCTTTAGGTGTTGCCATTGAAAAATTTGGATGGCAAGGTTTCTTTGTTATGATTGTAGCTTGTGGGTTTCTCGCCACAATATCCTTTTTACCTCTGTGGTCTGCAGGATCTAAAAAAGCTAAACAAAGCTCAAGTGATGATGTTCAAACTCAAGCCTCTTAATGAACTGGGTTCCCCTACATGTGCACTCTCAGTATTCCATCCTTGATGCGACCGCATCTATTTCCTCTATTGTAGCTAAAGCAAAAGAATTTGGCATGTCAGCCGTGGCCCTTACAGATCACGGCAATCTCTTTGGTGTCGTAGAGTTTTACAAGGCCTGTGTTCAAGCTAAAATAAAGCCCATCATTGGGTGTGAAGTTTATATTGCTCCTGATTCTCGCTTTGAAAAAAGCAAACTGTCAGGCAAAAAAGCCGCCTACCACCAAACACTATTGGTTAAAAATGAAGAGGGTTATCACAATTTAATCAAGCTCTCCTCAAAAGGATATCTCGAGGGGTTTTATTACTTTCCCCGTATTGATAAAGAGCTGCTTAAACAATGCTCAAAAGGGATTATTTGCCTATCAGGCTGCTTAAATAGTTCGATTTCTCAATTGGCTCAAAACAGTACTGAAGAAGAATGTTTTAAAGAAATCGAATGGTTTTTAGAAGTCTTTAAAGACGATTTTTACCTCGAACTGCAACGTCACTCTCAAGAAAATCGCCTTGAAGAAGACAAAATCACGCAAGAGCCATGGCTCCTTCAATATTACCGAGATTATATTGACCGTCAAGAGAGAGTTAATGCACTGTTATTAAAAGCATCTGCTAAATACTCCATCCCTATTGTAGCCACCAATGATAGCCACTACATCGAGCGCAATGATTGGAAAGCTCATGAAATTCTTATTAACATTCAATCAGGCGAGCCTTGCGAGGTTTGGGAGAAAGATTCATTAGGCAACTTAAAACAAAGAGTTCCTAATCCTAAAAGACGCAGCTACGGGACTCATGAAATTTATTTTAAGTCACCCTTAGAAATGCAAGAAATCTTTTCTGATTTGCCAGAAGCGATTTCAAACACGTTACTTGTAGCTCAAAAATGCCAATATGAAATTAATTTTTCTATTAAGCACTACCCTGTTTTTCACCCTCCTACTATCGGAGCTGGCGTGAAAGAAGATGAACGCATGAAGGCGAGCGAAGAATTTTTAAAAACACAATGTTATCAAAACATTCCGACACGTTACTCGGCCGATAAGCTGGAAGTTATCAGGAAAAATTATCCCGATAAAGATCCCATTCAATTGATACATGATCGGCTTGAAATGGAGCTCGATATTATTTTAAGCAAGGGTATGTGCGATTACCTTTTAATTGTGTATGACTTTATTCATTGGGCTAAAAAGAAAGATATTGCAGTAGGACCTGGTCGTGGTTCTGGAGCTGGCTCTATCATACTGTACTTGATGGGCATTACAGATATAGAACCCCTTCGATTTTACTTGTTCTTTGAAAGATTCATCAACCCCGAACGTATTTCCTACCCCGATATTGACGTGGATATCTGTATGGATCGAAGAGGGGAAGTCATTGAGTATACTCTCAATAAATATGGTAAGGAAAATGTAGCTCAAATCATTACTTTTGGAACTATGAAAGCTAAAATGGCTATCAAAGATGTGGGACGAGTTTTGAGTGTCCCTTTGCCAAAAGTCAATCAGATAGCTAAGCTTGTGCCCGATGAACTCAATATTACCATTGATAAAGCTCTTGAAATTGATCCTGACCTCAGCCGCCTCTATTTAGAAGACAAGGAAACGCAAAGAGTCATTGATATGGCTAAAACCCTGGAAGGGTGTATTCGCAATACAGGAGTCCATGCAGCAGGTGTTGTTATCTGTGGAGATGCTCTTACAGATCATATTCCTATCTGTAACTCTAAAGATTCAGACTTAGTCGTCACTCAATTTTCCATGAAACCAATTGAGCAAGTTGGGATGCTTAAGATGGATTTCTTGGGTCTTAAAACACTCACCTGCATTCAAAAAACAGTTGAAATTATCTCAAAGACAAAGGGGCTCAGAATTGATTGGGAGAATCTCCCTCTAGATGATTTAGCCACCTTTAATCTGCTCAATCAAGGAAAGACCTTGGGAGTGTTTCAGCTAGAGTCTGCAGGGATGGCAGATCTTGCCATCAAGCTTCATATCGACAACTTTGAAGAAATTATTGCGGTTAACGCTCTTTATCGCCCAGGTCCCATGAGCATGATTCCCTCTTTTATTAATCGTAAACATGGCTCTGAGAAAATTGAAAGTGATCACCCTTGGATGGATGATATCTTAAAAGAAACCTACGGTGTAATGGTTTACCAAGAGCAGGTGATGCAAATTGCCAGTAAGCTTGCCAATTATTCACTGGGTGAGGGGGATGTTTTACGCCGCGCAATGGGTAAAAAAGATGCTGATCAGATGGCTCAGCAGCGAGAGAAGTTTAAATCTGGAGCCAAACTCAATGGCATCGATGAGGAAACAGCAACGAAGATTTTTGATAAAATGGAGCGTTTTGCTTCTTATGGTTTCAATAAATCCCACGCTGCAGCTTATGCTTATATCAGCTATGCCACGGCCTATTTAAAGGCCAATTATACGAAAGAGTGGATGGCAGCTTTAATGACTTGTGATAGTGGTGATATTTCTAAGGTTTCTAAGTTTGTTCAGGAATGTAAAAAATTACATATAGCCATCTTACCACCCGATGTGAATGAAGCAGGTCAAGAGTTTTGGCCAACGGAAGCCGGAATACGTTTTGCTATGTCGGCGATTAAAGGAGTGGGAGAGGGGATTGTCGAGACTATCTTGCAAGAAAGAGAGCAAAATGGCCCCTTCCAATCTCTCTATCAGTTTTTTCAACGAGTTCATTTAAAAAAGATGGGCAAAAAAAATATTGAACTCCTTGCTAAAGCGGGTTGTTTTGATTTTTGTAAATGGAGCCGCGATGAAATTTTACTGAGTGTTGAATCTATGTATGAGACGGCCTCTAGCGATCAAAAAGAAAAAGATCAGGGTATTTTAAACTTTTTTTCTTTAATGACCGATCAATCCACCAACACATTCTCAATACCTCCCAAAGTGGAAAGGCCCACATCGCAAGTTGAAAAACTTTTTTTAGAGAAAGAGTTGCTAGGATTTTTCTTAACCGAGCACCCTCTTGAATCTTATCAAAAAAAAATAAAAGCTTTAAGTTTAATCCCTCTGGCTAAATTAGCTGAATTGGACTCGGGTCAAGTCGTGCGCACATGCTTTATTATTGAATCAGTCAAAATTAAAGTAAATGGAGCTAGTCAAAAAAAATTTGCTATTTTGGTTATTAGTGACGGAGAAGAGCAATATGAAATGCCCGTATGGAATGATAGTTTTGAAAAATTTCAACATCTGATTGTGGACAATCAATTGATTTGTGCCGTCGTGCGGATTGAAGAGAAAGAGGGTATTCGTCGCCTCCATGCACACTGGATGGAAAGCTTACATGAAGATGTAACGACATTAATGATTGCGTGTGATCAAGCTTATGACCAAACTAAACTACTTCTTGAAAGAAGAAAGAAGGCTTCTCAAATGAATCAACAACAAGCAGAAAAAAATCCTAAGCCACAGTCTGCTTTCAAAATGAAAGTAGATCTTGAGCAAGTGAGATTGAGTAGTATTTTAAAACTCAAAAAAATTTTTAGACAGTTTCCGGGAGATGTTCCTGTTGAAATCGAATTTTTTGCAAATCAGCAATCGCTGGGCTTTTTGCAAATAGAATCTCAATGGGGTATTGAATTGAACGAGACTCTTAAAAGACTTATCTTAGATTCTTCTCAAGCTTTTAAAGTTTAAACTGCCTCTTTTGTTAGTTCATTTTTTTTTAATCTTCACTAAGAAAAAAGTAATGATAGCAGTTTGAGATCTATTCTATATTTTGAATTCGAAGTTCATTGCTGATTTAAAGAATCATCGGTTAGAATGGGCAAAATTTAAAGGAATTTTATTTGATATCCGTATGATAGTTTTGCTAAAGTCTTAAGGCGAAATAGATCTTGTTTAAGATAAGAGCTCCAAATAAAGCAAATTCTAAAAAAAACAACAAAGGACCTAAGACCCTAAAAGGCGTCTAGAAAATATAAAGGTGGAAAATGAAAAGAAATATTGGCTTGCTATTTATAACCCTGCTCACAGCTTCCTTAACAGCAGGAGAAGCTTCTGTAGAAAAAACATTGCAAACGCCATCCTTTAAGTCATCCCATCTTTCAGACATGGAATATTTCAACTCCGGGGTTTCTCAGATGGAAGATAAAAATTGGAGAGGAGCCCTGCAAGATTTTTCTTCGATTCGAGAGCATCACCTCGATTCACAAGTTTTTGATGATGCACTTTATTTTCAAGCAGTTTGTAATTATCATTTGATGGATTATGCCGTTGCTAATCGCGAGCTTGGCCAGTATTTAGGGAGTAAATATAAACTGAAATTTTTTGAAGACGCTCTCAGATATAAACTGGAAATTGCTAATAAATTTAAAGAAGGTGCCAAAAAGCATTTATTTGATTCGGATAAATTTCCAAAATGGATTCCTGCTAAAGAAGATGCTCTTGAGATTTATGATGAAATTCTAGAAATGGTTCCTACTCATGATTTAGCAGCCCATGCTCTATATGAAAAAGGGCACTTACTTCAAAAAATGCAAGACTATAAAATCGCTTTGGAGAGCTATCAAACTTTAATCAAAAGATTTCCTAAGCACTCTTTAACTCCTGAGGCTTATCTAGCCGTTAATGAAGCCTATTACGAGCAGAGTTTCTCAGAATATAGAAATACAGACCTTTTAGACATGGCTCAAATCAACTTAAAGAAGTTTATGCAAAATTTTCCTAGAGACGAACGAGTTGAACAAGCTAAAAATTACTTTGCCTCTATGAAAGAAATTCATGCAAAAGGCCTTTATGACATTGGGATGTTTTACGAACGCACCAATAAACCCAAAGCATCCGTTATTTATTATGTAACTGCCCTGGAGAAATTTCCAGAGTCAAACTCTTCGGAACTTTGCAAGGAAAGATTAAGACATTTGCAAGGCGAGCTTAATGACTTACAAGTTTCTTCAGAAATTCTTAAGTAAGCTTTTGAGTTGGGGATGTCTGGCCCTTATCTGTCAAAGCTGTGGATATCAATCAGCTGTGAGCCATAATGCTCTCAGTGGGTATAAGTCCATTACAGTTCCTTACGTCGAAGGGGATGAAGAAGGCGATATCACAACGCAACTCGTTCAAGCTCTGGCAGAAGAAGGGCCTTGGGAATATCATGCCTTGGATGCAGAACTCAGTTTAAAAGTTAAAATTCTTGAAATAAAACGTGAAGATGTGGGATACGATCGCTTTTATAATGAAAATGACGAAATTGAACGTTGGATGGTTCCCAACGAAAGAAGGTTAAGTATTCTCGCCCAAGTGGTTGTCATAGAAGAAGCTACTCAAAAAATTATTTTAGGTCCCATGGAGTTATCTGAGAGTGTAAAATTAGATTTTAACCCTGAATATAGTGAAACGAACCTTGTTCGCTTCTCTTTAGCCCAGTATGACTTTGTGGAAAACGCTGAGCGAACGGCACATAGACCTTTGAATCAAAGACTTGCTAAAATAATCGTGAATTCTTTAATTAATAGTTGGTAGTTATTGACAAAAGATTTATGTATCTCTTAAAATTTCGCGCAAAAAAACTGCTTATGTCTTCCAGTTGGAAAAAAAATTGTAATCCCATAAGTAAAGCAACCTATTGTAGAGGTTGTTTTTTGGTTTTTTGGTAAATTTTTAGGGTATAAAATATAAAGAGGTTTCCTGTGTATCTTATTGATATTCTGAGATCAGTTGAGCTTTCGAGTTCTATGAATCTTCGTGTATCTGTAAGATTTTTTTTTGTAAAAATAAATTCGGTGGTTTTAAACAAATAAATAATTAGCAAACAGAGGTTATGGATGCTAGATGAAGTGCTTTTTAAGGTTTTGATATTAAGTATATTATTTAAACAATTAGCAGTCTCCTTCGTGGGGTGCTTGATTTAAAATTGTGATTTTAGTTAACCTAATCTGAGAATGAATGAAAACCAATCAGGAGGTTTATATGACTGGGTTCATATCTAGTAATATTTTTAATCATCCATTTTTCAGAGATCCACTTCAAGTGGAACCGCCCTTAAAGAGACTTACGCAACTAAGTTCTTTATCTGACTTAGATTGCGAAGTTTATAAAGAAAATGGCCAATTTGTAGCTGTTTTCAACTTGCCAGGGCACACCGGAATAAACGACATTACAGCAGACGTGGATAAAGAAGCGGGACTGCTTAGGGTCGAGTCAAAGAAAGCAGAAGAGAATAAAAAAGAAGAGAATGGAAGAATCTATTATCATAAAGGTGAATCAAGACGCAGTTTTACCCTGCATTTGCCCAAAGATATTGATTTCAACTCTGCGCAAGCTAAATGTGAGAATGGTCAGCTCAAAGTGACCTTTAATATCAAAACAGAGGCTCAAGTAGAGAATAACAAGAAGTTTTCAATTCCTATTGAATCTCGAACTGAAAGAGTTTAACTTTCGGCTTTCAATGTATGTACAGTTCTAAGGGCGCTGACAAAGCGCCCTTTTTCATTTAAAAGAACTCTTTAAACTTACCCTTCAAATTAGTTCTTGCAGGAGGTCTTAAAAGTCATTTTCTGATCCGAAAAAGGGAAGAAAGCACTGAGCCTGCACATTAGAGGTATCAAAAACACCCCAGAATGTCGCTTCCAAAGGATCCTTGTCTACATCGCACGTAAACAGAAAGTAACCTTTTTCTTCTATTAGGTCCGGATGTGATTCTTCGATAACCCTGGAAAATCGACCACTTTGGTTTCACCCGCTTCTGCGGCCTGTTCTTTTGTGGCTTGAAGTGTAATGCGAATGCGCCAGTCAGCCAGGTTGTCGCTCGTAAAGAACATTTTAGTCCTACATTGAAGCCGGCTAGCTTCTAGATCTAGACCCCCATTCCAAGTCTCAACAGTCTTTCTTTCAACTCCCTCATCTCCAGTCTTCCAAGTAACGGTCAAAGTTCGATCTGCTTGCAGGGGTTTGTGAGCTTCAGTCTTTCTTAACTGCCAACCATCCCCTCGTCTTATAGAGAACGCAAAGGTTGCATTTCTGACTACTTTATTTGATTCAGAGCCCGACCTTGAAGGTTGTCTTCCTTGTGGACCCACTGCCTCCATTGTTGCCATAGATCGCCTTTTTTTTGTATTTAGCTTTTGAATCTAAGTGTTACATCTAATTATTAAAGTGTCAAAAAAAACAATCTAGGGAGTCTTTATAAAGAGACCTAGCTTATTTTTTCTTATATCTTGCTGAAGGGAATTTTTTACATCAAAGACGAAAAGGGCGCTTTTAGCGCCCTTCATTTACTTTAAGCGATTAATAGCCTTATCGTTATCCTGAATATCTTGAAGAAGCTTTTGTAAGATCTTTAATACAAGTCGTGGAGTGTTGTAAGGTCCGCCAATGGATAAGACCATTTCCAATTGGAGCTCTTCGTCATGTATTTGAGCTACCAATGCAAAGGTTACGGGCACATTTTCTACGAGGTCAGGGACAATCCAAATAACAAATTCATTGTTATAAAGGGTAATTTTATCAGGGGATTCAATGATGTTAAACATCTGAGTGAGTTCTTGTTCGGCATCTTCCATTTCTAATTCGCCGCAGTGTAGCAGGTCAAGAGATTGGAGAAAGGAAAGGTCGATTTTCACGATTCCATCAGGAGCCCACTTGGCAAGGTCTTCCGTATATTTTTTATAAAATTCGTCTAGCTTAGATGGGTTAATCATCTTCTTCTCCTCATCGGAGCCCAAAGGCTTATCTTTGTCTCTCTTCTCCATCCTGTATTGTACTTTTTTTTTTCTGTCCAGCGAAGTTTGCCCTGGATAGAAAAAAAACCATATGTTATTGATATCGAATTATTTTTTTATTGCTCAATAAAAGATTAAAAATATAAAAGTATGAATATGAGCAGCTAGAGGAGTTTATGGTGATAAGACGCCTATTTTTTTTAGCCTTTATTGCTTCTTTGTCCCCTTGGGTTGCAGCCTTTTGCAGCTCTCCGGCACCTCAAATCCACGCTAAAGCCGCCATCGTTATGGAACTGGGTTCTAAAAAGATCATTTATCAAAAAAATGCCCATCAGACTTATTGTCCTGCCAGTGTGACAAAACTGCCAACAGCCTTATATGCCCTTAAAAAGGGGACTTGCCATTTTTCCTCTATTGCCACGGCAGATAGGGATACGGTGGGCTCCATTACTAAAAAGTTCAGTATTGATAATAAGTATAAGTATCCATCGCATTGGCTCGTCTTGGGGGGGACTCATATCCAAATTGATATAGGGGAGGAGCTCCGCTTTCAGGATCTCATCTATGGAATGCTCCTTGTTTCTGCCAATGATGCCTCTAATGTGGTTGCAAAGCATGTTTGTGGATCGGTACCTGTATTTATGCAAGAGCTGAATGCCTATTTAAAAACGCTCGGTTGTAAAAATACACAATTTAAAAACCCACATGGGATGTATTATCCAAAACAATTAACGACGGCTTATGATATGGCTCTGATTACCTGTGAAGCTGTTAAAGAACCTCATTTACTTAAAATCTTAAACACACAAACTTATCAAATTCCTGCCACGAATAAAAAAGATGTGCGCATCATTCATAATGAAAATAAATTGCTCTCTAAAAAGAGTGTTTATTATTATCCTTATGCAATAGGGGGTAAAAACGGCTTTGATGACAACGCGCGCCATACAATGGTTGCAGCCGCAAAGAAAGGTGAAAAAACATTGGTTGTCGTTTTATTGCAATGCCCAAGTAAAAGTAAAAAATATGAAGATACCATTAAACTCTTCGAACATGGATTTAAGAGTTTAAATTAGATGAAAAAAAAGCTCGTTTTATTTTTGATTTGCAGTTTTTCAGTGCTTTTTGCAGATTTTCATGACATTGAATTGAAATCAGAAATTGCTTTTTTAATGGACTTGAATTCTCGCCATGTCTTGTATGAAAAAAATGCAGATCAAGTCACCGCTCCAGCTTCTATCACAAAGATTGCGACCGCTCTATATGCTTTAAAAGAAATCGGGGATGATTTCAAAATAAAAATTAAAGCAGATCAAGATTGCGTGGGCTCCATTACAGATCAAATGCAAAAAGATATGAATTACAACCACCCCCCTCATTGGCTTGTCATAGGGGGAACTCATATGAGTATCGCTAAAGGTGAAGAGTTGTCTATGGAAGAGCTGTTATATGGGCTAATGCTCGTTTCAGCTAATGATTCTGCCAATGTGATTGCTAAATACATTGGGGGGTCTATTTCACAATTTATGGCAGACCTGAATGATTACTTAGAGGAAATAGGTTGTGAACATACTCATTTTAGAAATCCTCATGGTTTACATTTTCCCAATCACCAGACGACGGCACGTGATATGGCTCTGATAACAGCAGAAGCGATGAAGTACCCTTTCTTTAAGAAGCTTATTAGCGCCGATCGCTATGTTCGTCCTAGTTCTTCAAAAGAGATTTATAATTTTAATTTAATGATTCGCCCAGATCAAAAGCATTTCTATCCTTATGCGCTCGGTGGTAAAACAGGTATTCACTCGAAAGCTAAAAGTAGTTTAGTAGCTGTAGCAAGTCATCATGGAAGGGACTTGGTAGTAGTGCTGATGCAATGCCCAGAAAAAACATCTACTTTTGAAGATGCTAAAGCTCTTTTTGAAAAAGCCTTTTCAGAGAATCAAATTGAGGAAGTTTACTTAAAAAAGGGGCCTCAACCTTTTAAGCAATTTGTGACTGCTTGCAATAAAAAACTCTATACTTACTTAGAATCAGATGTCGCTCTATCTTATTTTCCTTCAGAAAAACCCAAAGTAAAGGGAGAAATATATTGGCATGATCCTAAGCTCCCTATTCATAAAGGCGATGTTGTAGCGACGTTGTCATTAAAAGATGAACAAGAGCATCTCTTAAAGGAAGTTCAGCTTTTAGCAAGCCATAAGCTTTCTAAAAAGAGCCTTTTTACTAGAGTTGGCTTTTATCTGTTTTTGATTTTGCTCACGAGTGGCTTGTTTTATATAGGGCGATCTGCTTTCAAGTCTTCATTCAAAAAACAATAAAACTGAATCCATTTTTCTAAGCTTAAATTTTCAGGTCTTGCCTGAGGAGAAAGATTTAACTTGATAAGAGCTTTTTGAATGAGCTCTTTGGGAAAATCAAGGGATGAAGTGATCATCTTTCTTCTTTGATTAAATGCTTTTCGGATCATTTCAAAAAGAGCTTCAGCTTGACTAAATTCGGGAGTTTTTAATTTTAAATGAAGGGCAGAGGTTAGCACATTGGGTTTAGGAAAGTAGCAGTTAGAGTGAATATCAAAACAATGTGTAAGCTGCGCATAAAACTGGATAAACAAAGTGAGAGAAGAAAAAGCTTTCGTATCTGGAACAGCATTTAATCGAGATAGGATATCTTTTTGGACAATCAGTGTAAGGCTTTCTATCAATGGATTTAAAGGTAGAAATTTGCCAAAGACGGGACTTGTAATTTTAAAAGGTAAATTGGAAATAATTTTAATTTTTTTCCCTTTGGGTACAAAGTCTTTAAGATCAATATTTAAAATATCTTCTCGAATAATTTGGAGATTGGGAGAGTTGAGCAAGCTAGAAAGTTCTCTAGCTAAAACAAAGTCCTTTTCAATGGCAATAACTTGAGCTCCTGCATTTAACAGCTCTCGTGTAATAGCTCCAGATCCTGGTCCGATTTCTAAGATCAGATCGTTGCTGGTTACTTCAGCCAATGAAACAAATTTTTTTGTAATGTTTGGATCGATTAAAAAGTTTTGTGATAGTTTAGAGCTTAATCTTTTTTGAGAATCTTTTAAAAATGAATGTAATGAATGCGCGTGTGTGGTCATCGCATTTTAAAAGGTTCAAAGTCGTTAGGAATACTCTCATAAATTGCTTCTTTAGAAAGCCCTGATTGTGCTCTTAGTCGAGTAATATAATGAGTGTATTCTTGCTCAAACTTTATTTGTTTAAGTTGATAGACCAATTTATCTTCAACTTCAGCAAGCTCGATGTTTCCTCCCGGTTCATAGGAAGTGAGGTAAAACAGTCTATAGACAGGCTGTCCATTGACGCGGCTGAATTCTTTGATCGGTTCGCTAATTGTTTGAGGAGAAAGCTTGGCTAACACTTCTCTGTGTGACTCTTGAATCTTATCACTGGGAAGATCAAATTCATTGGAAATAGAAATCTTTTTATCTTCTGTTGAAGGAATCTCTTCTTTAAATCGGTAGCAGATAGAGTTAAAGCTAGTATATTTTTTTAATAGCTGATCTAGCTTTTGTTTAGCCATATGAGCATCTTCTAAAGCATTTGGACCGCTCAAGGAAATCATATAGTATTTCCAATGATCTGGTTTTTTATTTTTTTGAATGTATTCATAGTAGCTTTTGAGTAAGTCATCTGGTGACACGCTGTAGACCCCTCTTAAGTAGAGGTGGTTTTGAGCCATTCGCTGTGTTAAGATATCTTTTTTGACCATTTCCCAGGTTTCATCATAAGTCAAGCCAACGCGATCGATATTGGCGATAATTTCAGATCCAAACCGTTGTTCCATCTCTTGTCGAATGTCTCCATCGGTCAATTCAATTTTATGTGCTTTGGCATCATTTAAGATAAGTTCGGTGTCGACCATGCGGTCAAACTCTGGGCGCCATCGGCTGCGGTAAAATTGATACCTTGCTACATCGGAATCCATCAAGTGAGGATATTCCATAAAAAATTCCGTATCCATTTTTTTCATCACATCGATGACAGAAATGGGGTTATTGTTAACAATCGCTAAAACTCGGTTTTCAATAAGAATACGATTTAATTTTTTTGTTTGCTCAACTCCTAAAGAAGGGTAAATCCCAGAACTGAAATTTTGTGAGAAAAGAGATACTGCTGGAAGAGCAAGACTCAAAAATAATCGCTTCATATTGTCCTTAATAAATCTTATAAGATAATCTTTTTACACTATGTTCGTACAAATACGGCTCCATAGAAACCATCCATGGTATCAAAATGTGCAGCAGAATTCAATGGCTTATTTATTAATTTTAATCCATATTTTTTAGAAAAATATTCAACTTGATCATCATTCTCATCTTTTAATACGCTGCAGGTTAGATAAACTAAATGACCTTTTGGCTTAAGGTAGCTAATAGCACGCTCAACAATCTCTCTTTGTAAAAGGATGATTTCTTGAAGCATTTTTTCATCAAACTTCCATTTTAAATCTGGATTGCGGCGGTAAGTACCTGTTCCCGAACAGGGAGCATCCACAACAACCCAATCCATATTTTGATTAAGACCTTTTAGGTTTTTTGAACTAGGTAACGCTAGTTGGTAATTTTGAATGCCAGCTCTTTTAAAGCGTTTTTTAGCCTGCAAAAGAATATTGGGGCGAATGTCATGTAAATAGATGCAACCACTTTCTTGGAGTTGTGGAGCAATAGCTAAGCTTTTTCCTCCGGAACCAGCACAGTAATCTAAGACTTTTTGCTTGGGTTTTGCTTCTATTAAAAAAGCAGCCAGCTGACTGGCTTCATCTTGAACTTCAAAATAACCTTTTTCAAATTCTTCAGTTTGAAACAAATTAACATGTTCTTTAAGTCGAATGCCTACAGGAGAGTGGCTGCATTTTTCCATAGGATAACGAGGGCTCATGGAGTTGAAAAAATCGTCATAACTTATTTTGTGGGTATTCACACGAATCGTTAAAGGGGCACGCTCATTGCTTTTGTGGCAAAAATCAAGAGCTGCTTGCTCCCCACCTAAAGATTCTATCAGTTTTGAGAATAGAAATTGAGGGCAACTGGCTCGAATATGAGGAGGAACTTTTGAATCTAAACAGGCTTGATCCATATCTAAAGATAAAAAAGTTTTAAATCTGTTTTCCCAGTTTTTTACACTCTTAGTAAAAAAATCAATAAGGCCAAGCCAGCGAATCATCGCATAGCTTGTTTCGGCAATAAACTTGCGATCTTTGCTACCTAAGGATTTATTGCTGCGAAAGTATTGACTAATTGATAAATCCAGTGGAGCTTTTGAATCCAACTGGCTAAATAATTGAAGCAAATGGTATTCTCGAAAAGGTATCATTTGATGAAGTAAGGATTTGTAAATTGATAATTTTTAAAAAGTTAAATTATAAAATAAACTATAAATTATGGCTAGCTTTAACTTTATCCTTTTCATGGGTCATCGTCGCTTTTGGGCAGCCAGCTTGGAGCGCTAGCTTATCTCTCATCGCAAGTATTTGTGGTTTTTCTTGTTTTTGGATAGGGCTTAATCTTTTTAGCCAATCTAAAAGCCGATTTTGGATATCGCTGCTTTGGTTTATGGCTGTAGAGGCTGTTCATTTGTCTTGGATGACAGCCACAGAATATCAGGGACTTTATATTTACGGAGTTTACTTATTCATTCTTGTTATGGAAGGGTTGCAGTTTGCCCTCTTCACATTTTTTATCAAACCCAAGGAAAAACTCAGTTTTGTCAAAATAGGGTTTTTAGCAGCTCTTTGGGTTGTTATGGAATGGTCAAGACTTTTCTTTATTTGCGGCTTTCCATTTAATCCTGTGGGCCTTTCGTTAACAGCTAGCTTGCTGGGACTGCAGAATGCCTCACTTGCTGGGGTATATGGTTTAAGCTTTTTGGTGATGCTGGGTAATTTAATAGCCTATCGCTTTTTTATCGACATGACCCATAAAAAATACCTTTTTTCTTGGATTCTCGTGGTTTTTTTGCCCTACTTATATGGGGGGGTGCATTTGCATTATCATCAAAAACAAATTTTACGCTCCCAACACAATCCTCCTATCCGAGCTCTATTAGTTCAAACTGCTCTTAGCCCTCCTCAGAAAACTGGGTTTGGGGGATTTCATCATATGTATGCCCCTATTGACCAATGGGCTCTAATTTATCAATATATAGCAGATCGGCATCTGTCGGAAGTTGATATCATAGCTTTGCCAGAAAATGCTATTCCATTGGCTAGCAATGATCCTTATTTTAATATTGAGATGGTTCGCGCCATGGTTAAACATTATTTTAATGAAGATGGATTGCGTGCAATGCCAGAGCTTGAAAGGGGAATAGAATTTGTGGATAATATTTTTCTCTCTCAAACCTTAGCTAATTTATTTAAAGCGCAGGTTGTCATTGGACTTGAGCATATCGAAAAGACAAGTAAAAACTTTGTTTTAGCCAATGCTTCTGCCTATTGCTTCACCCCCCATTCTGCAGTGCAGTTTTATCATAAGCAAATATTGATTCCGCTCGTGGAGTATATCCCATTTGAGTGGTGTAAAAAACTAGCTAAAAGATATGGCATTCAGGGTTGGTATGAAAGGGGAACTGAGGCCGTTGTATTTAACGGAAGATTCAAAATTTCCCCATCTATTTGCATGGAAGAGATGTATAGTTTTATAGTTCATCAAGGACGTAAAATAGGAGCAGAAATTTTTTTAAACATTTCCAATGATGGTTGGTATCCCTCTTCAAAATTACCCAGGCAGCATTTTAATCACGGAGCAATTCGAGGAGTGGAAAATGGAGTCCCTGTGCTGCGAGCTTGCAATACTGGAGTTACAGTAGCTTTAGATTCTGTAGGTCAGGTTGTTCGTTCTTTTGGGGGGTTGAAAAAAGAGGCTGAAAGGGAAAGAGGAGCTCTTTATGTTGAAGTTCCTGCCTATCATTATGCAACATTATATAGTTATCTAGGTGATCGCTTCATTTTGAGTTTGTCTGTTTTGTTAATTTTAAATTTTATATTGAACGCTTTGATCGCCTTTAAATTAAAAGGAGATTCTTTAACTAAACCTGTTAGAGAAAGTTCAATAAATAATTAAACTATATAAATTTACATCTTTTTAAATTGAATAAAATCTTTTACTGGGGTATCCTAGTTTATTTAAGTTAAACCCCATTTTCAATGGTGAATACCATCTCTTCCAAAACATTAGCAGATGACCCTTATTTAAGCACAATGCTGCGCAATCAAACCACCCTTAAGCAAGAAGTCTCCTTTTCAGGCATTGGTATACATACAGGCCATGAGGTCAGCTTAAAGTTTTGTCCAGCTCAGGCGGGCACAGGGATTGTTTTCCAGCGAGTCGACCTGCCTTCAAAGCCTTTGATCCCGGCCACTGTTGAGTATGTTCAAGATACAGCAAGAGCTACGACCATTGGAATAGGAACGACTAAAGTTCATACTGTAGAACATGTTTTAGCAGCCCTACATGCCGCGCGGGTCGATAATATACTGATTCAAGTAGATGCCCCAGAGCCTCCTGTTGCAGATGGCAGTTCGCAAGCATTTTTAAAAATGATTGAATCTGCCGGAATTTTGGATCAACCGGAGACAAAACCTATTTTGCGCTTAAAAGAACCTGTTTATTTATCTCATAATCAAATTCATATGGTTGCTTTGCCAGCCGATGAGTTTAAAATTAGTTACACATTGCATTATCCTCAAATAAAATCGATCGGCTCACAGTATCATTCACTCGTTGTGAATCATGAAAACTTTAAAAATGAAGTCGCTAACTGTCGAACTTTTGCTTTATACCAAGAGCTGAAAATGTTAATGGATGCCGGATTGATCAGAGGGGGCAGCTTGGACAATGCGGTTGTCGTTCATGATGATGCGGTTTTTAGCAAAGAAGGGATGCGTTTTTCTAACGAAATGGTAAGACATAAAATACTTGATGTAATAGGTGATTTGGCCCTTGTAGGCTTTAGCTTTCATGCTCATATTATTTCAATCTGTTCAGGTCACACTACGAATGTGGCTTTAGCAAAAAAATTATTAAATAAACTTACGATGGAGAGAAGTTAATGGAAGAAACCTTAAGTAATCCAAAGATGGAGAGTCCCATTGGTCTGAAAGAGATCTTGGATATTTTGCCACATAGATATCCTTTTCTTTTAGTTGATAAAGTTGTTTCTATCGATTTAGAAGCAAATACCATTATTGTTCAAAAGAATGCCACTTTTAATGAGCAGTTTTTTCAAGGACATTTTCCCAATGCCCCAATTATGCCCGGTGTGTTAATGTTAGAAGCTCTTGCTCAAGCAGGAGGAATCTTAGTGCATCAAAAAGGATTTACAGATAAAAGTGCTGTTATTCTAAATGTCAGTAATGCTAAGTTTAGAAATCCTGTAAAACCAGGAGACGTGTTAATGATACACGCCGAAGGTGTTTATATATCGAGTAAAGGCGGACGCATAAAAGGGCGCATAATGATCGGTGACAAGATAGCCGTAGAAGCCGAACTTGCATTTGCGCTACGTGATAAAAATCAAATCTAACCCTAGTATAACATCATGTCAAACATACATCCAACAGCAATTATAGAAGATGGAGCTCAAATTGGTGAAGACGTTACTATTGAGCCATATGTAATTATTAAAAAGAATGTAGCTATTGGTAATAATGCCGTTATCAAAGCGCACGCATATATTGATGGATATACAACCATAGGAGAGGGAACGGTTATTTGGCCCTCTGTGAGCATCGGAACTCAAACTCAAGACTTAAAATTTGGTGGAGAAAAAACGTTCGTAAAGATTGGTAAGAATTGCCATATTCGCGAGTTTGTAACGATTAATTCTTCAACTCAAGAAGGCTCTGTGGTTGAAGTTGGCGATGAGTGCTTAATTATGGCTTATTGCCACATTGCTCATAACAGCAAAATTGGAAATCGAGTGGTCATGAGTAACTGTGCAACTTTAGCAGGGCATGTTACTATTGGAGAGGGAGCTATTGTGGGTGGATTTGCTCCTGTTCATCAAAATGTGAGAATTGGAGATTATGCGATGGTTGGCGGCATGAGCCGAGTGGGCCATGATATTCCCCCTTTTACAATTGGTGCGGGCATTCCCTATCGCGTCGGCGGTATTAATATTGTAGGCTTAAAAAGACGAGGGGTTCCTATGGAGACTCGCAACGCTTTAAGTCGATTGTTTAAAATCTTTTATCGATCTGAGTATAAACTGGAAGATGCTATTCGTCAGGCTGAAGAAGCTTGTGAAGAGATCCCAGAAGTTCAAAAGTGGTTAGACTTTTGCCGTAATCCTTCAAAAAGAGGAATTATGGGTTTTCAAGCCCTCACATAAAACTCAATGAAAGTTGTATTTTTTGGAACGCCTCAATTCTCGGCTGAAATTTTAAAAGATTTAGTCGAAAAAGGGCTTGATATTGTCGCAATAGTCACGCAACCTGATAAGGAACAAGGGCGTCATTTAAATTTGCAGTATCCTGCAGTTAAAAAGATGGCCCTTTCATTGCCTTTAAGTGTTCCTATTCTTCAGCCCAAAAAAATCAATACAGAATCGTTTAAAGAGACAATTCAATTTTTTAATGCAGATCTTTTTGTCGTCGTTGCTTTTGGCCAAATCTTTCCTGAAGACTTGCTGGCAATGCCCAAGTTGGGCTGCGTCAATGTTCATACAAGCTTATTACCCAAATACCGAGGAGCAGCTCCCATTGAGCGTGCCATCATGGCTGGAGAGGCTGAGACAGGCGTCACTATTATGTATATGGTGAAAGAGCTCGATGCTGGCGCTATTTTGGCCACCCAAAAGGTTGAAATTTTACCTGAGATGAATGCTTTAGATTTAACAATAGCTCTTTGCCAAGCTTCTAAAAATTTACTTTACCCCACATTAATTAAGCTAGCTCAGGGAAAAATTACTCCTAAAGATCAAGTTCATAGCGATGCAACCTATGCTAAGAAAATAACGCAGCAGGATGCAGAAATTTCATGGGATAAAGCGGCTGTGGAGATTTTAGCTCAGTTTCGAGGGGTTACCCCCAAGCCTGGCGCTTGGTGTTTTATAAAAGTGAGAGATACACTTCAAAGAGTCAAAATTCATGACATTAATTTATCCTTGCAGCAAGCAGCGCCTGGGACTATTGTAGCGTATGGAGCTGAAGGAATTGTAATAGGCACTACTCAAGGCTCAATCAAGCTATTAAAGCTACAACTAGAGGGCAAGAAAGCAATGCTGGCAGAGGACTTCTGTAGAGGTTACTCTAAAGAGCATATTTCCTTTGAAAAAGGGGCTTTTGCGCCCTAATGGAAATCTTGTCATCCTATCCGCTTTAAAGGATTTGTTAAAATTTCTTTTCTCAAAAAAATATTTTTTTGACCGCAATTAAAAAGATTCTTTCAACTCTGCAAAAGTGAATAGATTTTTTAAATCTAAATTTAAATAATTAATAGAGTTAATTTTAAGAAAAAAAAGTTTAAAGTACTAATTTGGCAAATAAAAGCATCTTCTTGCAAAGCTCCTTGCTTAAAGAAAACAGGGGTTCGATTTTAAAGATATCTCTTGATGCAAGTAATAGAGAAAGAAATTTGATTTTAGTTGTATAAAAATTGGCTCATTTGTTAAATTTTTCGTTTCCAATTCTAATTGGATTAATTTTAAAGCAATTTCAACCCTTCACTGAGCATTTAGGAAGATAATGAGACAAACACATACACTAAAACTTTTGGGTAAAAAAATAGGTATGACAACTGTTTTTGATGAAAATGGTTCGTCAATACCCTGCACTGTTATTTCAATGGAACCCAACGTTGTTACACAGATTAAAACAAAAGAAACAGACGGCTATTGCGCGCTCCAATTGAGCTATGATCGTGTGAAAGGAAAGAATGTTAAGAAGATTGAAAGCAAGGTCAAAAAAGGCCCTTTTGGTCATTTTAAAAAGGCAAACGTAGAAGCGAGAAAGCATCTTAAAGAAAGCCGAATTCAAGACGTTCAAAGTTATCAATTGGGTCAAGAGTTAGATGTAACTGTTTTTGAAAAAGGCAAGTGTATCGACGTGCAATCTGTTTCAAAAGGTAAAGGATATCAAGGGGTTATGAAGAAGTATGGCTTCAGTGGTGGTCCTGCCGCTCACGGTTCAGGTTTTCATAGACATGCTGGTTCTACAGGAATGAGATCAACGCCGGGTCGTTGCTTTAAAGGCGGACCTCGTGCATCTAGAATGGGTGGAGAAACTGTTACTGTACAAGCTTTGTCTGTGATCTCTGTGAATAAAGAAAAAAATCTAATTGTTGTTAAAGGCTCTGTCCCTGGAACTAAGGGATCGCTTGTGACGCTCAATAAATCGATTAAAAAGGCTTAAAATTGGTTAACTCATGGTAAAACTATCAAAATTCAATCTAGAAGCAAAAAAGTTAAAAGACATTGAAGTCGATGAAACAAAGCTAACGGATCAAGTAAGTCAGCAAATGATTAAAGATTACATCGTAGCCCTTAATCATAATCAGCGTCAGTGGTCAGCAAGTACGCAAGGTAGAAGTGAAGTGAATCACTCTAATAAAAAGCCTCATCGTCAAAAGGGAACTGGTAATGCTCGTCAAGGAACGTTAGCAGCTCCTCAATATAAAGGTGGGGGAGTCGTTTTTGGACCGAAGCCTAAATTTGACCAAGCTGTTAGAATTAATAGAAAAGAAAAGCAAGCTGTTATCAGATACTTAATTAGTGAGTTAATTCGCAAAGAAGAGTGTATCGTTTTAAGTGATACGGATATGGCAAAGCCTCAAACAAAGTTAATGTCACACTTTCTCAAAGAGTGTAAAGTTTCAGCTAGAGTCTTGTTTATTGGAGAGAGAGCCGATCGCTCTATTAATGATCTTTCAGAAAAGAAAGAAGAATTTTCAAAGAGAAAGCACTTTAATTTGCAATTAAGTATTCGCAATCTGCCTAAAACAGAATTCAGCTTTTTAGACTCTGTGAATGGTTATCAGTTATTGAATGCTAAAAAAATAGTTCTTACCGAAGCTGGATTAAAACAATTTCTGGAGCAAAGCAAATAATGAGTAAATATTTAGGTGAAAAAAATCCTTATCAAATTATAAAATCTCGCCACATTACTGAAAAAACAATGATGTTACAAGAACTTCATAAAAATGAAAGTAACGCTTGTGTGAAAAAATGCCAAACTCCGAAATATGTGTTTTTAGTTAGCAAGAAGGCAACAAAACCTCAAATCGCAGCAGCTATAGAGCAGATTTATGCGGATAAAAAAGTAAAAGTGGTTGGGGTTAATACAATTACAATAAAGCCCAAGGCTAAGCGCATTCGCGGAAAATTTAAATATGGAAAAACAGCTGCAATTAAAAAAGCAATTGTTTCGCTGGAAGCCGGCGACATTATAGAATAGAGGAAAAAATATGCCTAAAACGTTTAGACCTGTTACACCTGGACAAAGAAATCTAGTTCTACCAAGTAATGAAGAGTTAACAAAAAGAGACCCTTCAAAAAAAGCTTTAGTAAAACCAACTAAAAGCCTTCTTTCTCCTAAGCGAAGAATGAGTGGTAGAAATAATAATGGACATATTTGTTGTCGACATAAAGGTGGCGGCCATAAAAAACATTATAGAATAGTTGATTTTAAAAGAGATAAAGAAAACATCCCAGCAAAAGTTGCCTCTATCGAATATGATCCAAATAGATCAACTCATATTGCTTTACTGAATTATGTAGATGGTGAAAAGAGATATATTTTAGCACCACAAGGTCTCGAAGTTGGCGCTACAGTTGCCACACAAACAGATGCTCCTTTTAATGTGGGATGTTGCCTTAAGCTTAAAGATATGCCACTAGGCACAGTTGTTCATAATATTGAAATGTATCCTGGTAAAGGTGGGCAGCTAGTTCGATCTGCTGGATCTTCTGCACAATTGATGGCAACAACAACGGACTATGCAACTTTAAAAATGCCTTCAGGTGAAGTAAGAATGGTTCCTGTCAATTGTAAAGCAACGATTGGAAGCCTTTCAAATGCGGAACACTCTTTAAGAGTAGAAGGAAAAGCTGGAAGAAAGCGATGGAAAGGAATACGTCCTACAGTTCGTGGAACTGCAATGAACCCTGTTGATCACCCACACGGTGGTGGTGAAGGGAAGCAAAACGGTTATATTCCTAGATCTCCTTGGGGAGTTCAAGCTAAAGGATATAAAACACGTGGTAAGAGAAAATCTTTAAAGCTAATTGTCAAAGATCGTAGGAAAAAATAAGGATAAATAAAGTAATGGCAAGATCACTAAAAAAAGGTCCTTTTGTTGATCATCATTTGTTTAAAAAAATTAAAGAACAAAATGCTGCTTCAGCGAAAAAAGCAATTAAAACTTGGTCAAGACGCTCAATGATTATACCTGAAATGGTCGGGCATACTTTTGAAGTGCATAATGGTAAAAAGTTTTTAGCAGTATTTGTATCTGAGAATATGGTTGGACATCGCTTAGGTGAATTTTCTCCAACGCGTGTGTTTAAAGGACACCAAAAAAAATAAGTAAAAGAGAGTGAAAATGCAACAAGCAAGAGCAGTAACAAAATACTTAAGAATAAGCCCTCAGAAAGCTAGGCTTATAGCAGATGTGATTCGTGGAATGCCAGTCATTGAAGCGAAAGCTCAATTAGAATTTAGTGGTTTGAAAGCTGGAAGAATGTTTAAAAAAACTTTGGATAGTGCTGTTGCTAACATGGAAATGCAACACGAAGTAAAACGTGAAGAATTGAAGATTGTTGAAGTAAAAGTAGATGAAGGTCCAAGGCTTAAAAGAGCTAAAGCAAGAAATAAAGGCGGTCGCTCTCCGATTTTAAAAAGAATGAGCCACTTTACGATTGTAGTAGGAACGAATAAGGAGTAACTAAATGGGTCAGAAAGTCTGTCCAATTGGATTTAGATTGGTTCGCAATAAAAAATGGCGTTCAGTTTGGTACGCGAATAAGCAAGAATATGGCAATCTTCTTATCGAAGATTTCAGAATTAGAGAGTTTCTAGGAAAAAAAAGTTCTTGTGAAGGTGCTTCTAAGTTTCAAATCAAACGAATGAGTGGAAAAGTTGAAGTTACAATTCATACAGCTAGACCAGGATTGGTAATTGGAAAAAAAGGTACAGAAATTGATGTACTGAAAAAAGAATTAAGCCAATTAACAGGTAAAGAAGTTTGGATTGAAATTGAAGAAATTAAAAGACCAGACTTAGATGCTAAGCTTGTCGCAGAAGGCATTGCAAAGCAAATTGAAAGACGAGTTGCTTATAGAAAGGTCTTAAAAAAAGCTATTCAGACTTCTAGAGAATCTGGATGCAATGGAATTAAAGTTCAAATCTCTGGGAGAATTGGCGGAGCAGAGATCGCTCGAACAGAGTGGTATAAAGAAGGTTGTATTCCATTACATACCTTAAAGGTGGATATTGATTATTCAACTGCAAGAGCTGAAACAACTTATGGGACAATTGGGATTAAAGTGTGGATTAATCGTGGAGAAGAAATTCTCATCGAGAAAACGGGAGCATCATAATGGCTTTACTACCTAAGAAAACAAAATTTAGAAAGCAACAAAAAGGAAATCTAACTGGAATAAGTAAAGGTGGTAATTTCGTTGATTTCGGAGACTTTGGAATCCAAGTCTTAGAAAGAGGGCAAATTACAAATACTCAGTTAGAAGCATGCAGAATTGCAATTAATAGATTTTTCCAAAGACGTGGAAAAGTGTGGATTAGAATATTTCCAGATAAACCTATTACAAAAAAGCCAGCTGAAGTTCGTATGGGTAAAGGTAAAGGATCTGTTGAAAAGTGGGTTGCTGTTGTAAGACCAGGAAGAATATTATTTGAAGTTGCTAACGTTTCAAAGGAAATTGCCCAGCAAGCACTCGGAAGAGCAGCTGCAAAGTTGGGAATTAAGACAAGATTCGTTGAAAGAGTTGAGCGAGTGTAAGTGAGGAATAATGGCTAAAAAACAAGAAAAAAAGATCGAAGAACAAACGAGTACTGAATTAAATCTCAGTTACAACGAACTTGCAAGAAAGCTGTATGAATTGAAAAATGAATACAGAATAAATAGAAAATTAGACAAACCTCATTTGTTAAGAAAATACCGTAAAGATATGGCTCGAGCGCTCACGGTTATTAACATGAAAAAAACAGAAAAAGAAGGATCATAAAGCATGCAAAATCAAGAAGAGATTAGCAGAGCTCCTAGAAGAGAAAGAATCGGAATCGTTTTATCTGATAAAATGGAAAAAACCGTTGTTGTAAAAGTAGAAAGGACATTTCCTCATCCAATTTATAAAAAAGTAGTTACTCGATCAACGAAATATTATGCTCATGACGAATCTAATGAAATTAAATCGGGTGATAAAGTTTTAATTAAAGAATGTAGACCTTACTCCAAAACAAAAAAATGGTTTGTTGCAAAAAAATTAGAAGGAAAGAACTAAAATGCTACAGCAAGAATCTGAATTAAAAGTTGCAGATAATACAGGTGCAAAACGGGTAAAGTGTTTTAAGGTACTTGGTGGATCTAGAAGAAGATATGCCAAAGTGGGTGATGTTATTATTTGTTCAGTTAAAGAAGCTCAACCTGGTGCAACCGCTAAAAAGGGAAGCGTGGTAAAAGCAGTCGTTGTCAGATCAAAACGTTATATTATTCGCAATGATGGATCAAAACTAAGATTTGATACTAATAGCTGCGTCATTATCGACGATAAAGGCAACCCAAAAGGGACACGTATATTTGGCCCAGTGGCTCGAGAAGTTCGAGAAAAAGGTTATTTAAAAATAAGTTCACTAGCTCCAGAAGTGATTTAAGAAGAGGTTGATTTATGAGTAAATGGATAAGATCAGGCGACAAGGTTTTTATTACAGCTGGTAATGATAAAGGGAAAACGGGTGAAGTTATTGCAAAAAGCGAAGATAGAATCTTGGTTAAAGGAATCAATGTTCGAAAAAAACATATGAAGCCTCAAGGCCAAAATAAAATGGGCCAGATTTTAGAAATTGAAAAGCCCATTCATATTTCAAATGTTAAACTTTATGTAGAAGATGATCCTAAAATTAAAGTGAAGTTAAGTGTTACAGAAAAAGGTAACAAAGAACTTGTATACCAAGTTGGCGGCAAATCAAAAGTTTATAGAAACATTTTAAAGCAGACGAAGTCTAAAAAGAAGTAGATAGAGAGTTATGACAACTTTACAAGAAACGTACAAAACCCAGATTGTTAAAAAGCTCCAAGAAAGATTTGGCTATAAGAACGTAATGCAAATCCCAAAAATGAAAAAAATCATTATTAATATGGGAATTGCAGAAGCTCTTAAAGATAAAAATGCAGTTCAAGATTGCATCAACGAGCTGACAATGATTTCTGGACAGAAACCAGTTATTACAAAATCAACAAAATCTATTTCAAACTTCAAATTGCGTGAAGGCCAGTCTGTTGGGCTTAAGGTAACAATGAGAGGAGAAAGGATGTATGATTTTATATACCGATTTGTCCATATCATTGCGCCAAGAATAAGAGACTTCAGAGGGTTTAAAACAAATTGCGATGGAAGAGGAAATTACTCTCTTGGTATTGATGACCAACAAATTTTCCCTGAAATTGATTTGGATAAAGTAAAGCGTACACAAGGTATGCATATTACATTTGTTACATCTGCAACAACTGATGCAGAATGTTTAGAATTATTAAAAGAATTGGGCATGCCCTTCAAAAAAAGTAAATAATTTGGGAATTAATTATGAGTGATCCGATTGCAGATTTGTTAACAAGAATAAGAAATGCTTCTCAAGCGCAAAAAAAATATACCATTGCACCTTATTCAAAGTTAAAAGAACAAATTTTAAATGTTTTACAAGAAAATGGTTTTATTGAGAGTTTCAAGCTTGCTAAAGATACTGAAGGAGCCAGAGCACATTTAAAAATAATGCTAAAATATGATGAAAGAAGAAATTCGATCATTAAAAATTTAGTTAGAAGTTCAAAGCCGGGTCAACGTAAGTATATAAAAGCTGCTAAGATACCTACTGTTTTAGGTGGAATTGGTGTGAGTATTGTATCTACATCCAAAGGAATTATGGATGGTGAAACTGCAAAGAAAAAAAATGTCGGTGGCGAGCTGATTTGCTTAGCTTGGTAAAGAATAGGAGAATCATTAGAGATGTCAAAAATCGGAAAGCAACAGATTACTTTACCAAAAGGTGTGGAATGCACTGTCAGTAATAAAGTAGTCACTGTTAAAGGGCCTAAAGGACAATTAGAGCTTGTACTAGAAAAAGATATTAAGATTATGCAAGAAAATGGAATACTTTCTCTTGTCATAGAAAATCCAGAAACATGCCCAACTATGTTTCAAGGTTTGTACAGAGCATTAATTAACAATATGGTTCTAGGTGTTACGACAGGCTTTAATAAAAAATTAGAGCTCAAAGGAGTCGGTTTTAGAGCTGCAGTACAGGGTAGCAACTTGAATTTACAACTTGGTTATTCACACCCAACTGGCAAAGTGATACCTAAGGGAATTGAAGTAAAAGTCGATAATAACGTTTTGATTACAATAAGTGGTATTGATAAGCAACTTGTAGGCCAATTTGCTGCAGAAGTTCACCATATGAGAAAACCTGAACCATACAAAGGCAAAGGTGTTCATTATCTTGGTCAATACCTTAGAAAAAAAGCGGGCAAGTCCGCTGCTAAAAAATAATTAGGATAAGAAGAGCTATATGGAAAGCAGTCAACAGCAAGCCGTCGAAAGAAAGAAAAAACGAGTGTTAAGAATACGGAAGCGTATTTTTGGAACAGCGGAAAGACCTAGAGTTTGTGTAACTAAAACAAATATACAATTGTATATTCAGCTTATTGACGATGTAGAAGGAAAAACCTTAGTGAGCATGAGTTCTTTAAGCAAAGAGTTGAAAAAGCCAAATTTAAAATCGGCTAATATCGAAAGTGCAAAAAAATTGGGTGAACATATTGCAGCTAAATGTTCTGAGTTAGGCATTAAACAAGCAGTTTTGGATCGTAGAGGCAATAAGTATCACGGGCAAATAGCATCTCTTGCTGATGCTCTGCGCGAGAACGGCATTCAAATATAAATAAAAGAAGAGCAGTATGAATTTTAAAAAAAGTGTAAAAAAATCAGTAGATGATTTTTCATCAGAGTTTGAAGAGAAGGTTCTTTTTATCAATCGATGTGCGAAAGTGCTCAAGGGAGGAAGAAAATTTAGTTTTTCAGCTCTCATTCTTGTCGGAGATGGGGAAGGTCACATTGGTTATGGCTTTGCTAAGGCAAATGAATTGTCAGATTCAATTCGTAAAGGTGCAGAATCTGCAAAGAGAAATGTTGTAACAATTAAAATGAAGGGAACTACAATCCCTCATGAAATCATTGCAAGATGGGATGGAGCAGTCATACTGCTTAAACCAGCTCCTCCAGGAACAGGTATTATTGCAGGTTCAAAAGTTCGAGCTGTTCTAGAATTAGCAGGAATTAAAGATGTCGTTGCAAAAAGCCTAGGATGTAACAACCCTATTAATCTAGTACACGCGACATTTAAAGCCCTTGAACAAATTAGAATGAAAGATGAGTGCTTACAAATGAGAGGAGTAGCATAAATGAAACTTAACACGCTATCTCAAAGATTAAAAAGAAAAAGAACTAGAGTTGGAAGAGGTCCAGGTAGTGGTTTAGGTAAGACTTCAGGACGTGGTGAAAAAGGAGCAGGCTCAAGGTCTGGCTACAAAAGAAGACATACTTACGAAGGTGGTGGTATGCGCTTTTTCATGAAACTTCCTACTAGAGGTTTTACAAATGCTGAGTTTCAAAAGAAGCTTGACTCTATCAACTTAAAGCAGATTGATGACGTTTTTAATGATGGTGATGTCGTCAATATTGAAACTTTAAAAGGAAAAGGTTTTATTTCAGGACCTACTTACGGAGTAAAACTCTTAGCTCACGGGGAACTTACTAAAAAAGTGACTATTGAGCTTGATGCATATTCCCAAGCTGCTATCGAAAAACTTGAAGCCGCAAAAATCGCATACAAAATAACAAAGTAAGTTTGGACTGGCAATGATTCAAGGATTTAAAAGGGTTTTTTCAATTCCCGACCTGAAAAAAAAGATTATTTTTACAGCAGTTTTAATAATTGTTGTTCGAATTGGGTCTTATATTCCTGTGCCTGGAATCGATGGAGAACTTGCAGTTAAGTATTTTAAATTTGTCACTAAAGGTGGACAAAATCTTTTTCAGATGATGGATATCTTTTCCGGTGGTGCTTTTGGCCAAATGACAGTCGTGGCCTTGAGCATTATGCCATACATCACAGCATCCATTGTAATTCAGTTATTAGTAGCATTGATTCCGAGCCTTCAACGAGATGTTAAAGAAAATTATGAAGCTGGAAAAAGAAAATTAGGTAAGTGGACTCGTTTACTTGCTTCAGGGTTATCAATATTTCAAGCTGCTACATTTGCAAGATATGCTCTGCAAATGAACCAATCTTATCCTGGAATTGTTGTTTATGAATTATACAAAATACAGGCATTTGGATTTCCTTGGTTATTTTACTTGATCGTTGTTTTAACTATGACAACTGGAACCTTATTTCTAATATGGATAGGGGAGCAGATAACTGAAAAAGGAATTGGTAATGGAATTAGTTTAATCATTGCGATTGGAATTGTCTCGCATATACCTAGCGCTATAGGGCTAATCATTAAGCACCTTAATCTGCAATCTCAGCAAGCTGGAAACATGAGTATTACATCGCTTATTATGCTGTCGATCGTGTTTGTGGCAGTCATTATGGCAACGGTTTTAATTATTCAAGGTCAACGCAAGATTTCTTTGCAATATGCACGAAGAATATCTAACCAAGTGAGTGAAGGGTCAGAAGAACCACATATTCCATTAAAGATTAATCATGCCGGTGTTATCCCTGTTATTTTTGCTTCAGCCATACTAATGGTGCCAGCAACCATTTTTCAAATGATAGGTTCTTCTTCAGCGGGATGGCTTTCTGCAGTGTCAAGAAACTTGTTCCCTGGATCAATTGTTTATACCAGTATTTATGTAGTGTTAATTTTGTTGTTTACGTTCTATTGGACCTCTATTCAATTTCATCCCGATCAGATTGCTTCCGACATGAAAAAGAATGGCGCATTCATACCTGGAATACGACAAGGAATGCCAACACAAAATTTTCTTGAAACAACAATGAATAGAATAACGTTTATTGGAGCTATTTTTTTAGCATTAGTTGCTGTTCTTCCGACGATTGTAAGCAAAATTTTAAACGTAGATATGACAATTATCGCCTTTTCCCT
>CAZTEX010000005.1:0-100748 GCA_964612505.1 uncultured bacterium | reverse complement strand
GGGAGGAAGATTCAAGTGTGATGATCCACAAGCGATAAAGATTAAGAGCAGTCGATTGAAATTGATGGTGCAAGGAGATTCTCTTTGAAAAATCAGCATGGATTTCCTTCACAATCTGAAGATTATAAATAGGCGGTTCTTCGGGTTTTGGCTGGATTTTTAAGAAATAGCGCTGCGTTTGTATGTGCGGAACTTCCTCTTGAGCTGACTCAGCTCTTTGAAAAGGTTTAGGCTGAGAGCTAATTTCAATATCTCCTCTATCCAAAGGGGATTGATTGGTTAAGTCAAACAGTCCAAAATAAAGCTCTTTTTCACCTTTTGCTAGCATACTTGCTGAATCCAAATTCAGTAGGCTTGTCACGGAGGCGGGGCGCTCAAGGTCAGCAATGGTTTTGGCGCTACTCATTTGTTTAAGAGCAAAGTCATTAATTTTCTGCTCGCAGATTTTTGCATGACCTTCAAGCTCTTTTAGAGTCAGAAGCTGCAAGCGAGAGCTTTTTTGTCCAGTGACTTCTGCTTGCTTTGCGAGCGTTTGAATTTCCATTAGAGCGTTGCGGCAAGCAACTTTGATTGCTAAGGCTTGATGTCCCTTTTCAGAGAGCTCTGTAGCTAATAGGTTATAGCGGCTCTCTAGATTGCAAATATTGCGTTCTGTCCAAAATTGGCTGGCAGCTTGTAGGGCAGTTTGAAGGGCAACTTCATGCTTTTTGACAATGGCAAGAGCGTCAGGCTTCATTGCTTCCAAACTAATGTATGCAGAACTACGACTCGCCATGGACTTATCCGTTTAAGTAACTCCTTTAACCATTGTAGCTTAAAAAAAAATATTTGTCTAGAAAATAAGTTGAGCGACTCGGGTAGGTGTTTAGCTTAAGAATCTAATAGTTAAACAGATGTGACTTTGTTTTTGATAGTTGCCAGGGCTTTGGCTGTGTCACTGGAGGGTTCATAGGCATTTTTTTCAATTTGCTTCACACTAGACATCACAGTGGAGTGATCTCTAGAGAAAATACGGCCGATTTTCATATAGGGAAGCTTGAGAAATTCTCTACAAAAGTACATGCTGATTTGCCTGGGTAAAACGCACTCTCGGCTTTGAGATTTCCCCAAAATTTCTTCTACGGTGACTCCAAAATATTGCGCTATTTGGTCAATAATGTAATCAGCGGTAATTAGCGTCTTTTTCTCTTTTTTGATCAAATCTGTAAGGAGTCGTTCTATTTCTAGGGGCGTTAGCTCGTTGGTATTAATACTGTGTCCCTGAGGCAATTTAAGATGTGCTCGAAGCATCAGAGCGCTGACAGCGCGGCTGAGAGTTTTCGGTGAGCGAGCAAATTTTTCAATTAAGAAATCTTTCGCTTCTTTATTAAGATCAATTTGGACATCGATTAATTTTTGATTTAAAATAGTTTTAAATTCATTGATGGTAGGAGATTTAAAGGGGAGAACAATGCCCCATTCAAAGCGGCTAATGAGTCTGGCTTCAATTTGTTTTAGCTGCTGTGGGCTAAGTGTTGAGCTTAAAATAATCTGCTTACCTTCGATATGCAAAGCATTAAAAGTATGAAAGAATTCTTCTTGAGTTGCACTCTTTTGAGCTAGCAGTTCTACTTCATCGACAATTAAAACGTCACACTCGCGGTAAAACAGGCGAAATTGGGCCATCTGTGAATTTTTCATGGCTGAAACCATGTTCTGAGTAAAAGTAGTTAATTTTGTGTACAAACTTTTTATATTTTGTTTTGCAAGTAAAGTGGCTGTGGCTTGCAAAAGATGTGTTTTTCCAATTCCTTCAGCGCCATAAAGATAAATGGGGTTATAAAGAGGAGCTTTTGATTTCTTGAAATTTTTAAATTCAGAAAATAATTTGAAAACAATTTTATTCTGCGAAGTCTCAACTAAGCGCTCAAATGTGAAGCTAGAATCGATAGGATCGATAATAAAAGGAGAGGTGACTAAATGAGCTGTAGAGGGTTCGTTTTTAGGAGGGGGCTTCTTATGTGCGATCTGCAGATGAATCTTGACCAGTCTGCCATTTTCATTGAGAAAATGTTTACTTGCCTTCGGATAGAGGTATTCATGAAACCATTGTGCGGAAAAGCTGTCGGATGCTTCCAAATAAAGATTTGCAGCGTCAAAATTAAGGATCTTTAAACTTCGTTTAGCCCATTTATCAATGGTGTCTTTACCGAGCTCTTTTTCAAGAGCTCTAAGGTAATCATCCCAAGCTCGCATGTCATTTTAATTCGCGATTAGACTTGTTTTTCTTTAAGAGCCGTTTCTTTATTTACTAAAATAGTAGGCTTATTTTTCTTTTTATCAAGAAGACGATTCGTTATCCACTGTTGGAGGATACCGAGCAATGAAGCTGAAATCCAATATAAGTTTAATCCTGATGGCATGTTGTAGCAGATAAAGGTAATGAACACGACCATGAGGTTAGCCATTAACTTTTGTTGCTTTTGTTGGTCTGTCATTAAGGATTTGTCTGTAGGACCTACATTTGACATTTTTTGTTGAATCCAAATCATAATCCCAGATAGTAGTGGCAATAGGTGAAATTCTGTACCGATCAGAGGGATAGAGTATGACCAACTAAACAGAACATCTGGAGCAGTCAGGTTTGGGATCCAACCTTTAATAAAAGGAACACCTCTAAGAACGAAAGCCGAACGCAGTAGGTTGAACATTCCTATTAAGAATGGCATTTGGATGATCATAGGTAAACAACCCGTCAATGGATTTACTTTGCGCTTTCGGTATAACGCCATGATTTCCATTTGGCCTTGCTTAGGATTCTTTTTATATTTCTTTTGAATGGCGTTAATCTCAGGTGCAATTTCTTGAGTCTTTCTCATAGCTCTAATTGACCAGCTATTAAGTGGGTAAAGTAGAACGCGAATAAGCACCGTTAACAGGATAATGGAAAACCCCCATGAATGGGTGATCTTGTAAATGGCATTCATCAAAATAAAGAGTACTTTTGCACAGGGCTCAGAAATGAAAGATAAGAACCCATGATAGGATTGAGCGCCCTGGTAGTTGGAAGAAGAGTTCTCTCCCTGAGCTTGCTTTAAAACTTCGCTTTCTAAAGGACCTGCAAATACTTTGAATTCAGTCTGTGAAGAGTCTTGCGCAAGAGGGAGCAAAAATTCATAGCCAGGTGTTTTTTTAGATTTAGATTCGGCAGCATCTACTCTTGATCCTAAATTATTAGTCACTTTGTTGACTTTATAACCTGGACTTAATGTTGTTTGTGGATCGACTAGAATGGTAAAAAAACCATTAGAGTTTGAAATCCAATCAGGAGAGATCGTTGTATTTTCGGCCGTGGCTTTTGGTAGGCTTTGTTTAGCAATGTCAAACTTTGCATTTTTTGCATAACGATACTTCAAAATAGGCTGCTGCTGATTAGAGCTTGCTTCTGTTTCTGGAACTCCTGTAGTCACCCATAGATTGCTGCGATCACCATCAACGGCAATATCCACATGAAAGCCATAAGGAGACCGGGAGTCTAAAGTGAACGTTTTAGTAATTTTGCGAAAACTTTGATTAAGTTCAAAAACAATTTTGTCTTTAGAGTGGTGCTTCAGCTGGTAAACTTGTTCTGAAAGACCTGGATAGTTTGAAACTAAGTTAAAGGCATAATAGCGAGGATTGCTGATGTTCGTATCTAAAGAGCGTCGAATTAAAGGATAATAACCACCTTGTTGACCCTCTTTATCTTTGGATTCAGCGCTAGAAGATGGGTGGGCAGGAAAGTAGGCGTGTTTGGAAGTATTATCACTCAATTTCTTATCATGAGGAGTCGCTAGTACTAAGCTTTTAGTATTATTTTCGTTATGTTCTGGTAGGTTAATTTCAGCCATTGCTCCGCCAATATTTGAAAAAACGAGCTGCTGATATTGGTTTTCTAAAGTATAAAATTTCTCATTTTGAGCATTGTTGGGATATTGAGCGCGGTGTGTTTGGATTGTCGAGCTAAGGTAGGAGAAATCTTTTAACGGGACAAGCTTTCCTTCACTGCCAATGTAAATGGCTACAGGCTCATATCCATCGAGTGTCGAAGCTACGGCAATAGCGTTTCCGCTCATGACTCCCATGGAACTAGAACTATCATGGGCATAGAAACTGCTATAAATAGTCGGGTTATTTTTATAAGCTTTAGGTTGTATTAACTGAAGTTCAATAGAGCCTTTACTTGGAAGATCTGCAGCTAAAAGCTTTCCTTCGTGAGCAGCGGATTGATAGATGACGGGTTCTGCTGCTGATTGACTAGCTTGAACTAAAGATGCTTTTTCCAAAGGGAAGCTAGAGAGACTTTTTTTATAGTATATTTCTTCAGGAAGTTGCTCATCCCACTGGAGTGTTAAAATGGCGCCATCAAATAAAAGACCCGATGTTAAGAATGTTTTTGCACCCTCGTCTTTATAAAGATCTACAAGAGGAAGTCCTGCTTGTACAGCTACACGGTTTTCCAATGTCGTTTTGGAAGCGACAAGTTCGGTGGGCTTTTTATTGCTCTCTGAAACTTTTGGCTTAAAGAAAAATTGAGTAACTAAGAGAGATATTGAGAGGATGAATAAAAAAACTAATGAACGTTTTTGCATAATGTAATCTTTAATTTTAATAAAAAACAAGCTGGTTAAAGCAAAGTATACCTAATAAATTGAATTAAACCAAGCATATAAAGTAATAAGTCAACACTTTTTTATAAAATAATTTTTATAGGCTTTTCCCTCCTAAAAAGGAGGAATTTCTTTAAAATGGGTTGAAAGGGGGGTAGAAAGTTTTTTTTAGCATTTTTAAGGGCAATCATTGGTTTAAAAAAACTTTAAACATATAAAAAAAATTAAAAATACAAGCCCAAGTAAATGCTAGAAAAGGGGTACGCTATTTTATGTATAGAAAAATTTTTAAAAATGAAGAATATGGTTTGTGGTTTGGTCTGATTAATAAGGATATTTCATTAACTGGTGGTTGTTGATAACTTGCATTTTGTAAGTTGAATTTTCTAAATTGAAAAGTCTTAGAAAAATTGAATATAAATCACAAGATCTTTAAGATGGCGCATTTGTTGATTTATTTTAAGTAATAGATTATGAAAAGTGAAAATCAGAAAAAGATTGGTTAAATCGAAGGAGCTTTATGTCAGATCGGAAACTGGGTGATTACACCATACTTAAACAAATTGGCCAGGGATCGCTAGGTAATGTCTATTTGGCTGAGCATCGCTTTATGAAAAGGCAATACGCCATAAAAATTTTGCCTGAAGAGCTGGCTCAAAACAAACACTTCATTACTCGCTTTGAAGAAGAAGTCGGAAGAATTGCGGCTTTAGAGCACGAGCACATTATTCGCATTCATAATATCTCTTATGCAGAGGGGTGTTATTTTTTAGTAATGGATTGCATTGTCGATGATTTGGGAGAAACGACCAACTTTGCTCAATATATGGCAGAGCAAAAAAATGCCCTCCCCGAAGAAGATTTGATAGACTGGATGATGCAAATTGCAAAAGCTTTAGACTATGCTCATTCAAGGCCGGGTGGCAAAGCCATGATTCATCGTGGACTTAAGTTGAATAATATTTTAGTGGGTCGTAATGAGCAGGGAAGGCCTGGGCTTTACATAGCCGATTTTGGCCTTTCTAGAATTATTGGCATGGGAACAGTCCTGAGTCGTATTTATCATAGTTTAATGCGTTCTTTGGAAATGGGCAAAACATCCGAGAGCTATTCTAGTACAGAATTGGAAGTCGACAAATTACAAAGAGTCCATAATACCTTCTTACAAAACTATGCTTTTTTAGCTCCTGAACAAAAGAAGTTAACAGATTCATTAAATGGGCAAAATCGAGTAGACACCTATGCTTTTGGTATTTTAGTTTATTATGCAATAACTAAACAGTTTCCAGAAGGTATCTTTGATATGCCTGGTTACTTAGTGCCTCATTATCGAAAAAACTGGGATTTATTAGTTTCAAAATGCTTGCAGGCAGATCCAGCAAAGCGTCCAGAATCACTTGTCTTTGCTATGAATGAGTTTTTAGATGCAAAGAAAACAAATCTCTCCTTAGTGCAAAGCATGCAGCATATTGAAGAGAAAAAACTTCATAAATCAGAACCCGAAACGCAGGCTTGTGAGGAGGCTGTACAAAAGGCCGCCGTTGTGAGCGCGTCCATCATGAAACCGGTATTTAAAGATGTCACAACAGCAGCTCCTGTAGAAGCGACAGCCATTTTAACTCCGGTGATAGAGGAGGAGGCTCCAAAGCCTGTCTTGCAGCAAGGCGAAATCAAAAGACCTGCTTATGATCCTAACCCAGGTGCCATTTTCAATATAGAAACGAGAGTAACTCACTATCAACCTAAAAAAGAGCTTACCGCAAGAAATGTGGAACCTATCTTGAGTGAAATGGTTGCCATTAAAGAAGGATCCTTCTTGCGCGGAAGTAAAGATGGTAATCGCGATGAGATGCCTCAACATATAGTCCATTTAAAAAGTTTTGCTATTGATATTCACCCGGTAACCAACGAGCAATTTGTCCGCTTTTTAGAAGCCATGGGCGGAGAAAAAGATGCTCAGAATAATGATATTATTCGCTTAAAAGAATCTCGCATTAAGCGAAGTGGAGGGCAGCTAAGCATCGAGTCAGGCTATGCTAAACATCCTGTTGTTGGAGTTAGCTGGTATGGAGCTGTCGCTTATGCAAAGTGGATAGGAAAAAGATTGCCTACAGAAGCAGAATGGGAAGTCGCTGCTAAAGCAGGAGAAGATCATCATAATTATCCAACAGGGAATGAGATTGAAAAGCATCAAGCTAACTTCTTTAGTTCAGATACGACGCTTGTCATGAGTTATCCACCCAATCCTGTGGGCATTTATGATATGGCTGGCAATGTTTATGAATGGTGTCAAGACTGGTATGGTTATAATTACTATGAAGCTTCGATGCAAGAACCTAATCAGCCTAGCGGGCCCCTTCAAGGGGTTTACCGCGTTTTGCGTGGCGGATGTTGGAAAAGCTTAAAAGAAGATTTACGTTGCTCTCACCGCCATCGCAATAATCCGGGTTGCGAAAATCGCACCTATGGATTTCGCTGTGCAGCCGATGCTGAATAACCCTGGTTTAAAATAGAAAAGAGAGGTTTTAAAACCTCTCTTTTTGAGTTCCTTTTGGAACGATTACTTTATTTTTGAACTTTTAAAAAACCTACTGCTTTTCCTCCAAGAGTCATCTGGTAAATTCCTTCTTGACTAGGGGCTGTTGTATTAAAAAAGGTTCTCCAAACTGGGAATGTGCGTCTCGTGCCAAAAGCACCAACCGATGTTTGCATGGATCCATAAATTTCTCCAGAGTTCACCCCACCAATTTTGAAAGGGACGCGACACGTTTTATCATCTGCTACATAAGTGAAACTATCTGGCATATGAATATTGACTTTGATGGAAGAATTAGGGAGAACCGTTGCGATAGCTGCAGCAACCCGGCCATTCAATTCTTGCTCTGCTTTGCCTTGCTCTGTGATACGTACACCGTTTACAGGAAATTGAGCGCCATCTCCATGGATGGAAACAGGGAATACAGCTGACGGATCTGTTAATTTAAAACTTGAACTATTAATAAGTAATGACATCTTTTGCTCCTGATTATAAGATTGTTAGTGGCACAATAGTAGTGTATTTTTATTAAGATAATATTAAAATTTTTAATGAATAGACTCCTTAGACTCGTTTGGGCCAGCTCTGTCCTGTAAAAAAACTTAAAAGGGCATTCAAAGCTTACGGCAAATTAAATTTATTAAGGGCTCTTAAGAAACCCTTTTTACTGGCAACGAATTTTTCAGGCTGTTAAAATGCGCTTTCTTCAAAACAAGAGATATGAAATGAAACTTTTGCTATCTAGTCCTAGGGGTTTTTGCGCGGGTGTAGAGAGAGCGATTGAGATTGTAGAGAGAGCTTTAAAAATTTGGGGCGCTCCTATTTATGTCAAACATGAGATTGTTCACAATCGCCATGTGGTCGATCGATTGAGGGATTTAGGAGCCGTTTTTATAGAGGATTTGGATGATGTTCCTGTGGGAGCAAAGCTTATTTATTCTGCCCATGGAGTTTCTCCTGTGGTCAGAGAGCTTGCGCAAAATAGAGATCTTATTGAAATCGATGCTACCTGTCCTTTAGTGACCAAGCTACACTCTGCTTCAAAGCGCTTCGCTAGTAAAGGCTATCAAATTATCTTAATTGGTCATAAAAATCATGTGGAGATTATTGGAACTTATGGTGAATCTCCTGAGGTGACAACTGTGGTCGAATCTATTAAAGACGTGGAGGGGTTAAGTTTTTCAAAAGAGACCAAGATCTTTTATTTAATGCAAACAACCTTAAGCATGGACGAAGTGGAAGGGATTCTCAAAGCCTTAAAAGCAAAGTATCCTCAAGCTGAGACTTTGCCTAGCTCTTCTATTTGCTTTGCAACAACAAACCGGCAAGAAGCATTAAAAGTCATCGTTGAAAAAGCAGATTTAATTTTGGTGGTAGGAGATGTGAAAAGTTCTAACTCCAATCGTTTAAAAGAAATAGGAACCAATAGAAATGTCCCTTCTTATTTGATTAATCACGCAAGTGAGATTAATCCAAAATGGTTAGAAGGTGTTCAAACAATTGGAATGAGCGCAGGAGCTTCAACCCCTGATGAAATTGTGCAAAGTTGTATTGAAAGGCTCAAGCAATATGGAGTCCTAGCTGTAGAAGAGGTTCAACACATTATTGAAGATGTTCATTTTGAAGTTCCCAAAGAAATCCTTTTAGCAGAGCTTGCATGAATAAAAAGTATAAAATAGCAACGCTGGGTTGCCGCACAAATCAATATGAATCTTTGGCTTATCAGAATCAGCTTAAAGCCGCAGGCTATGTGGAAGCATTAGATGGGCAAGAAGCCGATCTATGTATTGTCAATACTTGCACCGTGACTCAATCAGCAGATAGTCATAGTCGCAATCAGATCAGAAAATTAAGAAAAGCACATCCCAATGCTAAAATTGCTGTCACAGGTTGTATGGTTGAGCAAAAAAAAGATCAGCTCATGACTATCAAGGAAGCTGATTTTGTGATCTCCAATAAAAATAAAGATGAGCTTGTAAATATTGTATTACCCGAAGAGAGCTTTCCTGAGTTTGGACTCTATGAAGTCGATAGTCAAACGCGTGTGTTTATCAAAATCCAAGATGGATGTAATTCGTTTTGTAGCTATTGTATTATCCCGTATGTTCGGGGGCGTTCCAAATCTAAAACCATCCAGCAAATTGTTCAAGAAGTTCAAAATGTAGTTCGTTCTGGAAGTAAAGAAATTGTTCTCACAGGAATTAATATTGGCGATTTTGATGGGGGAGATTCTAAAAATCCTGTTCGCCTCTCTAAACTGATCCATGAAATAGACAAAATTGAAGGACTCGAGCGTATTCGAATATCTTCTATAGATCCTGATGAAGTAGATGATGATTTAATTGGCGCTTTAAAAAATTGCTCAAAATTATGCCCTTCTATGCATATCGTCTTGCAATCAGGTTCCAATTATATTTTAAAGAGAATGAACCGAAAATATACTCGGCAAATGTTTTTTGAAACCGTCGACAAATTGCGCTTACTCTCACCCGATTTCACTTTTACAACAGATATTATTGTGGGTTTTCCAGGCGAAAGAGAGTTGGATTTTCAAGAAACGCTCGAAGTGATGAAAGAGGTTCAGTTTGTTAAAGTTCACATGTTTCCCTATAGTCGTCGTGAAAGAACCAAAGCAGCTTCCTTTCCCGATCAGATTGATCCTTCCATCATGAATGAAAGAAAAAATCAGGTACTACGGCTAAGCGAGCAATATAGCTTTCAGATGAGAGAAAAATGTATCGGTAAACGCTACGCAATACTGACAGAGAATTCAGATTCTGAATCTTTTACTATTGGACACACGCCTCATTTTATTAAAGTTCAATTACCCGAGCAGCAATATTTACCTAATCAAATTTTAGAAGTGGAAATTATCGGCAATGATCCAATTGGGCTCATAGGAAAGGTAGTATCGTGAAGCCTATTGAAATAACGACTAAGTTCAAACCTTTTTCTCACGTGCCAGGTATTTCTATTCCCTATCCACTGCTTCAATTTGTCTTTATTATTTATCCTTCAAAAATAGAAATTATCGATCATAGAGCCGATCAAAAAGTGCTTATGAGCTTGAAGTTTAAATATAAAACGGCTTGCACCAAATTCACAGCATTTTATGATCTTTTAAAACATAATATAGAAGTTCAATGTCAGCTAGAAGATGGCTTTGTCCAATTTACGTTAGCTTTTGATCCTAAACACAAGCATTTCACCCTTAAACTTGACCGCTACCAAGAAGAGCATTTAAGTTTTGAAGTAAAGCGGCCTGGTAAAATCAATGTCATCAGACGAAAGATTACTAAGAAAAAACCTTTGATTTTGTTTAAAGATATCGATGTAGATCCTCCTAAAAATTTAGAGATTCTCTCTTTGGGAAATCATAAAAAACAAGAGATAGAACGCATTTTTAGTCGTAAAGACATTAAAGAGTTTTTACCCTTATGGTTTTTGTGGGGGCAATATAGTCCGGCTCTCACTGCTAAAGCACAAAAAGAGGGAAACCTTGTTTTTCTAGGGCAATTGCATGAGAGGCTGGTAAAAAAAGAGCATGATCAAATCTCTTCTTATTTAAAAAGTATCTTTTCATCCAGCTTTGCTCCCATGATGATTCCTTATCTTGAGGATTTCAAACATTGGGGATTTTATTTACCTAGACTTACCTCTTCTAGAGTCTCACCTTGGCTTATCTTGTCAGAGCTCTATAAAGTCATTCGTCAATTTTTTATCGATGTAGTTGATCATGATGTTTATATTTTACCTCATCTCCCTTCAGAATTGCATGCGGGTAAACTGGTCAAAGTTAAACAGGGGAATTTGATATTTCATTTAGAGTGGACAAAAAAACTCATTCGGAGAATGATTTTATTTGCTTCAAAAAATGCTGTGGCGTGTCTTCATTTTCAAAATAATGTAAAGCGATTTCGCGTGAGAACATCGCGCACGGATTTAGGGAAAATTTATGAAAACCATTGCGAATTTGAATTCAAAAAGAATAAGAATTATTTTTTTGATCGATTTGAAAAATGACAAAAGATGAATACATAAAACTGTGTCACGAAATATGGCAGCATAATAAAAGATATTATATTGATTGTGCGCCCACTATTTCTGATTATCAATTTGATCAATTGATGCAAAGATTGATCGAGACAGAAGCAAAACACCCCGAATGGGTAGAAAAGTTTTCTCCCACTCAAAGAGTTGGCGAGTTATTGACAGAAGGTTTTGTTAGTGCCCCTCATCAAACCCCGATGTTATCACTTCCCAACACCTATAGTGATCCAGAAATTACAGAGTTTCTTAAGCGGGTTGAGAAAAACTTAGAAGGGGAAAAAACAGATTTTTGTGTCGAACTTAAAATGGACGGCACGGCTGTTTCAGTCATTTATGAGAAAGGACTTTTCCAAAGAGCTGTCACTAGAGGCAATGGAGTTATTGGAGATGATGTTTCACGCAATATTAAAACGATCAGTGAGCTTCCTTTAAAATTACATTTAGAAAACCCTCCAGATTATCTTGAATTACGGGGAGAGGTTTATCTTGAACTAAAAGGTTTTGAGAAACTCAATAAAGAGCGCGATGAAGATGGACTGCCTATCTGGGCCAATCCTCGCAATGCCGCTGCAGGATCTCTTAAATTATTAAATCCAAAAGAGGCTGCAGCTAGAAAACTTAAGATTGTTTTCTACGCGATGGCTCAAGGGCCTTTCAATCAGGTGAAGACTCAATATGAAGTTCATAGGTATCTAAAAGATTTAGGCTTGCCCACTCTTCCAGAAATAGCTCTTTGCAAAAATGAAAAAGAGATTTGGTCTTTTCGAGATAGAGTCTACCATCTTCGAAGAGAGCTTCCTTTTGAGATTGATGGTATTGTCATTAAGGTCAACGATCTTAATAAACAAAGTCAAATGGGCGCCACCTCCAAGATTCCCAGATGGGCAACAGCTTATAAATTCGCTCCAGAGCAGGGAATCACACAAATTGAAGACATTTTAGTTAATGTAGGTCGCACGGGAGTGTTAACGCCCTTAGCACTTTTAAATCCTGTTCGAGTTGCGGGAAGTACCATTTCAAGAGTCACCTTACATAATCAAGATGAGATCCAGCGCAAAGATATTCGCCAAGGGGATACTGTTATTATTGAGAAGGGGGGAGATGTCATTCCCAAAGTAGTGGAAGTTGTCTATGATAAGCGACCTTTCAATAGCGTGCCATGGAAGATGCCCGCCTTTTGTCCTAGTTGTCAAAGTGGTGTTGTTAAGTTAGAAGGTGAAGTGGCTTATCGCTGCTTTAATGCAGCCTGTCCTGAAAAAAACTATCGTCATTTGACTTTTTTTGTTAGCAAAGAAGCGATGGATATAGAGCACTTAGGCGTGAAAGTCATGCGGCAACTGGTCGATAAAAAGTATATTCAAAAAGCTTCAGATATTTATCGTTTAACAGAAGTGCAGATTTCTACTTTGGACGGTTTTAAATCTAAGTCGATCCATAAACTTTTAGAAAGCATTGAACAATCTAAATCCGTAGACTTTGCCCGGTTTATTATGGCTTTAGATATCCGTTATGTAGGGGCAACCACTGCAGATGATTTAGCTTTTCATAGCAAAGATATTTGGGATCTCTCTAAAAAATCGATTGAGGAACTTTTATCTATTGAAGGGATCGGTGAGAAAATCGCCCATTCTATTTTCGAATACTTTCAAGATCATTTTCATTTAAGCGAGATTAAGGCTATGCTTGAGCACGGCGTTAAACCGCAAAAGGCTCAAACTTTAATCGACCATCCTTTTGAGGGAAAAGTCTTTGTTCTTACAGGAACTTTAAATCATTATACACGGGATCAAGCAGCAGGTCTTATTAAAGAAAGGGGGGGTAAAATTAGTAGTAGTGTGGGTCAAAAAACAGATTATCTCTTGCTGGGAGAGTCTCCGGGTTCAAAATATGAGAAAGCTAAAAAGCTCAATGTGAACATATTGACTGAAGAACAGTTCACTAAAATACTTTAGTCTTTAAAATTAAATGGATTAAAAAATTGTTGGTGAAAATGAAGTAATGGATTAGAAGAGCTATAAGGGCGCTAAACCAGTAAAAGGGCTTATGAAATCTCATTCTCATCACAAAAAAGGGAATACTTATATAAACCCTTTTAGCAAAAAAAATCATCGGGGTTTAGGCAACTGGATAGGATTTTGCTTAGGCCTCTATAATGATCCTCAACCCAAGCCCACAGTCCCTGTAAACTTTCAATATCCTCAAACTCAAGAGCAAGTTTTAGATTACCTTCCAAAAGTAACTTGGATTAATCACTCCACCTTCTTAGTCGAGATTGATGGAATTAGGCTCTTAACAGATCCAATTTGGAGCGATCGGTGCTCACCAGTTTCATTTATGGGTCCAAAGCGCAAGCATCCGCCAGGTAAAACGTTTCATGAATTACCTAGGATAGATTATGTCTTCATTAGTCATAATCACTATGATCACTTAGATAAGCCGACGGTATTAGCTCTCTATAAAAAAAATCCTCAAATTATTTGGAATATTCCTAAGGGGATGAAAAAATGGTTTGAGCGACTCAAAATCCATAATACCATTGAGTATGATTGGTGGGATATTCAGTATAGAGAAAAAAATAAAATGGTGATTACTGCTGTACCATCTCAACATTTTTCAGGTAGAAATCCTTTAAATTTCAATAAAACGCCTTGGAATGGCTATGTGATAGAGTTTCAGAATATGAATAAAAAACTCTATTTTGCCGGAGACACTGGCTATAACAATGTGCATTTTAATGAAATAGGCAACACCTTTAAAAATATTGACTTAAGCTTAATCCCCATTGGCGCCTATACACCCAAAAAATTTATGCAGCCAGTTCATGCTTCACCACAGGAAGCTGTCAATATTCATCGAGAAGTTCATTCTAAGCTTAGCGTAGGCTCGCACCATTCTACGTTTACTTTATCTAAAGAGATTCATAATCAACCCGCTTTTGATCTTTATTGCGCGATGGAAGAGGCTGAGCTTGATCACAACACATTTCGTGTGTTACAACCAGGGCAAACATCCAATTGGTAAAGTATTGAATTTCATTTCTCTTCTTTTCTTAAATTTAAAGATGAGTTTGCAACGTTTATTGCAACAAATGGCAATTACACCTCTGTATTTTAAATATTCTCTTTTCCCAATTGATCTGCTGTATTTGATTCATTATTGGAATAAAAACCCCTATCGTCTTTGCAAAAACTATTTTTCAAAAATGGAAAACAGGGAAGTTCATTATGGTGATACCTGGCCACTAGCGATCTATCGATTAACACAAGTTTTAGCTCTTAATAGTCAGGATGTATTGTTTGAAGTAGGAAGTGGAACAGGGCGTGCTAGCTTATGGTTTCACGCTCTTAGTGATTGTGAGGTCTATGCAATCGAGAAAGTGCCCACTTTGATCCAAATTGCTGAGAAGATTAAACAAAAATTAGGGTTTCAAAAAGTTCATTTTATAGAATCTGATTTATTGAATGCCGATTATAGCAAAGCAACCGTTATTTATTTTTATAGCTCCAATTTTTCTGAAAGCATCCTTGAAAAGTTAATAGAAAAATGGAAGAGTTTGAAACCGAAGACGCGTATTGTGACTACGAGTTTTTCTCTGTGTGAGATGGCTGAAGATTATCAATTGATCGTTAGCTACCGCGTTTCATATCCTTGGGGCTTGTGCAACGTCTATATCCAAGAAAAATTATAACTCTATATCCTTAGTCACAAGAGACTAAAAGCACGTAGTGCACCGCTTTTTCTATTAATATTTTGTTAAGGAAGAATTGGCGATCTTGCTTCTTCCGTCTTATAATCAATAACTTATAAATATAAGGCAAAATGCCTATGGTTATGGTATACTTAATGGCGATAACTGATCAAGATTGTTATGAATCTATAAAAATTTAGAAGAGGTACTATGTCGCCATTATCATTAAAAAGCAGTTCTTTGATGTCGGATCATTTTACAATCCAACAGCAAAATCCTAAAGCTAGTAAATTTGTATCTAAAGAATCTTTAACAGCGCATAAAATGGCAATCGGTGCTACTGCTGCTGTGGTGACTGCCGCTGTTGCTTATTTAGCGACACAATCTTTTTCCTCTGCTAGCAAAGCCTCAGAAGGTTTTTGCCCTAACAATCTTTTAAAGAATAGTCCGCTTTTGTCAATTTGCCTACCGCACGATCGCCCAGAGCCGGCTACTTGTGATCCTCTGTCCTTTCTATTTCTTGATGGGGCGCAGCCTAAACAACCCACAGTGGTAGAAAGAGCATCTGAGTTTTTCTCGAATTGGACCCAATATTTATTTTCAAGCCCGATCGAAAGTAAGCCAGTTCCAGTGGCTACCTCTACAGTCCCTTCTTATTTGAATAACACGGCAGTAAATAATACGGTTTTACCAACTTGTTTGCCACAAGCTCACAATGCTGAACAACAGCCGCTGACTCCTGTTGAAAAAGCAATTAAAGATTTTAGAGACGGTATAAATATAAAAGAGGTTGATGGGGAGCAGCCTAAAAAATCCATAGTGGTAGAAGGAGTATCTGAATTTTTCTCGAATTGGACCCAATATTTATTTTCGAGCCCCATGAATAGTAAACCAGTTCAATTGGCTACCTCTACAGCCCCTTCTTATTTGAATAACACAGCAGCAAATAATACTGTTCTACCGATGGATTACCTCTTTACCTTAAATACAAATAAACGAGCCCAGATAGTTACTCCTACGCCAGTTTTTTATTTGAGCAGCTCTGCAGAAAATAATACTATTTTACCAACTTATTTGCCACAAGCTCACAATGCTGAACAACAGCCGCTGACGCCTGTTGAAAAAGCAATTAAAGCTTTTCGAGACAGTCTGCAGATGCAAAAAGAGTATTGGGAAAAGCAATTAAACGATTGTAAGTCTGGAGTGAAAAGAGGCTGGCTTAGTTCTTTCGATCCCTGTGAACGTATACCACATCGATTAAATTGCTTAAATGACAAAGCTGGAAGGGCTATTCAAGAGCAAAGTATAAGAGATTATTATAGTCAAACTTGGGAAGATTATTGGAAAGAAGTATTGGAAGCGAATCTTCAGACACTGCCGTCACTACCAAATCTTATGGGGATGTTAACAAGCTTTGGATTTTAGTAAAGATTTGTGCAGCGAATGTGACTACAGAGGATTGTAAGCTTGCAATAAGAGGGGATTTATAAATGACAACTGTACTATCCACCCCATTTTCTATGATAGAAATCGAAAACGAGTCGCGGTTGTCTTCTATGAGGGATACACGGTTGGAGTCGACTAAGGCATTCGATGCCATAACCTTAGTTCCAGGGGCAAACCAATCAGCAAATGCCTGAGAAATCGTATATTGAAACCAGCTTGAACTTGCAGTTCTGCAGGAGTCTATAAAAAGTGTCGCATCTGGCTCCACATAATCTGTTAAGCAACCAGGCGGTAAAGTAGTATCAAGGGCAAAATCTCCATCAGGTCGATTGCTGAATCTAACGCGGTCATTTCTCCCATGCATAGACCACCAAAGATGTTTAATTTTTGCCTCAAATTTTAGAAATGCAGCAAGTAAAAGTGAACATAGATCTTGAGGCGTTCTTAAAATTCCAAAGTAGATCTTATTGCGATTTTGAATAAATGAAGCGGCCGCACTGCCACTGCCTCCGACGTATTCAAAGGGAGCTTGTAAAGCGCCATTATGGTCATAGTCAGCTTTAAAATAGACAGAAGGGGTGGGGATCTTTCCTTTTTTAGGTAAAGAGTAGCCATTGGGTATTTTGGAAAAGAATTCTAACTCTTGAGGATCATAGCATCTTGAATTCTCAAAATTACAAGGAGGGATTGTCATTTCAGACATCTGCTTGGGTGTATAACATCGAAATGCTCGGATAGCTCTTTCAAAAGAGGTGTAGTTTGGCAGGATGTCTTGGGTGTGTGTGAATAACTCATTGAAAGGAAGTCTCAAGTAAGTCGGTAATCCATAGTTTAAAAACTCTTGAATATTTTTAAATCGTCCTAATTGCCCTAATTTATATAGTTCTGCAAGTAGAGTTGGATGAGATAAAAGTTTCTCCAGCATCTTTGTATCAAAAGAATAACACTCTTCTCTAAGTCTCTCTTTGATCGGATTACTCAAAGACAAAAGAGAATATCTCTTTTGGCAGTTTTTATTTGTGATAGTAAAAAAATCACTTATTTTTTGTGAGTCTTCAGAAGGGAGATGCTTTTGAATTTCTTGAAAACTTCCTGGAACCAGATTATAAAGCTTTGCCATAGCCTCTTTATCAAAAGGGGTGCATTTTTCTTGCGAAAAATAATCAGAAGAAGGATCACTTAAGTAAGGATTTTTTGCTTGGTTACTTATAGTTTTAAGAGGAGAAAAATCTCTTACTTGTTGAGCGTTTTCAGAGAGAAGTTGCGCGCGCCTTTCATAAAGATTTTTTTGGTCAAAACCCTCTGAATAAATATGATTTCTAAAAAAAGCTGTGTCTAGTTGTCGGTAGGCGCTGTAAAGACTAAGAGTTCCAATAATAGAACGACTAATTACTTTTGCTACTTTTTTCCAATCTGTAATCTGCGAGCTATCTTGTTGAAAAGGAGAAATCTTTTGTAAAAGGTGACTTTCTTTTAAATATTGGTAAGCTTGTTTTCCTAGTAGACAGGCAGTTCCTAGAGAGTTGAGCAACGTGATCGTAAATAAGAATTGCTCAGCAGTCTCCATCGATGCGAAAGGTCCCATATAGGGCACCATGAGACATGCATAGCTTAAAAGAGCTTGAGAAGCGCAATAAGAAACAATGCGAGCCGTTTGAGAAGAGATGGCTTTGGCAGATCCTGTCATCATTTGATAGCAATGTTTTCCTAAAACTGAAGCTGTATTTAAAGTATTAGGTACTAAAGAAAGGCTTTTCCAGGGCGTTAAAGATGCAATAAAAGCGGGTAGAAAGGCTAAAGAGTGTGTTACCACTTCTTTACCAAGTTCATAGCTAAAAGCCAGAGCGGGCCTAGAGCAGTCTTTCGCAAGATGAGAAGCTCTAATGCAAGCAGAATGGAATTTTCCTATTATAGCGGTCATGAATTTCGTAACTCCTTAAAGCTATTGTATTAACTGCTTAATAAAATGTCAAGAAATTTCTAGGATCACGCAGCGCTTTTTATTTAATGATAGCGCTTAATCTCAAAGACTTAAATATCATTTTGTATTCGGTAGCTCGAAATCAAAGACTAAAGAGGTTCTAGCAACGCGCAAGTTTCTACATGGGCAGTTTGTGGAAACATATCAAAGGGTTGTATGGCTTTGAGCTTGTATCCGAGGGCATTTAATATTTGAATATCTCGAGCAAGAGTTGCTGGATCGCAGGAGATATAGACAATCTTTTTGGGATGATTGGAGGCAATGGCTTGAAGCACGGTTACATCGCACCCTTTGCGAGGGGGATTTAAAAATACCGCGTCAAAAGCTTTCATTGAACCAATATATTTTTCGACATTCTGGCATAGAAATTGGACATTTTGAATGCTATTTTCTTTAGCATTTTCAATGGCATCACTAATAGCAGCAGGGACGCACTCCACTCCTACCACTTGATGGGCTTTTTGAGCGGCAAAAAGGGTGAGGGTGCCAATGCCGCAATAGGCATCTAGTACTTGATCCGTAGAGGAGAGCTTTGCATATTCAAGAGCTTTTTGATAAAGATTGTGAGCCTGAAGAGGATTGACTTGAAAAAATGAGTGGCTTGAAATCTTAAAAGTAAAGTCCCCTAAACGTTCGTGGATATAGGGCTTTCCCCAAAGGAGGATTGACTGATCGCCAACAATAGAATTATAGCGCTTTTGATTGATGTTCAAAGCAGTCCCTTGAATTTCAGGGCATCTTTTCACCAGTTCTTCGCTGAGTTTTTTCAGATCTTGAGAGAATTTTTTGGAGCCGGCAATAAAAACAACTAAGCATTGGCTTTTTTGAGTAGAGGTTTTAATCAGTAGGTGCCTCAGTCCATGAGGATTTTGCTCGCTATGAGCAAAAAGAGGATAGTTTGGCAGAAGTTTTCTGATTTCTTGAAATATTTTTTCACCTAGCTTGCAGTGAATAAAGCACTGGTCAACTAAAATTGCTTCATGAGATCCTTTTTGATAGAGTCCCAATTGGAGTTGCCCATCCTTTTCAAAAAAGGGAAGCTGGATCTTGTTGCGATAATGAAGGGGTTGTGGAGAGGGGACGCAAGGATTTACTTGGATATCTAATTTTGCGATGCGCCGAATAGCTTCTTGCACTTTGTTTGTTTTAAATTGAAGCTGTCCTGGGTAATCTAAATGCATAATTTGACAGCCCCCGCAAGTACTAAAGAGAGGGCAAATGGGGATGACACGTTCTTTAGAAACTGTTTTAAGCTCTACTAAGTTTGCAAGACCATAGCTTTTTTTTTGAAGGCTTAGCTTTGCTGAAATCTTTTCTTGAGGCAATACATGATCAATAAAAACTTTAAGGCCATCCAAAGAGCAAATTCCTTGACCTTCAGAATTTAAATTTTCAACAGTTGCATTAAAAAAAAGTTTTTCCATCTTCTTTTATTAGAAATTAAGAATTGATTTAACATTATAATCTTTATGCAAATACTTAGTAAGTAAAAATAAAGCTATTAAAGGGGGTTAATATATTAACTTGATGGAGAAGCATTATTTTTTATCAATCTTCGAGAGAAAAACGATCAATTTCTGGTAATTAATCTCGATGTTTACTTAAAATGGATCGCTTATTTTCATTGGAGACCTATGGCTCGAGTAACTTGGAAATCAAAAATTGGTTTTGTCTTTGCTGCGGCTGGATCTGCTGTAGGTCTCGCAAATATTTGGAGATTTCCCTATATCGTCGGTAAGTATGGGGGAGCTGCCTTTATTTGTATTTATTTAGCCTGTTTATTGCTCATCGGCTTACCTGTTTTTATTTCAGAAGTATTGATTGGTAGAACAACGCAAAAAAACCCTCGCTCAGCATTTAAAGAGCTAGGTAAAAATAAATTTTGGTCGGCAAGCGGTGCTTTTACTATTTTCACCGGCTTTTTAATCAGCTCATTTTATAGTGTGATTGCAGGTTGGGTTTTAGGCTATTTAGTTTCTGCGTTGCTAGGGCAAATTACGGAGTTTAACTCCGTTGATCAAGCTCAACACTTTTTTATTGAGCTCGTTTCCAATCCCATTTGGTCTATTGGATTTCATCTTCTTTTTATGACGAGCAGCTTTTGCCTCTTACTGAGTGGTGTTCGCAAAGGACTGGAGAGGGGATCTGAAGTCATGGTTCCTTTTCTTATACTCATTTTAATCGTTTTAGTAATCAGTAGCGTTACTTTGCCAGGATCTCATGCAGGCCTTAGTTTTTACTTAAAGCCTGATTGGAGCCTTATAACACCCATGACTTTTCTATATGCCCTTGGCCATGCTTTTTTTACTCTAAGCCTTGGACAGGGCACGATGGTGACTTATGGAAGCTATCTTTCAAAAACAGACAGCATTTTAAACAACTGTTTGCCAGTGGCCTTTATTGATACAATTGTAGCCTTTTTAGCGGGCCTTGCTATTTTCCCAATGGTCTTTACAGTGGGCCTCAGTCCAGACTCTGGAGAGCCTCTTGTTTTTTACACTCTTCCTTTAGTCTTTAGTCAGTTGAAAGGGGGATATTTTTTAGCCATTCTCTTTTTCTTATTACTTTCTTTAGCAGCGATCACTTCTCAAATTAGTGCCATGGAGCCTTTCATTGCTTATTTGATGGATGAACGCAAATGGAAAAGGGGTTTAGCTGTTTCTATGGTAGCGCTTTCAGCTTTTTTAATCGGTGTTCCTGCGGCTCTTTCAAACTCAATCGATCCCCGTTTTACCCTTTTTGGGAAAAGCTTTTTCGACTTGATTGCCTACATTGCTCTAGAAATTATGGTCCCATTAGGTGGGCTGCTAGCTGTTCTCTTGCTTGCCTGGAAGTGGGGAATGAAAAAAGCTTATCCACTCTTAAAAAATAGCGCCAATGACTTTTGGATCGATAATCGATGGATGAAAGGCTATCTTTGGATAGCGATTAAATTTGTGGCTCCCATATTAATTATACTTATTCTTTTACAAGGCTTTATTAGTAGATAGAAAAATCCTTGAATTTAATTTTATCTTCAACCAGAATAGTTCCTTATTTTTAGTGAAAGCTGAAGAATATGAAAAAGATTTTAATGAGCCTTTTCGTTTCATTAAGTCCTTTTTATCTGTCAGCACATTGTCAACTTCCGTGTGGCATCTATCACGATGATTTGCGTTTTGCAATGCTGGATGAAGACATTGAGACAATTAATAAAGCAATCACAGAAATAAAAAATAATAGCGATGGCAGTGCTGAAGATAATAATCAGCTCGTGCGTGCAGTGAACCTAAAAGATGAGTATGCAGATGAAATAGCTCACACAATGAGCTTTTACTTTTTGCAACAAAGGATCACAAGCGAGCACAAAAACTTTACAGAGTTATTAAATAGTAGCTATAAAATATTGCAATTTTCTGCAAAAATTAAATCGTCGCTAGATGGAACTTTAGTAGAAAAGCTAAGTCAAGAGATTGCAAATTTTAAGAAGCTCTATACAGAGTCAAAATAAGCCCAGGTGGTGAAATTGGTAGACACGCCAGACTTAGGATCTGGTGCCATTGGTGTGTAGGTTCGAGTCCTATCCTGGGCATATAACCGGAAATGTTTTCAGAAATGAAAGTATTTCCGGTTTTTTTATTTTACATCTAAAGATGCAATTTAGGTAAGAGAACTTGAATTAGTAACTCAGCTAACCACTTCTCATACTCATCTGATGACCAGCCGCGCTCAACGACAAGCATCCGATAAAAATCCCTTCCAGTAAATGTCCAAAGAATATCTCTAACCTTAGAAATACTCAGATTCTCCATAAAGGCCTTTTCACTCGCCATGGTTTCGACAGTTTCTTTTTGCCGCTGATATCGTCGTCTCTCTCTTTCAATCTCTAGTCCTTTAAAGACAGGGTCTAAAATGGATGCTCCTCGTAGAAAACTTAATTGAGCTTTCTCAGCGTCATACAGCTGCCTTGAAATGGTAGCGGCAATTTCAAGACGCTTACGGGGACATTTTTCTTTTTTGCTTTGTTCGACAAGAGCTGCATGCTGCTCGGGCGGAAGAGCTTCATCCATCAAACCAAGTAAAACCCCCCGTTTTGATTGAAAGATGGAATAGATGGAAGGGGCCGACACTTGTGCTTCCCGAGCCATCTCTTCTATGGTTACTTTCTCGAATCCTTTGGATTCAAACAGCATTTTTGCAGAGGCCAAAATGCGATTTTTAGTCTCATGTGACCGCGCTTGTCTAGACTTAGAATTGTAGGGGCGTTTCTTGGTTATTGACATATTGAATATAGTTTACTATAATCAATTTAAAAAAGTCAAATACTTGTCAAAAGGGGCATATGTCAGAGGCAAATATAGCTAGATCTGCTTGGTTAGGACATCCAGATCCAATTGTTTATAAAGGGATGACGGCAAGTCAATTAACAGAAGCCTATGATGACTATAAAGCTGTTCCCAACCTGGATGCTTTATTGAAGGAAAATCGAGAGCGAGCTCAAACAATCAAAACCAGATTGAATCCAATTAGTGATGTAGCATATGGCTCTGAAGGCATTCAAAAATTAGATATCTACGCACAAAAAAATCTAAAACAGATGCCAGTCATTATTAGTCTGCACGGGGGAGGTTGGACGATGGGGAGTAAAAACCCATGGGCCATTTCTGCAGAAACTCTAATGTCAAAAGGCATTCTCTCTGTCTCTGTCGACTATGGGCTTGCGCCTCGATATCGAATGCAGGATATCATTGCTCATGTTCGCGATGCTATTGCATGGATATATAAAAATATTGATCAATACGACGGAGATCCAAATAGGCTCTACATTTATGGCATGTCTGCTGGAGCCCACCTTGCAAGCACCGCCCTTATGCCAAACTGGCACAAAAATTATGATCTTCCAGAAGATGTTATCAAAGGATTAATTGCCATGTCTGGCATTTATGACTTATGCACATTAGTTCACGCACCTCAAGCAGATTCCCAAAAGGCGCTCCAAATGACGCTGGAAGAATCTCAACGAGACAGCCCCTTATACCATCCTCCCCATCATTCAATCCCTGTGATTATCGCGTATGGGGAGAAAGAGCCATTAATACTTTATCATATTGAAGCGAGTAATTACGCTCACAAGTTACAAAAAGCAGACTGTAATGTCTCTTTGATAGAGGTGCCTTCTGCCAACCATTTTGATATGATTAACGAGCTTGTTAATACGGAAGGAAAAGTATTCAAAGCTGTTATAGAAATGCTTTTTAAAGGATAGATATGTCAGAGAAAAATATAGCAACCGCCCTAGCTTATTATCAGGCGATGAATAACAAAGATCTTTCTGAAATAGAGAAATATCTTCACTCAGAAGTTCAGCTTATAGGGCCCCTAGCCAATTTGAAAGGAAAGGAGGCAGTGCTTAATTCTATAAAACACCTTATAACTTTCTTCAACAAGCTCACCATTCGCGCTCAGTTTGGAGCAGAAGATCAAGTTATGCTAGCCTATGATATAGATTTCCCAGCTCCAATGGGAGTTTCTCGAGCAGCTGTACTATTAACCTTTCAAGATGGTTTAATCATTCGTTATGAGTTGTTTTTTGATGCCAGACCTTTTGAGATGAGGTAGGACAAATATTTCTATCTTGGTAAGAAGCTTGATGATAAAATGTTTCGTTTTGTGAGAAATAGATGCGAAATCGAAAATCTTTTTTATACCAGATTGTCCTTTCTCTTTGCATAGGAGGAAATTTGTTTGCTAGTCAGGATCATTTAATCGCACTGAGAGCTTCTCTTCGCCCTTCTTTTAAACATTGCATGGTTGAAACCTCTCAGGGAAAAATAGCTCTACTAGATTCAAAGCCAAATTCTAAAAGTGAAGATCCTACAATTATTTTTATTCATGGTCATTGCACAAATAAAGAGTTTTTTAAAAAGCAGTTAGAATCTCCTCTATTTGCAAATTACCGTCTCATAGCCCTTGATTTGCCTGGGTATGGAGAAAGTGAGCCACCCAAAGAGGCTCAAAAAGTCTATAGTTATCCAGGGTTTGCCAGCATCGTCACTGAAATCATCCAAACTATGAATTTAAATAATATAGTGATTGTGGGTTGGTCATTAGGAGGGCATATAGCATTAGAGCTTACTTCACTTCTTCCGCAGCTTCAAGGTTTATTAATCACAGGCGCTCCACCTATTGAAGTTTCACCTGCTGGATTAAATTTAGGATTTAAAGCGCTCGATCCAAAAATATTTGAATGTTTTGGAAAAGGAAATCTATCCTATGAAGAAGCTCAACTTTTAGCAACAGTTTCGGGTTATGATTTTTCTAAAGAGAAAGAGTTTTTAGTAGATGCTATTTTGCAAACGGATGAAGAGGCTAAAATTCTTTATCCTCGTTCTATTGCTCTTGGTATCGGACAAAATGAAGTAAAAATTGTAAATGAATGGCCCAAGCCTATCGCTGTTGTTACGGGTGAACAAGATATTGCAATTAACAACCACTATATCATTCATGAGGTAAATTTTAAAAATTTATGGGAAGATAAAGTGCATGTAATTGCAAAAGGAGGGCATGCTGTTTTTTTGGATTGTCCAGATGAATTCAATCTAATCATGCAGCGGTTTTTTAATGAGGTCTTATGTAAATAGAAGCTTTGTCTCATTAGGTCCTCAGGTGGTAAAACTTATCAAAGAGCTTTTTGATTAACTATTTTATGGAGTTTATTTCGATGTTAAAAGGAAAAACAATTCTCATTACTGGAGCAAGCCGGGGAATCGGACAAGCAATTGCTCTGCGATATGCAGAAGCAAAGGCAAATGTTGTTATTTTGACTAAAGACTTTATAGAAAATATCGAAGAAACAAGAGATCAAATTCTTGCAGCCGGTGGGCAAGCACTTGCTCTTAATGTTGATGTAACTGACTATAAAGCACTCGAAAGGGGTGTAGCTCAGGCCGTGGCTCAATTTGGCAGTATTGATATCTTAGTCAATAATACAAGCGCTACTTGTCTTGCCGATATTTTGCATACAACGCCAGAGCAATTTGATTTAGCGCTAGCCACAAGCGCTAGGGCAGCCTTTTTTTTAAGCCAGGCTTGCCATCCTTATTTGCAAAAGGCTTCTAATCCCCATATTATTAATATTTCTCCACCTCTAACAATGGATCCCTTTTGGTTTAAAAATCATTTAGCATTTTCTATTGGAAAATATGCGATGAGTCTCTGCACATTAGGAATGGCAGAGCAATTTAAACAAGATAGAATTGCTGTCAATTCTCTTTGGCCAAAAACCACCATTGCAACTCAAACCATTAAAGATCATTTTTTACCCAAAGTACATGCCTCAAGCCGCTGGCCAACCATCATGGCAGATGCAATCTATGAATTATCTTTATGTAATTTTCAGCAGTACTCGGGCTGCTTTCTGCTAGATGAGGATTTTCTTCGAAAAACTGGCCAGACTGTTTTCTCTCAGTATGCTGTGGATCCTTCTGTTACCTTGATGCAAGCTTTTTTTCTTCCTACTGAAAAGGAGCAAATCCGAGTGCCGCAAGAACAATTTATCATCAATAAAAAGAGTGTGTGAAACAAAAAGCTTAGCAAGAATGAAGTAGAGGGGATTACAAAAGGAAATAAGGATGATTCGAGTTGCAGCTTATCAAGCAGCTCCAAAAGATACGCTGGAGTCTCGAAAAAAGCAAATTCACGAAGTATTAAAAAGAGCAGATTGTGAAAAAATAGATTTTATTTGTTTTCCAGAAGGCTTTTTGACAGGTTACTATGCTCAAGAGCTCGATGCTAGAAAAACAAGTCTTGAAATTCAGGGTACTCTTTTTAAAGAATTTCTCCATGAAATAAAACAATATCACGTAACTGTAATCATTGGTTTTAATGAGCTATCTGAAGGAAAGCTCTTTAATTCAGTAGCCTTGGTTGAGAGTGGAAAGCTATTAGGAGTTCAACGAAAGCATTATCTTTACCACAATTATTTTACGCCTGGCTTCACTTTTTCTTGTTTGCAAAGCAAAGGTATTACATTTGGTGTCATTATTTGCTTAGATGCGAATTATTTTGAGCCTGCGCGCCTTCTTGCATGTCAAGGGGCTTCCATTCTCTTCTGCCCCATGTGCAATAAAGTTCCTCTAGATCACCCCTATGCTAAGCGCCCACCTTATTACAGTCAACTCGTCGCTCGTAGTCACGAAAATCGCTGTTGGCTTATTGCTGCTGATTGGATCTGGGCAAGTGATGGAGAAATGATTTGTCCTGGACACACTAGTATCTATGATCCGGATGGGCGAGAGATTTCTCGCAGCACTGAAGGGAAAGAGGAGCTTTTGATGGTAGAGATTGCTCCAGATCAGCTTTTTCAAGAAAAGGGGAGAAGAATGCGCGGAAGTCCTGTACTTTTTGAGCAAATAACAAAAAGCTTTCAAAGCGAGTTCAAGGGTTGTCTTGCATGATTAATTTAAATCCATTGACATTAGGCGCACCAAATTTGCGAATCGCCTCATTGCGTCCCACAATCTGCTCTGGATTTGAAAGGGCTTGGATTTTTGTCGTAGACATTGTGAAAACCGTTTGAACTCGGGCCATCCTTCTTTTTTCAAACGCATCAATGAGCGCAGGAATCTCAGTTGTTTTCATCGGGCCTAGTAATAGATCTTGAACAACATACGCATCTTCAAAAGCTTGGGCTGCTCCATTTTGAAGCATTGGCCCAAAGCAATGGGCAGCATCTCCAACTAGCAATATGCGCGAAAAACCATCCAATTTAAATCTGACGCTATGGCTTTTTTCCATATGATGAGTATAAAAATGAATATTGTTTCCAGCCATGTTTTGTTCGTAAATGGCGCAAAGGGCAGGTGATGCAGGGCCACCAAAATGGGCAAAGACATCAGAAAATGATTGGCATATGGAATTTTTTTTAGGTTGGAAAATATGGCCATAAACATAGGTGTGATCGTTTGGCATTGGATAGAGTAAAATAGCCCGATCAGTTCCAAGCATATAGGTTGGCATAACCACACCTACAGGAGCACTAAGGACTGTTCTCCACACTAATAAACCTAAAAACTCAGGAGGTTCGTTAGGATGAGCGCTTCTGCGTAGACTAGAATGAACTCCATCACAGCCTATGACTAAATCATAAAATTTAATCTCTCCGTTTGAAAATACAACTTTGACTTGATCATTTTCTTCTGAAAAGTCTTTGAGGGTGGTAGAGGTTTGAATTTGAATTCGGTTATCTAAAGAAGACAAAAGCAGCTTCATTAACTCATCGCGACTCAGAGAATAAAATTGAGCTTTCTCTGGGTGAATAGCGGTGATGTTTTCTTGAATAAGAACCTCTCCTTGATCATCGGTAAACAACATGTTTTGAACAAGAAGAGCTTTTGAGTCGATGTTAATTCCAAGCTTATCTAAAGCCCAGCTGCCATTAGCGGAGATCGTAATACCGGCTCCATCTGAGCGGATATGATCTTCCTTTTCGATGATATCTGGGTAGATACCTTTATTTTGTAAAGCTTTAGCCATCGATAAACCAGAGGGGCCGGCTCCTACGATTAACACTTTTAATAAATCACTTGAAGAGGCAGGTAGTAGGGAACTGATAAAGAGACTCCATAATAAGATTAGCTTTTTCATAGCATCAATGTGCGTTAAAACTTTGAGTAAAGATCAAAAAGGAGCTATTTTCTACAGAGAAGGGGGTAAAAATCAATCTCAATAATTGTTTTTTAAAACTTCTTTAAGATCTTGTCTGTATTGCTCACTTTGTGAGTAATCAAAAACTTCACTGAGAAATGAAAATCCATAATTGAGAAAATCGCTGGGCTTAAGTGCTGGACGGCCGTGGATTCCAAAATTCATATAAGCTTTGGAAGGGGATTGTAAAAGAAGTGGCTCACTTGTTTGGCTGGCGTAGGCAATTCTTAAACATTCCAGGCCATAAAACATTTTAGTTGGTAATTTTAAGAGCGCTAATCTAGCCATTTCTTTTGCGCTGGGCTCATGCCCAAAATAGAGTTGAAGAAGTAATCTTTCTTCCTCTTGGGTTTTACAATTAAAAACTGCAATATTAGCTAAGTCGGCATAAGGATCGTCTATTCCTGCCCCGTGTAATCGATGGTAAGAAAGCCCCCTTTTGTATAGAGGAGATTGCCATGATGTAAATCCCGGTGACAAACTACAGAGCTACCATTTGGGCGTGTTGTAGCAAAAACCGTGTCTTTAATAACTCGAATTAGTTCTAGATCAAAAAAAGGTATTTTTTCTTTTAACTCGTTAATGAGGAAATCAAGATATTCGCTTCGATCTGCCCCCTTTGGAACCGTCGGGCCGAAATGAATTTTTTTGAGCAAATCAACGAGAGCTTGCAGCCGGATTGAAAGGGTTGGTAGAGCTTCTGGAAAGTGATAATCCATGATTGTGACGCCTTGAGCTTCATCAAAGAAATAGACCTTTGGGCCATAGCCGGCATCAGAAGAGATGAGTTGACACGCTAAGTCTTGGGGAAAGTCCTCTTCCCATTGCATATTCCAAAACCGGACGACATAAGACTTATCTAAAGTATTTACCTTAATAATCTCAGAACCAGAGCATCCACCTGAAAGAAGCTCGGTGGTAAATGGTCCATGGGCCTCTATTGAATTTTGCAAAAGCTTTAGAGCGTTTGCTTGGTTGTTAGCATCAGCAGGCATAGTCCATCCTATTAAAGAGGTAATGATAAATTTAGCAAAAAAACGTTTTATTTTTGTTTGCCAAAGAGATAGTCCAAAGCTCAAGCAAGGTCCTCTTTTTTCTAGACAAATAGAATCTCATCTTGTATAATTTGAAGCAAATAGGAATTTTATGTATTCATCTATTCAAAAAACTGTCGATTTGTTTAAATGTAGTATTTTAAGTTTTTGCTACGACTTGCTTTATAAATAAAAATAGGGTATACTTATATGGTCTACAGAGGTTTTTTATGACAACAGTTAGTCTCCCATTATCACCCTCCTTTTTTAAAGAAGAGTCGCAAGTTTCTACATATTCAAATAGAGGCCCTCTTTCAAACTTTGCTCAAGGGGCCTATCAATATGTCAGAGGAGGGGGACTGCTCACCTCATTATTAGTTTCTGAACTCATAAATACTTATAATGGTAGTGAGAGCCAAGCTTGCCAAGCTTATCAGACTAGGAAAAAATTTGCGTTAGTTAATCCTTTTACTGACATCTGCGTTATAGGGCCCATCATAGTAGAGATTATATTTAGAGATGCGCTGCAGAGTGGAATTTTGCACTCTATCCCCAAAACAATAGCCAAAAAAGTCTCACCGGGTTCTGAAAAAATATTTGATACAACAACTGCTAAAGCGTTACGCATAGGTCTTAGCTCGATTGCTTTTGGCTTGGCGCATTGTGTAAATACAGGTGTATACGATCCAAAATATGTGTTTAAGCAAATAATAGGTGGAATGCTTATGGGTATTTTCCTTGGAAGGATTAAAGAATCAAAATTAGGTCTTTCAGGAGCCATTGGAGCCCATTTTATGAATAATTTCGTAGCTATAGCATGGTCAGCGTTTGTCTGTTAAAATCAACCTGCTCTAATGAGAATGCCATGGGTAGGGGGGTGCTGTCATGCGATATTCTTTGAGCCAGATTATTTTTTCATGCTCAATGCGCGCAATAGTGATTCCCTTAAACTCCTCCTGGCCCTCTTTACCTTGGTAGCTAAAGTTCCATTCACAGCAAATTATATCATTAAAAGAATAAAAAGAGGTCAGCTCCCATTTTTTTACTTTATGACATTTTAGCCACGTTAGAACCCATTCTTGGATCATTTCTTTGCCGTGATAAATAGGACCATGAGACTCGATAATCAGACAATTGGCCGCTAAAGGAGAGAGAATTTTTATTGCATCACTTGTTTTCCATCCCTCGATATAACTTTCTATTAAATTTTTAGGATTCATGCTTGAAGTAAAAATGTTTTAATTTTGGAAAGTTATCAGGAACGTATCAAATAATCTTATTTTTGACTATGAGATGAGAGTTTAAATGAAAAAGATGCTTTTTTATTTTTAGTTGGGTATATAAGTTTCTTTTTCTTCTTATTTAATTGATATGCAACAAGCTCAAAAAGATAATCTTCAAAATGGCATTTATGCAGCAGCATTAACGCCGATGCACTCAGACCTTAGCTGCAATTATCAAAGACTGGCTTCACATTGTTTTGAATTGCTAAAGCAGGGATGCACGGGCGTTACTTTATTTGGAACAACCGGGGAAGGCCCTTCTTTTTCTTTGTCTGAGCGTTTAGCTGCTTTGCAGTATTTAGTTTCTAAAGGAATAGACCCCAAAAAAATAATTTTGGCCAATGGAAGCTCTGGAATTTTAGATAGCGTAGAGCTGGCGAGCCAAGCTTTAAAACTGAAATGCGCTGCTGTACTTATTGCCCCGCCCAGTTTTTATAAAAATATCTCAGATGCTGGCGTTTTAGCTTACTATCATGAAATCATTCAAAAAGTAGGAAATCCCAACTTACGCATTCTTTTATATCATATTCCGCAAATGAGTGGGGTTCCTATTTCTTTAAATGTGATTGAGAAACTTCGTCAACAGTTTCCTCAAATAGTGATTGGAATTAAAGAAAGTGAAGGTAATCTCTCTTTTACTAAAAAGATATTGGAAACTTTTCCTCATTTTAAGGTCTTTGTTGGGAATGAGAGGCAAATTATAGGATCTGTTTATCACGGAGGAGCAGGGGCAATTTGTGGAATTGCCAATCTTTATCCAGAGCTCATTTGTTCTCTATATCAACAAGGTCAAAAAGCTTATGCTTTAAATCCTACAAGCCTTGAAAGCATTTTTAGTGCCCTTCATGAAATTCCTTTCATAGCCGCTGCCAAAAGAGTGATGGAGAAGCGAGCAGGGGAAGTATGGCATTGTATGCGCCCCCCTCTACTTCCTTTAGAAGTGAATCAAGGTGAACTTTTAATTTCTGCATTACAGGCATCAGGATTAGAAAAATAATCTTCAGCATACAAGACAAACCAGCAAGAGTTTTCAAAAAAAATATACTATGTTAGCATGGCTAATAAGCTTATAGATTCTTTTTTGAGAGCTTATTAATATATTCTTTATAATTTGACACTATACTACTGCCTGGATTGACTATAACTGATAAAGGAGGAAAGTCATGAAGGTAAATGCAAGTACCCATTTAAACGTATTTGCAAGTAGCGAAAGTGCACCCAAATATCCTGTAAATATCAAAATCAATGGGGTTGATATTACAGTTAAAAATATTAAGCAAGTAGGTCCAGATTCTTGGCAAATAACAAAAGGCTATATTGAAGCTAAACCTAATCAAAACTTCCAAATAGAAGTTCACTATTCAGCGGGTTGGCCTGGAGATGGGGTTTCTGCTGATGTTAGAATAGGCAATTATGCATACCCTGATGTTATAAAAGGATCGGTTCAAACAAGTGTAAATGCTTTTGGAGTGCCAAGATCATGTCCTGTATGGACAGACAAGTTTTTTATTACTGCTCCTTCTCAAAAAGGGCTTCATGAAGTCGTGCTTGCTGGTCAAAAAATCGGCTACATTCGAGTGAGTTAATCATTTGTTTTTAGATAATCTTTGATAGTTTGAGTCGTCAACTATCAAAGATTTTTTTGGGTAATCATTTTCTCTTTTCAGGGGCTCGTTTTTCTTAATGCACAAGATCCCTATCATTAATTTATCCGATACTTTGGCCACAATGAGCTCTTAATGCATCCTCAGCTTAATGGAGCAATACTACGCTTTGATTTCTTCTAGTTTGTGGTTATTGCGATAAACCCATAAATAGATAGCAATGCCAGAAATCAGCATTCCTAGGCTCGCTATTTGAAAAGGAACATCTATCCCTAGAAAAGAGATCCAACCTGCAAAGGCAGGAGCTAGGGCGTTAATTAAGGCAAATCCTCCAGTCCAAGAGCCATAAAGCTTTCCTTGCATATGCTCGGGCACGAGATGGGAAAACATGGCAGAATAACCGCTGTAGGCAATGGCAAAAAGCATATTAGCCAAAGCAACAGCCCAATAGATAAAGCTGTAACTCTTATCTAATGTATAAATAAAGATTAATACTGCAGGAATTAAGTGGGTTAATGCTAGAAATTTGGAAGGTCTTTTGGATTGAAAAATAAACATAGCAAAAAGCCCGCCAATCAGCCACCAAAGTGATAGATAAGCAAATGTCATACCAATTTGCTGATGAGAAAAATTAAATTTTTCAAAAAGAAATGGCGATAAGAAATCTTGTACAATCATCCAATTAAACATCGTAAAGAGAGAAACAATAAATGGAATAACAATCATGCGGTGATGGAAGATAGTAGCTAGGTTTTTGATGCTTTGCAGAAGGGAGGTAGTGTGTTTTTGGTCTGTTTTGACATGCAAGCATGTATAGGAGAGCATAAAGAGTCCCCAGCAAAGTAAAAAAGCAAGTCCCATGAACCAAAAAGGAGTATCTAAACCAAACCAGGAAACTAAATTAGAGTTTGAAAAAACAGAACCAATAAAAGGACCCACTATCCAAGAAAAGCCGCCAACGACACTAAATAGGGCCATCGCTCTAGATCGGTTTTCTTTATGAACTAAATTAGAAACTGCTGCTTGGGCAAGTGATGCATTGCCAGCAAAAAAACCACCAACAAGTCGACTCAAAAACAGCAAGGGCAAATTATTGTTTAAAATACTTAGAGCACTCAAACAAAATGTAGCGGTAGTTCCCAGTGTTGAAATATTAATAATGATCTTGCGACCAACCCGATCTGAAAGTTCCCCTAAAATAGGAGCCCCTAAAAACTGAGTGATAGGGTAGGCTGCATATAATAGGCCTAAAATAAGATTACGCTTATTTAAAGAGGTCTCTGCGGCTAACATCTGACTGCTCGGATCGATAATCAATGAAGAAAATAAAACAAGGACAATAACGATCGAGGCAATATCAAAGAGGTAAATGAGATATAACGTTGCAATGGAAACATTTGTGAGAGCTTTGGAGTCTTTTTTTAACATAAAGTTCTTTGTTATAAAATTAAACTATAGAATAAAAAAGGCCAAAAACGCAAGTCTTTGGCCAGTTTGTTACACAACATTCGAATGAGGTGTTAAAAATTCCATTGCGCGCCTATGTAGGGCACGAATGAATATAACATTCTAGCACGAAATGGACTTGACAATGCAAATCCCCACGATCCTTGTTGGCTTAATAGACCAATATTTCTGGTCTGTCCCCAGCTGCTAAATTTACATCCAATTAAGAATGAAAATGTAGAACTGATAGAAGCTTGCTTCATGCGAATACCTGCATCAAATTGCCAAAAAGCATTGGCTGGGTATTTCTGATTTAAAGTATTCACAAAAGTTGTTTCTATACCGGCAACAGAAAACTGTTCATAGACACGAATGTCTGTCCAGCTTTGCCAGCTTGGTCCAATACCAACACTGAGGTAGAGTGCATTTAGCCAATTTTTCCAAATCATCACCCATGGAAGCTCGAACGTAACTTTAGGATATAAAGCATTCAATCCAAGAGTTGCTCTAAGTTGTGCTTTAGGGACACTTGAATCACTGATTCGTGTTCCTGTTAGGACACTGTTAAGCATATCTGTTTGAATACCAATTCCATTTTGATGTTCTAAGGCAAGTGCAACTTTCAACCAGTTGAAGATTCTATAGCCTGTGCTATATTCAAAAACGGGTGTTCTGTTGTAGCCAATTTTTCCTGCTAATGGAATAGTTACGGCAGTGTTAACACTTCCCGTAGTAACAGGAACAGCACTTAAATTGCCTCTAACATCAGAGAAGTAAAGGAATCCAAGGCCGATATTGTACTGAACAAATGATCTTTTTGCTTGATCTTGAACGTTGCCAATCCATGTAAAGTATGGCTTCCAAGAGTTAACAGGTTTGTAATCATTTGTACTTTTCTTAGAACTATTTTTTTTGTTCGTGTAAGCAAGCAATGCATTTTCACTTTCTAATTCAGTCGCTGAAAGAGTTGTTGAAAAAGCAAAGCAAGCCACTAGCATTGCCATTAGGCACTTTGCCGTGTTAATTAATAAACGTTTGTTTATCAATGTATGCATTTCTCACCTCGTGTAAGTTTATAAAAACAATTAGAATGTTTTAAATGGATTTAAAACACCAAAACTACACAGAGAAATTTAAGATAACAACTTATGTTGGTCCTGAACTTTCTGTGTAATTTTGCAAAAATGATAGAGGTAGAGATGGATTTTTTGATAGATGTTTTTAATTTTTTATTGCGTTAGTTTCACCATAAAAAATGAAAGAACAAATATGAATTAACGATCTGTTAAAAATCCCATTGTATTCCAATATATGGAGCAAACGAATAGAGCATTCTTGCAGAATAGGGTTGTTTAAATGCGTAACTCCACGATCCTTGTTGAGTTGAGTCACCAATATTAGGAATTTTTCCCCAACCATTAAATTTACATCCAATTAAAAACGATACTGTTGCACTCGGTGATGCAGATTTAGCTCTAAAACCAGCATCTAATTGCCAAAGAGCACTAGCGCCATATTTTTGATGCAGTGTATTTACAAAAGTCGTTTGTAAATCATTGATCGTATATTGAATGTACTGACGAATGTCTGTCCAACTTTGCCAAGAGACTCCCACACCGACATTAAAATAGAGAGCATACATCCAACTTTTTAAAACCATTACCCAAGGAAGATCAAACATGGCTTTAAGATAAAGAGCATTCAGATCGATGTTCGCGCGAAATTGTGTTTTAGGAAGAGAAGCATCAGACGTGCGCGTGCTACCAGCAGGAACAAGTGTTGGAGCAAAAGGAGATTGAAAATGAATGTTGTTTTGAGCTTGCAAGGCAAGACCTGCTTTTAACCAACTTAAAATGCGATATCCAAAGACCATATCATAGACTGGTGTGCGATTGTAGCTAAAGCCTCCAACTTGTTTTGTTTTAGTGCCATTGGTCACACTGCCAGCAGGAGCAGGAGTTAAGCTAGTATTGCCTTGGACTTTTGAGAAATAAATGAAACCAACTCCTACAGTTGATAACACAAAAGTTCTTTCATAATCATTTTGTACATTGTCGATATTTGTAAAATAGGGAGTCCAAGAATTAACCCCTTCGTACTTTTCTCCTTTAGGGGGGCGCTTCTTTGCCGTTTGTGGAGAATAAGCAGCTACAGCAGGTTCTGCTAAAAAAGCCTGCGCTGCATCGCTTATTTGACTAAAAGTAAGCAAAAGGATGGATAAAAACAAAAACCGCTGAATGTTTTTCATATTAAGCCTCCAGACCTAGATGAAACCATTAGCGGTTTATAGCAAGAAAAAAATTATTGTAAAATTTTTTTTCTAAAAATCCCAGTTTATTCCTACATAAGGAGCCCAAGAATAAATAGTTCCAATTCTAATCGGCTTAAAATAATGTGGGTAAACAGTGGGATTCCCTAAGACATCATCGGGAGAAGGCACGCGCGTAATGTCTCTTTGATCTTTAGAAGCACCTAAGCCTCTCGTAGCTCCCCAACTAATGACCTTACAGCCTAATCGAATGGACATTTTAGCAAAAATATTAGTAGGTTTAAATAATAATCCTGTATCACCCGTGTAGGTAAAGTTGCCAAAATATTTATCCCTAAAGGATAGAGTTAGACCGAATGGGGCAGTCTTATCATCATCATTGTTTGCAAAAAAGGTGACGCCTGATTGAACGTCTGTCCAGCTTTGCCAGCCTCCAGCGCAAGATCCTCCGATAAATAAACTCATACCCCATCCATTGAACCGGATCATATTTGGCCAAGTAAATAAGAGTTTGCCACCTATGGAGTTGAAGTCAACATAAGACTGAAAATTGGACCATAGAAAACCATCATCAATGGCCGCTTCAGTTGGTTTTGTTCGAATATGCACATTTTGCTGTGATTGCATTGTGACAGCTAAAGAAAGCCAATCAGCTAGTCTCCAGCCAAAATCAAAAGTAAAAAGAGGGGAGCGATTATATTCCAAGCTCCTTTTGATCTCTAATGGGCCTTCTTGGATAGTATAGGGTCTTAGATTTAATATTCCTTTAACATTTGAAAAATATAAGAAACCCAGTCCCACTTCAATTTCTGTAAACATACGAGATTGAATAGGTGTAGGAGGAGGAGGCGTACTAGACGAGCTGCGAGAGACTAATGTTTGTTTTTCTACTTCTGCAATAGGAGCTTGGATAGAAGAGGTGGTTACATTACTCGATGTCGTGACTGGAGTCATGAAAACACCTGGAGAAGCAGTCTTTGATGGATTGCTTTGATCGGCCAATGAGCCGATTAAAAAGGCTGCAAAACATTTTAGCTCATCATCTTTTTGAATATCTCCTAACCAGATAAATTTTGGAACCCATGTGTTGGCGCCATTAACATTTGTAGAGGAACCCACGGGTAAATTAATAGAGCCCATATTGGCTTGTAGATTTTTCATAAAATCTGGATCTTGTTTAAATGAAGACTGCTCTTGTAATGAAGATGGCATCGCGTGCGATCCTTCTTGCGCGAACGTCTCATTCTCCATTTCTATTGTTGAGGGCTTTATCAGTTTATCACCCGAGAGAGATAAATTTTGAGCTGATAAAATAGAAGCATATGCAAATAGAAAAGCAAGGCTTACATTAATAACAAAGAGTTTGTTTTTCAAAAGGGTTTTCATCCCGATCTCCATAAATTAAAGATATATTAATGAATTCGAGTCTATCTAATAAAAAAATATTTGCAAATAAAATAAATAAACGTTTTTAGTGTGTTATCTTTAAATCTTTATGAAAGAATGAAGTGATTTTCAGTAGAATCCAATTCACGATTATGAATTTTTAATAAGTAATTATAAAATTTATCTGAAGAAATATAACCAGAATGTCCTTTAATAACATCTGAGGCATTAATGATTTTTATTTTGGAAGAATTGTCAGTCATCAACTTGGGGCCGATAAGCCCAAGTGCAAGAGAAGAGGATTCTGCAAGATAATAGGGCCAGTTGAGGGCTGAATCGTTTTTTGAGTGGAAAATAAAAAGATTTTGGCAACACTCTAAGGCTTTTTGATAACCTTTTGTAGCACTTAAGCAATCATGTGGAAGAGCTGCTGCAATAGAATAAATATGATCGATGTTTACTTTGGGATGAGCGTGCTTTGCAAGGGCTTCAAATACGATTAGATTGCCCATGCTATGAGCCATAATATCTGTTTTTTTTGCAACAGCTGTAATTTTAGCCATTTCTTGAGCAAATTTTGGAGCTAGAGTTGTTGCGTTTTCTTTGGCTTTGTAATAATAAGCTGCATGATCAAAGCTAGGCCAGCTATAGCCAATAATGGCATCATAGGGGCAATGGCTGGAGTAAGCCTCTTCCAGAGAATACCCGACCCAATATTTTAATAAGCTGGCAATTTTAGAGAAAAAGGACATTGGAAGCTGTAAAGCCAACATATTGCTATAAAGAGAGTGATGGCTTTCAATAACATCTTGATGGGTCGTTCTTAACCCATGAACATAAATAAGCACCTTCTTTCCTTTCAGTTTGTTTAAAGCCTTTTGAAAGGCCTCTGGACTTAGATAGAGGGTTTCTCCTGATTTTGACAACTGAGCATATTGGGTCATTTGAGCCAATTCGCTAGTTCCCCAAAAGTGGGGACCCCTCTCATTGATAAAGAAAATATTGTTTTTAAGCATATGATAATGAATCGATTAATCTTGACTTTAAAAGTCTTTTTTGCTATACTACTATGAGGTTGCGGTATTAAGAATATATAAAGAAGGTTTTTTATGGCTTTATTTCCCGAAGGTCATCCTGCAGCTTGGGCATTCAATGATAGCTTATTTTTTCCAGATGATCAATCAGAAACTGCTAGCACTGCTCCATCGACGCAAGACCATGCAGCTTCTCAGACGGCTCGGACGGTCATTCGAGAGAGTCAAGGGGCCGGAGCAGAACAGGCGGCGGCACTGCCAAGAGCTACGCTGTGGATAGATCATAGCAAAGAGCGTTATTCAGTGGCTTTAAACCAATTAGCTGGCTTTGAGTATGATGGTGTTGGTATTGGCACTCTAGAAGGGGATGAAATTGACACTTTAGAATTTGAAGTGAACAATCAGCCTTTATTAGCTGCGTTTAGATGCATTCAAGAGGCTCCAAGTTCTTCGGCAAAAGATGCAAAAACATTATATCGGAACTTTTTACAAGATTTGAGAAGCGCTGTTATGTCGACAGTGGGGAAAGAGGCTGAGATCGCTAGTGCTCTTTGTCGCGCTCATTTTGCAATAGACATTAAGGGGACAACAGTAGGAACTCAATTTACAGATAACATTCTTAGAGAGAATAAACCATTTTCAATCCAAGAGTTAGATGCTGAGAGACTTCACGCAACAATGAAAGAGGGAATGACAGGAACCACAACCACCATGAAATTGGCTCAATTAGGACAAAAATTAGATGCTAATTTACCAATTAATAGTTGGGATCCAGCTTCCTATAGCGTTCGCTCAAAGTTAGCCGAAATTGTAATTTCTGGAAAACCTAGAACCTTTTTAAGAACGGCTTGTCCTGTAGTTGGCTCAAACTCTGAACCAGAAATAGATCCGTTATTTATCGGAATGTTAAGAGCGTTAAAGGCAGAAGGAAAAAAATATCTATATATTAATAATCAGAGTACCGGTGATGGAGATTCTCGTTTTAATGAAAGCAAGCTTGAAGGCAACCGTGTAGCGGCATTAAGAGGACTCTCTAATGATCTTGAATTTAAAGGGATGTTTCATGTGGTTAGTTTTGCTCATGACAGCACCTTTTATAAAGGTGGTGATGAAGAGCTGAATGTTTTAAAAAGCGCTCTTCTTAATAACTTAAGAAAAGGAACTGAAGGGTACTTTTTACCAGAAGTGATTAGTCAAGATCCTAGACAGACAATTGAATTACATAAGAAGATGGATGCCGCAATAGAATCTATACACGCAAAGTATTTCCCTGGTAAAGAAAATTTGACAGTGCTTTCTCCTAAAGAAAGAAAAGAGTTTTTACACATTGCTTATGCAGCTATTGGGAAAATAATTATTGAGACGCTTGATATTGATACTCTCAATATTACCTGTAAAGATGGAGTAGATCGGGCTGCAGGCTCTGCTGCAAATTTGATGGCCTACGCTTCAGATCGCCTCGTTCCATTTGATGATCTTCTTTGGACCTTAACTTTTCCGGCGGCGCTCAATCATGAAAGACCGCCTAGAGCAGATAGACACGAGCCTAGTATTGGAGCTCTTAAATTGATAACAGGTCATTAAAGAGACCATTTTATCAAATAGGAAAATGTTGGTTTTCAAGCTCAGTATTCAAAAATGTAATAATGCCATTTTTATTGCGTCAAATCTTTGGATTTTCTAACCTGACAGAAGTTTCTTTGGATGGGTTAATATGTTGCAGCACTACAAATGGCTTCTTGCGCTTTCTCTCATCCTGTCTGTGAGTCTTCTAGAAGGTTGCCCTTTCGCTTCTTACAAACGTGGACGTTTTTCGAAAAAGGAGATGGCCACATTTAATCATCAGATCAATTCTAAAGACATTCTCAATCAAACGCATAAACGTTATGAAATTGCTTTAGCAGAGCTGCAATATCAATGCCCATATGATCTTCTTGAACTAAAGCAAAAAATTAAAACGTTAGAAACTTTTATTAAACAAACTGAAGTCCATACGCAACAAAGGGCTTTAAAGAAAACAGCGCGCGCATTAAAGCTGGTTTTAGATAAAACTTTTCAAGCCCATTTAACAGGGCGCGATCGCTATGAAGATTTTATTGAATCGATGAGAATAGCCATTGATCAAAATGAAATGGCTCACTGGGAAGATCCAAAAATAGGTGAATTTGTCACGGAAATATTACAAAGCATTTGCTACACCCACTTTACGATTAACTTAAACCAAACACCTATTGGTTATCAGTATTTTTGGAGTATTGTCCCTAAAGAGCTAGCTCAATTAGATATTTCACAGTTGAATGTAAAACTGCTCAATAAATTCATCAATAAAATATTTGCCTCTCATACTTCCTATGTTTTGATAAGTAAACTAAAGCGGAAATTGAGATGCCCCTTTTTTGCTTCTTGGGACGGCGCCTTGGCTTCTATGAGATCTAAAATCGCAACGTATCAATGGCAAGGGCGTAAAGTATCTTTAATGAGGATGTCTTGCCCAGTTTATGGCAAAAACTATCACTCTTTAATCGATCCGACATTTACAGAGTATTTAAAGGCAATCAAAAGACAAAATCAAAAGCATCTTTATATTTGTCATCTAGACACAACGGCAAGTAGCCATACTAAGCAATTTAAAGTCAGCAGATCATTGCAAAAGCTTTCTGAATCTCCAGAATTTAATGAGGCGATTCTTTTTGTTATTTTGCCTATTGAAAGTGCTTTTTATAAACAAGGCAACTTAGGGCTTTTACGAGCTAGTTATTTTAAAGAGACATTTTTAAATAGTATGCTTCTGAGGCAAGAGGGGTTTTATTTTCCTTCTGCTCTTTTGAGGGATGGTAAATTCATTAGCTTTTTAACCCAAATGTTAGAGGATCTTCATAAAACATTTTTTGAAGATCAAGAATTTTTAGAGCGTATTGAGCGTTGCCAATTTATTGACATTGCTTATGCACATATCGCGAAATATTTAATAGATGAGTATCAGATTAATTATGTAAGTTGGACCGGGGATAATGGCATTGACTACTCAATGAGCTCAGTAGCCCTTTTTGATATGTTAATTCAAACGATATCTCCAGCGGCTATTCATTTAGATTCAACAATTTATCTTTCTTTTTGGCCCGCGTTTGTTCATTGTCATCGTCACCCTGAAACTACCAGCACAGTACGCTGTTACTCTGCAATTCAAAAGCTTCTTGAGAGAAATGAATCTCGAGTTTTAAGTGCAGAACATCAAGAAGAGATTAAAGATCTTGAAATTTAAGGTTAAGTAATTAAAAATTAGCCTTTTATAATTTGTAAATTTGCCTATTTTCAAAAAATCTTGAAAATTGCAATGTGACATTTTAGAGGGGCATGTCATGCGCTGGAGCTTTCACAAGCGAAGAGATAGACGTTATCAGATTGCTTTAGAAGAACTTAAAAAGACATATCGAGAATTTGGTGGTTATCAAATCGAGACTTTTGCTTTGCAGCAAAAAGATCAAAGATTCTCAAGGCTTGAGCGTTTTTTAATTAAAAATCTTAAAAGAATAGAATCTTGTTTTGTACCCTATAGCCCTGATTTTAAAAAGAAACATGCAAACTTTCTAAAATATTTGCGCAAAGGACTACGATCGATAGAGAAGCTTGAGCCTACTAAGAGCTGGCATGAGCAAGTGCAAAATCTGATCTTAGAGCTTTGCAAAACAAAATTTTATCGCATCCATCTCTTTTTATTTGGACATCATCTTTTGCAAGATCTTTTTTCTTCTTTGATTCACAAACAAGAATCAAAAAAGATTGATTTTGATCATCATTTTGCAAATTATTCTTTTCTCGATGAATCTCATTTGATTTTGGCATCTCAACCCCTTATTTTTTTAGAACGCGATATGCGTAAAATCACAGAAAATTTGACGCAAACTATTTTTGATCCTCACCAATACAATCACCCTTTTTTACTTTATACATTTGTTCTTCATCAACAAGGAAAGCCGCAGAGAATTAAAATGATCAGAATGGGTTCTCCAACGAAGGAGTCTTTAGGAAGAAAAGCTGTCATTATTGAAGAATTCAAAGGTCTTTTAAAAAAATTGCAGATTGAAAAGAAAAATCATCTTTATGTGAACAAACAGAGAACCTGGGGAAAAGAAGGTCAACGTAGTTTTGCTGTGAAGCAACTGGAAAGTAGTTTTAATAATTTTTTTTGTATCTGCTTGCCATCGGATGGCGCTTTTTATTATCAACAAATGTCTTATGCCGACCAAAATAACTCAGAGCAGTTCAAAGAGGTGTTTTATGAGTTGCTAGTAGGAAAGCAGGGTAGAGGGTATTATCACTTTCCTCAGCTATGGCTAGACGATCGTGAGTTTTGCGCAGGCTTAAAAAAAGTGATTGATTTTGTCCATTTACTATATTTTAGTAATGCCAGTATTTTGACCCTAGCCCAAAAGCGCTATTTTATAGACCATGTCTATACCCAAATTATTATTTATTGTTTGCAAAAGTTTAATATTCAATCGGTGAATATTTCTTGTAGAGATGGGATTGACCGCGCAGGCTGTGAGCAAACAAAATTACTTTATTATTTTCAAGCTAGTTTGGGCATTGAAGAGCATACAGATTCCAAAATTGAACGACAGTTTTTAATGCATATCCCACCTTATCTAGCAAAAAATAGACCTATTGTGAAAGAGCGCCGCGAGTACCTCTATGAGTTAATGAATAATAGCTATAACTTACAAGTAATTGAAAAGATTCAACAATCTTCAAAGGTTTCGCCCCTTTTGCATCTTAAACCTCATTTTATTAAACGAACTTAAAGCAATTAGCTTTGTTTACTCATCCACTTCCATAGGATTCATTTCATGGTATGAAATAGAAGGATCTATCTCTTCAGAATCATTTTCTAGGATAGAGTCATTTTTTTCTTCTTCATATTTACTGGCGATAGGTTGTGATTCAGACTTTTCCAAAGAAGAAGGGGAGTTGGTAGGCTCTAAAGCAAGCTGTGTTTGCGTAGTTTCATGAGAGAGAGATTCTCCTTGAGGTTCTGCTAAACTTGCGGTTGAATTAGCGTTAGTGGCAGGGGGATTGATGACAATTTGTCCAGCATCAATTTCTACAGATTCTTGTTTTGGGTTTGTATTTAAAGGTTCATCTTTTGTCACGACACCAGGCTTAAAATGATCTTTCCCATACCATGCATTAATAAGAGAGTCTTGGTTTTGCATAATGGAGACATTGCGTTCGGCCTTTTTATGTTTACAAGAGGGTAGAATGAATAAAAGTAATAAGACACAAATAATCTGTTTCATGTTGGATTTCCTTGAGTATTGTCTAATTTAAATTCCATAAGATGGATAGAAGGCTCGGAAAATTGATCGGGTAAGTAGACAGGATGAACTTCAAAGCCCGCATCTCTTACGGCAAAGATGGCTTGCAAAATAGGTTCCCATTTTGCATTTTTATCTATTTTTAATAAAACTTGAGTCTTGAGTTTATTTTCAGGTAAAAAACCTTTTTTATACTGATTTAAAAGCTCATCTGCGATTTGTTGTGCATGTTTCATGGGGTAATCTCGAATTTCAGTGACCCATTTATAATGCCCTTCTTCATTGATATTGATATTTACCACTTTATAATCATAATCTGCATTTGAAGGGCGTTGAGCAATTTCATCATGAATTTTCACAAGGTCGATATCGATATCTTTTGTTGTGATTCTTGAGATGGCAAGACATGCAAAAAAAACAACCATCAAAAACAGAAAATCAATCATAGGAGCAAAGTTAATGCCCAATTTAGGTTTAATTTCGTCTTCAGGTATAAAACTCATCTTCTTACGCTGTTACTAAGTCTGTTTCTATTAAGCTGCCTAAACTAAAAGCTTCGTTCTCGATACAATTCAGAAGTCTAACGACTCTATATTTTAAAGTAGTATAGAAAATCATCGAGCCGATGGCAACAAAAAGGCCCAGGACCGTGGTTCCCATAGCAATACCTAGTCCATCAAAAATAGTGCTGAAACTATCCAATGTTCGGTTGGAATCATAAAAGGCATAAAACATTCCAAGCACAGTACCTAGAAGGCCTAGCATAGGGGCTACTACAGCAATATCATTTAATATGGAGATACGTTGCCAAAGTGAATTGCTACAACGTTTGCCTTCTGCTTGCATCGCTTCCATCATGACTTGTGGGCCATGTCTTCGAGCAGCAATCCCACAGGCAATCACATTAGATGAAAAGTTATGGTCTTGCTGACACGTGATTAAAGCGGCATCAAAACGCCTTTCACTAAGTTGGGATCTGATTTGATGAATGAATCTTGAAGGCATCATGTCAGATAGCTTTAAAGTAAAAAAGCTATAAAGCCAGATGATAAATGCTAAAATCGATAACAAGATCAGTGCTGAATAAATGATAGGAGCCCCTTTAAAAATTTTTATTAAATCCAGGTTGGTTTTCAAAACTTCGGGTTGAACAAATTCTTGCGAGTGGAGAGATGCGCCAAAAGCTAATATAGCAGTCAACATTCTTTTCATAAGATACCTTCATTATCAATCAATTATTTTTTACAATACCTAGCTAGGAAAAAATATTGCAACTGTTTAGTCAAAATTCAATGCAAGGAAGTTTAATTATTGTGGCTTAAATCTTCTTCTTTAGGTCTGTAGGATTTAGCTGAGATGGTATCGTTTTGATAAAAGTTTTTGACTTGTAGGTCTCTTAGAGCTTTATCTTGTTCATTGACGATAGATTGCAGTTTTTCAACTACTTTGGATTGTTGATCATACTTCTCTTTAAGATCCACAATGTAGGCTCTTTCTTTAATGAAAGGGAGTTCTAAGGGTTTTTTCAAAGATTTTAAATCGATGCTTGTTTGTACAGATTTAGGCACATCATCGACAAAAAGATTGTAAGGGGTAGTTTTAGTTAATTTAAGATAATAATTAAAAAATTCTAGGCAAAGCAAGCTGACAATGGCCACCGAGGCGATTTTCAAAGCCCAAACGGGAAAATGCTTTTCTTTTTTGGAGTCTAAAAAGAACGAATGGGGAAAGTTTGTTTTTGCAGGAGTTTCATGACTATAGCTGTTTAAATTTTTTGGTTTGAAAGCAATATGGGCGAAAATACCTAAATGATCTTTGTCCTTGGATTTTACAAGGAGCTTATAAACCTGGGGTTTTTTTTGTTCTAAATTGGAAAATAAAGAAAAAAGCTTCGTTTTGTTTGATTTACTATAGGCGCCATAAGTGGAAATAAGCAAAGAGCTGTCGGGTTTAAGCTGGGCAGATGTAATACTGCACTTAAAATTAGGAGGCCCAATCGCATTAGTTATGTAATGAAATCTTTTCTTTAAAGAGAGGTTTTCTGGAAGTTGAGGTATTTCAGGATCATAAAAAAGAAGCTGGAGCGTTTTGTCTAGTTGAAAGACTTTAATATCTCCCGCTCCTGCAATAAGGAGATTTTTAATTTCAGAGGGAGTCCCTTTGCTTTCTTCAACAATGATGGTGATAGCAATCTTAAGTTGATTTTCATAGGAAAGATAGTTTTTCAAAAAATGATTTTGGGCATGGTCAAGAGCTTTTTTTAGAATTTTTTCAGTAAGCTCTGTCCAGTGTAAATGAAGATATTCTTTGATGATTTTTTCAAATTCTCTAGAAATAGAGAGATTTTTTTCAGGGTTGTTGATGTTAATGGCGTCGCAAAGAACGTAAAAAAGTAAATTGCTTTTGGGTTCAAAAAAAGTTTCGCAAATGCCTAAATGATCATGGTTAATCTGCAGGATTTTGGGGTGTGGCATTTGGTCCATTCTGCTTTGCTTTCATTTTACAAATTTTATTAACTACTAGTATAATTTATTCACTAATATTAGTGCATAGATTTATGAACTCGAAAAATTTAAAGACTCTTCTTTGTCAAAGTCAAACAGAGGTTGTATTTGATCCTTTACAAAAGGTTTTATTTATCCCTCCTCGCATTGAAAAAGTAGACTCCAAGCAATCTTTTGAAAAGCTTTTCCCTAATTTTGACTCTATTCATATTGAGTATTGTAGTGGAAATGGGCAGTGGATTTATGAAAAAGCTCTTAAAAACCCCCATATTCTTTGGATTGCAGTGGAAATGCAGCTTAAAAGAACTCGGCAGATTTTATGGAAGCGAGAACAGGCGCAACTAGAGAATTTGTTTATCACTTGTGGAGAAGCTCTCGAATTTACCTCCTATTATCTAGAGCCAGAATCTGTAGATGAAGTTTATATTAACTTTCCTGACCCCTGGCCTAAACGAAGACATGCAAAATTTCGATTAATTCAAATGCCATTCATACAGGAGCTGGCTCGTATTCTAAAAAAAGGGGGGAGCGTTCATTTTCTCACCGACGACCCCGCTTATTCTTCACAAACCATCGCAGCTTTTTTAAAAGAAGAAAACTCCTTTTGCCCCTCATTGCCACCACCATTTTATCATTCTGAGGTGCAAGATTATGGATCTTCTTTTTTTATGTCTCTATGGGAGGAAAAAAAACGAGGATTTTATTTCTCTAAATTCCAAAAAAAATGTAAATATAAGACGTAAGTATAAACAAGATAAAACGCTGATTAATTTAAAAATGGATCTCCAATCACCTGATATTTTGAACCAGCCTTTTCCATATATTTATTCAGGATCTTTAGATCAGCCAAGTTTAAAAGGATTCAATGCTATTGCGATTTCTTTAGACGCTAGGTTGGATTCTAATTTAAAATGGGAAAAAGCAGTAAAGCTAGCTCAAGCTTACGTAGATCAAGGATATAAAATTCTGTGGGAGCTGCGCTTTGGGTTGTTCCAAGAATTGCATTTGCCTCTTTCAGACACCTCCCAATATCGCTCATTAGATTTAGCTCTCGACTATTTCTTTGATTCTGTCTTAAAGAACTTTAATGAAAAGACAATTGGCGTTTCAATTTATAAAGGAACCTTGGATTTCAGCCATAATTGGCCCTGGGAAATCGATCAGGTTTTAAACTTTAGAGGGTGGATTTCGGAATATTTTGAAGATCACCATGCGTTTACCAATTTAATAGGGCTCCCTTGCCAGAACCTTTTAACAGTCGATCCGAAGGATCTCTATGCTTTAGAAAATGGTAAGAACTTACTGCGCTTTTATTGTATGAGGGCCGCCCTAGATTATTTTTCAATGCTTTCTTCTCGCTTTGAAACGAGCCTCTTACCTTATCTACTTTTAGATTGTTCGACACTTCATTCTCCGGCGCATGTTTTCCAACTTTTAGATCATCAAGATCTTGAATTTATCCAACTGGTGGTCAAAAATCTTCCTTTTGAAGCAGGGCATGCGATGGGCTGGGAAAGTAAAGCTTTTGCCAACGGCTATATTGGAAAAGAGTTTAAAGAGTACCAGGCTCCTCACATAGAGCCTCGCGTTGGCATTGTTATCCCAACAAAATTTCTTATTAATCACAAAGATATTTTAAAGTATGATGATGTCATTTGTGAAATGGAGGAATTTCATTCTGTCAAACTTATTTCTGAACGCAATATCACGATCGACTGGCAAGGATTAGATGAGCTAGTTGTTTTGGATGTTGAACCTGACTCTAAGCGTAAGCTAGAGGGTTTTATTGCGGCTGGAGGAAAAGTGATTACAGAAAAGAAATTGTTTCTATCTGAAGAGATGTCTTATCAGAACTATTTAAAATCAAAGGAAAATTCATGACTCATTTTAACCAACTGCCATCGGTAGAGAAGCTTAAAAAATTAGCTAAGCATCCTTTTGATTTAACAGACTCTCATTTGTTTAATTCTGAACGTATCCAAAAGATGAGTGTAAAAAATGAACTTTTTAAGCTCATCTTTGCCACTGAACAACTTACAGAAGAGGTTGTCGATCAGCTCCTTCATCTTGCCCAAGAAGCTAAAGTCTTTGAAAAAATGAAAGCCATGCAAAATGGAGAGGTGCTTAATTATATTGAAGGCTATGAGTCAGAAAACCGCAGCGTACTACACACAGCTATGCGAGATTTCTTTGACCATCCAAATAAAGGCGCTCACGCTGCGCAAGCAACAGAATTAGCCAGAATAGAAAATGACAAATTAAAAGTGTTTCTCGAAAAAAATGATAGAGAAGAGCGCTTTACAGATTTAGTTGTGATAGGCATTGGGGGCTCAGAGTTAGGGGCTAAAGCACTTAGCGTTGCCATGGAGCATTTTAATAAGCCAAATAGACGTCTTTTTTTTGTATCGAATGTGGATCCAGATAATGCAGCTCAAGTGGCCAAAGAGGTTAATCTTCACAAAACATTGGTTGCTTCTATTTCTAAATCGGGTGGAACCTTAGAGACGCTTACAAATGAAGAGCTTATGCGCAATCACTTTAAAAAGAAGGGGATTAATCCAGAGGGACACTTTATTGCTGTTACTGGGAAAGGAAGTCCACTTGATGATAAAAAGCGCTATTTAGAGTGTTTTTATATCTGGGATTTTATCGGGGGGCGTTATTCTGTCACTTCAATGGTAGGGGCGATTCCTTTAGCTTTTTGTTTAGGTCACGATCAATTTATGGAGATCTTGAGAGGGGCCAATTATATGGATAAACACGCACTCCACACCAAAGCCAGAGAGAATCTTCCCCTGATGTCTGCATTAATTGGGATTTGGAATCGCACGTTTATGCACCATCATACAGTTGCTATTATTCCTTATAGCCAAGCTTTGGGACGATTTGCAGCTCACTTACAACAACTAGACATGGAATCAAATGGAAAGCAAATTGATAAAAAAGGACAGCCTGTAGACTTTGATACAGGGCCCATTATTTGGGGAGAACCCGGAACCAACTCACAACACTCCTTTTTTCAAATGCTACATCAAGGAACAACACCTGTACCTATTGAGTTTATAGGATTTAAAGAATCTCAATTTGGAGAGGACTGCTCTGTCAAAGGGACTTTCTCTCACGAAAAACTCCTTTCCAATCTATTTGCTCAGTCGATGGCGCTTGCTACAGGACATAAAAATGAAAACCCCAATAAGAATTTTCCAGGGAATCGTCCTTCTCGCATCTTACTTGCCAAAAAATTAGACCCTTTTACAATTGGGGCTCTACTGGCTTACTATGAGCATAAGGTTGCTTTTCAAGGGTTTATCTGGAATATTAACTCATTTGATCAAGAGGGGGTACAACTTGGAAAAGTTTTAGCCAATCAGATGATTGATTTGTTCAGTAAAAAAAGAAAGGGACAGTTAAAGTCTGAAGATTTGCCGGTAGGTCAAGCCTATCTAACTTACTTAGACTCTTTAAATTAGTTTTTTGGGCTTCGATCTTTAAATTTTGCATTGCTTAAGAAATAACCAATCACAATGCCAGCAATAGCTAAGCATAAAATCGCTCCTCCAGCAATAAATGACCACGAACTAGCAGACATCCTCTCCTCCTTCCCTGTGCTCGCAGTTTTAAGAGAAAGGTTAAAATAAGTCAACAGATTAAAATTTATTTTTATTTGGTCATAGTTTGAAAACTTGATTTTTTGAATTGAAAGCAAGCTATCTTTGAAAGAGGGTATTTTAAAAATATCCCTCCTTCTAAGGATAATTAAGCATTTGCGCAGGCAAAGACGTCAGGCATGCTAGCTAGATTATTTTTTTACAACAGCTCGAATTGTCGTTGTGTCGTCTCTTAGAGACTGTGAATCATAAGAGCCCTCTAGATCGCCCGTGTGATTATGTGATTCTACATCCGTTTTCAATTCTCTTGGATCGCCGCTATTTCGCCAAGCTTCAAAAATAGAATTAATTAGAGAAGATTCTGGAGGTGCTCGATAGGTGTATCCACGAATCCACCAGCTTGGTCCAATAATGGTTTGCAAGCGATCTGGTGCTTTTGGATCTAATTTGGAATCTGTGAAACTATTGCTAGATACTTGTAATGGAGTTCCTTCTCTCAGAGAGCGGACCGCCTCATCAACGATTGCAGAAAAATCTATCTCTATGGTTGTTTCCGTAAAAGCAGCATTGATATCCGTAACCATTTCCCTAGCTGATTTATCATTCGATGGAAGTCGTGATAGTAGATCGGGATCTGTGAATTGATGAAAAGTTAGAGTCCCTAGTTGGGGGCCTCGTATATTTGCGCCGTTACTTGCCATAATCAATCCTTTGGTTATTTTTTTGATAAATCTTACTAAGGATCAAAAATAATGAAAAGCAAAAAAATTAGTTTTGTAAGCGAGAATTTATTTACTAAATTAATAAAGGATATTTAATAAATAATTTGAATAGTTTAGAACATCCAAAAAAGGATTGTTTGTAAGAGAGATTAGCAACAAGGCTCTTTAGGAAACAATTAAAAGCAGGCATAAAAAATGCCTGCTTTCTGAAATAAGAAACTTATAATTCCTACTTCTTGATTACTTTTTTAATACCTTTGCCTGTTTCAATAAAGTCGATCCAAATTGGAGAACTCCAGGCCATGTTATGGTCTTCTTGAGTGACTCTTACATAATAAAAGACAAAAGGATTAGAGTCTTTATGTTTGATCATCACTTCTTTAAGATCGATCATATCATCAAAAGTAAAGTCTGTGTTGTTGACATTAGGCTTAAGAGTATGGATGACATCTCCATTGCGAATAATTTCAATGGTTTTCACAGGTGCTGTCCCTGAAACGAATCCAGAAATGTGTCTATTAATAACAAGACCAGGCTTCACTTGGGTTGAAAGCTCTTCTCCCATTCTGTGTCCAGCAATGTAAAAACCGAGTAAAATTCTTTCTCCAGTCGTTGCATAGCAACTTTTATTATGGAGCGCTTGGAAAATAGATTCACGGGTATGTTCATCGGCTAAAATAGCTGTTAAACCAGCAGGGTATTGATCTTGACCGGCATCAAAGAGGTTAGTATAGATGCCGCGGTCATCTAATCCGCCAGCGACAAAACCGAAACGGCAGTTTCTTTTTAAAGCGCCTAAAACAGAACCCTTTGGATTTTCTTTGGTGCCATTTTTGGCAGGGCCATTAATTGGTAGTGTATTGCCTTCTTTAGCGGTGCATTCAGAAGATCCCCAGGCATTATAAATCTCAACAACTTTTTCAAATTCAGGATTGAAATCATTGAAGTCATATTCCACCCCTTTAGCCATTGTGAAAGTAGGAACGGCAATGAAATCTTTAGAATTTGAAATCTTATAAATTTTGCGCAGTGTATTTGATTTAGCATCTTTAAATCTTAAGAGGGGTCTAGTGTCTCTTAAATTTAAGAACAATCTCATTCCTTCTTTAGATGGTTCTCCAGCCCATTGAAAGCCTAAATAGGTAATGAATCGATCTGACTCATTGAATTCGGCGATGTTCTGAGAGATGCTTTTCCATCCGTCATCGGGTGTTTCTTCAATCGAATCAAAAGGAGAAGAAGCATAAAAATTCATAGCTTGTTCATCTCTCATATGGCGCAGACAGTTTTCAATATTATCTAAAGAATCCATGCGCTCTGATTCACCATGAAGGAGACCCCAGAGTAAATTTTTTTCATCTTGGGCAAAACTTTTGATCGGGGAAGAATAGTAAATTTCTTTTGTTTTCAAGTTTTGCAGTTGAATGCGATAAGTACCGACTTCATTGAAGTAAAAATTGGGTAACGTTACAAAGCCTGTTTCTGGAACAAAAAGCTTCCAGTTGAGGTTTTCTCTTAGTTGTTCGTAAGTAAGTTCAACTAATGTATCTTCTGGTGCGTTACTCGTGAGGTTTCCGTATTTATCTTCAAAGCGGATGACGATATCAAATCTTTTGTTTTTAGTCACAAAAGAGGGGGTGATGATGCGAATGCGATCGAGCTGGTTACCTTTGACATCCATTGTGAAGATTTCTGGATCTGCAAAATTGCCATCACCTTTTGCATCAACATAGAGTAAAAAATGACGTCTTCTTTGGGTTAAATTCTGACTCGTGTTTCCCTGAGCATTTTTTGCTTGTGTGCTTGTTAATTTAGGTGAGGCTCCCATAATGACTGTAAAGGTCGAGCCCGCTTTCAACTCTTTGGTTAAGGTGAAGGCAAACTGTGGCGCAAATTGATTGGGAACTTCTACAGGTTCAGCAAAAAGAATATCTTTGTCATTCATTATTCCATAAATAACATTAGACTTACCACGGGGATCTGCAGTCGGTATTTGCCAGTCAATTTCTCGTCCTTTAGAGAGGAGGTCGAATTTAAGACAGGCCCCTTTATCTAAATTTTGAGAGGTAGTGTAAACAAATTTCCATGTCCCTTCTTCTCCAGCTAGAGCTTGCGAGGGATCGCAATAACAAATTGAACGTCTCACGTAAAATATCCTATAAATTTTTGGGGGACATTATGCAAAGAGGGTATTTCTTTTTCAATCGAATAAAAACTTCAAAAATAAAAATTTAGTTTTAAGAAGTTTCCTCTTGGCGTTTATTTTCCTTCAGAAGCAAGCCCAAAAGAGCTGCGGCTAAAAGGCACACAGGTAAAATAGTTAAGGCTTTTTTGAAATCGACCTCGGAGTAAGTTTGTATTTGAGAAAGATACTTAGCTCCATGTGAATTTTCTAATAAAAATCCAATCAGCGGTTGAACAATCACTCCCCCAGCAGAGACAATGAAGTTGGTGACTGCAATGGAGGCTCCTTTGACTCTAGAGGGGTTGATTTCAGTTGCATAAGTAAAATTGAGAAGTTCGGCAGACGAAAAGAAACCCGTTAGGAAAATAAGTATATACACCCAAAAAATAGACATCGAATTGAAATAGACAACAGGGGTAAAGCATAAGAAGGTAATTAATGCCCCAATGACAATCACCCATTTTCTGTTATTGACTCTGTCAGACAACAGCCCCATGACTGGGCTGCCTATCAACCAACCAAAAAAGAGCATGGAAACTGCAAAGCTTGCAACTTCTTTGGGTACATGATAGTTATTTTGGATAAAGGGAACTCCCCACAAACCACCAATCGCTGTGGTGACAGTATAAAATAATAAAGCGACAATGGCGTTAATCCAATTATAAAATCCTTTACAGAAGATTTTTAAACCTTCAAAAAGGGTTTTTGAGGGTTTTTCTTCAGAGAGATGTGCTTTGGTGTGACTGCCTTTTCGAATCAAAAGAAAAATTGCTGCTGCTAAGATAATCCCTATAATTCCCCAAAAGAATAAGCTTGTACGCCAGCCAACTCTTTCCACCATAATGCTTAAGGGGCCACCACCAGCAAAAGCTCCCAGCATACTAATAGAATTTGCAAGACCTACAAGGAGCGCTCGTTTATTTCGCTCAAACCAATGCGAGCAAACATAGACCATTCCGACGAAGGCAAAAGAAGAGCTAACCCCTATTAAAAGACGACCTGCATAGGCTCCACCTAATGTATGAGAAACGGCAAAAAGGAGGGCTCCAATACCACAACCTAGCGAAGCAAAAGTTAATAGAATGCGCGCGCCATAGCGATCCATCAGTACCCCAACAGGAAGCTGCATAGGGGAGTAAACTAACAAAAACGAAGCAATGAGAACCCCTAGTTGCCCAGTTGTGATGTTAAAAGCTTGCATGAGCTCTGGCACCATGACATTGGGGGAGACGCGGAGTAAATATTCATAAAAGTAGAAAAAGGCTGCTAATGCCCAGACCCACCACTTGAGATTTTTAACTGCTATCATAAGGCTGCTTAGTTTAAAAGTTGAAATTTTAGTATATCGCTCAAATTAATACAAGCATTATGCAAAGGCAAATTCTACAACTTGTCTTTGTCTAAAAACAGAGACTTTAATTTTTCCTGGGTGATTCAGTTGGCTTTCTATCTTTTTTGCTAGACTTTGAGCCAATAGAGAAAGAGAGGCGTCATCTATTTTTTCAGGCTGAGTGATGACGCGAATCTCTCGGCCTGCTTGAAGAATATAGGCTTTTTCAATTTCTGGGAAGCTGTAGGCTATTTCTTCTAATTGCTTCATTCGTTTGATATAGTGTTGCATATTTTCTGTACGAGCTCCCGGTCTGGCAGCTGACAGAGTATCGGCAGCGCCACAAAGGCTGCCTTCAATGGTAATAGAGGTGATTTCATTATGATGGCAACCTACACCATTGGCTACTTCTTCTTTTTCACCATATTTTAAACAGAGTTTTTGCCCAATCAGAGCGTGTGTTCCTCCCACTTCGGCGGGAGCTGCTTTTCCAATATCATGTAAAAGGCCAATTCTTTTAGCCAAGTCGGCATTTAAATTAAGCTCAGAGGCTATGATGTTCATAATGAGAGCGACCTGATAAGAGTGATCCAGTAGATTTTGTCCTAGACTATGCATCAAATCCATTTTTGCAAGCAGGCGAATAATTTTAGGGTGCAGGTCTGTAATCCCAAGGGCGAGAGCGTAGTCTTCTGCTTTTTGAATCGTCTTTTTTTCAATGACTAACTTTGCAGCTTCATACTCTTCTTCAATTTTAGTAGGGTGGATGCGACCATCTAGGATTAATTTTTCAAGTGTTTCTTTAGCGACGGCTTTTCGGAAAGGATCGGTGGCTGAGATAAGAACTGTTTTAGGTGTTTCATCAACGAGTAAATTGACGCCCAGTAAGTTTTCTAAAAAATTAATATTGCGCCCTTCTCTGCCAATAATTTTAGATTTAAAGTCTTCGTGGGGTAAATGAACCATTGTGAGAGTGGCTTGAGAGGTACAAGCGCTGGCTAAGCGGTCCATCGATAGAATCATCATTTGCCGAACCTCTTGTTCAGCTAATGCTTTTTTTTCTTTAAAATAACTGGCTTCCCATAAAGCGCAATCTTTTTTTGCTTGTGAGGTAAGTCTTTCAAAAAGTTTTTCCTCAGCTTCTGTTTTAGACAAATTAGAAATTTCTTCTAAAGATTTAATCAGTTTTTCTTTTTGACTTAAAACTTCTTGTCTTTGGCTTTGTAATTCTGTTTCTTGTTTTTGTAGGGCTTCAATTTTATTGTGGAGCTCATTTGTTAAGCGCTCATTTTTTTGCGCCGCTTCTTGAGCTTTGTTTTCAACGATCAAGATTTGTTTTTTTCGTTCATCGATTTTTTTTAAAATCTCTTGCCACTTTTGTTCACACTCTTGTTCATGTTGATATTTTGCTTTTTGTAAATCGAGTTCTTGGTGATGTCTTTTTTCTTCGATTTGTTTATCTGATTTTTGAAAAGTATCTTTAAAAAACTTGTCGTAGGAACCCATTTTAAAGCGATGGTAAGCAAACAAGATCAACGTGGCTGAAAAAGCTCCGACTAGAAAATTTAAAAAATGGGCGTTTTGCATATAGCGATGTTTATAGCTCATTATTTTGATCTATGCAAGTGTTCTCAAATGAGTTCGCTTGCAATGGCATCATGATAAAGGAGTCCTTTTTTAGAAAGCTTGAGAATGTCTTCTTTTTTTTCTATGAGTTTTTCTTCGATCAACGCTAAAAGTGATTGCTGAGTACTTAATGGGAATGTTCCGAAGCGTTTCTCAAATGTTGTTTGCTCAAAGCCCTCTACCAGTCTTAAATGAAGTGTCAAGCTTTCTCTTAGATGAGCTTCTTTATCAAGAGTTTCTTGAAAACTTGTCGCCTCTTTTTCTTCACTAATTAATTTACAGTATTTGTGAAGATTGGGAATGTTTTGAAATCGCTTTAAATTATAAAAGCTATAAGCTGAGGGGCCAAAGCCAAGATGAGGCCGTTGTAACCAATAACCCACATTGTGCCTGGAAAAGTCACGGCTTTTACAAAAAGCAGAAATTTCATAATGAGAAAAGCCATTCTCTTTTAAAACTTGTTGAGCTCTCTGAAACATCTTTAAAGAAATATTGGCAGGTGGCATTTTGGTAATAATTTTTTCTCGATACTTATAAAAAACTGTGTGAGGCTCGATAGAGAGGTTATATAAGGAAACATGGCAAATAGGAAAGGCAACCGCTTTCTTTAAAGTTTGTTCCCATTGCTCGAGCGTTTGCGAGGGCAAATCATACATTAAATCAATCGAGATGTTCGTGAAGCCTGCTTGATTTGCGTGATGGATTGCTTTTTCAATATCTTCAGCAAAATGAGTGCGCCCGAGAGTTTTAAGTAATGTATCATCGAAAGTTTGAGCTCCAATGCTCAAACGATTGATTCCAGATTTCTTAAAATCTTGTAAAAGATGAAGCGAGTGATTCTCGGGGTTTACTTCGAGGGTAATCTCAGCTTCTTTAATGCAACACTCTTGAGCAACCTTTTCTAAAATGGCTGAAATAAAAGAGGGACTGACAAGTGAAGGAGTACCGCCACCAAAATAAACAGAGATAATTTTTTGCGACTTGAAGAGCTCTTTCTTCTGATCAATTTCGCAAAGGAGTGCTTTTAAGAGTTTTTCCTTAAATTCTTCTTTATCTAAAACGACATAAAAATGGCAGTAATCACATTTTTTGTGACAAAAGGGGAGATGAAAATAAAGGCTCAGTTCACCACTGTTCGGAGTCGGGATCAACATCGAGCATTCCTCTTTTCCAACGATTTTTGTCGCTGAAAGGATCTTCTTCATCTGAGCGGGTGTAGTCATCGCCATTGTCATCTTCTTTACCTTCGCTAGAAGTCGTTGACTCCGCAGTCATCGTCACCGTTTCCATAGTCACTTCCATATTATCAAGGTCATCTTCTTGCATATCCATATCGGGAATGGTAGGGTTGTCTGCATAAGAGGCTCGGCTGGCATTTTTTTTAGGGATGATATATTCCTCGACATCACCTGATTCTTTTAAGAATCGGAGCCTTTCTTTTTCTTCTTCAATTTTTTCCCGAATCATATCTATCTCTTCTTGATGCTTTTGGAGATCTTTCTTGGGCACTAAGCCCAGTTTTTGCCATTGCTCAAGATCGTTTAATTCGGTCTCTAATTTTTTAAGTCTTTCACTTTTCATCTTTCTAACCTACGCCTTGGGTATATACTAAAATTTTTGATAAGAGCTTGTTTTTTTTAATGCAGAGCTTTTTACCGAACTGGCGTTTTTTTTAAAATGATAAAATTTAAGAAATCTCAGATAGTCTAAAAATATTTGTTGTACTATAGGTCAAGATGTGCCTGGTAAGGGGATTTTATGGATCAACAAAAAAGTTTATCTTTTGCTCAAATTTCTAATGCTAAGTACATTGAAGATGTGTATCAGAAATATTTAAAAGATAGCTCTTCGGTTGAACTTTCTTGGAGACATTTTTTTGAAGGGATAGAATTTGCAGGCTCAACTTTTGGCTTAAATCTTAAAGAAACTGGAAGTAGCTTAGATTTAAAGGTTTTTCAGTTAATACAAGCTTACCGAAAAGAGGGACATAAAATTGCACAAATTAACCCCATCGGAGTGGAAGATGTCGCCAGACCCCCATCTTTAGATTCTAAAACATATGGCTTGAATAACTTAAGTGAGACTGTCTCTACTTTTGGAGTGTTAGGTTCTCCCAAAGCGCCTCTCAAAGATCTTATTTTTCAATTAGAATCTATTTACTGTCAAAAAGTTGGCTTTGATTATCTTCATATTGACAACCAGGATCTAGTCGAATTTATCCAAAGTAAAGTCGAGCATCACTTTGGAGAAGATCTCCAAAATGAAGAAAGAAAGCGCATTTTAGATTACCTTAATCGCTCTGAGCTTTTTGAATCTTTTATTCATACTAAATTTGTCGGGCAAAAAAGATTTTCTTTAGAGGGGCTTGAAACTTTTATTCCTATTGTTAGAGCCATTATTAACTATGGTGGAGATTTAGATGTAGATGAGCTTGTGCTCTGTATGGCTCACCGAGGGCGCTTAAATATTTTAACGAATATCTTTGAACGACCTTATAGATTGGTTTTCCATGAATTTGAAGAGCATTATGAACCAGGTGCTTTTGAAGGCTCTGGCGATGTCAAATATCACAAAGGGTATTCTGCAGATGTTGAAAATGATCATGGCAAGCGTGTTCATATTTCAATTCCCCCTAATTCAAGCCACCTAGAGTCTGTTAATCCTATTTTGCTCGGACAAGTGCGGGCAAAACAAGATCATAAAGGGGATACGACAAAAAGCCATACTTTAGGCATTCAAGTGCATGGCGATGCATCGCTCAGTGGACAAGGTATTATTTATGAAACGATGCAGATGTGTCATCTCAAAGGGTATGATGTGGGAGGCTCCATTCATATTGTTTTAGATAACCAAATTGGTTTTACCACGTTACCTGAATCGGGACGCTCCACACTTTATCCATCTGATATCGCATACACTTTTGGATGTCCTGTGTTTCACGTGAATGCAGAAGATCCTGATGGTTGTATTCGAGCGACAAAGCTCGCTGTTGAAATACGTCAAAAATTTAAATGCGATGTGTTTATCCATTTGGTGGGTTATCGAAAATATGGACACAATGAAGGGGACGAGCCTTCTTATACTCAGCCACTCCAGTATCAACGTATTCGTCAAAAGTCTTCGATCAAACAAATTTATACCGATCTTTTAGTCTCTCAAAAAGTGATCAATGCTCAAGATGCATTAGCTCAAGAGGAGCTCTTTCGGCAAAAATTACAAAAAGCTTTAGATAGTACCAAAGAATTTCAGAGCAAAAAACCAGAAGAGGGAGATGTTTTAGGTAATCGGTGGTCTTTTTGGAAAGAATCTAAGTTGAAAGATGTAGGACAACTTTTTGAAAATATTTCAACTCAAGTGGATGAAAAAACGCTTCAAGAGATCGCGATCAAAATGACAGAGATTCCTACAAGTTTTACTCCTCATCGAAAAATTGCGCAACTGCTTAGCATGCGAAGAGCTGCCGTTCTTGATAATCCAACTCAATCTATCATGGATTGGGGTCTTGTTGAAAATTTAGCTTATGGTTCTCTTTTGATAGAAGGGTATCCTGTGAGGCTTGCTGGAGAGGATTGTCGAAGAGGGACCTTTAGTCATCGTCATGCGGTGATCATTGATCAAACAAATGCCCAAGATTATTATCCCTTAAATCACCTTAAAGAAGATCAGGGTCATTTTGAAGTATATGATTCTCATTTATCTGAATATGGATGTCTTGGTTTCGAATATGGTTATAGTATTTCGACAGCTAAAGGGCTTGTCTTATGGGAAGCTCAATTTGGAGATTTCGCCAATGGCGCTCAAATTATTATCGACGCCTATTTAGTCAATGCCGAAGAGAAATGGAATCGCTTGTCGAACTTAACTCTTCTATTACCTCATGGCTATGAAGGGCAAGGGCCTGAGCACTCTTCAGCGCGAATCGAGCGCTTTTTGCAGCTGATCGGAGACAATAGTGTGATTTTAGCAAATCCTACGACGCCCGCGCAAATGTTTCACTTACTCAGACGTCAAGCTTTAAAAGCATACAGAAAGCCTTTGGTTATCTTTACGCCCAAAGGACTTTTGCGCCATAAGCGTTGCACCTCTTCGTTAAAAGATCTAAGCGAGGGGCATTTTCATTTTTTCTTAGATGATCCAGCCTCTCCAAAAAAACCAAATAAGCTCATATTTTGTTCTGGTAGAATTTACTATGATTTATTAGAAGAACAAGAGAAGCAAAAAAGAGACGACATGGCCATTGTAAGGGTTGAGCAGCTCTATCCACTTGACCGCGAAGGTTTGGAAAAGATTATCGAAAAATATAAAGGTTTTAAAGAGTGTATTTGGGTACAAGAAGAGCCTAAGAACATGGGCTGTTGGCATTATATGATGCCGATTTTGAAAGAAGTTTTGCCAGATTCGATAAAACCAAAGTACATTGGAAAAGATCGGCAAGCAGCTTCTGCGACAGGCTCACATAAAAGACATAAAGAAAATCTAAATAAACTGTTAACCGATCTTTTCAAAGGGTAGTTATGAGCATTGAAATTAAAGTGCCATCACTGGGTGAATCTATTAGCGAGGCCACTATTAGCGCTATTTTAGTTTCAAGTGGATCTCAAGTTGTTCAAGATCAAGAAATAGTTGAGATTGAAACAGAAAAAGTCAATCAAGTGCTCTATGCTCCACTAGCGGGATCGTTGACTTTGAATGTTCAAGTAGGGGATGTTGTTAAAATTGGACAAGTGATTGGGTCGGTGGATGCTGCAGCTCAACAGGGATTAAAAAAAGATTCAGAGCCAGTAAAGCAACAACCTGCCATTTCTTCTTCTCCTGAAAAAGAGACGCCGGCGCAAGAGGTTGCCCTTCCAAAAGCAACGGTTGATGAAAAGAAAGAGCAGGCCCCTTCCATCTTTGACGAAATTCGCAAATCTCCAGAGGCGTTTGTAGAAGAACTTAGAGCGCCAGATGTTGTGCAAAATACTTCCAAAGTCATTCAAAATCCCTTAAAAGAGCAACCTAAATCAATAGCAGCTCGTGAAGAGCGCAAGCGAATGCCAAAAATTCGCCAAACGATCGCAAGGCGTTTGGTGGAAGCCAAACAAACGATGGCTATCTTAACAACTTTTAATGAAGTTGATATGACAGCTGTCATGGAGCTTCGTAAAAAACATAAGGAAGCTTTTGAAAAGCAGCATAAAGTCCGCCTGGGCTTTATGTCTTTTTTTATCAAAGCTGCCGCTTATGCCCTTAAAAAGTTTCCTCAAGTCAATGCCTATATTGATGGGGATGATATTGTCTTGAGACATTATTATGATATTAACGTAGCCATTAGTTCTGAAAGGGGACTTGTTGTTCCAATCATAGAAAACTGTGACAGTTTAACCTTTGCTGAGATCGAGCAAAAGATTACTGATTTAGCTTCTCGGGCAAAAGAAAATAAAATCTCCATCGACGAAATGCGCTCAGGGGGATTTACCATTAGTAATGGAGGCGTTTTTGGCTCTACGTTTTCAACACCGATTGTTAATCCACCGCAAAGTGCCATCTTAGGCATGCATCGCATTGCAGATAGACCTTATGTTGTCGATGGCAAAATTGTCATTCGCCCAATCATGATCTTAGCTCTTTCGTATGATCACCGCATTATTGATGGACAAGAGGCTGTTTCGTTTCTTGCTCAAATCGTCAAAATAATTGAAGATCCATCGGTGTTATTGATCGATCTTTGATTCCAAAATTATAAAATCTGCCGGGGAGCAGCACTAAATGTCTCTGCCTTTGATTCTGTGGAAAAGAAATCAGCTACCATTTTAGCAAAGGTATTCAATCCATCTTTAAAAATGTTGAAAGTCATAGACGTAAGACTATTTGTTAGTATCGCCGCCTCTTTTATCATGTGATGAACAATGTCAGCACTTTCTTTATGAAGGAAATTAAGATGGCCTGTCTGATTTGCTAAAAATTGAAAATTATCCCACTGACCTGCCAGGAGCGCTGCAAACTGCGGCGTCCATCCAAAACGATTCGATTGTTCGGGAATGGCCCCTGCTTGAAGCAGCAAATGAATTATTTCAAAATTCTTCTCACTCTGAACCGCCAAGTGGAGGGGGGAGTTTTTATATTCATCACCGAGAAGCGGTAAATTAGGGTCTATTCCTAAAAGAAAAATCAAAGTAGCTATCATATCATGGTTCTTACTTTCTATCATGGCAGCTAGTAGAGAGAGTTTTCTTGTTGGCTCGGAGGGATCTAAAATAAATGCATTTGTCACATCTATCTGCTTGAACGCTGCAGCCCGGATCAAATCTTTTGGGTCACCTTTATAGATAAGGCGTGCAGTCAGAGGAGTGGGCGCTGGGCGCAATCCAAAGGTAACAGTAAAACTCTCTAATGCATCTTTAACTTGCCTACTAATTCTCTCAACAAGTCCACTTTCAGATTCCCAATCCATGCCCACAGCTTTGAAAAGATCTACTTCGGTAGGACATACATCTAAAGCTAAAGGAAACAGTAAAGATGATTGAAAGTAAGGGCATGTATTGGGTGTAAATAATGTTATTCTATTCATAAAATCATCCTCGATGACCCTTATAAAGGGGGTTGTTTCTCTCTAGCCTGGGCGATGTTGGCTTCGATTCTTGTTAGTGTACTTACATGGATTCTGTTCTAGCATTCAGGCTTCTCATAATTTTTTTGATTGACTGGATCATATCATTTACCTTTTGAGATAGTATCGTTAGCCTTTCCATGTCTGTGTTAGATGTAGGCATAGGAGCTGTGCTCTGCAAGAATTGAAATGCTTCTTTCTGATCACTGTTGAGCGCTATAATGTGCGGCGTTTCTCCCCACACATTTTCTTGATAAGGGTCAGCTCCTGCAAGCAAGAGGACATTTATTGCTGCGACTTTTCCATGTCTAGCAGCAAAATGTAGGGCAGAGTCACCATTCGCATGACCTACCCGTTGATAATTAACATCCACTCCTAAATCTTGAGTAAGAGCTGTTAATACCCCTAATTTATCAAAGAAGGTAGGAAAATATAAAGGAGACTCTACAAATGTTTGACCTAATTTTCCTCCGGAATGAACATCTTCTTTGTCGAGCACGACTAAGCGTATAAGCCTGGGTACGTCGTCGGCATATAAGCTGGTATGCAGAGGAAAAAGATTGCGTAGTCCAATGAGAGCAAAAAAGCTCTGCACGTAATTATAAGCTGTGTGAGTTAGTCTAGCGAAAGGGTGCTGTTCATCAGCTAAATTCATTCCCCATTTTTCAAAAATAACTTCTGCTGTTGGGCATATACTAGAAGGTAGAACAAACTCACCTTGAAAGTAAGGGCACTTGGGCTGAATAATTTGATTCATAAATTTCTCTTGTTTAAAAATAGTAAAAAAATGGGAAAGGGTTCTTCCTAAATTGAATAGGGTGTTTAAAATTCAGGCATGGGACATGTTGTCTGTAAAAAATTAAAGGTCTCTTCATGCTTATTATAAAGCGCCATTTCATGGGCTGTATGTCCCTCATTATTTTTTGCACAAGGATCAGCTCCTCCTTGCGTCAGGGCGATGAGAGCTTCAACATTTCCAGATGAAGCTGCGTAATGTATGGCTTGGTTGCCATCAAGTTGGCTTGCTGCTGTAAGATTGGCTCCGGCTTGAACGAGTATCCATAAAGGGATAGGATTTTTCATGGAGGCTGCAAAATATATAGGAAGATGAATTTGCCATTCATAAAGAGGTCTGTTTAAGTCTGCCCCTAAATCTTGGGCAAGAAGAGTAAAGGCATTGAACCTTTCATTAGTGAGCGCAAACGTTAAAGAAGAGCCTTTTTTTGTGATAGGATCAAAATAGGAATGGGTATCTTCTTTATTCACTAATGCTAATCTAATTATTTCTTGTACATCGTCACTTTTTAAGCTGCGATGGAGAAGAGGAGTTGCTGATTGCCAAGTTGTGATAGTGACGTCGATAAAATGAAAAACTTTTCTAAAGAATGTAGAGATCGGTTGATTGACATTCCAATTCTCTTTTTTACGAAGATTAGAAAGAAGATCAAGAAAATATGAATCTACCCTTTCCGCTGGCTCTAGCCAAATGGGTTGTTGGGTTTCTTTCGAAGAGAAAACGCGATTAAAAAGTGTCTTTGCATAACTTAATTGTATGCCAATGGAAAAGAAAAAGTCAGCAACTTTTCTAGTAATATGGACAAAACAATTATTGTCATCTAGTTTGCTGACTCCCCACTTTGCAAAAATAGCATCAGCCGTTGGACATGTGTCCAATGGAGAAATAACCATTTCATTAAAATGATAACAAATGGGCTGATGCATAATTGGATTCATCAATATTCCTTTTGAAAGCAAGTAAAGAGCACTAGGCTCTATTCTCTTCTGCAAGAGTGATATTGTGAAGAAGATCAACGATACTCTTGTATTGGGCAGCTTGAATCTCCTTCAATGCGGATATAGCTTTCAGAGCCTCCACTCCCATCGCAAAGAGTCTAGCCACGGTTATAATCCCTAGTATCGTCTCTGGCATAGGAACTGTTTTTTGTAAGCATTGAAAGGCTTCTTGCTTATTATTCATTAACGCCACTTCGTGGGGAGTCTGACCTACCCCATTTGTTTGATAAGGGGCCGCTCCAGCGCCTAGTAAAAGATGCATAGATGCTACCTTATTATGCCTAGCAGCAAAATGGAGGGGAGCATCTCCGCTATAAAGAGGATCTGGAGTATTGACTCCCGCTCCTAAATCTCGAATAAGAGCGGTTAAAACATCTAAATTCTCTCTATCAATGGATATAAATAAAGGGGTCTTTGCTTGATTGTTTATATATCCATGCTCTACGTTGTCTAATTTATCGTGTATGGCTAAGCGAACAATCCTTTGTACATCACCCACATATAAGCTGTGTTCATGAGGAGAAACATACAATCCTAACTTAAAAAAAAAGTTCTGAAAGTAATTAAGAGCCGTGTGAGTGATTCTGTTGAAATTGAGCGGTTGCTGTTCTGCAGCGAAATCCATTCCCCAACTTTGAAAAATAACTTCAGGCGTGGGGCATGTGTTTGAAGGCACGACAAACTCGCCTTGAAAGTAAGGGCTAATGGGTTGCATGGTTAAATTCATTAAATCCTCTTATTTAGAGATAATTAGTAATATTTAAACATAAGATTGTATCAATTGTAAATTGTTTTAGTCAAATTTTAATTATTTATTAAAAGAGTGTTTTATTTTTAATAATTATTATTTTAATACATTAAGATGTGGCGTGAAGAACTTTTGAAGAAACGTCAAAACCAACTCTTTTGAAGATCGATTAAAGCTCAAAATTGCTCTAGGAACTTGAGGTGTCAATCTTCAAAAACAGACATAGGGTATTTTGTCTGTAAGATTCTAAATACTTCGTGATTATTATTCTTTTAGTCAAAATTTTAGTAGTTAATTAAAGTCTGTTTTTCTTGTTTAAGAATAAATTTATTATAATATATCAGTCGTGGTTATGGAGAAGAATCTCGATCCATTTCAAAAAAAAATATTTTGATTTAATCTCAAATCTTTATCAGAGGAAAATTATATAAGTTTATAAAATATGTTCATAAACTTATATAATTAAGAGTAAATTCAATTGCTTAATAATAATTTTTTATTAGATTCACCTCATTTAGAAAGGGAATTTCTAATACAAATGGGGAAGATAGGCTTGTTTCATCTATATTACTGTTGCTGCGCTATCTTCAGGGTCACTATCATCATCGTCACTATGGAGCGGTTCTTGTATAAAAGCTGTTTGACGGGGAGTAAAATCTTCAAAACAAACATGAATGGTATCGGCACCATAGTTTACATATCCTCCTGCAGATCCTGGGAAACGACCATTAGTGAGGTGATAAAGCGTATTACCCACTATAGCCTTGATATTTGCCCCAAAAGGATATTGACCTAAAGGATATTGAATTGTTAAAACTAACTCCGAATCAGGGTCAGATGCTAAATGCTTGATAGGTACAAAGATAGCAGCAGATCTTAAGCAATTTTGTTGAACTGAAGCTGAAGCCGTTTTCCCATAATCTCCGATCTCTATCCTAATACCACTAACCATATGGTGTCCAGGTCTATCCCGAAAAGCACCCGCCACTCTTTCATTGATATTCATTCGACGTGTTACCCAGCCACCATCATGAGGATTTCCCTTTGAAAGGCACTCATGATAGTATGTATCATCAAGAGTTCCGTTAGCATCATAGGCCTTGAAAGAAATTAAACGCTGTTCACTTGCTTTACAACCACCCGGATGAGCTTGAACTCTTAGGGTCAATCCGGTTGCGCTAGGCTTTGATTGTCCAGTCTGTAATGAAATATTTAGTAGGGATGTGCCAGCAAAGTCTGCTGTGGCTGGTGAGGAACTGGATGCCATAAAAAGTCCTATTTAGTTATATTTTACAACCTTAAGTATATAAGTTGTTGTGTATGTTTTCAATTAGTAAATTATTAATAGTTAATTTATTAAAAGATTAGTTGCATAGAGTTAGAGCAATCACGATCAATTTCAAAAAAAATATTTTGATTTAATCTCAAATCTTTGAGTATGGTCGTTTCTTATTAAAAATTGAGAGAAAAAATGTCTGAAGAATACGATGTGATTGTGATTGGAGCAGGACCTGGTGGGTATGTAGCGGCAATTAGAGCGGGACAGCTAGGTTTAAAAACGCTTTTGATCGAAAAAGAAAATAACCTGGGAGGAACTTGTTTAAATGAAGGGTGTATCCCTTCCAAAACACTTCTCTATTACTCTGAGCAGCTTTATCAAGACAAATTCCATCGCAATAAGTTTGGGCTTGAATTTTCAGATCTAACACTAAACTTTGATAAGCTTATGCAGACAAAGGGGGGAGTGATTAAGGGGCTGAATATGGGAATCGGTTCTTTACTTAAAAAAAATAAAGTGACTCACAAAGTGGGGCGAGCTCAATTTAAAAGCGCCAATGAAATTGAAATAAGTGGACAGAGTCAAGAAAGCGTGAGAGGTAAAAATATCATTATTGCTACAGGATCGCGGCCTAGGGCTTTGCCTAATTTACCCTTTGATGAAAAAATAGTTCTTTCATCCACTGGAGCGCTCAGTCTGCCTCAAGTTCCTAAAAAAATGGTGGTTATTGGCGCTGGAGTCATTGGTCTTGAGATGGGTTCTGTTTATAAGAGGCTTGGAGCAGAGGTTATTTTTGTTGAAGCGATGAGTCAAATTGGCGGGCAGTTAGATCCTGCTCTTTCAGCAGCCCTTCAAAAAACTCTGACCAAACAAGGTCTTCAATTTCATTTAAACCACAAAGTTGTATCTGCAGAAAAAAAAGGGAATGGAGTTTGGATTAACGCTGAAAATGACAAAGGAGCAAAAGTTGAAATACAAGCCGATGTTGCATTGGTTTCTATTGGGCGCGTTCCTTATACAGAAGAATTAAATCTAGAAGCTGCGGGTATTCAAAAGAACGAAAAGGGCTTTATCACGATCAATAATCAGCTACAAACGAGCGCTGAGAATGTGTATGCGATTGGAGATGTTGTCGATGGTCCTATGCTAGCGCACAAAGCTTCAGAAGAGGGGGTTGCTGTGGTTGAAAAAATTACAGGGCATAAACCTTCGTTAAATTATCTTGCAATTCCCAATGTCATCTACACCTCTCCTGAGATTGCGACCGTAGGATTTACAGTTAAAGAAGCAGAAGGTCATGGACTCAAAGTTAAAGTCGGTAATTTTCCTTTTTTAGCTAATTCCAGAGCTCATTGCGTCGATGCCAAAGAGGGGCTTGTCTTGGTGATTGCCGAAGAGCAAACAGATCGCATTGTTGGAATGCATATTATGAGTGAGCATGCAGGAGAGATGATTGCTATAGGCTCTTTAGCGATTGAAATGGGAGTTACTGCTAAAAAATTAGGATCTCTTTGTTTTGCCCATCCTACATTTTCAGAAGCAATTAAAGAGGCAGCACTTGCTGTGCACAAAGAGGCAATTCACTTTTAATAGTTGTGAGATGTTCCGCAGCTACATGAAGATTTGACATTGGGGTTGGAAACTTTAAATCCAGCTCCATGCAGGCCGTCAATATAATCAATTTCACAGCCTAGTAAACGATCGACAAGTGTTGTGGGAATGTGGATTTCAATACCTTGAGAAAGAAAAGTTTGGTCATCTTCTCTGGCGCTTTTAGAATAGTCTAAAGAATATTCAAAACCAGAGCAGCCACCTGCTTGTTCTGTAAAGCGAAGGCCGTAACCCTCTTTTTTGTCTTCTTTTAAAATTACTCGGTATTTATCGGCAGCTTTTGCAGTCATTGTAATGGTTGTTGGATCTACTTTTTCTTGTAGAATGCAATTGAGCGTCTCAATGAGTCCTTCGAGATCTTCTTCATCCATGCCATGACCTAAGACACCCATTTCAAGAGTTTCCCACGTAGCTGCATGGCATCCCACACATTGCAAACCTTTGTTTTGCATCGCTTGGGTAAGCTTTTGGCTTTTTTGAGGAAATTGGTTTAGAATTTCTTCAATCGTCATTTCACGGTGGATTAACATTGTCTTTGATTCCATAGGTTGTTTAAAAGGAGAGGATCACTTTTCCTTTTTTGATTTTGCATTGACAAGCTAGTCTTTCGCAATCTAATTCGCCTAAAAAGTCGTCTTCTTCTTGAGTAAATTCAGAAAGATTTTCCATCCCTTCTTTTACTTCAATCACGCAAGTGCCACAGACCCCTTCCGTGCAAGCAAAAGGGACACCCATTTGTTCGCAAACTTCGATAATGGGGCTTCCTTCAGACAGTTCAAATTCTTCAGGATCATCTTCAAACTTAATTTTTGGCATAGTACACAGTTTTTATATTTTTCATTGCAAATAATAAAATTTTAATCAATAAAACTCAAGTAAGCTTTAATTTATGAGTCTTTAAAAAAAAGATTGTAATGGATTTTTTAGTAATTTTTTGCTATAATATTTACTGCGGTAAAGCTTGAAGATGGGGGCTAACAGTATGTATTTTTCTTATAAATTTGATGAAATATCGGAATTTGAAAGAGAGGCTCTCAAACAGCAATTTATTGAAGAGCTCCAACAATTAAGGGAGATCAGGGCGATCCTAGAAGAGAGCCTATCTGAGCTCCGATTTTCAAAAAAACTTTATCATCAACGCACAAAAGTTCAACAGATCGAAAGTGCCCTTCAAGACAAAATCAAGCAGATCGAGCTCGATCACCACCTTAAAATGCTTACTCTAAGCTTATCTGATATGAAAAAGTTATTTAAAGCATTGAAAAAGAGAAGGATAAGCATGATTGATCCCCGTCAAATTCAGAGTTATCTCTCTCTATTAGAGGAAAAAATGCACGATGAAATATGTCGTGAAGAATGTGGAATCAAAGAGGGCTTTAAAAGCTTCCCAATTTCTGAAATTGAGATGGATATTTTACTAGAAACTATAGCTATTTAATTGTTTTAATTAATTAATTCAAATATAATTATAACTGTAGCAATTTTATTTATTTACTTGGGGATAATAATAATGAATAATAAAAAATTACGCTCCAAAGTTGCTTCTTTGGAGAGCCAAGTAGATCATTTAGAGGCTGAACTTATTTACATCAATAACTTGCTTGTAGAGTTCGGATTTCCGGACGGAGTTCAAAGCCTTAAAAGCTCATTAGAGGAAGTTTTAGCAATAAACAACTCTAATTAAGAAATTTTATAATAATGATCTCTGAACGCTTCAGGCTTGACCGCTTGAAGCGTTTTTTTTTGCCTTTTCTCACCCAATAGAGCCCTGAAATAAGCTGATTTTTATTGACTTATAAAGATTTACAAAATAAAATCTATATAGGTAGTAGGCTATATGTTCATATTTAAAGCAATCACAGGTTATCCGTTTCAGAGAGGGCTATCTGAGCGCCTAGAAGCTCCGGATTTGCCCATCCTTGAGCAAAATGGGGATGATTCAAGACTTGGCTTTGTTGCTGGAGATTTGCTAGGCCAGGCTAAGGGGGCGCTAGAGCAGGCCTCTCAACAACTATCACAAGCCGATCAAGAGCGGAGGCTTTTAGGCCTCAGCGACACTTTTATAGAGAATACCCTTGTTTCTAGCTCACTTTTAACCCAGCAAATGGGAGAGTTCTTTCAAAGGGCTTCTTTTCAAGCTAAGCAAGAGTTAAAAGAGGCGGGTTTAGATGAACCAGGGATCGTGGCTGATTTTGAAGAGGATTTACTGACCCCTGTACAGGTCGTCTCTTTAGAAGAGGCTCAGCGCCTTTTTCCAGTGCCTCAATTAACCAATAGCCCATTTGCAGATGATTTAAATTGGAGTTTGCTGCGTCAGCTCCCTATCTTGGGTCTACATAAAAGGTTTCCGAAGATTTTACAAAATTTGGCTCGAGGGGCTGTGGATTGCTATGATTCAACCCTCAGAGTTCTTGCTCGCATGAAGAAAAGCTCAGAGCGAATCGGGAACTACTTAACAAATATCAAAAGTAGCCGTGAGTCATGCATGAGTGGCCTGAAGGACTTACTAGGTTATCAAGAGGGCAATCCATCCTCTTCAAGATGGAAATATTATGCAGTATCAGCTGATATGGAAGCTCTGCTTAAAGTAGGCCAAGCTCCTTGTGATGGAGAGAGTCTGGAGAACTTATCAGGTTTTTTTTCAACGATGCAAGGACTGGCAGCAAGCGCTCTTCCAAAGATAGACAAAGCTCTCAAATTAGAATCTGTAGAAGCCTATATCCGCATGCAGGCATTTTTAGATTATGCCGATTATATCGATGAAAACTACCGCCACTTAAAAACAGATGAACATCGCTCCCAATTAAAAATAGAGATCGCAAAAGCGTTATCTATTCATCTTTATATCACCGATATAGTGGATGCTAAAACAGGTAAAATTAGCTCTTCTAGATTACAAAGTTGCATCAATGGACTTAAAGCTAGACAAATGTCGTTTTTAATTAAAGATGCAGAGTTAAGGCAACTGTTAACTGAAAATGTAGGCAAGCTAGTAGCCCAATTGCATCAAGAACGATTGATTACGGAAACGCATGTTAAAACGGGTTTTTGGAAGTCTCAGGTAGTCGACAAAGAGCTTCGCTATTATAAAAAAGTGGCTGAATGTAACAACCAAGAGTTGCAAAGCTGTTTTAGAGTTCAAAATACGCCAAAGGCCCTTGAGGCCATTAACGCAACTATTTATCGCTTTGTTACGCAATTAGTCCAAGATGAAGTTTTAGTAGAAGAAGACTTTCAGCAGCATATTCCAGCATATACAGAGCAAAAAAATAATTGGTTTTCAAAAGGAGTTGTCTTTCAAACGCTCGTTCAGCAGGGATTTGATCTAGAAAGACAAAGTCCACTAGCCGGTTTTGGAAGAGAATCCACAAGCTCAGTCTTGAAAAGATTAAGCACCTTTTATCCGGCGGGGATCTCTCATGTAAAAGCTCAAGATGTTATCCATTTAAGATCGAGTGGGGTTGTTTCTTTAGATCAATTTTTGACCAATTCTTTATTCTTAAAAAATGAACTAGAAGTATGGCAGAGTCAAAAGCTGAAATTGAAAGCATTTACTCAAGAACTTTTTCGATCTTTAGATATTTTGCCCTCTTCATCACCGCAATCTTTAGAGAGAAAACTGTTAGAAGTGGCCGAGCAAATGCAAAAGCCGATGAATAAAGCCTATGATAAGATGCTTTCTAAGTATGTCAAATCTCAAGCGCATGCTCAAGAAATAAAAGAGAACAACGTTTGTAGCTCTGATCAGGTTTGTGAATATCTTTCGAGTGTGGTTCAGCAAGAATTGGCAAATCAATCTCGAGCTTTGAGAGAAAAATATTCTCAGCTCGTCAAAGAGCTTGCCCCTCTAGAAGAAAAACAAGCTATCGAAGATAAAATAAAAGAAATGGCCGCTGTTGAAAGATCTTTAGATCTTTTGAAAAAAAACACTGCCAAATTATCTAAAGATCTTTTTCAAATTTATCAATCAGTTTATGACCCAAAAAATGAAGAATCAATTGCAAAAATTATCCAAGAGGTGAAAGCTAATTTGCAAGAAGGGGTTTGTTCAGCACTGAAGATCCAAGAGCTCGAGCTAACGTTTCAATCCATAAAAGAAACTCTTAATAAGATTTCTCCTTCTTTATCTGGTCAAATAGAGCAATATATTGCAGCGATTAAAACTTATGCAGCTATTAGCGCTCAAAAGTTTATTAAAGTTGACAAAGCTGATTTAGTAGTAAAACAAGAGAGTTTAGCAGCCCTTCAAAAAGATCATTCTAGGCAACTCAGAGCCTTTAATGCAGAGCAGCGCAAGAGAGATTCTCGTGCAGCAGAAAAAGCCAAGCAGTGCTTTGAAAAAACGGTGAGCTCAAACTTAAGTATGTCAGCGGCATTAATCGAAAGTTCTCGGTTATTAAAACGTCGTATTGAAGATTTAAACCAGCAAGTTAAATTTAAAGTAGATCCCAAGTTAATGAAAGAGGCAACTGCTGCGGTCCGCTTAAGCTCTTATTCTCATGACCTGCAACAGTGGCAGACTGCCTTCAACATGCATGAGCAAGTCGTTGATCTGGTTAAGCAAGGCATGCAAGCTGAACTAGATAGAACTGCGCTAGATGATGAAATAACTAAAGCTATGGATGTACTTCAGAAACAGGGATTCTTTTCTTTGGTAGAAGCGCCTTTATCCATTCCAGCAAGCGCTTTAATCCCCAACCAGGTGAGCAGTGTAAAAGGTCCTTTCTTTGAGAGATTTAAACCAGTACAAATTGCACGCTTTGTGCTAAAAGCCTATCACCAGATCTTTGATCTTTTATCCAAAGAAGGGAAAGAGTCAACTAAAGCACAATCACAATTTGTAGAGATGTTTAGTGCAGAGATGAAAGAGATTGAAAGTGCAGAGAGTCTCTTAGACGGGCAAATGCAAGCTGCCAATCAAGAAATGGGCCATGTGACTAATCAGAAAAAGAATATAATCCCATTAACATCGATCAAAGAAAATGCTCTTAGATTTCAAGTGATTCATCGAGGTCTTTATCAAGAGATTGAAAAAATAGGTCAAAAAATTTCAATGATTGAAGGCACTTTAGAAAATGCAGATTTAGATTTATCCCAAACAGTCATCCAGCATTTAGAAAAAAATCTCAGCGCCTTAAAAAGAGAAAAAGAGAAATTTTACAGCCTACTCAACAACCACTTTTTACAATTAATTTCACAAGTCAATTCATTAGAAGTGGGCCTTGATCTTTCAACAGCGGGCAATCCTGCAAACTTAGCCGCTTTAGTGCAAAAGAAAATCGATGAGATTCAAAGTTTAAAAGAGCCACGATCTAAATATCAACAATTGGCTAGTGAAAAAACAGCGATCGAAAAGAAAAAGCAAATTTTAAAGAGCAAGGTTGCTAAAAAAGCCAGTTCATTGGGTTTTGAATCTACAGATGAGATGCTTTTACAGTGGAAAATGTTGAAAACTCGCTTAGATAAGCGCAGTCAAAGGATTCACACTCAAGCCCTAACTTATGCTTTTAAAATCTTTGGTTTTAATTTAAACAAAGAAGATCTAGAAAAGTTACAAAAGTAGGGCTAACCTTTCTGTTTAGAGAAAACCCTTCACTTCTAAAATTCCACCTTGTTAAAAGAACTAAAAATTTTTTTTTCATTGAAGAAATGAGCATGAGCTGCTATAAAATAGGCCGTTTTTTTACGGAGTATAGCGCAGTTTGGCTAGCGCGGCTGCTTTGGGAGCAGTAGGTCGGGGGTTCAAATCCCTCTACTCCGATTTTCATACCATCAAATCTGATAATTTCATCAATACATCGCGAAGGACTTCTAAAGGCTTAAGATGACCGTCAAAATGGGCTATTTTGTCCGTTGGATAATGCTTAAGAACCTCAGCCGTTTCTCTCTGGTAGACCCTCATTCTAGTTTCAAACACCTTTTGGTCTAGGTCGTCTTGTCTTCTTTCTATCAAGGCCCTTTTTTGCAATCTTTTGAACAAAAGGGCATTATCCTTGATGTCTAAAACGATGACCTTTTGAACGTGGATATAGGGCTTTAGGAGCTCTGCTTGTTTAGCCGTCCTAGGTATCCCATCTAAGAGCAAAAGCTGTTCTTTGGGGTAGTAGCGGTTCGTGGCGATTAAACCAGAGACATAGTAGTGCCAAATCTCGATAGTGACCTCATCAGGCACCAAATTGCCTTTAAGGGCATATTGGTGGAAGATCTTACCTGCTGGTGAGTCAACAGGCAGGCTGCGGAAAATATCTCCGGAAGAGAGGTGAAAATGGCTTCCCACGCTACTTAAAAACTTCCCTAAAGTCCCTTTCCCGGCTCCGGGGGGACCAAAGAGCAAAATAGCATTAAATTTACCCTCGATAGGGGGGATAATGGATGATCTAAGCATTGTTAGTTAAAATGTTTTATTGCTTTTCTTTATACAATCTTAATATTTATATAGTACAATATAAATGGAAAATAGGGCTTTTTATAACAATATCGTTTGTTTTACAAAATTAAAGCTTTATTGAAAAGAATTTAAAAATATTTAGGTTATATGGCTCCAAAAGTTACAGCAGTTGACATGACTTCTCCTGTGTATCCTTTTATGAAAGAAGGGAGTAGACCTGCTTTATTTGAGACACATTTGACCGCTCAAAAATTGGGTATAAGCCATAGAGAAAAAATTGAAAAGCCCGCAAATTCAAAATTTGCAAGCGTCTTTAGCGCGAAAAAGATTCTTGCTGGGACTAGGTTTGCCGGCTCCTTGCACGGTGTGGTCCGTATCGCTTCAGAAATCACTAATTTTATCATCCGAGCCTTTTCTTCGATTAAAACTGCAGGTAGCGCAGCCGCTCGATTTGCTAGATTCAAAGGGACTACCAACATCCCCTTTTGGGGGATTGAGGCCGCATTAGGTATTTACGACGGGTATCAAGGCTCAAAAGCGGCCTATAAGGCCAAGAAAATAGGAGATCTAGAAGGGGTTCGCCATAACTCACTGGCTGCAGTTGGATTTGTGACAGGTTGGGCTTCTAGTGGAATGGCTCTTGTTGGGATCATTTCAGAGTTCAAAAACGTTGCTATCCCTGTTGTTACATCAATTACTCTTGCTTCAATAGCCTTAGGGGTCATCTCCTTTGGAATTTACACCATCTATCAAGCTGCCCAAGCTAAGCGTCTTTGTACTGCTGCCTCGCGCTTTAATGCAGCTTTTAATAATGAGAAAAAAGCTGCAGAAAAATACCAAGCGGGTCTTAATGAATTGAGAAGACAAATAGAGATCTCTCCAGAGGAATATGAAAAAGCTGTCAAACGAGCTTATTCTCGCAACACAGCTATACGAGAAGAAATAGCCAATGTTTTGCAAAAGAAGTTTAACAAGCTAGAAAGACGTGTTGGTAAAGAGATCGCTTTAGAGATAGAGGAAAATTTAGACTCTATTACGCATGAGATTGATCACGCCGATCTAAAAGTAAGAAAAGCCGCTTTCGGAAAAGCGGAGGCTTTGATGAAAAAATATCGAGGTGCTGTCAATCGCGAGTTGACGTTGCGCGTCATGCAAGTGGCTGCAGGGGTTTTAGGTGCTGTTGGGGTTGCGATGTTTGTTGTGAACCCCGTCGCTGCTTCTCTTCTTATAGGTATTGGCGGGGTTGTTGGCATCATTGCCTGGTATGGAAATAAATATTGGAAAATTGAAAAATTTGAAAATAGAAATATTTTAGGAATTTATAACAACTACCATATACCTACTGCTGCTGAAGCATTAGCAAGTAAAGTAGTGACTATCAAAGATAAAAAATCTAGAGATAAAGCTGCAGAGCGAATTGAAAAAATTTGCAAAGAGAGCATCGAGAAATTGGATGCAGATCAAAAACTGTATGCAGAAAGCGCTGCTTAAAAAATCATCCCCAACAAAAATCTCTTGTAAGCATGCAACGAACCATTAGCATTAGATTTTCTTTCCGTTGCTGAAACTATTTCTTATCCATTTTCTTGCCCGATCCATCAGATGTGCTTACTTTACGAAGCGGCTGTGAATAAGGAGGAATAACTTTTGCCTGAGGGCGTGATGTTAATGGTTGGCCATAATGCTCATTGGAGTTGTCCAATTCATCATCTGGCTTTTCATCCGTCTGCTGATAACCGTCTTGATCTTGATACTCTGGAACCAGATAAAGCCCGGTGTTAGGTGATACTGCTGGTGGTTCTAAATAGGGTGAATCTTTATCTAATGGAACTGGAGCAAGATAGCCACCTTTTGAAGGGTCAGCTTGCGGATCGTCTGGTGCTTCATACGTCAATTCACCAGTTTCTGGATCTACAGTAAAATCTGTCGGCTCTTCTTCAACATGTTGCTGCCACCCTGCAAAAGGAGGTTTGGGGGGAGCAGCCTCTCTAACATAGATGGTTTGACGATCGGAAGCGCGATCAGCAGGTTTCTCAAGCGTCCAAATAGCGAGCGTTGTCAGTGGGCATTTATTTTGAGTTCCAAGTAAAAAACGAGTCTTGTTAATTTCTACACTAAGGCGAGGATCTTGCGAACTTTGTTGAACAACTATGTTTAGCTGACGGATATCTTTTAGATTCATTAGGGGGGTCAGATGTAAACAAACAGTTATTGCAGCTTGAAAAGCCGCGCGTGCGGAATTTGTAGGATTTGATAGTACAAGATGTAAATGAACATCCTTTTCCCTTTTATCTAGGCGATATCTTCCAGTGCAACTATTAGGGTCCGTGTCTGTTCTAATAGAGATGCTATTTATCTTGGAACCTGAATAAAAAGTTGTATCTACCTCTGTTGGCAGCTTAAAACCACTTAAACGAACCTCCACTTTTCTATGTTCATGTTCCGAATCCAAGGGAATGTCAAAATTTATGTTGTTGCTCGTTACATGAAATGTTGCGCCTTGTAATGTTGCTCCTTTTGCTGCCATATTGCTTATCTTGGTTGAATTTAGAAATTATTAGCAAAATATCATCAATTATTTTTTTAAAATTTGCAAGAATTTGTTTAAAGATAATCCTTAACAAATTTAAAATGAGTTTATTTTATAATTCTAAAACTTTTTGTTATAAAACGGTTGCTGCAGAATTTTTAATCGACCACCTGATAATCAAATTCATTTGATAAACTGTGCTCTATATCAGGTAGTGCCCAAAATCGACAAAGGCGATCTTGCATGGGGTCTGCTTGTTGACAAATAGCTGGAGATGATACGAGTGGGTAAGAGATATCATTCATTTTTAAAAAAAATGAATGATCCCAAAGATGGGAAAAAGTTAAGCATAATTGTTGATTTATAAACATTTCAGGTTTAAGTCGAATGCAAATGCGCGTTGACATAATTGTATTCGCCCCTTTTGTAGTATCCCAAAAAGCAAGATGTAAATGAGACAAGCAGTTTAGATGAGTACTTTGATGTATTATTTCACAAGACGTAGTATTTGCCATGTTTTGCTCATATATTCGAGGGGGGATCTTACTGGATGAAGATGGTAAAAAAGTGATATAGACACTTTTTGTGGTTGGTTCAAAACCATTCAATTGCAAGCTAAGACGCCACTTTAAGTCGGTAACTGTTGCCATATTGCTTATCTTCTGATCATGTAAAAAGAAATGGCAAAGGATGATTAAGGAACTGCATAAAATTTGCAAGGATTTGTTTAGAGGTAATCCTTAACTTCATTTTTAACTTTAGAAGAAGTCGACTTAAAGGTCTGCCGTAAAATCTTCAGGATCTGGTTTAAAATGAGCGAGTGTTACCCTCACAGGTGGTTTTGGTGTATTCTGAAGATAAAGGCATGGGTCAGTTGGAACCATGTGTTCGCCCTTTGCATTACGATCTTCACTCCTCTTGGCAAATGTTGCTGTATATTCCAGAGGCTTTTGAGGCTTAGGGGTAATCGTTAGTGTTGTTCGAAAGGGTTCTTCAGCAGGGGCAGTACAATCACGTAGGCAGAAAACAGCGCTACGCTGGCAATTATCGAATGTTGTTTTAACAAAATCTGCAAGCTCTTGCAAGACAACGCTTGAGCCTAGATCCCTTTTCCTCTCAACATACTCTACATGTATGTGATCATTAGGGTTCACTCCTGGTAAAAGATACTTAATTTTGGTTGGTTTTTTAGAAGAGTCAGAGGTGGCGCTGAGCCAAGGTGTGCCCAGATAACGTGAAATATTTTCACCACTAGGGGATATTAAGGAAGTTCGCAGAACAAACACAGTGCCTTCGCTCTGAGGTTTGCTGAGCTTAATATGGAAAGAGTGTTGGTCTGCTCCCTCAGGGGAAAGGCTTCTGATTGCAAGTGGATTGGCAGTGGCGCCGGGTTGCGCATTTTCTGCTTGAACCGCTGCTATAGAGGAGGGATTTACCCAAAATGGGCAGGGAGAAGATCCTTCTAGGCAATGAGCTAAATATGCTGCTGATAGTTGATAGATCATTCCATTCACGTTTAAGAAAGAAGTTGGATTTTGATGAGTAAAGGTTATGTCTAATGTTTGTACTGTCCTCATCGCGCCTGTAGGCTGAAAGCAAATAATGAGTGGGGCTATATCGGCTGTAGCAGCAGCTGCTTCTGCCGCTCCTGAATCATTTATTAAAGAGAAGTGCATATGGGAGCTTCTACGTGTAAATTCTGCAGAGGGATTGGGGCCACTCATGGATTTAGATGCCATGAAGGTTTTTCGGTCTGGCGAACTACGATAAAAGGTAACGGTGAGTGTTTGCGATTCACCATTACTGCCACTACATCTAAAAATCATGCTTTTATTGATAGCTCTATCAACCGTTGCCATATTATTCACCTTTGAGAAGATTTAAAATTTAATTGCCAAATATGATTAATAAGCAGGCTGAAATTTGCAAGGATTTGTTTAGAAGAAATTCTTAACTTCATTTTTAACTTTAGAAGAAGTCAACTTAAAAATCTGCCGTATCGTCATCAGGATCTGGTTTAAAATGAGCGAGCGTTACATTCACAGTTGGCTCCCCTGTCATTTGTTCTACATTTTTAAGATAGGGACATGGGTCAGTTGGAACCAAGTGTTGTCCCATTGCATCACGACCTTCGCTCTTCTTGGCAAATGTTGCTGTATATTCCAAAGGTTTTTGAGACTGAGGGGTAATAATCAGTGTTGTTCGAAAGGGTGCTTCAGTAGGGAGAGTACAATCTTGGAGGCAGAAAACAGCGCTACGATGCCACTCATTGAATGTTGCTTTAACAACTTCAGCAAGCTCTTGCAAAGCAAGGTCGCTTGATCTTGGATCTTTTTTCTCTTCAACACACTCTATGTGTATGTGATCTTTAGGATCTGCCTTTGGTAAAAGATACTTAATCCTGGGTGGTTTTTTAGTTTCTGATGTGGCGATGAGCCAATTTTCTTTCAAATAGAGAGAATTATCTTTTCCGCTAGAAGATATTAAGGAAACTCGCACGACAACAACAGTGTCTTCGCTATGAAGTTTGCCGAGCTTAGTATGGAAAGAGTGTTGATTTGCTCCCGGAGGAGAAAGGTTTCTAATTGCAAGGGGGTGGACGGTGGCATCAGGGTGTTGATTTTCTGCTAGTTTTTCTGGAAAGCTGCTTGGATTTGGATCTTTCCAAAGTGGGCAGGGAGAGGATCCTACTAGGCATTGAGTTAAATGTGCTGCTGATAGTGGGTAGATCGCTCCATTCACGTTTAAGAAAGAGGTTGGATGATGAGTAAAGGTTATGTCTAATGTTGTTGCTGACATCATCTCTTTTGTAGGCTGAAAGCAAATAATGAGTGGGGCTATATCGGCTGCAGCAGCGGCTGCTGCTTGTGGATCATTTTTTAAAGCGAAGTGTAGATGGGTGCTTCTATTGAAAAATTGCGCAGAGCGGTTCGATCCGCTAAATAATTGAGATGCCGTGAAGGGTTGTTGGAGTGTTGGATGATTATAAAAGGTGGTGCTGAGTATTTGCGATTCATCACTACTACCGCTACATCTAAAAATCATGCTTTTATTGATAGCTTGGTCTACCGTTGCCATATTATTCACCTTTGAGAGGATTTAAAATTTGATTGCCAAATATGATTAATAAGCAGGCTGAAATTTGCAAGGATTCATTTAAGTTTTTTATGTAAACTTTTTAATTTAGAGCTTTTACTACAACTAAAGAGGGTGGTTATTTTAGAGAAAGGGTCTCTATCTGCCCATTTTTAACTTCAAAAATAGCATGGTCGCAACCAAAGGAATAAGGGGGGATTTCAGGAGAGGTGATAAAGACTTGACCCATTTGCTCAAGTTTTTGGAGGAGTCTTTTTTGCCGACTAAAGTCTAAGTTTTGTCCAAGATCATCGATACAAAAGATTGGTTTTTCTGGCAAACTCTCTTGGAGTCTAAAATATTCAGCAAGATAGATAGAGGTCATTAACGTTTGAATTTGTCCCTCTGAGCCAAACTTTTTTGCCTGAAGAGCATTTAAATAAATTAAAAGTTCATCTTTATGGGGGCCAATGTGAGTATAGCCAATCTGCTCATCTCTAAAGCGGTTTTTTTGGATTAAATCTAAGCATGATTGTATGTTGAGTGTAGGAAGAAAAGGAGAGGTGTATTTGAGTTCAACTCTGTCATCAAGATCTGTAAGCTCTTGATGAATTTGCTGTGAATACTTCTGCAGAATGTTTAAGCAATCAAGACGTTTTGTTAAAAGATAGGGAATACTTTTAGCCATCAATTCTTCATAAATAGAAAGTATTTTCGTCTCTCTTTTTTTAAGTAAAAAATTGCGCTCTTTAAGCGCTTTGTGAAAATGTCTTAGATGCTGCAGATAAAGTGGGTCTATTTGCGCACTTTGTAAATCGATAAATTTGCGCCGTATTTGAGGAGCTCCTTTAATGAGTTGATCATAAAACCCAGCAAATAAAACCCCTTGTAAAATGCCGATTAAAGGTAAAAAATGGCTATAGGTATTCGCGTTGTATTGAAGCTGTTTTTTTTCAGCAGAAAAATGAATAGACAGAGTTTGGTCAATATTTTCTTTGCTAAAATCACACTGTAAAAAAAAAGAATTTTGCTCATGCCTAATGCAGTCTTGCAAATTCAAAGAACGAAACGAGCGCCCAGCAATAAAAAGGGCAATCGCTTCTAAGCAATTTGTTTTTCCTTGTCCATTTTGGCCTACAAAAAGGTTGATCTTGGGTGAAAATTCAACCTTTTGTTGGTGATAATTGCGAAAATTATAAAGCGCTAGAGACTTTATATATGTCATGATGCTTCGTTTAAGCGCATTGGCATAATGACAAAACGCGCTGTAGACTCATCAGTAATGATACCTGGGTTAAAGGGGTCATTGAGGCCGAGGCGAATCACTTCACTGCGGCTGTGACGCAAAATATCCAAAAAAATGTTGGGGTTAAAAGCAATTGCAAAAGGCTCTTTCTTGTAATTGACAGGCATAGAGACTTGTCCTTCTCCAATTGTGGCATTATTTGCTTTTAAGTGGAGGGATCCAGCAGCTAATAGGAAGCGAACTGATTGATTTTCTTCATCGGTAAAAAGAGAAACTTGGCGCAAAAGTGCTGTGAGTTCTTCTCTGTGAAGATCGACAGCAATATCTAACTTTTCAGGAATAATGCGCTTAAAGTCGGGATATGCCCCAGATAAAAGTTTAGTTACAATGAGCGTTTTGTCAATCTCAACAGCAATTTTATCAGGCATTAAAAATAAAGTTGCAAACTCTTGTTCACCTAAAGATTTATAGATTTCTTCGACTGCTTTTAAGGGGATAATATATTCTCCACTTACAGCATTATCAATATTGAGTTCTAAAGAAGATTCAGCTAGACGCTTGCCATCAGCACCCACAAAGAGTGCTTTTTTCTTTTCAATTTTTAATAAAATACCAGTGAGGACATAGCGGCTGTCTTCTCTAGAAGCGGCAAAAGCTGTTCTAAAAAACATCTCTTTAAGGTTTTTTTGTTCCACTTTGACCACAACGGCTGAATTTAAATCGGGAAGATTTGGGAAATCTTTTCGATGCATCCCGCGAAATTTAAAGTGAGAAGAACCCGCTGAAATCTCAGAGGTCTCTCCATCAGCGGATTGGATTTCAAGACTAGAGGCCGTTAACTCTTTGGTGAGTTGAAAAAAACGTTTTGCTGGAAGGGTAATAGCTCCTTCTTCTTCCACAATAGCCTCTCCTTGGCAGCGAATTCCCACTGTTAAATCAGTGGCTGTCACTGTCAGTTCTCCCTTAGTGGCTTCAATAAGAAAATTAGAAAGGATGGGAATCGTCGGTTTATGGCTTACGATGTTTTGAATATTGGTAATGAGCTTTGAAAGGGTCTCTTTGGCTACAACGAATTTCATATAGGGGTCTCCGATAAAAATAAATCTGACCAAAACATAATCAAATTAGGTGTGTTCTGTCAAGATTTACTCTCAATTTAAAAATTTGTTTTACCTAGACAAATTCTAATGGGTCGAATATACTTGAAGCATCTTGAGGTTTAAGCAGATGGCAGCGAAAAAGGATCCTGAGCTAATAAGCAACCGCGTTGCCTATCACCACTATGAGATTTTAGATAAATTTGAAGCCGGCATCACCTTAAAAGGAACAGAAGTCAAGTCTTTGCGAGACAATGGCGGGAGCCTTCAAGAGAGCTACATTAAAGTAAAAGATAATGAGCTGTGGCTATTAAATGCTCATATTGCCCCTTATAGCCATGGAAACTTGCAAAATCACGAAGAAAGGCGTGAACGCAAGCTTTTAATGCATAAAGGAGAGATTCTGCGCTTAAAAAGTAAGGTCGCAGAAAAAGGTTTAGCCCTCATCCCCTTGTCAATGTATTTGACAAAGGGTAAAATAAAAATTTTAATTGGTTTAGGCAAAGGACGCAAGGCTTATGATAAGCGCGAAGAACTTAAATCGAAGGACGCCAAACGTTCAATTCAAAAAGAGCTTAGAGAGATTTAATTATGTTAGACTTGACCGTTAGCCGTAAAAACAAAATTAATGTGACAGATTATGAATATCAAACAGATGTTCACAATCGCATATTAATGGCTTCCTTTACACCGCAAGATGTCGAGGTTTTAGAAGATATTCTCTATGGCTCTATTCGCATTCCTTTGGTTAAACTGAAAAAAAACCTCGATTTAGAAGATGATGAGCTACTGACAATCTTACAAAAACTGGAAAAAACAAAGCTCTTTGCCATTGATAAAGATTCTATCGTCATTGATAAGGAAATGCGCAAATATTATGGCTTTCAAATCCTTAAATTTGATCAAGATTTTAAGCCGAATATGAACTATATCCAGGGTATTTTAAAAAAACTCCCTATTCATATTCTGCCCATTTGGTACGCAGTTCCCCGTTCTTCAAACAATATCTTTGAGTCGATGATCGAGCGTTATTTTAAAACGCCTTATGTTTACGAAAGATATTTGCTCGACCTTAATTTGACTGAGCCAGTAATGGCAGGCATTATTTCTGAGTTATTCTCTTCTGAAAACTTCTCTTTAGATGCGAAAGCAATACAGCAGAAATATGAGCTTTCAAGAGAGGCTTTTGAAGAGTATATGCTACATCTAGAATTTAATTTTGTTTGTTGCATTAAATACACTCAAGAAGAAGATCGTTTTAAAGAAGAGATTATTCCTTTTTATGAATGGAAAGAGTTTTTAAAATTTAGGCGAGAAAATGCTCCTAAAAAGATCTCTGAAAAGCAACACATTAAACCTTCTTCCACAAAAAAATTTCACTTTGTTCAAGACATGGCTTATGTACTGGAAGAAATTATCCATCAACCTTTAAGGCTTCAATCTGCTGCCACAGCTAGCGATTTAATTTTTGATGAAGAAATCGTCAAACAACTCATCATTGGCAGTGGCGCTAGAAATACAGCCAAAGAAGATATCGTCTCTTGGCAACTTTATTTTAGCCGCATTGTCTCAAAACTCATTAGACTTGGGCTTGCTGTGCGCCACGAGGAGGCCCTTTGTCCACATCATAATGCCCCTCACTGGCTCAATATGGAAATAGAAGATAAAGCACTTTATCTTTATCGCCATCCAGAGAATCGCACATTAAAAATGGGATTTGAAAGTAAATTAGATACTGAAAAGAGCGTACGTGAAGTAGAAAAAAGCTTAGAAAGAATCAAAGGCAGTGATTGGTATTTAGTCGATGAATTTTTAAAAGGGGTAACTTGTGCAGTCGGAGAAAACGATAGTGTGACGCTGACTAAAGAAGGGCCAGATTGGAGCTATAAACTACCTACTTACCAAGAAGAAGAAATTCGATTTATGCGCTATGTGATTATGCAAAGACTGTTTGAAGTGGGCATGGTCAATGTCGGCACTTATCAGAATCAAGATTGTTTCCAGCTGCTTTCTTTTGGTAGCGAAACCTTATGCTAGTAGAGCTCTCATTTGATAGCCTCTAAATGTATTAGATAAAAGCATCGCAATCGTCATGGGGCCTACTCCTCCGGGAACGGGAGTAATGTGAGCCACTAACGGATGCACCTCTTCAAAATCAACATCTCCAACTAGTTTATCATGCAAGCGATTGATTCCTACATCAATGATGGCAGAGCCTCTTTTCACCATATGAGCTCGGATATACTTGGGCACACCAATAGCGGCTACTAAAATATCTGCGGTGGATGTAATCTCTTCAATATTGGTTGTATGAGAATGAACAACCGATACAGTTGCATTGCTGTGAGTTGTTTTTTGCATTAATAGGGCTGCCAGAGGTTTTCCTACAATGTTGCTGCGCCCAACAATAACCACATGCTTGTGAGAAATGGGGATGTTAGACCGGATAAGCAGCTGTTGAATTCCAAGTGGAGTGCAGGGGACAAAGTAGGGAGTGTAGCCTAAAAGAAGTCGCCCGACATTAAACGGATGAAAACCATCAACATCTTTTTGGGGACTAATGGACTCGATAATTTGCTCGACAATGATATGTGGAGGAAGGGGCATTTGGATTAAAATACCATCGACCGTAGGGTCTAAATTAAGAGCAGAAATTAAATCTAGAAGTTGCTTTTGTGTCACATCCTGATCAAAAAAATTGCCCTTGGCAATCATACCCACTCTTTGGCAAGCTTGCATTTTACGCTTAACATAGAGCGCTGAAGCAGGGTTGTTTCCTACAAGAATATAAGCTAAGCAAGGAGGGCGCTTGCCCCCAAGAGCATGGATTTGCTCTGTGAGCTCGCTTTCTATTTCTTGAGCTATTTTTTTTCCATCGATGATCATGTTTTTTAGTTTATAAGATAAAAAATCTTAATTTGTTTAGAGCTGTTCTTTATAAGGGCTTCAAATCATTTAAATAAATTTTAATTTTGCTTTTTAAATAATTATCCCAAGCATGCTCTTTTTTGGTAAAGTCTGAATGCAGTCTTTGTCAAGATTAGGGTCTAATTTCACTTGAAGCTTTTTAGATTAAGAGTTAAGCTAATGCCCTTTTTTTATTTCAAGTATCTAATTTTAAGCTTCTTCTTAATAGAAGTGGCAATGAGAAAATAATATGCCTATCCTTCCTTCTAATTTCAATTTTACTTCTCCAGCTCCATACTATGTAGCGCCGCTACCCAACACCTTAATACCTCTACCTTTAATTTCTCTACCATCATCTCAGGTCTGGAAACAAATCGTGGATGGAGCCATTAAAGCTTTGCAAGAAATATGGTATCGTCAACAAATGATTCAATACTCTCCAATAGCGCAGTTTGTGTATCCGCTGCATGGAAACTCTGGTAAGAATGCTGCTCCAGGTGGGGATGACGAGCCTCCTGGTAAACGTCAAAGAACGGGTCCTGAAGAAGATCTTTCTAAAAATGATAACGGTAAACGCTCAGGGTCTTCTAGCCCAGAACCTGAAAAAAAACGGGTTAAAATAGAAGGTTCTTCAGAAAAAGGGACATCCAACAAAGCTCGATACAACCAATTACTTGAGCAGCTCAAGCAAATAAATACAAAGATTGAGCAATTAAAAAATCAACCAGGGGGTTGCTGCAGTACTGAGCTGGAAGATTTAACAGCGCAACAACAAGCAGTACAAAAGGAAGTGGCAGCTCTGGAGCAACTTTTAAATGCAGAGCGAAGAAAGATGATGGAGCTTAAAGGGGAATTAAGCATATCTAGAGCAAATCATTTACAGATGCAAACGAGATTAAATACGCTTTTAGCTAACGAAAATCCAAGCGAAGCGGAGATGCAAGAACTTCAGATGCTTCTTAATGAGATTCCCATTCTTGCCCAAAACATTCAGAGAATGGAAAAAGAACTTGAGCAGCAGGAGCAAGCGCAGCCTCAAAGCGTGGATGTAAAAAGGGAAGGGGCTGGGAGTGATTCTGAGCTGCCTATGCAGCAAGAAAGCCTTTCAGAGCTTGAAGAGAAAAGAGAAAGGATTCTTGATCGCGTAGATCAAATTGAAAAAGACTTAGAAAGACCTGGCAATGCAAGGAATTCTCAACTCAACCAAGAGTGGATTCATTTAATAGATGTACTAGCTACAACAAACCAGCAGCTCAAGCAAGCTCTTAGCGATGAAATTAAACGAATTAAAGCTGCATTGGATAATGCTCAAACTTTAGAAGAAAGAAGGGGGCTTCAACAGCGTTTAATTGAAAGGAAAAGTCTGTTATCAAGCTTAGAAAATGCAGAATCTCAAGCAGAAAGACTTACGACACCAGAAGATTTGGAGACACAATTATTAAATATTGTGGCGCAATTAAAAGCACTTGAAAAGGCTCATGAATCAGCTGCCCCAGAAAAGAAGGCAGAGTTAATGCTATCGATAGATCGTTTAAGGCAAGAGAAAAAAGGTTTGGAGGAATTTTTAGAGTCCTTAAAAGAAGCTCGCGAGCGGATAAAGAAAATAAAATCGACAATTTCTAACAATCAACAATTATCGCGAGATAAGGGTGTTGTACGTTTGAACTTGGAGCAAATTGCGGCTGATTACAACAAAGGATTTCCTGTCTGGGAGGCCAATCCACATCCAGCGGTGCAGCAGAAACTTGCAAGCTCTAGAACTTCTTATGAAGCAGTTCAAAATAAAATTGCTACAATAATAGCAGAGCAAAGAGATTGCCTAGCAAAAGATAAAGCACTCAAAGCCAAGCTCACATTAATTCAATTAGAAATAAAAATAGCGATTCTTCAATACGAATTGCGTGTGCTACAATGGCAACTTTTAAATTCACCTGAAAAGACCAGCTTACAAGTTGAGATTGGGAATAAACAAACTTCATTAAGTCAGTTAGAGCAAGAGCAAATTGAGATTCAAGCCACTCAAGAGAGAGAGGAAAAGCCTGACGCCTCTACAGAAGAGCAGCAAGCTCAGATCTCCAATCAAGTGCAAGAGGCTTGGACTCAATTATTTTCACATCTTGAAAGTCAAAATTTTTCAAGCTTCCTTGATCTGGTGCAAATGATTCATCAAACAACACCCCTTTCTCTACCGAAGATGCTAGAGCTCGTCAAGAAACTTCTTGAAAAGGAGGCTTATGAGACACTCGTTAAAATGCTTGATCTTCTTTCTTTTAACTCTCAGCAAATGCTTCCTTTAATTAGCGCTCATCTCATTAGTCTTGCAGATAAGAAGGAGGTAGCAAAACTTCAAAAAGCTTTTTCTCTCTTAAAGCCACTGCTAAATCTCAAAGAACTTCAAGTGATTATTAGCTCATTAGCTAATAACTCTGGGGGTCTTGCTAGCCTTGGGCTAGATAGTCTGAATTTATTTATCAGCGTCATTGAATCGACTTTTGATAATGAAGAAGTGGCAGTCTATCTAGAAAATATATTGTATGGGTATTTTATAAGCCTAGTGATGAAGGAGGAGTTTGAAGCTGCTCGTCAATTTCTAATATCCTATAAAAAAGTTATTGATGAACATCCACTTTTCAAAAAGCGGCTCTTTGAATCTCTTTGGCAGAGTGAGCTTGCTCTTCATCAAATGAATCTTCCAGAAGGCTTCTTTGAAAATTATCCAGTGATAGAAGGTTTAGCATCGACCCAGCAGCTGCTGCTACAATTGATTCAAGTCGTCTATGCTGATAATTTCAGCCTATTTGGTCAGTTCTTAGAAGCTATTCCACCCGCCTATTTTTTAAATCCAGAAACAACACTTATTTTCTTTTCGATACTTCTGCAAAATGAAGATACCGCTTTCTTTTTCTATTTCTTAAAATATCTCAATAAACATCAGGTGCTCACTATCGATGCTCAAAAGCAGCTTTATCTGTTATATGCAGCAAAGAAAATGTCTGAAGCTTTTCTTATTCATCATAATGACATCTTCTCTTCAACACCTATCCAGTATGCTCCTTTAGAAGCTTTATCTCATGGTAAACCAATTGAGGAAGAAGTTGAGCCATTTTCAAGTTTAGAAGCGGCTATTTTAGCAAGTGGAAACACATTTGCGCTCAATCTTTTACTCCAGCTCCCCAATGCATTTAGCATAGAAAAATTGATCGTAATTGCAAAAACTCAAGAGAATTGGCAATTGCTTGCTTTCATTATGAAAAATGGAAGTCGCATCCAAAAAATGACTATGACAAAAGTGTTGTCTCTCGACGATTTTGAAAAAATCGCTGCAGCGAGTCCCTCTTCATTCTTTAATGATAGTGGGGAATTGTATCTTGAGTTTCACGACTTGTGTCAACAAAACTCGAAATTGAAAAGCCTTGTTTTTGGAGTTCAAGAAAAAAATCAAAGATCAAGACCTTAGATCTGAGCTAGAGGGGTTAGATCTGAAAAGAATTAAAGCTCTAATTCGAAAAAATCCCGAGCGATTTGTGGTTGATGGAAAAATAGTAAGTGATTTGCTACCTTATTGTTCAAAATTGGGCGAAGAAATACTGTTAACACTTTTTAAAATGCTCTCTCCAGCACAGGTGCTTGAGCTATATAGCAATGCAGTTGAAGATTCCTCTGATGAGGGTCTTGAGTTTCTTGGCTTGCTTTTGCAGGCAACTGTTGAGCCACTTTTTCAATTAAACGAGGCAGGAGAATCACTACTTAATCTTCTTATTCTGGGTGAGAAATGGGCTATGATTGAGCTTATTATGACAGAATCTTTTGAAGATGAAGAAAAACGAGTCGAATTCTTTAAGAGATTGCTCCCTGACGGAGAGACTCTTTTTATAAAATTACTTCAAATACTCATTGCGAAAGGAGAGTTTGAGGTTGCATTGAGATTATTGGAATTGATTCCAGCTAATTACAAACTTGAATTTTTAAGCATGATCACTTTGCTAAACGAAACTGTTTTTATGCTCATGTTTGAAGGGATAGTTGCAGCTCGGCTAGATTTGCTAGGCCACTTTTTTAGTCTCATTCCCGATGCTATAAAGGAGAGCTTTATGAATTTGCAGACATCTAATGGGGAGAGTGTCTTTACGATTTTGGAGCGCCTAGATCAATTACAGTTGTTGTTCCCGGACTGATCCTTTTGCTCTGGAAAGAAAGGGCTTGAGCTGCTTAAAGATAAGTCATTATTCTTCATTTAAACGAAATGAGCGAGAGTGGCGTCTTTTTTTCGGTAACCATTTCTTCAAAAATCGCATCGGAAAAGTGTAAGCAGCCACAGCGAAAATAGCATCAAAAATGGGATAGACGACTAAGTCAGTCATAATCCAATAAATATTTAAATTAAACTTCTGAAAAAAAAGATGGGTTGCTAGAGCATAAAATAGAGTTGAGATCTGTGAAAATAACAGAGTCACAAGAGGAAGAGTCATCAATTTATCTTGGAAGAAAAAAGGCTTAATATAAAGAAGAAGCCAGCCACAGACTAAATAATTGATGGTCCAAAAACCAAAGGGTGTTGTTGAAAGCAAATCCAAAATAAACCCTGCAATTAAGCAATAATTTAAAAATTGGGTTTGATTTTTTTTGTAAAGAGCCAAAACAATGAAAGGGCTGAAATAAGAAAGTTTTACCAAGGGAAATACTAGAGGGGTTAGTAAATGGCAAAGCAATGAAAAAATAAAGGCAGAATTAAAAATTAATGGGTTCATAATCTAACTTTTTAAACTTACAATAAGAGCTTAGATTGAATTATTGCAAGTGTTGTAGGATGAAGCTTTGATTTATTGCGATTTACAAAGTTTTTAAGATCTTTTAAAGGGACCCAAAGAAACTCTTTATATTCGTCATTAGAATGATCACATTGCACGTCATTTTCATCATCTAAAGTAATAGACATGCAAATGTCAAAGATGTTCTTTTCGTTGCAAAGGACCATCAGCTCTGGGCGTATTTCAATGATGTCATCAATAAACATCCCCGTTTCCTGTTCAAACTCATTGAGCAATGCATATTCAAAGTTGATATTTTGACCTTCAATGGCAGACTCATCAATGCCCCCAGAGGGGACGAGCTCTAATTTTAAAGGTGAAAACAAAACTTTTTCTGATCGCACTCCAAAAAGAAGATTTCCACGATGCTTTATCCATCCACTCACTGCTAAGGGATGATGGATACGATTATAACCTAGCTGATAAGAGGCTAGAAATTCTTTAAAAGAAATCGTGTAGCTTGTGATGTGTTGAGGAGTGAAATTTTTGACGCAAACTAAAGTCCCGTTAAAAAGAGGCTTTTTTTTGCGTGCATTTTCAAAGACTTCATCCACATATCCCTCTGGAAATTGAATCTTATGTGGATTCTCCTCAAGAATAACTGTGAGCCCGGGTGTGATATGTTCCACAGAGAAAGGATTAGGAGTAGACATAATTTGTCCATTGTTTCAATAAAATTTTCCAATTGCCAAAGCAGGGAAGGGGATGGTAGGTGATTTTAGAAAAAAGCAAAGCTTGCAAACCTGTTTGGATAGAGCTTGAGATGACCTCTAGGGAGTCATCAATAACTAAAGCATTTTTAGGAGAGATATTTAAATCCTTTAACACATTTTGATAAAAATCATCATTTTTTTTACTAAGGTTAAAGCAAGCTGGAGTGTAAATCTGATGGATCAGGTGGTCGACTTGATGAAAAGAGAGAATTTTTTCAGCAAACAATTTTTTATTGGCGGTGGTTAAGATCAGTTGATAATTTTGTTTTTTAGTTTGTTCAAGAAAATCTCTCACACCATGAAAGAGGGGGGCGCTAAAGTAATATTTTTGCAAGTATTTTTCATATTGCTCTTTCAAATGATGAGAAGGATAGTTTAAGGTGTACTTGATTTTGAAATACTCAATGAGCTTCTCAATCGAAGAGGTTTTAAGCTGGTTAAACTCTTGATTATTCCCTTCAATGTTATGGTCGGTTAAAAAATCATGGTAAATATTTCGCAGTCTTGGAAGGCTATTAATGAGCGTGCCATCTAAATCCAAGAATAAGTGGGTGAGTTCTTTTGTTTTTTCTACCATAGGATGTCTTCATTTTGCAGCCCTTTGCCGAGGGGGATGTCACACGCTGCTATTTTTCCTTCAATTTGTTGAATATATTTAGGGTGCATTCCCAATCTTTGCTGTCCTGGGCGCAAAATTTGAAAATTAACACCTTCTCTTAAAAGCTCACCTTGTTTAACTGCATGAGTCGTTTGTAGCCCTCGTCTTGCAAAAGCAGCTAACTCCTCTTCTTGGGGAAAAATTTCTTTTTTTGCAAGGCCAAGAATTGCTTCAGTCTCTGAAATAGCTTCACACATTGCTTTAAGGTCTTTATAATCAATTGCAAAAGACTGATCAGGGCCTGGTAAACTCTTGTTTATTGTGAAGTGTTTTTCTATAGTAGTAGCTCCTAAGCTGACGGCGGCAATCGGCGCGTAGAGAGGATGCTCACTATGATCAGAAAGACCGATCGGCAAACTAAACTGTTTTTGCAAAGAGGGGATGCAGCGAAGGTTTAAGCTAGCTGCCTGAGCTGGATACTGAGCGGTGCACTGCATTAAAGTGAGCTCTTTTCCACCATTTCTTTGAAAGACTTCAATAGCCCACTCAATATCTTCTAAAGTAGCGGCCCCTGTAGATAAGTAAAGAGGCTTTTGGCTTTTGGCTGCTTTTTCTAACAACCTCAAATGGCGAATTTCATAAGAGGCAATTTTATGCTTTTTCACAAAAGGGTTGATTTTCTCAAATGTTTCTTCAGAAAAAGAGGAGCACATCCACTCGATGCCCACATAGCTTGCATGTTGGTAGAGCTCAGCTATAATCTCTGTTGGCAAAGCGTTTCTTTTAAAAATATCGTTAATGTTTTCATTGAGATATTTGGGAATGCCTGCATTTTCTACATAGACGCTGTGGCTTTCAAAGCATTGAAACTTGATCGCGTCGGCTCCGGCCCAATAGGCCTTTTCAATCATAACCTTAGCAAGCTCTAAGGTCTTTTCTGCATCTCCTAAACAACAATTGGAGCCTGCTTCAGCAATAATGAAGGTTTTTCTTGGCTTGCTTTGTTGATACTCAAATTTATAGGTCTGGTGTTTTTGTCCGTATTTGGGAAGGAGCACTTTGTCTTGATAGATAAAGCCAGCTTTGGCAAAAGCTTTTTGAGCGATTTCATTTTCAGGTTTGATAAAGGCAATCAGCTTTTGATAACCCTGCTTTAAGAGTGCCTCTTTAGCTAATACTATGGCTCTTGCTCCAATTTTTTTTCCTATTTTTTGAGGATCTAAGTAAATAGAAAGAACACATTCACTTTCTTTAAATCCTTTTTCAAAATAAATGACGCCGCTAATTTCATGATCCAACAAAATAGCCCTAGGAGGTAATTGGGGGATAGAATGATATTTTTTTTCAAAGTGATTGAGAAATTCTTCTAGTGACTGAGCTTGACCGCGAAGAGAGTTTTTCACAACTTCGGGACTTGAGCGCCACCGATGTAATTTTTCAAGTACTGATTTATTGTTGGGAAGATCGATCAGATAAAGGTTGTTCAAGAGTGGCTCCGCAATTTTGTCTTAAGAATGTTTTAATTTCTTTTAAACCAAAGCAAGGATTTTGGTGGTAAAAATTTGCAATTATTTTTTCAACGAGTAAAAAATCATCCAAAGTGTCTACAGAGATATTGTGCTGGGAAAAATCTTCTTCATCTTGAAAATTGTAAACATTAAATAGGCCAGGATTTTGGTAGAGATAGGGAGTGACATGCTCTTTTTGATAGGGGTTTTGAGCATGAAAATAAGCTGATTGGAGCACTTCAAAACTGAAAATTTCAATGTCATAGCCTTTGGGATAACTGCGCTTTAAAACATTAGAAACATACTGATATTGAGAGCTATTTTTGAGATAAAATGAGAGCATTTCAGTTAAGAGAGAAAAGTCAACGAGTGGGCAGTCTCCTGTAATTCGGACAATCGTTTGAGCAGAGTAGGCGAGCGCGCAGTCATAAAAACGCTTTAACACATCGTTTTCAGAGCCTCTAAAGCAAGAGACCTGCTCCTTTTTGCAAAAGTCTTCAATGGCGTTATCTAAAACTTGATCTGTTGTTGCTACAACAAGGTGAGTAAAAGAGGATATTTTCTTTAAACGCTCTAAAGTGTAAGAGAGGAGAGGTTTTTCTAAAATAGGCTTCAGCACTTTATAAGGAAGCCTAGAGGAACCCAACCGAGCTTGAACAATGATTAATGGCAGCATAATGGCATACTGTCATTGAAAAAGACTTTTTATTCAAGAAAGTTTCTATTTAAAGAAGAAAAGGTAATAAGTAAGCATAAGCTGCTGCAGCACCTGCTACTGCTGTGGCTGTCTTAAGCACTTTGCCTGCATGTCTTCGCAAGAAGCCTGGCTGTGAACGAGTTTTTTCTTGGATCTGTTTAAGATAAAAAGCATTGATTTTACTTCGTTGGAAATGAAGTTCTTCAATTAAGAGTGTGGAATCTGTTCCCATCCGCTTGGTAAGCTCCTCTAGGTAGAGCCTTAAAAGAGAATAGCCTTCGCCTTGCAGATTTTCTAAGCAAGAAACTAAATCAAATGGAGAAGTTCCGTTACTAGAGAAGCCAAGAATAGCTTCTTCAATCATTTTAAAAAGGACATTAGCTAGTTGCAAAGGAGCTTTGGCTGCAGTAATTTCATAATGTTGTGTTTTCTCTGCGTCTGTATAGAGCTTTCCTGTGGCTGAGCCTGGTTCCCATTCTACTTGTTTCATATAGCTTTGAACAAGTTCTTCTATCATATAAAGGGGGTGATCTATCCCTGGTCCCCAAGTATAGGCGATAAACTGCATGTCTTGTTTTACTGTCTCTGTGATATCTGCCATTGAGCAAATGCCGTCTTCATTGACTTGGGTTTCTTGAAGAATAGATTCCACATAAGCAATAGCTTTCTCTGGAAATCTGCCCGCTGATTTGTCTTGATTAAAAGAGTTTACATCAAATCCTTTAGCATCGGCTGTCGCATAAGTATAGATCACTGTATTAATCTTAGCAAAACACTCTTCCGTAAAATTTTCATCCACAAAAGGATATTGCTCACTCACCGTATCTTGAAGATAAAATTCAAGAGCGATGTCTTTAATAATGGCCTGATGATGGGGCGTTTGTCGTATTCCTAATGCCAAATTCATTTTAGCAAAAACATGTTGAAGAATGTCAATTGCATCTTGGTCTAAATCTTTATTTTCGATGTTGCTAAAAAACACTTTGATATAAGCAGCTGTGCGCGCAAGTTCGACTCTTAAAGTAGATTGTAGTAATCCTTTTTGAGCATTTAGATCTCGCAATGAAGCAACAGTTTCGGTTAAGAGCTTAAATTCAGATCCTTGTTTATAATCTTTTTGTGCTTCTTGAACATCTTCGGGAATAGCTACTTCCTCAAGCTTTGAAGGAGTTAATGGATTTATTTGTAACCCGAGGGTTGATAAAGCAACGTTGAGTTCATTTTGTAGATTTGCAGGAAGTAAGGCGCTTTCAAAAGCAATGCCCCAATTTAATAAAGTGAGGAGCTTGCTTGTTTGAACTAAAAGAGCTTGATTGGCGTAGGCATTCGCTAGGTTTGTGCCGGCTTGAAGATCTGCTAGTCTAAGAACACGAAAATGACGACCAGCAAGAGCTCTTTCGCCACTAGGTGTTGCTTGCTCTTCCTTGAGTTCTGTTGTCAGCTTTTCAACTAGCGCTGAAAAATCGACTTTGCTACGAGCTACTGTTGCCATTCATATTCCTCTAAAAATACATCCATCTCTTATGTAATTTTAGAGGAATTTTTTTAAAAAGTCAACCTAAAAAGCTTAAAAAGAGAGTTTTATCACTTGTTTTGACATTTCTTTTTTAAGTGATCGAGGTCTTTTTTAAGCCGTTTTCTGAGGTTTTTGGAGACCCGATCAATAAAAAGGACTCCATTGAGGTGGTCGTTCTCATGCATGACTTGACGGGCAAAATAGCCAGAGATTCTTTCTTTAAACTTCTTTCCTTCAATGTCTTGCCATTCAACGGTGATGGACTCTGGTCTGGCTACGGGTAGATATATTCCGGGAAAAGAGAGGCAACCTTCATCGTCGACAAGTAATTCCTCAGAGGGTTCTGAGAGGATGGGATTGATGAAGACTTGAGGGGGTCCATAAGAATCTCGTCCATTGATGAGTTGGTGGGGGCATACTGCAAAAATGCGGTATTTAGAACCTATTTGGTTTGCTGCTAAACCAATAGGAATAGAGCCTGGGCTAAATAGATCAGGCTGGCTAAACTTTTCTAGAAACTCTTTAGCAAAAGCTTTTACCTCGTCAGTGATTTCGGCAATCGGCTCTGCTTTTGTCCTTAAAAAAGGATTATCCCAATAAAGCAGCTTATAGGTCATGCGTCTCCTCAATAGTCACATTTGGCCCGTTTTGCAAGCGACCTAAACTTGAAGTCCAGGTGGAAAGGAGAACACAAGAGACTAAAAAAATAGTCGCTAAAATAGCAGTGAATTTTTTTAAGACTTGAGCTGTGGAACTGCCGAAAAGAGCATCGGAGGAGTTTCCTCCAAAAGAGGCTCCAAATCCCATGCTTTTGCTTTCTTGAAGCAAAATCACTGCGCTAAGTAAAACACATAGAATCATGAATAAGGTGATGAAAAAGTAGTAGATAAAGGTCATTTTTTGTATTTTCCTGCCTTTTGAATAATTTGTAAAAAGGAATCGATATTGAGCGATGCTCCGCCCACAAGAACACCATCAATGTCTGGTTGCATAATAAGCTCTTCAATATTATCTGGTTTTATCGATCCACCATGTAAGAGATATATTTTTTCAGCCATTTCTTGTCCCCATTTATCAAAAATGAGGCTGCGAAGTTTAGAGTGAGTTTCTTGAGCCATTTGAGGTGTCGAGGGGAGATCTGTGCCAATGGCCCAGACAGGTTCATAGGCAATGGTTACTTGTGTGACTTGTTCTTCTGTAAGTTCAAAAAGACTTTCAAAAAGCTGTTTTTTTAAAACTTCATCTGTTTGTTCAGTTTCTCTTTCTGTATGGCTTTCTCCGATGCATAAAATTACCTGAAGTCCAGAAAGGAGTGCGTGCTTCACTTTTTTATTAATTAGTTCATTGTCTTCATTAAATAAGTGACGTCTTTCAGAATGTCCCAAAATGACAAAGTCAGCCCCAGCTTCTTTGACCATTTCTGCTGAAATTTCACCCGTGTAAGGGCCATTAGATTCAAAGTGAATGTTTTGTGCTCCTAAGCTAAGCATCGGTGGCTTTACTTGCGAGCATGCATATAAAGCTGTCGAAGGTGCTGCAATGGAAATGACTCCAATGATATGATCTAGGCGCTTGACAAACTCGGTGGCTTCTAAAGTTGTCTTGTTCATCTTCCAATTGGCGACAACGCGCACTTCTTTGGACATTCAAAACCTCAATTTAAATATTGATCCATAGAATAACGGATATCCCCCCCTCATTTCAAGGTTTTTTGTAGGGCAAAAAACAAGCTGTTGTTATCATTAACCGATCTAATTAAAAAAATAAAATGATTGATTCACCGATTGTGCTGACGGTTAGCCAGCTGACTTCTGCTATTAAACTCCATCTTGAGCGGCAATTTCCTACGATTGTAGTACAAGGAGAAATTAGCAATTTTAAAAAACAATCTTCAGGACACCTTTACTTTACCCTCAAAGATAGTCTCTCTCAAATTCAATGCGTCATGTTTGCTCTTGATGCTCGCTCACTCAGGCAGCTTCCAAAAGATGGAGATCAAGTGCAAATTCGCGGAGAAATGAATGTCTATCCGCCCAGAGGAAATTATCAAATTATTGTCAGAAGTCTCCAGTTAGCTGGAATTGGACAGCTTCTTTTATTACTTCAAGAACGAAAAGAAAAATTTTTAAAATTGGGTTGGTTTGAGCCAAACAATAAAAAAAATCTTCCTAAATTTCCTAAAACTATCGGAGTCGTGACAAGCCCAACGGGAGCTGTTATTTCTGATATTTTACAAATTTTAAAAAGAAGAGCCCATGGATTTCATCTAATATTGAATCCGGTCCGCGTGCAAGGAGAGGGTGCTGCGCGCGAAATTAGTCAAGCAATTGATGATTTTAATCGATATAAGCTAGCTGATGTTTTAATTGTGGGTAGAGGCGGGGGTAGTTTAGAAGATTTATGGCCCTTTAATGAAGAGTGTGTTGTTGAAAGTATTTACAAAAGTCAAATCCCCATTATCTCAGCCATTGGTCACGAAACAGATACAACGCTGGCTGACTTGGCAGCGGATTTGCGAGCGCCAACCCCATCAGCCGCGGCAGAGCTTGTCATTGCTGAAAAAGAGGGACAATTTCTTTTTTTAAAGAATTGTGAGCGTCGCCTCGATCAGATTCTTTATCATCTTTTAAAAAGATACCAAGAAAAGGTGCTCTTTTTTTCAAAAACTCCCTGGATTGTCTTCCCCCACAAAATGCTAGAAGTTTTTACTCAAAAAGTAGACGAAATGCAATTGCTAATCGACCAAAGCATCGAGCGAAAAATGGTCCGCTACAAAGAGAAACTTCATCAGCTTACTTTTCAGTTGCAGGCCTGTAATCCTGAAAGGAAAATAAAAGAAAAAATTTATTATTTGAACTCTCTTTCTCAAAAAATAGATTTTAAACTTTCACAATCTATGGCAGAGAAAAAAAATAAATTTAAAAATTTAGCTACCTATTTAGCGGCGATTGACCCTAAAAATGTCATGGAGAAGGGCTATAGTATTATCTTTGATGAAAAATCAAAACGGGTTATAGTTTCTACAAAAGATATTTCTTTAAAACAAAAATTAAAATTGATATTAAAAGACGGATCATCTGAAGCCGTCGTAGAACGTGTTGATTGCAAAAATTATGAAGCAAAAACCAATTAATTTTGAACAAGCTTTTGAAAGACTTGAGCAGATCTTAAATCAAATGAATACAGCTCAACTTTCATTAGATCAATCTTTGACAATATATGAAGAGGCCAATGGCTTAATTCAAAATTGTCAGGATCACTTGCAAAATGCAGAAAAAAGAGTAGAGATTCTTATAAAAAATAGGAATCAAAGCCTTCAAATGACAGACGACGGTGATGTACTTGTAGAGAGTTTTCAACCTGAAAATGAGAAGGCTGCACCCAAATTTTAATATGCTATCTAAAATAAATTGTCCCAAAGATATACAAAGTCTGAGCATGGAAGAACTTGAAAGTCTTGCCCATGAAATTAGGCAACGCATTATCAAGGTTTTATCTGTAAATGGGGGACACTTATCGTCAAATTTGGGTATTGTTGAATTAACTCTTGCTCTACATTATGTGTTTAACGCTCCCATCGATAAGTTTATTTTTGATGTCAGTCATCAAACTTATGCCCATAAATTATTGACAGGGCGCAATTCGCTGTTTGAAAAAATTCGCCAATATAAAGGACTCTGCGGATTTTCGGATCCTCAAGAATCAAACTACGATCATTTTTATGCAGGTCATGCAGGAACAGCCCTTTCTTTGGCTCTTGGCTGCGCTAAAGAGAGAGATTTGAATCAGCGCGATGAATATATTGTCCCTATTATCGGAGATGCTACTTTAACATGTGGAATGGTTTTAGAAGCTTTAAACAATTTACCTCATGATTTAAAGCGTTTTATTGTGGTCCTCAACGACAATGCAATGTCCATTTCTAATAACGTGGGAGCTATTACCCATATTTTAGGTCGCATTATTGGCAGTCCCCTCATTAACAAGTTACGCGCCGAAAACGGAGACAAAAACTATCTTGCCCATGTCGATAGAGGCCTTCAAGTCAAAGGCTTGCCTGGCGTTGGCGCGATGGAATCTCCTTCTGCTTTTTTTGAGCAATATGGACTGCATTATATTGGTCCTATTGATGGTCATGACATTAAAAAACTCATCGCTAAACTAACCACTTTAAAAAAAGCTCCTGGCCCTTGTTTAATTCATGTCTTAACTACTAAAGGGAAAGGGATGCCTGCGGCCATGTCTAATCCCACGACACATCATGGCGCCAAGCCTTTTAATCCTGACTCGGGAAAATTTTTACCTAATCCAACTTCTAAACCGACATTTCCTAAGGTCTTTGGAAAGCATATTTTAAAAATGGCTCAAAGTGATCCTACGATTATTGCAGTAACACCTGCAATGTCTCACGGATCTTGTTTAGATAGGTTTAAAGAAGAGTTTCCCGATCGCTGCATTGATGTGGGTATTGCCGAAGCACACAGCGTGACTTATTGTGGGGGGATGGCAAAAAATGGCGAGCTTAAAGTCGTTTCTTCTATCTACGCCACTTTTTTACAAAGGGCGTTTGACAACCTTTTTCACGATGTCTGTCTCCAGCAAAGTCCTGTTGTTTTTGCAATTGATCGAGCAGGACTGTCTCCTGCGGATGGATCTACTCATCACGGAGTCTATGACATCAGCTTCTTAAAAGCGATGCCAAATATGGTGATTTGTCAGCCTCGAAATGGACAAGTTTTAAAAGAGCTTTTAGATGTAGCCTTTGATTGGAAACAACCTACGGCGATTCGCTACCCAAATATGATTACAGAAGAAGATAGCGCGATCCCTACAGTGCGATCTTTGGGTAAGGGAGAGGTTCTCAAAGAGGGGCGAGGGCTGTTAATCATTGCTTTAGGGCACATGAACCAAGAAGCATTGATGGTTCATGAGATGCTTTTAGAGCGCGGTATAGAAAGTACGGTATTTGATCCTATTTTTATTAAGCCTTTAGATGAAGAATCCCTTCATCGACTTATTGAAACCCATTCAATGATTGTGACATTAGAAGAGCACTCTCTGCAAGGAGGGTTAAGTAGCTCTATTAATCAATTCATTATTCAAAATTACATTCGCGATGTTCAAGTGTTAAATAAAGGGATCCCCGATGTTTATCTGCAGCAAGGCTCTCGCAAAGAGCTGCTCAAAGAGGTGAGATTGTTGCCCGATCAGATTGTCCAAGATATTGTTGAATCTTTTGCACTCCAAACATCTCAGCTTGCAACTCTATGATGAAAATAGCTTTATTTCCAAAAATAGATAAAGAGACCTCTCGAAAAGTTTCTGAAGGTGTTGTCGACTTTTTAACTCAGCGCGGTGTTTTAGTTGTCATGGATGATGAACATGCGCCCATATTCAATGTCGTCCCTCTTTCTAGCGTCAATTTTAATGAGCTGCAATTTTTAATTTCCATGGGTGGAGATGGCTCTATTTTGCGTCTTTTGCATCGCTATCAACAATTTGATATCCCAATCATCGGAATTAACGTAGGCCATCTTGGTTTTATGGCCGATATCCCTGTTTCTGATATTTATCCCTCTCTAAGTGATCTTTTAGAAGGAAATTATGAAATAGAGAGTCGCATGATGGTGAGCGCTTATCTTGAAGATCAAGAGGGATTTGCTCTTAATGATGTAGTTGTGCATCGCTCTGGTAATTCTAATTTAATCGAACTAGCCATTAAAGTGGATGGTAAGCATATCAACACTTTTGAATCAGATGGGATTATTTTAGCGACCCCTAATGGTTCTACAGCCTATTCTTTAGCTGCGGGTGGCCCCATTTTAACTCCTCAGCTAGAAGCAGTTGTTTTAACTCCCATTTGCCCACACACTATTTCTAATCGTCCCATTGTGCTCACCCCTCATCATGAGATTCAGCTTCAATACTTAAGCTCATTTCATCCTATTGATGTTGCTTATGATGGTCTGATCCAAGGTCAAATGAAAGTGGGAGACACTCTCAAAGTTAAAAAGCATAAAAAGAAGTTGCGAATAGTGCGCCTGGCAAGGCATGATTATTTCGCGACATTAAGGTCCAAGCTCGGTTGGGTTGGAAAACTCAGATAAAAATAATAAGGATTACTATGGCAAATCAAGCGTTTTTGAAACAGCTCACAAAACAAATAGAAGAACTTAAAGTAGAAGGGTTATATAAAAAAGAACGGGTGATTGCCACTCCACAAGCTGCTAAAATAGGGCTCGAAGGCTCCTCATCGAAAGTGCTTAATTTTTGTTTCTCTCCTCC
>CAZTEX010000004.1:0-110551 GCA_964612505.1 uncultured bacterium | reverse complement strand
GGGGGATCAAATAGATATAAGAAGATTCTTAGCCTCCCTGTTTCCATATAATGTAGGTTCATTAAAAGGCTACTTACCACAATTTCAACCTATAGAGCCTTCTGAAAAAGCTGCTCAAGCTTTTCCAATCAGTTGCTTCAGTGAAAGATTTTTGATCTTTTCAAACACAGTATCAGAGAGTCAAAAGCAGCCAATAACTACCCCTCTTCTGGATAAAGAAAAGCCTATTTTTGCGTTAACAGCAGTTCCGCGGCCCTCTTTTTCTTTTCCTCGAATGGATGTCAGAAAATTATTAAGCTTTATTTTTCCATTCAATTTAGGTCCTTTAACTGATTATTTACCGCGGCTTAAGCCCATAGAGCCTTATGTGATTTCACCTCAAACTTTTTCAATAAATTGTCTAAGGGAAAGAACTCCCATTATCTCAAATTTAAGCGAAAACATAACGCCAGTTAAGCCAGAGCCAATTATCAATAATAGCTCTCAGCAAGAGATTCCTGATTCAAAATTTGATCCAAAATCATCAGCAGCCCTTTCGACACTTGCATTTATAGTTGCTCAAATGACTCAAGAGTTCTATTTGTCACCTTCATTTGCATTTCCCCAACTTCCTTTAGTGTCACCATTTCCTTCTTTTTCATTTGAAATCTTTGAACAAGCTATTACGAAGAATGGGGCAGCTGTTAATCCCACTGCGGTTGAGGTTCTCTCTTTTGTTGAAAAATATATTCGCCAGGATCCTACATCTACTTTTACTGCAGCAAGCCATTTTAATGACCTGCAGGTATTAGCAAAGTTAAGTCGATTTAAGCCTATCAGTATGCCAGGTCAAACAGTAGCCAATGAGTATACGACAATTGATTTCTGTTTAATGACAATAATGGCGCAATTAAAGCAGTTGAAGTCTGATTGGGCAAAAACTATTTTAAATAGTAGACTAGAAGCTTTTGAGCGAGCCTATAGTGGAATGGATGTACGTCAACAAGTGCAAGTAGAAACAATTAGGGAAACCTATTTTGGACCCAAGATCAAGAAAGAAGCTATGCAGAAGATTTACGAACTCATGCAAAGACAATACAGCCGCATGATACAAATCTATGAATCTCTATACCCGCAGCAAGGGTCAGGTGGAGCATACCAAACATCTCAGCGCTTTATCTATGCAGCAAGATCTGCATTGATTTCAGCCACTGTGGCGCTTTGCCTATTTGCTAACTATGCCATCCATCACTTTAGTCAGAGCCTTTAAGCTATTTTCTTGTGATCATCTTTCCGTTTGATAATTGGAAGCTTGCCTTCAGTCACAGTCTCTTTTTCAATGGTGACTTCTTTGATTGTATTATCAGTTGGTATTTCAAACATTAAATCGCGAAGTAGGTTTTCCAAAATCATCCGTAATGCTCTGGCTCCAGTTTTCGCTTTAATCGCTTGCTCGGCAATGACTTCTAAGGAATCATTAGTAAAATGAAGTTCCACATTTTCTTGAGCAAAGATGTTCTTATATTGTTTAATCAAAGCATTTTTTGGCTCAGTGAGAATCGCAACGAGATCTTCTTTTTTGAGTTCATTGGAGTTGACAATACAATTGAAACGGCCAACAAACTCTGGAATTAACCCGAATTGAACAAGGTCTTGAGGTTCTGTTAATGAAAGTAAGTAGTCTTTGTTTTGTAAATCTTGATCTTTTCGACCATGACTAAAACCAATCGTACTTTTTCCTAAACGGCGTGCAATAATTTGATCGAGGCCGACAAAAGCACCCCCTACAATAAAAAGAATATTTTCAGTATTTACCTTAATATACTCTTGATTGGGATGCTTACGTCCACCTTTAGGGGGGACGTTTGCAATGGTGCCTTCAACAATTTTCAAAAGAGCCTGTTGTACACCTTCACCAGAAACATCTCGAGTAATGGAGACGTTAGAAGTTGTGCGGCCAATTTTATCAATTTCATCAATGTAAATAATCCCTTGCTCAGTGCGAGCAACGTCATATTCTGCAGCTTGTAAAAGCCTTAAGATAATATTTTCAACATCTTCACCGACATATCCAGCTTCTGTTAAAGTGGTTGCATCTGCAATCGTAAAAGGTACATCTAGCATGCTGGCTAATGTTTTTGCAAGGAGTGTTTTTCCAGAACCCGTGGGTCCTAAAATCATGACATTGGATTTGCCATATTCAATTTCCTTACCTTTGTTTACGACTTCAATGCGTTTATAGTGATTATAAACTGCGACTGCAATCGTGCGCTTGGCCTCTTCTTGGCCAATCACATATTCATTTAGCTTTGCCCAAATTTCTTTTGGTTTTAAGACCTTGAGCTCATGCGTAGTTGTCTTTTTTTCAATAATACCCATGCATAAGCGAACGCATTTGTCGCAAATAAAAACATTGGGTCCAGAAATAAGTTTATCAACCAATTCTTCGGTTCTACCGCAGAAAGAGCAAATAGTTGCATCATGGTCTGTAAAAGATTTTTTGGTCATGCTGTTGCTGTAGCCTCTTGTTGTTCGCTTTGTCTTACAATCACTTGATCTACTAAACCATATTCAACAGCTTCCTGAGCACTCATAAAATAGTCACGATCCCAATCTTTAAGGATTTGCTCTATGGGTCTACCTGTTTCTTCGGATAAAATTTCAGCAGATTTACGTTTAAGGACTAAAATTTCTTTAGTTTGAATATGAATATCAATCGACGTTCCAGTGACACCGCCTGCAGGTTGACGAATCATAATGCGGCTATTTGGCAACGCAAAGCGTTTCCCTTTAGTTCCAGCTGCAAGTAAAATCGCTGCAAAAGAGGATGCTTGCCCAATGCAATAAGTTTTTACGTCACACCCTAAAAAGCGAATAGTGTCATAAATAGCGAGGGTAGAGTTGACATAGCCCCCCATAGAATTAATAAAAATGCTGATTTCTTTTTTAGGGTCTTCCATTCTTAAAAAAAGCAATTGTGCGACGACAACGTTGGCTACTTGATCATCGATACCTGTGCCAATGAAAATAATTCTGTCTTTTAAAAGACGAGAATAAATATCCATGGAGCGTTCGCCGCGACCCGTATCTTCAATAACATATGGAGTAAGAGACATAGACATTATTATACCTTTGGTTAGCTTACTTTCCCACTATTGTCTTTTAAGAGATTTTTTTTCTAGAGTTTTTTCAAACAATGCGATCTTAAGAGTAGACCACTTTCTTTAGCAAATATCTCTTCACTTTATCTGTTAGTAGCTCAACAAAGCAATTCATGCGAACTTCTTGGATAAAATGGCTATTGAATTGGGGACTAGATTTAAATTCTTGAGGTAAATTGAGTTGAGAAATTCTCTCAGCAACAACTTGACGTAACTCTTGTTCAGACACAATAATTTTATTATCGTTAGCTAGCTTTTGCAAAATAAAGAAGAGTTTTAAAGATCTTAAAGCTTCTTTTTGAGCTTCTTCCTCAGTTTGTGCTGCTCTTTTTTGGATATCGACATCTGAGAAATGAGCATATTTAAGCTCTTGCTCTTTAAGCTGAATTTTAGTTTTAATTTCTGCATCGATCAAAGATTGAGGAATTTGAAAATCAACAAGCTTCTCTAATTGATCGTCTAATTCTTCTCGTTGCTTAGCTTCGACGACTTCTTCAGCATTTTTCTTAAGTCTTAGCATCACTTGCGTGCGAAGGTCAGCTACTGATTGTGTTCCCATTGCTTGAGCAAAGCTTTCATCGACAGGGGGAAGATCTGCAGTAAAAATATCTAAGACAGAGACTTTGCACTTCATTGCTTTAAAGTCTTTCTTCTCTGCTTTAGGCATTACTTCATCATCCCATTTGCTCATCCCTTCTTTAGATTCACCTTTCTTTGTTCCCAATAGCAGTTTCATAATCCAAGAGGAGAGTTTGCCTTTAGAAACTTGGACTCTTTTTTGACTAACAATTTTCGTCCCTTCTTCCAAATTTTCGATGTCTACTTCAACAAAATCTTCCATTTCAACGCCGCGATCAGCCACTGGATTCCATTTTGCACGGTAGGTTCTCATCACATCAATGACTTCATCAATTCGTGCTTGATCGATGTCTTCGGGCTCTACTTTTTTAAGTTTAATAGATTCTAAATCTATTTCAGGGACAACAGGGTAAGTTTCAAACGTAAATATAACGTGAGCCTCGTGTTCTGTTTCGCTTTCAATTTTTGGCTTAATATTTCGATAATTTAAAGGTCTTAGATGAGTTAAAAGTAAGGCTTGCTCAAGTGCTTGTTGGAGAAATAAATTTTGATATTGCTCAGTAACATAGCTTGCGTAATTTGATTTAATCATTTCTTTAGGCACTTTGCCTTTTCGAAAGCCAGGAATGGAGATATTCTTGCTGACTTCTTTAAGAGCCTTAGTATGGGCTTCTTGCAGAACTTTTTGAGAAACTTTTACGTCTAAATTGGCTTTGCAATCAGCTAAGTATTCCACTTCCACTTGCACAAAGTCATTTTTAAAAGAGTGAGTAGAATGGCCTTTTGAATGAGCTACCGCTTTAGCATGGCTTTGTTCTGGATGAGCTTTTTCTGCTACGTCCACGCTTTTGGCCACTTTTTTTACGGGCGCTTTTTTTGCAGCCTTTTTAACAGGAGCTTTCTTTTTTGGGGATGTCTCTTCAGTCACGCTAAGTTTCCTTTTCTATATAAAGCGGGTAATGAGATTTGAACTCACGACCCTCACGTTGGCAACGTGATGCTCTACCACTGAGCTACACCCGCATAATTGCTTTTTAAGCAAAAGATTTTGAACCAGAAATGATACGAAAGCAAAGAGATTTAATTCAAGAGGGATTCCTTGTTCAAAAAATAATTTTACATTCAAAGGGTGGTAAAAGTGAGGTTCTAGATCAAAGCTCTCTTTCATTCTTTGACCTAGAACCCTCAATATGGGGGATATTGCGCGCCAATATTAGAATAATTTTTTTAAATTCACAAGTGTTGTGTCTCCTTTTTCGCTATCTAAATTCTAAAATTCTTGTGCTTTGAAGAATAGAGATAAAATATTTTTTATAAAACAAACGACGGGGTAGAACTCATCTTACAGATCAAAAAACAGAGTTGAAATTAACTATTTTTGAGTAAATCCAAGGGCCTCTAATGATTACAAAAATCTTTCAAATAGAAAATAGAGGGGTGTTTAAAAGTTTCTCAATAACTCTTTATTTTTTGTCGGGATATAACTTAAGATGTTCTGAAATTTTTCTTTAAAAAAAACTATTGAAAGTGGTAATAGAAACCCATACGCAGGCAATTTTATTAATATAATAGATAATTTATTTTCTATTTTCACCTTTAAATTAAGTATATGTTAAATTTTAGAAAGTTAAGACAAGATTTCTCCTCAAATATTTTGAAACAAGGCAAAGATCTTTATGACACCAAAATGGTCGTCAATGCCAAAATTTTGCATATTGATTCAGGAGTTTTGCGAATCAGCGGAAGTATTGCGGGTAATTTTAGCAATAATTACGAAAGTGAAATTGAGATTGATCGAGACGATTCAAGTACCATAGACTCCAATTGTGACTGTCCTTATAGCTATGATTGTCAACATATTGCCGCTCTTTTATTTCACCTCGAAGAACATCTAGATAACATCCTTGTTTCATTCTCTAAAGAAACTGTTTTAACTGAAACAGAAGAGATCAATTTGGAAGAAAAACAAGAAATGATCGAAGTTGTTCGAGAAGCTCAAAACAAGCATGAAACAAAGAAAAATAAAACTTATCAAAAAGAATTACTCACTGAATATGCACTTGCCTCAGAGCTTTTAAGTGATTCACCCTATTTTTACACTCATGAAATTGAAGTTGAAGTTGAAAATGCAGAGCTAGCGGTCATCTTTCATGCCCCAGATAATCCAACAAATGTGGTCTTGCAATTAGCGCTGCGACTCCCTTTTCGTTCCAAACCACTCAATATTCCAAACGTTCGGGCTTTTTTGAATGCGATGCGCTTTAATGAAGCCATTTTGATAGGGGGAAAGCGGTATCGATTTACATCTAGTTCATTCCCACCCGAGCACTATGAGATGATCAAAATCATGGTTGACCATATTAGCAGCCAACTCATTGAAAATGATGTCAACCCCAAGCTCATCCCATTTGCAAAAGTTATTTTTGGTGACTTAGTTCACAAAGCTTATCGCTCGGTAAAATCCAACCTATCCCATCATCGTAAAGAAGATGATAATGACGATCTAATAGTTCCAGGCATTTACTGCGCCACTATTGAAACCCCTTTAGTTTTTTCCTTAAAGAAAGCTGCCATTTGCTTTGATTTAGAAGCGATGTCAGTTCCTGCTCCCAAGCTGTTTTTACAACCCTATATTATTTTAAATGAAGAGTCTTATAAATTAGAGGAAGTATTAGCTTTTGAAGGAGCTACCCCAGGAATTATTCATAACAATACTTATTATACTTTTGCAGAAACCATTAAAAGAGCTCATCTTCAAGATCTAAAACGACTGCATGATATTGTGATTCCAGAGCCTTTATTTGGAACTTTTATTGAAAACTCGCTGCCTGAGCTAATGCGCTTTGCTGCTGTTCGCAACCAGAACTTACTCGAAAGCTATGTAACCCTTCCTTTTGCCAGTGAGCTAAAGGGACACTGTATCCTCTCTTATATAGATGGGGAACTAGATGCCTCTCTTTTCTTTATCTATGAAGGTGTAGAAATACCTGTTGCTGCTAAAGATCTTACTCAAGAACACTTATCCTCATTTATCAATGAAGGGAGAATTTTAGCCCGTAACCTAGTGGAAGAGAAAACACTCATTGAGAAAATTTTTTCTGGATTTATCTATCAACCCAAAACAGGGTTTTTTGTTGCCAAGTCAGAAAAAGCTATTGTCGAATTCATGACTTCTATCGTCCCTCAGTATCAAGATAAAATCCAATTTGACTGCCCACAAAATCTTCTGAATCAATTTATTTATGATGAAACTACTTTTGAACTTAAATTTACAGAGTGTGAGAGCATTGATCAGTTTGCCATTGAATTAAAAGTAAATGGTCACTTGAAAGACATTAAAGTCGATCTACTGTGGGAATGCTGCTCTTCAAAACGCAACTTTATTGAACTTGAAACAGATCAACCTGAAAAAAAGAAGAATAAAGGCATTCATAAGATTCTTGTCCTTGATTTAGAGCGTATTACTCCTATCATTCAGTTTTTTGATGAACTGGGTTTAACAGAAGTGACAGATCATCGCCTGTTGCGCCCACTTTGGGTGCTAGCTACGATTCACGCGACGCAGCTCACTGCTCTGCCTATTAATGTTACAATGAGTAAAAAAATTAAGGAGATTCAAAAGCAAATCCTTGGAGATGCTGAATTTGAAGCTTCACCAGTCCCTAAAGAAATCAATGCGACTCTACGCTCATATCAAAATGAAGGGGTCGAGTGGCTGGAGCGCTTACGAACAATGCACCTCAACGGTATTTTAGCCGATGACATGGGACTTGGTAAAACATTGCAAGCCATTGTCGCTCTTACACAATACTATAATACGACTAAGGAAAAAACACTCTCGCTCATTGTTTGCCCAACTTCGCTACTATATAATTGGTATGAGGAGTTTCATCGCTTTAATCCGAATTTAAAAGTCATGGTTGTGGATGGCATCCCAAGCCAAAGAAAAAAATCACTCAAAAATATTCACAAATATCAAATTTTAATTACTTCCTATAGCTTATTACAAAAAGATGTGGACCACTATCAAAAGCACAAATTAGGTTATGTAATCCTCGATGAAGCTCAACACATTAAAAACCGCAGCACGCGCAATGCTCAATCGGTAAAAATTCTTCAATCGAGTTGCAAGTTGATTTTAACAGGTACACCGATTGAAAACTCATTGCTAGAAATTTGGAGCCTATTTGACTTCTTAATGCCAGGGCTTCTCAGCAGTTATAAGCGTTTTGTTGAAAAGTATATCCGAGATTCAGGTCATTCTAAAAAAGGGAACATGGAACAACTGAAGAAAAAGGTTTCTCCGTTTATTTTAAGAAGAATGAAAGCCGATGTTTTAAAAGATCTCCCTCCAGTTTCACAAATTACCTACCACTGTCAATTGACGCCAACTCAGCAAGAGCTTTATACCTCTTACGTCAATACGGCTCGAGAAGAGCTTTCTTCTCTTGTGAAAAAAGAAGGATTTGAAAAAATTCAAATCCACGTTCTTGCTACATTAACTCGCCTTAAACAAATTTGCTGTCACCCAGCCATTTTTGCAAAAGAGAGCGTTGAAGAAGGGGATTCTGCTAAGTATGAAATGCTTTTTGAACTTTTAGATACTTTAATTGAAGGAAATCATAAGATTGTTATTTTCAGTCAATACACACGTATGTTAAAAATAATGCGTGATGAAATAGAACAGAAAGGTATTAAGTTTGCATATTTAGATGGATCGACTAAAGACCGCTTGGAAATTGTAAAGAATTTTAACGAAGATAAATCTATTTCTGTATTCTTAGTTTCTCTAAAAGCAGGTGGTGCAGGCCTTAACTTAGTTGGGGCTGATACGGTCATTCATTATGACATGTGGTGGAACCCAGCTGTTGAAAATCAAGCAACAGACCGTGTACATCGCCTAGGACAAGATAAATCTGTAATGTCATACAAGCTGGTGACGCTTGGAACAATCGAAGAAAAAATTATAAGCATGCAGGATAAAAAACGAGGACTAGTCAAACAAGTAATCTGCTCAGATGATGAAGCAATGTCTAAGCTGACTTGGGAAGAAGTTCTTGAGCTATTGCAAGTGTAGGAAATAAATGATTAAGAGAAATCAACTTAGTGTATTAATGGAAAAAATGAAGATGACCCTGTTAAAGCGATTTAACAAGTTAGCTGGCTTTTTTTCTAGTGACATCGGTATCGACTTAGGAACAGCAAATACGTTAGTCTATGTGAGAGGAAAAGGGATTGTATTATCAGAGCCTTCGGTGGTTGCTGTTGATGCAAAAACAAAAGAGGTGTTGGCTGTTGGCCACAAAGCTAAAGCGATGCTTGGTAAAACGCCGCAAAAAATTCATGCCATCCGCCCTATGAAAGATGGGGTTATTGCTGACTTTGAGATAGCAGAAGGGATGCTCAAAGAGCTTATTCGAAGAGTGACGCCAGCGCGTAGCCTTTTTCGTCCCAAAATTTTGATAGCAGTACCTTCTGGAATTACTGGGGTTGAAAAAAGAGCTGTGGAAGACTCTGCGTTGCATGCGGGCGCTCAAGAGGTCATCTTAATTGAAGAGCCAATGGCTGCTGCTATTGGAGTTGATCTACCAGTTCACGAACCGGCTGCGAACATGATTATTGATATTGGGGGTGGAACAACAGAAATTGCAATTATTTCACTCGGTGGTATCGTTGAATCTAGATCTCTTAGGGTAGCAGGGGATGAGTTTGATGAATGCATTATCAACTATATGCGCAGAACCTATAACTTGATGATTGGTCCAAGAACTGCTGAAGAAATTAAGATTAAAATTGGTTCGGCTTATCCACTCGGTGAAAATGAGCTTGAGATGGAAGTGAGAGGACGCGATCAAGTAGCTGGATTGCCTATTACTAAACGTATTAACTCCGTAGAAATTAGAGAATGTCTTGCAGAGCCTATTCAACAAATCATCGAAGCTGTTAAACTAACGCTTGAAAAATGTCCTCCTGAGTTAGCCGCAGACCTTGTAGAGAGGGGAATGGTGTTAGCTGGAGGTGGTGCTTTAATTAAAGGATTAGATAAAGCCTTGATTAAAGAGACTGGATTGCCGATGATTGTAGCTCCAAATCCGCTTTTAGTTGTTTGTTTAGGAACAGGAAAAGCTTTGGAATATTTAGATAAATTTAAGAAGCGCAAAGTAGGTTTGTAGTCGATGGATTTCCAAGCAGAGCTTGACTTGTGGACCCAGAATGTAAGATTGAAAAATTGGGTGACAGATAAAGTAAAGCTTTGCTCGCCTTCAAAAGTTCATTTTTGCAGCGGAAGCAAAGATGAATTTCAAATGCTCATCCAATCACTCAAAGAATCCAAAACCATCGTTGAGCTTAATCCTCGTCTAAGACCTAACAGTTATCTTGCTTTATCCGATCCTGCCGATGTTGCTCGTGTAGAAAATCGCACCTTTATTTGTGCAAATTCTGAAGAAGATGTGGGACCAACTAATAATTGGAGTGACCCACAGGCCATGCGAGAGACACTCCATCAACTTTTTGAAGGTTGTATGAGAGGACGCACAATGTATGTCATCCCTTATTGCATGGGGCCGCTGAATTCTAAGTTAGCGCAAGTAGGGATAGAAATTACAGATTCTCCTTATGTTGTTTGTTCAATGATCATTATGACTCGAGTTTCTCCTGCTGTCTTGCAAAAATTGGGAGAGCACGGTGAATTTGTCCCAGGAGTTCACTCCATGGGAGCTCCTCTAGCCGAAGGGGAGGTTGATGTCTCTTGGCCTTGTAACCCAGATAATCGTTATATTGTTCATTTTCCAGAAACGAAAAGTATTTGGTCTTTTGGAAGTGGTTATGGGGGAAATGCTCTTCTTGGGAAAAAATGTTTAGCTCTTCGCATTGCCTCTGTGATAGCCAAAGAAGAGGGGTGGTTTGCCGAACATATGCTTATTTTAGGCATTACTAATCCTGAAGGGGAAAAGAAATATTTTGCTGCCGCATTTCCTTCAGCGTGTGGAAAAACAAATTTAGCCATGATGAATGCAACTTTAAAAGGTTGGAAAGTCGAATGTGTAGGTGATGATATTGCTTGGATGCATTTTGATGAAGAGGGCAAGCTTTATGCAATTAATCCAGAGAATGGATTTTTTGGAGTGGTTCCTGGAACTTCTTTTCAATCAAACCCAAATGCAATGTATGCAATGAGTAAAAATACTCTTTTTACGAATGTAGCATTAACTGACGAGAAAGATGTGTGGTGGGAAGGAAAAGACGGTGAGCGCCCTAAACATTTAAAAGATTGGTTAGGGAAAGATTGGTCACCTCTTTCGGGCTCGAAAGCAGCGCATCCCAATGCTCGTTTTACTGCACCTGCTAAGCAGTGTCCTATTATTGATCCAAATTGGGAAAGTTCAAAAGGAGTGCATATTGAAGGGATTATTTTTGGTGGCAGACGCAGCACGACAACCCCTTTAGTGTATCAATCCTTTAATTGGCAACATGGAGTTTTTTTAGGGGCGAGTACCTCCTCTGAAACAACAGCAGCAGCAGAAGGATCTCTTGGAAAGCTTCGTCACGATCCATTTGCGATGTTACCGTTTTGCGGCTATCATATGGGCGACTATTTTCAACACTGGCTCAATATGGGTCATGGACGTAATCCGCAAAAGCTCCCTCAGATTTTTTATGTTAATTGGTTTAAAAAAGATCACCAAGACAATTTTTTATGGCCAGGCTTTGGAGAAAACTCACGCGTATTAAAATGGATGTTTGAAAGTATCCAAGGGAAAGCGGTCAAAGAACATTCTCCCATCGGTTATATTCCCAAAGAGAGGTCTTTAGACCTGTCTGGGCTTCATATCTCAGAGGCTCATCTCAAGCAACTTTTTGAAATTAACTCAACAGAATGGCAACAAGAAGTCGAAGCACTTAAAAAATATTTTACTATTTTTAAGGGGCGATTTCCTAAAAAACTCCAAGAAGAATTGGAAAATTTAGAAGAACGCCTGACTCAGCTTAGTTAAAAGAGATATTTTTAATGACTATTTATAAATAGCATTTTGAATCTATTTAATAAGATTTTAATTGTTAATTTTTCTAAAAAAGACCTATAATTTAGCCCTTATCTTTAATCTTTAAACTTTAAAAAAGGACCTAATAGGAAGTCATGGGCGAAGTAGAAAAAACTTTATCGATTATTAAACCGGATGCAGTTGGATGTAATGAAATTGGAGCGATTTTATCAAAGTTTGAAGAATCTGGTCTTGCTGTTGTTGCATGTAAAATGATTCATCTCTCCGAAGAGCAAGCGGGTGAGTTTTATAGCATTCACAAAGAAAGATCTTTTTTCAAAGAGCTTGTTGATTTTATGACATCTGGCCCCGTTCTTGTTCAAGTTCTTGAAGGGGAAAATGCAGTTGAAAAAAATAGAGAAGTAATGGGAGCAACAGACCCAAGCAAAGCACGTAAAGGGACTATTCGTTACGAATTTGCCAAGTCTATTGGTGAAAATGCAGTGCACGGATCTGACAGTCTTGAAAATGCAGAAAGAGAAATTGCTTTTTTCTTCAAAAAAAATGAGATCTTCGAAAGAACCATTTAAGGCTTATCTCAGACCTTGCCATTGATAGATTCTTAAAATTTTTTAAATTATGCTTCAGTTGGGTTTTTGCTTTGAATAAAGAGCGGCAACAAAGGCGCATAATTTTCTGTCGCTAATAGCTCTTTTGCTGCTTCGTCTTTAAGAAGCAGCTATTGTTTCTGTAACTGCATCAGCTAAAAATGCGTTTGACACTATGTTTAACTAAGTTAATTTCCAACCTTATTGAACTTAACATTTGCTGAACAAGTCTCTAGCCATTGGAACAAAGGCGTTTAGCATATGAGCTCCAATAGCACTTGTTAGTCCATACTTTTCCTTTAACAGTCCCAAACCTGTGCTAAGCAAGAAACTAGGAAGAACTTCTCTATCAAGATAATTAGTTCTAGAATAATAGCTAAAAAGAGCGCTCGTAATTAAAATTCGAGCAGCTGTATAGGCTTTGCTGTTAACAAGCTCAGCATGTTTTGGAGAAACGAATGCTACTACCTTTTCTACGCCGCGCTTCAAGATTATATCTTGCAGCAGTCCACGAAAAAAGATCTCATTAATAATTGGAGCTCTAATCACAACGGCTTCAGCCACGTATCGGTTTGCCGAAAGAATTTGCATTGGAGTAAATCCAGCGCTGCTCTTTATACAATCGGGGTTAAAGAAAGTCTTATAAAGAATTGAGAGACTTTCTCCTTGAGTGGTGACAGCCTTCACTCCTGTCCAAATAGCTGCTCCTTTAAAAAAATTAACCCCAAAATTTACAGGAGTCATAACTGTTTGATAAGCCAAGTTTGTAGCTCTTTGGGCAATCGTTGGAGCCTTATTAGATTGTTCAGTTGTTGTTGAGTTATTTTGATTGAAACTGTCTATTGTTTGACGATTATTTGAGTTGTAAGGGCTAAGAGCTGGCATTTAATTTCTCCATGTCTTTAGATTAAAATTTATCTATAATTATAATCTTAAAGTGTTAAAAATCAATAGAAACTGGCCTTTCCTGGAAATCAATATGTACGTATTAACTCACCCATGACTAATAATGGAAATGAATTTTAGATCGATGGATCTTTATGAAGAAACATTTTGAAAGAAGCTACGGTTGTATTTAAAAAATAAAGACTTCTATAAAGTAGCGAACACCTATTATTTCAGGCATGAGCAGCAGTACTCTGCAATCTTCTCACATGTACTTTTAGCTTCAGGAGTTAGGTTTTCAATTAGGGGTAATTTTTCCGTAGCTGCTCTTGGTTCTGTTGATACAACAACATTTGAAGCCTGCGGCTTTAAATTAGTATTTTGAGCAGCTTCTGTCACCTTAGAAGGTCCATAAGGGGAAACGGCACTAAATCTGCGTGTGGGATCATTAACAGCTTTGAGATGTTGACGCGCTTTCTCTATATAAGCTTGTGGTCCCTTAGGAGTAGTTACAGAAGACATAAGAATTCTACCTATTTATGTACTAAAGATTCTCCTTTATTTTAATTAAAACATATTAAATTGTTAAGTTTAATTTATAAAAAATCACCAGTAGTTAATTAAAGGATGAATTCTTTACCCAAATAACTCTCCCGGGCCTGAGGGTTATTGACAAGCTCATCTACCGTTCCACTAAATGAAACCTGTCCCTTTTGGATGAGGTAGCAGCGATCGACAATCGAGAAAATCTCTCGGGCATTGTGGTCGGTAATTAAGATACTAATGTTTTTGCTCGAAAGGAGTTTGATCATTTGTTGAACATCATGGATAGTGATGGGGTCAATATTGGCAAAAGGCTCATCCAAAAGAATAAAGGAGGGGTTAGTGACTAAAGAGCGGGTAATCTCTAAACGTCTTCGTTCTCCTCCTGAAAGAGAGGTGGCCTTTTTTTTAGCTAAATTCTGTAAATTGAGCTCAGAGAGGAGCTCATGGAGTCGCTTTTTACGCTCTTTATAAGTCATAGGGAGGGTCTCTAAAATGCAGAGGATGTTTTTTTCTACGCTCAGATTGCGAAAAACAGAGGGTTCTTGAGCTAGATAGCCCATTCCCATTTGAGCTCTTTTATAGATGGAGTAAGAGGAGATATCTTTGCCTTTAAAGACTATTTTTCCTTTGTCTTGATGAACAAGGCCAATGGCCATATAAAAAGCGGTAGTTTTGCCGGCCCCGTTGGGGCCGAGTAAGCCCAGTACTTCTCCTTGACGGATACCAAAGCTCAGATCATTAACCACCATTTTCGAGCCATATTTTTTTACAAGCCCTTCGACGTAAAACAAAAAATCATTTGCTGACATCTTCTATATCCTTGCCTTTACCAATGAAATGCTTTTTGAACTTCTCAAGTTCATCATCTTGGAAAACAAACCTGACCTTTCCAAGACCTTGTACGATGGGTTTTTGTGATTCTTTGTCTCGCTTCATAGTGACTTCATGAGCCGCAATTTGATAATTATTAATAGAGTCATAATATAGCACAGAACTATGTTCTTTCGCACGTAGCGTCATCTGATCTATTTTATAATCATATTCTAATTGGTCAGCAAGGGCGTACTGAAGTTCATCAAAAGCTAAAACTTGAGAGGGATCTTCTCTTTGAATTAAGCAGACATTTCCATAAATTTTGAGTTGGTCTAGCTCTAATGAGCCATTGTTATGGATATAGGTTGCTCTGAGGTGATCTGAGTACAAATCATGCAGAGCATCGTGAAAGTGGATCTGTTTTTTTAGATCATGATTGCGACTCAAGCATTGTAAATAGTTAAAGTTGAAGTCGAGCTCAATTTGCTCATAGCAGGTGATAGTGTGTTTTTCTTTTTGCTCAGAGTCAAGATAGGTTATATGTGTTGTTCCATCGCTGATAATGGGAAAGTCAGCCGCTAGGGCTGTTGAGAAAAAAAGGAGGAGGAAAAGCTTTTTCATCGTTTTTCCTGTTGGGTATAGATCTGGGCTTTGAGGTTATGGGTGCGCAAATTGGGATTTTGTTCATCTAAAGAAAACTTAATATTGTCACATGTTCCACCTAGCAATTGTTTGCCGGTTTCAATGGAGGTGCTCAGCTCGTGACCTGGTAGGTCATAAATAGAGATTAAAACGTTATCCCCTAAGAAATGATTGTGTAAGTAGTGATACTTACCCGAGGCTATTTTTAAGATACAGACTTGTTGCCGGGCTTCGCCTTTGCCGTCAACTTCTTGCCCTTGTGGGTCTAGATAGTATTTCTTTTGTTGTAAATAACAGGTGATATCATCCATCTCTTCAACAGCGTGGGTCTTTGCTTGTTGGTTTTGATTGAGGTGCAAGATAGAATCTCCACTGACAAGCAAGTAATGAAAGAGGCCCTCTTCTTTTTCTACCCAAAGGTCTTTTTTGACTTTGTTGCGCCTTGTTGATCCATATTTATCAACAGAAACAGGCTGCATAGAAAGAAGCATTTTTGCGTATTTTCTACGATTTCTTGAGCTTACATGAAACATCTGAAGTAAAGTAAATCCAAAGCATAGAATTAATATAACAACAACAGCTAGGCTTCTTTTTTTAAACATGCTGAGATTGGATCAATTTATAAAGTTTTTCAATGTGAGATAAAAAAAGAGGTAATTCCTTAAATGGAAAAACCGAAGACTTATCACTTAAAGCATGGTCTGGAGATGGGTGTGATTCAATAAATAACGCATTTGCTCCCGCTGCAATGGCCGCTTTGGCAAGGGTAGGAATAAATTCACGTTGCCCTCCAGAAGTCGTTCCTAGCCCACCGGGTAATTGAACAGAGTGAGAGGCGTCAAAACAGACAGGGTAGCCAAATTTTTGCATGATAGGAATGGCTCTCATGTCGCTGACTAAGTTGTTGTAACCAAAGGAAACGCCTCGATCCACAAGAATCATTTTGTGGTGATTGCAGCTCTCAATTTTATCAACAATTTGCTTCATATCCCAAGGGGCCAAAAATTGTCCTTTTTTGATGTTAATAGCCGCTTTGGTTTGAGCGCAGGCAATGACAAGATCTGTTTGTCTGCAGAGAAAAGCAGGGATTTGAATCACATCGCAAATCTCTGCGGCACGTAAAGCTTGCTCTGGTGTGTGAACATCCGATAGCACAGGAAGGTCGAATTCCTCTTTGACACGATTTAAAATTCTAAGGCCTTCTTCAAGCCCTGGGCCTCGAAAAGAGTTGAAAGAGCTGCGATTGGCTTTATCGAAGCTGGCTTTGAAAATAAAGTTAAGATCAAAATCTTTGAAAATTTCTTTGAGCTCGCGCGCGCATTTTAAAGTGTGCTCTTCATTTTCAATCACACAAGGACCAGACATCACAACGAGCTTTTCTTTGGGGCCAATTTTAAAATTTTTGATAGTAAAAGAGTGCATATATTTTTTTGGATTGGTTTTATATGAAATAGGTATTATAATTGCCTCCCAAATAAAAGCAACGGATAGATCTTAAGATGAGCTACTGTTCAAGATGCTTTTATTCAAGAAAGAAATTCGAAATCAAAACTCAAATGAGGACGAAACATGAAAGAATTTGTCGAATATATTGTAAAATGTCTAGTGGATAATCCAGATAAAGTTAAAATTAATGAGATCGGAGGGACTCAAACCCTCATCATCGAACTTTCTGTTGAAAAAGCAGATATTGGAAAGATTATTGGTAAAAAAGGAAAAACTATTAATGCAATCCGCACATTGCTGATGTCTGTTGCAAGTCGTAATGGTATTCGCGTAAGCTTAGAAATTTTAGAAGAAGGCGGGGATAAAGTAGAAGCTTAGGCTTTTACTTAACTAACGACGGTAAGTAAGGAGTAATTTCTGCCTTGCGAGAATTTAAGGTGCCAGCATCGAAAGATAAAACGACTACTGGCATCTTTTTCTTTGTCTTAATTTTTTTCTGTGCGGGAGCATCGATAAAGTGATGCTTAAAAATACTCGAGTAGTCACACTCATTCTCGCCAAGAACTTGTACTTGCATATGAATTTCTTGGACTTTTGCAGAACCTTTAAACCCATTTAAAAAGCTTGTTAAATGATTGATGGCAGGGCTTGTTCCTGGCGTCCAAATCCACATATAGTCACGATGCTGATAGTTAATCGCAGATTGTTTATAAACATCGTCTGCAGAAAAAATAGTACTGACTATATGTAAGTGGAGATCTAAGTGCTCGTGATTCGTATAGACCTCTTGGGCTTTCTCCACCCATAAAGCAAGTAATTGTTCGTAATGCTTGTCAAGAGTCGTTACATTGTGGGCAAAGATCTTCGATTGGCTAATACGGCAACAACCATTTTGTTCTTTAGTATCTGAGAAGAAATCAAACGATTGACCCGCGGCAGTTTCGATAATGGCTTGGTTAACAGCCTTTTCTCGTTTTTGAAAAATTGCTTTATAAATTTGATACATCTCCTCATTGGAAACAATCCTAGAGACCGCGTTTTTAACGAACTGATCATCATCTTGAATATGATCAAAATTGAGGATCTCTGTTTCTTTTTGTTCAGCAATAGATTTAAGTCGATTGAGGAGCGATGCGATGCAATAGACATCTCTTTTAGTCACTTTTGAAAAAAGATCGGTGTCATCAATAATGGCATAAAGAAAAGAGAGGTATTCTAAAAACTCACGGTCTGGATGAATAAAATAATGTAAGGATCGACTGTGAGCAAGCAACTTCTTAGTAATACTTTTTTGTATGCGCAAAAGCGGCTCAGAAATTTTTTGCGAGAGATGATTTTGAAGTTCTTTTGTTAAAGCTTCTTTAGAGCTGTTTCCTCGGCTATATTGATCGTTGATTTGAAAAGCGAGCTCTGCAACTAAGATATTGCACGATTGAACGTCTCCAGTGACTGCTAGAGGGGGGGTTTTTGTTTTCAGGTCTGTTTTATGATGGTCGACAACACTAATAATTTCTAAGCTTGAATCAACGTTGACTTCACTGCGATTACAAAAATCACGAAGAGAGACGGTGCCTAATTTTCCTGGCTTAAGCTCTCCTGGGCGGATAATGCCAAGAGGCCAAAAACTTCCATCTTCATTGGGATAAACAACAGAAAGATGGCTAAGAACACTTATTTTATCTTGAATTTCATCTATGGTAGCAATGGGGGTGACGTAGCGAGCAGAATAGCCAAAGACTTGTCTTTTAATTTTAATAGCCACATCCAAGCTTCCCATAAAATGATGGAGCTCTTCAATGGCTTCATCAATCAATTTGGAAATTTCATGGAACGATTTGAAGATATTTTTTCGTACATCTTTTAGTTTACCCTGCCCATCAAATACAGAATTGCTTTTGAAAATTTGGATTAGAGATTGATCCAGTTTTTCTAACTTTGAGATCTTTAATTTTTTGAGAGCAATTCCTAGTTCTTTAAAGGAAGCATTTAAGCCTCCCTCTAGACCTAAAATTTTCTTCAAGTATAAATCAACTTGGGTATGCAATTTTTTAGTAAACTGTCTTTGATTAATACTTTGGGTGATTTCTTGATCGAAGAGGTTTTGAATCTCTTGAGACATTTGTTTTAAAGAGATCTCTGTCTGAGTAAATAACTCAATGAGCTTATTTTGGATCGAATTTTCAAACCATCTTAAATTGTTGGTTACAATACGAATAATCTGGCGGATACTTTCATAGTCTTCACTGCGTAGGTCGCCCACATAAAAACCATCTTTATCGACAACCATGATTGCATATTTATCACGCTCGTGATCTTCTGGACCACTTGAAGAATCCTGCAGATGTTTTTTAAGAAGATCTTTTTGATTTACAAAATCAATACTCATCGGGGCTAGAGAAGATTGATGAATGGAAAAATAATCAAAGAGTGCTGAAGAAAAAACATCAGTTAAAGGGGCAGCTTCCATAGAAGTTAAGATTCCACCTGGAGGAACATTCCAAAGGTGAAGCCCCTCGCTCACTCTAGCGCCAAAAGCATCGACCCATCCCCAAAATGAAGCAATCGTTGTATCTAAGTCTGGAGAGCCGTGAGCTGTGACATAGTGGCTTCCAGCATAGCGTTTGTTCATGCCGATAGGGAATAAAATTTGATAATCTTCACGAGGGATATTTTTGCCTACAATTTTGCTGCGTACTACGTAGTTTTCATGATCATTGAGCTTAGAATGTTGATTTAGCCAAAATTCAAAGTAAGCAAAGTTGTATTTTTGAGGTTTAATAATTTGATTAACATCTTCAATATAAGAGATGACGGAGGGCAATAAAAAACAGGGGGCCTTTTCTTTTTGAAGAAGCCCGAGTAGTTTTTCACTGATAAGATTAAAACATTGGCTCTCTTGAAGTTTTTTAAAAGAGGGCTTTTTAAATTCACCTAAAATGCTGGCAGTACCTTCAAACTTTTTAAAATTGAACTTAAACTGTTGTATTGAAGAAGTTTTAGGTTGGTTTTTTTTCATCAAGGTGACCTATGTATAAAAAAATCGGACTGAGCAGGACTCGAACCTGCGACCGTCCGCTTAGAAGGCGGATGCTCTATCCAGCTGAGCTATCAGTCCAAAAGGAGTGAATTTTAAGGGGCTAAAGTTGTTTTTTTCAAGCTATTTTACATAAAAGTCTTCTTGATATATCCTTTATATTTTAAATTCATCAATAAATGCATGAAACGTGTCTTTTTAGGTCTCGGTAGCAACGTTGGGAACTCTCAAGAAATTGTTTTAAGTGCCTTAAGTCAAATCTCTCTTTTAAAATTTGTCTGTGATTTTCAAAAAAGTCCTCTTTACAGGACAACACCTGTGTCTGATCCTTTACAAGAGAGTTTCATGAATGAGAATTTTATTAATGCTGTCTGCAGCTTTGAAACATCAGAAGAAGATCCTTTTATAGTGTTACGTTGTTTGCAACAAATTGAAAAGGATCTTGGAAAAAAAAAGAAGCTCAGAAACCAGCCACGTCCAATCGATATCGATATCTTATTGTTTAAAGATCAAGTTGTCTCCGTTCCCATCTTAGAGATACCTCACCCTCGAATGCTGGAGCGTCTTTTTGTTTTAAAACCCCTCTCTTCGTTAGAAGAAACGATTCTTTACCCTCGCTGCAATCAACCTCCCTTATCTTTAAAATTAAAAGTTCTTTTGAAGGATTTTAATAATCAATATAATGAAGTGGCTCAAGAAATATCATAGTAATTATGATTGTCAAATTGAAAAACGGATAGAGCGGAGTAGTCAGATGATGAATTTTTCAAAACAAATCAAGCAACTCTTATTGCTTCTTGTTTCAGTTGCTTTTTTATCTTCTTTTGCTTTTGCTCAAGATGATTCACCAGGTCAAAAACAAGAGTTAGAACCTCATTCCATTTTATCTCAACCTGACTTTCAAAGTCTCGTGGCTCGATCGCAAATACGAAAACGCAAAAAGGTTTATCGCAAAAGAGGACATCAAGAGATCATTAATAGCTGGCAACCTTATTGCATCAAGAATCGATATTTAGAACCGGTTCAAGGATATTTTTTTAATGTCGATGTGGGAGTTGGTTTTTTATATTTCTCACAAATTACCGCCGATTTACAGTTGACCTCTTTGGAATCAATAGGAGCCACCTCGAATCGAAGTGCGACAGGTCAACTTCAAGGAAAACTGGGTTATAATCGAACGCCTGCTATTGAACTTTCTTTTGGAGCGAAGATTCTTCACTGGCTTAGTGGTTCGCTGGATTATCTCCATCAAGGGGGAGTTCAAATTCAAACAGATCGCCAAGTATATCATGTAGGTCACTCGACTCCAGGTGTTGCTGGATCAAGCCCTGCTTATATCTTTAGTTCAACACTCTCATTAGACGCTATTTTGGCAAGGATTTCCCTTAACACCCCATGCTCACTCATTTGGAAAACGATTGCCTATAACCCTTATTTAGCTCTCGCTGTCGGACCTGATTGGCAAACCTGGGCTAATAATAAAGTGTATGTTGAAACACGTGTAGATCCACTTCTCCTTTCACAGCAAAGCGCACAAGTGTTGAAGCAACAAATCTCTGCTAACGCTGTCTGGCTCATTGACTGTGGAGCTACGTTGCGAAGTGTTTTGCCAAATTTAAACTTTTCACTTCGCCTTGGTGCCAAATTTATTGGTTGGGGGCAAGCTCGTCAAATTGGATGGCTTGACCAACAAAAAGGAGTTGTCAATTATGGGCTTGTGAGACCTTTGAAGGTTAAGTTTGTCTATTCATTTGTTCCATATCTTGGAGCACAATGGAATTTTTAAATTAGAAGTTTCTTAGCGCACTGATAGTAGTTAGTTTAGATAATTCTAAAACTTTTTTCTTTTTATTTTTTAAAAATGTATTGCTTTAAAAATAAAAAATCTTTCATGAGAAAAAGTTTGTATAAAAAACAAATTAGTGCAAAATGAAAAGATTTTTTACTAGCAAAAAAACGAAGTATTTTTTGTCTGCTTTAACCTTAATTCCTTTAGGTTTAATGGGTGAGTACGCTTCAGAACTCAACCTCAATCAAGACCAATACTTGAGTTACATGGCCCAATCAGCTAGAAGAAAACAAAGAAAAATAATTGCCAAACAATGTTTGAGTAAAAAAGAACAAAAAGTTGCGAGCGCTAAGCTAGAAACAAAATGGGCACCCCATTTTGTTCCCATGAAATATATCCAAGAAAAATCAAGTCCTTTTTTTCAATTCAACGTTGGGGTTGGTTTTTTATATTTTAGTGATATTAAATCCAATTTGGGAGGAGCGCCAACATTAAACTTTCAATCTCCATTGCCCAATTTTGACAATGTTCCCTTTCGCGGAACGATACAGTATAATCGAACACCACTGTATGAAGCTTTAATTGGTTATCGACTCTTGCCTTGGTTTAAGTTTGCCCTATCATATCAACACCAAGGGGGAGTGAATATTAGTACAGAAGCTTTGATACCAACAAATGACTCAAGTGGCCGCGCAAGACTAGTTGCTGATTTGAATTTAGATGCGATCATGGCCAAAGTCTATTTTGAACTTCCTTTTGCACTCGTCATCAAAAATCTGGCCACAACACCCTATTTAGCAACAGGAGTTGGAGCCGGTTGGCAAAGTTGGACTCAAGTTCAAGCGCAATATTTAGATGTGAGTCCTCTATTTAGAAATCGCTATTTAGCTTTGAATGATAAAACGAGTGCCAATGCAGTTTGGATGGTAGATGTGGGCCTACGCTTGCAAGATGCCATTCGCAGACAAAAGTTTTCTGTAGTTATTGGTTGTAAATACAATCAATGGGGACAAGCTCGCAACATCGGTGGTCTTGATGACCAAGGGCAGCTTCCCTTAGGACTAAATCATCCTTTTAGTATTAAAACAGTTTATTCGTTTGCCCCATATTTAGGCGCGCAGTGGAATTTCCCCCCAAGTTGTTACGTTCCAGTGCCACCAACTTTTGTCAATGGGCGCAGTGCAGACTCCTGGGTTCCATTTTGGACCAAAGCAAATCAATTTGCGGACCCAGGCATCTGGACACAATTTAATGTAGGCGTTGGCTTTTTATATTTTGAAAATGTCAAAGGTATCTTGGTTGCTAACGGACCTACAGCTACTCCCACAATAGGAAGTCCTACAGAGTTTGGTCCACTTAGAGGTGGATTTAGTTACAACAGAACTCCATTATTTGAGTATATCGTCGGGTGGAGAATTCGCCCATGGCTCAGAGCGGGTATTTCAGCACAATCCCAAGGCCAAGTTTCCGTGCAGTCCAATTGGCAAACTGCCGTAGCGGCCACCACGGGAGTGGATGAGGAACATTTTTATCGCCTTTCTGCCAATTTAAACTTAAACTCAATCATGCTCAGAGTTTTTTATGACTCTCATTGGTCGATGATCTGGAAAAATATCAACTTTGCCCCTTTTGTTGGAGCAGGGATAGGACCAGGTTGGCAATCGTGGGTGAATTTGACAATTCAGGATATGTTAATTTCTACCGGTAATGGACGAAATAATAACCCCTGTTTTTTAAAGCAAAAAACATCGGCTAATGCAGTTTGGCTCATTGATGCAGGGCTAAAAATGAAAAGCTTATTACCTAACATCAACTTTTCAGTCATTGCCGGTTTAAAGTTTAATTATTGGGGACAAGCTCGCAACATCGGACTTTTAAGTCAGCAAGGGGGGAATAAACAGTTTCTGCAAAGACCTCTTTGCATTAAGAACGTTTATTCTTTTGCTCCATATCTTGGAGTAAATATGAACTTCCCAGTGAATAGATACAGTGGTAAAAACTTCTTTATGATTGGTGAAAACACTCCAAATACTTGGAGAGCTTTTTTTACCCCTTCGCGCAATATCCAAATCAAACGCAGTGTCTGGACTCAATTTAATATGGGAGTGGGCTTTTTATATTTCTCCGGAGCTTCCATGACGCTAGATGGTATTCCAGCAAGTGACTTTAATTTTGAAACAACTAGCAGCACAGACACTGGCAAACTACAATATAATAAAACACCTCTTTATGAATATTTGCTCGGGTATCGCTTTAATAATTGGTTGAAAGCGGCTCTCTCATATCAACATCAGGGGGGAGTCTTTGTACAAACAGAACCACAAGATGGCCAGTTACCAACTTTTACGAGTAATTCTTTAACTAAAGCAACCTTTCGCTCTAGTCTTGAGCTCGATGCTATTTTAGCTAAAGGCTATCTAGAACTTCCTTTTGCGATGATCTTTAAAGGAACAGCAACCTCTCCTTACTTAGGATTAGGAGTCGGTGTGGGCTGGCAAACCTGGGACGCTAAAGTTCAGCATATTCAGTATGATGAAGGTTTTATCAACTACATCACACAACAACCTTTGCAAAGCAAAATTTGTGCTAATGCCGTTTGGATGATCGATGCGGGGATGCATATAAGAAGTGCTTATCCTGGAGGCCTTTTTTCAGTCAATCTCGGCTGTAAATATAATCAGTGGGGGCAAGCTCGTAACATCGGACAGCTTGATCAACAAGGGGCTTTAACGACAGGAATTAGTGGGCCATTTAGAGTGAAAATGGTCTATCAGTTTGCCCCTTATGTAGGCGTTCAATGGGATTTTTAATCTGTAAATTTATTTTTCGAGAATCAGAGTAACAGGACCATCATTGATCAGTTCTACTTTCATATCGGCTCCAAAGACTCCCGTTTTTATTTTTGGATAAAGCTTTTTCATTTCTTCAATAAAATCAACATAGAGTTTTTTAGCTTCAAAATGGGAAGCTGATTGAGTAAATTCAGGGCGTCGTCCTTGAGTGCAGTTACCGTATAAAGTGAACTGGCTAATGATCAAAATCTCTCCACCAGTTTGATCAATCGATAGATTCATTTTTTGATTTGTATCTTCAAAAACACGAAGACTCACGCATTTTTGAGCGAGCCATTTTGCATGCTCTAGGGTGTCATCTTTGTGTACACCTAGAAAAAGAAGTAATCCTTTTCCAATCTGAGCATGAATTTGATTGTCAATGGTTACAGAGGCTGAAAGGACTCTTTGAATCAATAACCGCATAAAAACATTTCTTCCATCTCTTTAGGGAGGGGAGCTTCTAAAGTTAGAGGTTCGCCAGTGATAGGATGGATGAAGGAAAGTTTTTTTGCATGTAAATAATGTCGATCGGCTTTGTAACGCTCATTGATAGAGGCTTTCCCATAAAGTTTGTCGCCTAAAACAGGATTGCCTAAATGCTTAAGGTGAACACGAATTTGATGAGTTCGACCTGTTTTGGGCTTTAACAGTAATTTACTGAGGTTGCCATTAAATCCCAAAAGCTCAACTTCAGTAAGAGCTTCTTTCCCTTCCTCTGGACAAACGATCATTTTTTTGCGGTGAATAGGGCAGCGTTTAATAGGCAGGTTGATCGTCTGAGAAACGACTTTGCCAATGACAATGGCTACATATTCTTTTTGCATTTGCCGAGATGCAAAAAGTTCAGAGATTTTTTGATGGGCTAAATCTGTTTTAGCAGCAATTAAAACACCCGAAGTTTCTTTATCGAGCCTGTGAACAATACCTGGTCTAACATCAGAAGTTTCAGGAAGAGAGCAATGGTTTAACAGGGCATTCACAAAAGTATTAGACCAATTACCCGGTGCTGGGTGAACGACCATGTTTACCGGTTTATTGATGGCTATTAAATGAGCATCTTCATACAAAATGTCTAACGAGATCGCTTGAGGGGACAAATCAGGCCCTGGTCTATTTTTAAAGTGAACCAAGATTTGATCACCTATCGAAGGAACTTCTCTTTTTTTGAGAGGATTGCCATTTAGCAGCACTTGTTCTTTTTCAATGAGCTCTTGAAAATAGGACCTGGAATATTCTTTGTAGCGTTTTGCTAAAAAAATATCGATTCGGTCTTCAGTGGCTTCGTCAACGATAAAAGTGTCGAGTTTGTTTTTCATCGATTAATATAAAATGTTAAAGATCAAAATATTATATGTGTAAAAGAGAATTTAAACAAGGGTTAATTCCAGGCTGTTGGATCGGGGTCTTTCAGTTTCATATGAGTAATGACATTTTGCATCATGGCATTGATCTCCATATTCTCGACAGTTTTGTAAGACTTTTTTTTCGATAAAGACGTTGGAATGGGCTGCTGCCCGCCAGATGATGTTGAACTACCGGAACTTAAATTATTATTTGAAGAAGGTGCCTGTGAAGATGGTGGAGGGGTAGTGGAAGTGGGGGCTCCAACTTGGGATGGAAGAGAATTTGCAGAGTTTCCTTGCTGTCCTTGGGTAGGATTTTGATTTGGCGGTGCTTGAAAACCAGGGGCTCCAAAGGAATTTTGCTCTGAAGTTGTTTGGGTAATCCCAGGAGGACCAAAGTTTTCAGGGGCTGCAGTGCTACCTTGGGTGGCAGTAGGTGGGCCAAAATTGAATCTTTGTTGCTGAGCCATCATCTCCATAGGGCTCTGAGTCGATTTTGAGCTATCAACTCCTTGAGTCATCCCATCGTTCATATAGCTTTGGAATTGGTCAGGGCTACTGGCTCCTGAGGGCCCATATTGATTCACCCCACTTGCAGATTGATTGTTAAAATCATCATTATTAGGTATTTTTGGTTGAATTTTACCGACCATGCGTTGACCTCAGGTAGCTTGCTCTGAAAAGCTTTTGATAGGAATTCTGACTTATTTATTCAATCAAATTTAAATCAAGAGCGGGCTTCTACCAATCTCAGCAAATAGAGACATTCTCTAGCAAAAGGATTAAATAGCTTGAGCTAGAGTATCCAAAGGATTAAGCAAAGGTAAGTTGCTCTTTCTCTGGCAGTTCTTTGCCACTGGATGAAATTTTGCGAATTGCTTTATTGGAAATACGCTTACCTTTTGCAGAAACGCTCTTTACTAAAATATCTTCAAAGTCAAACTCCATCTTCTTTTGTTTGAGCTTTGGCTGAGGCTCAAAGAAAAGAGTCACCTTCGATTTTTTTTCATCGGATAAGAAATCTACTTTGGAACCTTCTTCGGTGTAGGAATAAATTTTATTGAGAATAAATTTTGAAACAGTAAACCGCTTGGCAAAAGAGAGCTTTGTTTTTAAGTCATGATAAATGCATGACATCACACCTTCTTTGTCAAGAGGGGCAGCATAAAGGAGTTGATTGTTAGAGAGGACATAGTCTTTTTCAGAAGGAGCAATTACTTTATATGTTCCATCATCAAAATAAAGGACAAAACGATCTAAGTTAGAACATTTATATTCAACTTCTGCGTCAACCTTGGTTCCAATATAACCTAACTTTAGATCTACAAAGACTTTAATTTCTTTTTCAATGGCTTTTTTGCGATCAATCTCTTCAAGTTCGTGGATCTCCGTTTTTCTAGGAAACAAAGGGCCATATTTTTTAAGCAGTTGTTTTAAGTACGCAATCGTAAAACGAGTTAAATTTTGTAGGTTTTTTTCTACTTCGCCGATCTGTACTTGGAGTTCTTTGATTTCGTCTTCATGACGATCAATATCAAATTTAGAGATTCTGCGAATTTGGATGTTTAGCAACCTCTCGCGATCTTCATAGTCGGGAACTTTTTTTAATTTGCGATGAAAAGGTTTAAGTTGATCGGCAATAGATTCGTGGATTTTTTCATAGAGCTTGATCGTTTCAATTTTTTTATACATTCGATTTTCAATGAAAATTTGCTCTAAAGTTTTTTCAAACACTTTGCGAAGCAATTTTTCCAAAGAAATTTCAAGCTCTCTTTTTAGAAATCCTCTGAGCGTTTCTGTATGTAAATGAAGTAGTTCATTGACATTGGTTTCCCAAGGTGTTTTATCTTTGATTACAAGGATTTGAGAGTTAATAGAAACTTGACACTGTGTGAAGGCGTAAAGAGCATCTAAGATGTCTGTTGCATAAACTCCGCGAGGAAGCTTAATTTCAATTTCTACTTTATCAGAAGTGTAGTCGTTAATTGCATCAATCTTCACTCTTCCTTTTTTGGCTGCTTCATCAATGGAGTTAATTAAAGATTCAGTCGTAGTGCCTGGGCAAATTTCACGAATGACAATCGATTTAGTGTCTACAATATCAATTTTAGAGCGAACTTTGATTTTTCCTCTTCCTAAATCATATTCAGAGACATCCATAACGCCGCCAGTGGGAAAATCAGGAAAAACTTTAAAGGGTTTTTTCTCTAAAATAGCGATTTGCGCTTCAAGGAGTTCTTTGAAGTTATGAGGTAAAATTTTGGTCGACATTCCAACGGCAATTCCTTCGGCTCCTTGCAATAAAACCAGAGGAATTTTTGCAGGTAAGCTCACAGGTTCTTGATTGCGCCCATCATAGGAAGGGAGATAGTCAGTGATATCTTTATTATAGAGCGTCTCTTTTGCAAGGGGAGAAAGGCGAGTCTCTATGTATCTTGCAGCAGCTGCAGGATCACCCGTGTAGAGATTGCCAAAGTTTCCTTGAGTTTCTAAAAGATAACCCTTGTTGGCTAGGTTAATCAGAGCATCTGTAATCGGTCCATCTCCATGGGGATGGAGAGCCATGGTTTGGCCTGCAACGTTAGCTACTTTATGCATTTTACCATCATCTATTTGCATCAGCATGTGTAAAATGCGGCGCTGGACGGGCTTTAATCCATCAATTGCATCGGGAATAGCTCGATCCAAAATGACATAGGAGGCGTATTGCAAATAATTGGTGCGCATTAACTGCTTTAAATCATCCATGATTATATCCGCTCCAAATCCGAAATAAGATTATCCATAATAAATTGTTTTCTATCGGGAGTATTTTTACCCATATAAAATTCTAAAGAACTTTTAATGTCACTGTAATTGGCAACAGCGATCGATAGCAGACGCATGTCTTTTCCAATAAACTGCTTAAACTCATTCGGGGAAATTTCTCCAAGTCCTTTAAAGCGGGTAATTTCAACGTTTTTAGTTTTTATATTTGAAAGAACCTCGTCTCTGTCTTCTTCGCTATAGCAATAATGAATTTGATCTTTGTGTCTGATTTTGAAAAGAGGGGTCTCTAAAATGTAAAGATGACCATTAATAGCAAGCGCTTCAAAGTAAGTTAAAAAATAGGTGATTAGCAAATTGCGAATATGCATCCCGTCGACATCTGCATCGGTTGCTAAAACAACTTTATTATAGCGCAAATTGTCAATATCTTCTTCGATATTTAAAGCATTCATTAAGTTAAACATCTCTTCATTTTTATAGAGTTGGTCACGCTTCAAACCATGAACATTTAAAGGCTTTCCTCTGAGAGAAAAGACAGCTTGAGTGAGGGGATCTCTTGATGCTACAATCGAAGCGGAAGCAGAATCTCCTTCTGTGATAAAAATCATTGATTGAAGGCCTTTTTCACTCACTTCTGAATAGTGATATTTACAATCACGTAACTTTGGAATCTTAAAAGAAATCTTTTTCTGTCTCTCTTTGGCCTCTTTTTTAACGGCAGAGAGCTCTTTGCGCAATTTTTCATTGAAAGTGATTCGCTCAATGATTTGTTTGGCAGCCTCTTGATTTTTATAAAGAAGATCAGCCATAGCTGCTTTGACTTCTTGGACTAAAGGACCTCGTATTTCTGTGTTGGCCAGCTTATTTTTTGTTTGTGATTCAAAAATAGGTTCTTCAATTCGAACAAGAACTGCTGCAATAATCCCATCTCGAAGGTCTACTCCTTGGAAATTGCGTTTGGCATATTCGTTAACCCCTTTCAAAATACCTTCTCTAAAGGCCGAGAGGTGTGTTCCTCCATCAGATGTATATTGACCATTGACAAAGGAAAAATAACTTTCCCCATAGCTTTGCGTATGCAGCAGAGCAAACTCTAATTTTTTAGTTCTAAAGTGAAGAGGTTCATAAAGCCTGTCCTCTTTGACCTCATTATTAAGAAGGTCTAGAAGACCTTTTTCAGAGCAGATATGAAGGCCATTGTAATCAATGAGTAAATTTTGATTCAGGTAAGCATAGTTCCACAACCTTTTAATAATAAATTCTTCTTCAAACTTAAATTTTTTAAAAATTTCAGGGTCGGGGATAAACTCAATATAGGTTCCATTCTTTTCGGTTGTCTTACCACTTTTTTGTGATAATAGCTTCCCTTGAGAGAAGCTCGCTTCCATAAATTCTTTATCTCGAAAACTGCGAACGGTAAATTCTTTAGATAACGCATTAACCGCTTTGGTTCCAACGCCGTTAAGTCCCACAGAGAATTGGAAAACATCACTGTTGTATTTTGCTCCAGTGTTAATTTTACTGACGCAATCGATGACTTTGCCAAGAGGAATGCCCCGACCATAATCGCGCACAGAAATCTTTTGTGTTTTAACGTCATAGCGAATCAGGATTTTATCCCCATTACCCATAATGAATTCATCGACGCTATTATCCATGACCTCTTTCATTAGAATATAAATACCATCATCGGAATGCGAGCCATCTCCGAGCCGGCCAATATACATTCCCGTGCGCAATCGGATGTGAGAAAGGGCGTCTAGAGTTTGAATGGTAGATTCATCGTACTTTTTAGTCATAGAGTTTGAAAAGTATTAGTTTTAAAAAAACTTCATTCTGAGTAAAAGGAGACTTTTTATCAAGGAAGACCAAAGAATGATAGATTATAATACTTTTTTTACCAACAAAACTATTTTAATTACAGGAGGATCTGGAAGTTTTGGCCAAGCGTTTATTTATAAGCTATTGCAAGTAAGTAAGCCTAAAAAAGTGATTGTCTTTAGCAGAGATGAGTGGAAACACAGTCAAATGCAAGATTCATCACCCATTTTTCGGTTGCCTTGTCTTCGTTATTTTTTGGGAGATATTCGTGATAAAGAAAGACTTTATCTTGCATTTAGAGATGTAGACTATATTGTTCATGCTGCGGCTCTCAAACAAGTTCCGGTAGCCGAATATAATCCGACTGAATTTATTAAGACCAATATCATTGGAACGATGAATGTCTTAGATGTGGCCATTTCATCCAATGTAAAGAGAGTTATTGCTCTTTCAACAGATAAAGCTGCAGCTCCTGTGAATCTTTATGGGGCTACTAAATTATGTGCCGATAAACTCATTTTATCTGGAAAAGTCTACGTAGGAGATCGAGAAGAACCTAAATTTTCCGTTGTCCGCTATGGTAATGTACTGGGTTCCAAAGGAAGCTTAGTGCCACGTTGGCAAAAACTAATTAAAGATAACGCCGAATTTTTGCCCATCACCGATGGACGAATGACCCGTTTTTGGATTACGATGGAGCAAGCTGCAGAGTTTGTCATGCAATGTTTTGTAATGATGAAAGGTGAAGAGATCTTTGTGCCCAAATTGCCCAGTATGAAAATTGCAGATCTTGCCAAAGTACTAGCGCCTCACTTACCTTTAAAAACTTATGGCATACGTCCTGGAGAAAAGCTTCATGAACATTTAATTACTCAAGAAGAGGCTAAATTTGCTTCAGAATATCCCGATCACTACGTTGTTAAACCTAATAGTTATCCTAATCAATTTGAAAATGGAGTTGGCGAAGGTTTTGAGTACCGCTCCGATAATAATAAAGAGTGGCTGGGACTTGATCAATTGCAGCAAATGCTCGTTGGTTTAGAGTGATCTAGCTTTTAAAAGCAGCTTTTGACGAAAAAGAGATTAAAGCTCGTCAAGAAAGGAATTCTTTTTTATAAGCAATTTTTTGAACATCACTTTGTGATAGAATGGATATTGGAATTATTGGCGTAAATTATAAAAGCGCTGATTTAAATTTTAGAGAGACCTTAGTTAAAAATTTAGAAAGGATGCAATTTCAACGCTTTTTGCATCCCTTTTCCAAAGTGATTCTGATGACTTGTAATCGCTTTGAGGTTTATTTCCATTCTCCGAGTTTAACAGAAACCCACAGTCATTTACTTCATGATTTTACCTCTGAATATAATCAAAGCTCGCGCTATAAGCTCTATTCTTACTTTGGAAAAGATTGCTTTGAGCATTTAGTCAAAGTAACCAGCGGACTTGACAGTGCTATTTTTGCAGAAACAGAGATTCAAGGACAGGTGAAACAGGCCTATCAAGCGGCTCAACAAAATGGCACATGTTCTAAAGAGTTACATTTTGTTTTCCAAAAAAGTTTAAAAATTAGCAAAGAACTGCGTCAAAAAATTCCGATTCAAACGAAGAATCCCAATTTTGTAGACACGGTCTTTAAACTACAAAATGAGTTGCGAATGGTTTCAGCAAAACCCAAAATTTTGTTTGTAGGAGCTTCTAAGATTAATTTACAAATCATTGGAAAAATGAACAATGCAAATTATGCTGTCAGTTTAACAAATCGAAGTGAAAAAAAAGCCTTAGAAATTGCACAAAAATTAAAGATAGGGTTTTTGCCCTGGAATAAGCTAGAGAATTGGGTCGACTATGATGGGGTTGTCGTCGCGACTCATTCTTATGAATATTTAATCCAAAATGCTTGTGTTTCTGCCTCTAAACCAAAAATGATTATCGACTTAAGTGTTCCAAGAAATGTTTGTCCAAGTGTTGGCAAAACGCCCAACATTCAACTTTTTAATATTGATCAAATCAGCAAGATAGCTAAAGAGGCCTGCCAACTCCATTCTTATAATCATATCGAAATGGAAAAACAAATTGGGGAGGCCGTCTCTTTACAGAGGCAAATTTTTAGCAATAAAAACAAAAAAGTAGAAAAATTTTTGTCAGTAATTTAAAACTCTGCTTGCTTGGGAGCTCTTGGAAAAGGGATCACATCGCGGATATTTTCCATTCCTGTTGCATATTGAATCAGTCTTTCAAATCCGAGACCAAATCCTGCATGAGGTACTCCACCAAAGCGACGCAAGTCTAAATACCACTGATAGGCTTCTACATCGAGTTTCATCGATTGAATTTTCTCAACTAAAACGTCATAGCGTTCTTCACGTTGAGAACCCCCAATCATCTCTCCGATTCCTGGACACAAAACGTCCATGGCAGCACATGTTTTACCATCTTCGTTATTGCGCATATAAAAGGCTTTAATTTGCTTAGGATAGTTAATCACGATAGCAGGGCCTTTAAAATGTTCTTCGACAAGATAGCGCTCGTGTTCAGATTGAAGATCGACTCCCCAGTAAATAGGAAATTCAAATTTGTGTTTTGTTTTTTCTAAAATACGTACTGCTTCAGTGTATTCTAAAATTTCAAAAGGTTTGGTGGCTACTTGCTCAAGCTTTTCAATCAGTCCTGGAGCCACAAATTGATTAAACAAACTTAAGTCGCCCATATGGTGGTTTAAAAGATCTCTGAGCACATATTGCAGATAGTCTTGAGCGAGCGTGTAAATATCTTTTAAATCAGCAAAAGCCACTTCAGGTTCTAACATCCAAAATTCTGCAAGGTGACGAGAGGTGTTTGAATTTTCAGCTCGAAAAGTGGGACCAAAAGTGTAAACATTGGAAAGGGCCAACGCATAGGCCTCTGCATTGAGCTGTCCTGATACTGTCAGATAAGCTGATTTTCCAAAAAAGTCGTTAGCAGGATCTTTTTCTCCCTCTTTCAGGGTGGTGACGCGAAACATCTCTCCAGCCCCTTCACAATCTGAAGCGGTGATAATAGGAGTTTGTACAGAAATAAAGTCGCGTTCTTGGAAAAAGCGGTGAGAGGAGAAAAAAAGAGCATTGCGAATACGGGAGACTGCTCCTAAAGTATTAGTTCGAGCTCTTAGATGAGCAATCGTCCTTAAAAATTCAAATGAGTGTCGTTTCTTTTGCAAAGGATAGCTTTCATCACAGAGGCCTACAATTTCAATCTTGCTAGCAGCAATTTCAATATTTTGCCCTTTACCTGGACTTTCGACAAGATGACCTTCTATTTTCAGAGCTGCTCCTGTTGAAACTGTAGCAATAATGTCACTGTAATTAGGAAGATCATTTTTTAAAATCACTTGGATATTGGCAAGGCAACTTCCATCATTGAGTTCAATAAAAGCAAATTGCTTTTGATCTCGAAGTGTGCGAACCCATCCTTGAATCATGACTGATGCGCCAGGTTTATAGGTTGAATCTTCTTGAATTAAATATTTTATTTTTGTGTTTGTCATAACCATTTCCTCAATCATGTGCTTAAAAAACTCCTAAGCAATAATATTTCATCTTTCCATGCGTCCATACCACCTGGAGTTTCTAAATATTTAGGTAGATGTTTTAGTTTGGGATGTCTCATCATCGCTTTAAAACCCTCAATGCCGATTTCACCCTCTCCAAGAGGTGCGTGCCTGTCTTTACGCGATCCTAAACCATATTTGGAATCATTGACATGAATGGCATATAAGAAATCAAGGCCTACAGACTTATCAAATTTATTTAAGGTGGCTTCCCAGGCTTCTTTTGTAGAGAGATCATAACCTGCCGCAAAAAGATGGCAAGTATCAATGCAGACTCCAATTGGAAGCTCATTTTTTGTTTGCTCGATTATGTATCCTAGTTGCTCAAAAGAATGTCCCACTGTCGAGCCTTGCCCAGCTGTAGCTTCAATTAGCAGTTTAAGATCCGAGTCAATTAATAACGGGCGGGCGAGCATTAAACTTTCTACAATGGTCTCAAGGCACTGCTCCACACTGCTATCAAGGGCAGCCCCTGGATGAAAATTAAGATACGAGATTTTTAAAAGATTACAACGCTCAATCTCTTGAGAAAATGCTTTTCGACTTTTAACTAGGTTTTCTTCATTAGGACACCCTAAATTGATCAGGTAGCTGTCATGGCTCATGATCTTTTTAATCTGGGTTTTATCTCGGTATTCAAACCATTGATCTAATTCTTCTTGAGAATATTTTTTTCCTTGCCATTGCTTTTGATTGCTGGTGAATAATTGGATAGTGTTAGCGCCAATTTCTTCCCCGTGAATAAGAGCGTTATGAACGCCGCCTGACGCAGATGTATGAGCACCTATCAATACTTCCATGAAAATATTTTGCTTTGAATAGAACAAATAGATTATCAATGATTTGATATGTTGACAATAAGTTTCATTTGGCTTTTTATGTCTCCGTTTTTAAGAAAATCTTTACAACTATTATGACGTTTGCTGAAAAAAAAATTATTGAGCGCTCGACGCAAGTCTTTTTTTCAGGGACGATCTTAAGTCGTGTCACGGGGCTTTTAAGAGATGTTTTAACAGCCTATGCCTTTGGGTCGAGCGCCGCCATCGCTGCATTGATGGTTGCGTTTCGCTTTTCAAGTCTTCTGCGGCGGATTTTTGGAGAGGGAGCTATGCATGCGGCTTTTGTTCCAGCATATGAAAAGATACGTATTCAATCAGAGGGAGAGGCAAGTCGCTTTTTTATCGATTTATCCATTCTTCTGGGCATTGCTTTAACTGTGCTTATCGTTTTTTGTGAACTTCTCCTTGGGGGGCTTTTATCAAGAAACATTTTGAGCCCTGCTAATGCTCAAATTATCTTTTTGACGATGATTTTATTGCCCTCCTTACTTTTTATTTGTAATGCAGCCTTTTGTAGTTCATTACTGCAGTGTCATAATGTATTTTTTCTCCCAGCATTATCGCCTGCGGTCTTTAATCTATTTTGGATTGCGGGTGTTTGGTTTTTAAAAAATCAAGCTATTGATCGAGCAATGTTTCACTTATCGATTTGGATTTTAGTGGGCCTTGCGGCTCAAATGTGTCTGCTTTTGCCACAGGTTTATAGTTGTTTAAAGAGTCATTTTTTAGAGAATTTGAAATTTAATTTAAGTCGTTTTAAATCTAGCTTTTATACAGTTGCGAAACCTTTAGGCCTTGGAATTATTGGCGTTTCAACTACGCAAATTAACAGTGCTTTAGATGCTCTTTTTTCTCGGCTTGTAAGTTTGGAGGGACCAGCCTATCTTTGGTATGCCATCCGAATTCAGCAAGTTCCTTTAGCATTGTTTGGAGTTGCCATGGCTGGAGCGATTTTACCTTCACTAGCTCGCGCTTTTAATCGTAGTCATGATGATTATGTGCATCTACTAAACTTTTCACTCAGCCGAGCGGTAGGCCTTTTAATGCCTTGCCTTACGGCATTAATGCTGGCAGCACCCGCTTGCGTGAACTTGCTTTATGGAAGAGGGGAGTTTAATTTTATCTCTGCCACAGAAACAACTTATTGTTTATGGGGCTATGTTTTAGGACTTTTGCCACAAGGGCTTATTTTGATTTTAGGACCTGCGTTTTATGTGCAAAATAATTACGATCGCACCACTCGCGCTTCCATCATGGCGCTTGTTCTCAATGTTATTTTAAATATCCTTTTTGCCTTAGTTTTAAGATGGCCAACCTGGAGCGTTGCTTTAGCTACTTCCATCAGTAGTTGGGTCCAGGCTATTTATCTATTTTATTTTTTAACACAAGGCGTCGCATTTAAAAAGTTTAAGCGCTTTTTAAGCTCCGCTTTGCAAATCATCGTTCTTTGTTTGATTTGTGCGGCAGCGAGCTATTATTTATCTATTGTCTGGAGTGCGGGGAATCATGGGTTACTTTACTTTCCAAGAGGCTTTAAAATACAAGGGCAAATTTTCTTATGGCAAGTGAGTATTTTTTTAAGCTTTCTCTTTAGTTTGGCAGCTATTTTTAGAGTCCGCGAAATCTTAGCACTTTTGCACTATCTTCCTTTTCTAAAAAGAAACTCTTCATAATTTCTATTGAAGCAAATCAGTCTGGCAATTTTGAGACGCCTCTTCAAGAACAGCTTTTGTCTCTTGTCGAAACGGCCCTGATTGACTTATGTAATTTGTAAAGAGCTCTTTGAAGGTTGGTTTTTCCAGAGGAGGAATATCATCGGTCGTTGAACTAATAAAAACTTGTAATTGCTTACAAACCTGTGGTTCTTGCAATTTTGCTAAAAGGGAAACAACATAGGCCGTGTAACCTGTATTATGATGCCAAATAGAGTAGTGAGTAGGAGATCTAAAAAGATCTCGGATAATTCTTTCAATGTCACTTTCAAAAGGTCGATCTATAGCATCTAAATTGCGTTTAATAGAAAAAACAGTCTTTTCTAAAAGCTCATTAACAGGACTCAAAGAAGGGGATGTTGTAGAAAGGGGTAGTAAAGGGGAGGTCTTCTTATTTGTGCTGGGGCAAGATGAAGAAAAGAATAGATATAAAGGATTTAATGAAGAGACATTGTTTGATATATTGACCAGAGTCTTGGAAACATTCACTAAAGGTTCAGAGGTATTGACAATAGGTTTTAAAACCTGGGCAGGGGGGATGTCTGCTGTTACAAGAGAAACTAGTGCCAAAGGACACATGTCATTTGATGCATTCCATGTTGGGTATGAAGGTTTTGGCAAATAGTATTCGCATGGACCAAAAGTTTGATTTAGGTCTGGTAATATGGGGGTTTCTGGAAGACTTAGATTTTGAGTTATGTTAGGTGTTGCTGGCCGAAGCTCTGGACCAGATCCTTGCATGGAAGAAGTTACAAAATAAGTTAAAGTAAATGCTGAAACTATGGCGGCACTGGCTGTAAGTGCAAGGTTAAAGCCTGAAATTTTCTCCAAAGGAGAAAGAGCGGAGATAGATGAGCTATATCCTTTGGTGTCTAGTGTAGCTTTTGATGCATGGTTGGAAGTAGGGCCAACTGATGCGCTATTACTAGTGGGGTAAAGATTGGTAGTATTAATTGAACGTAAACCCATATTCTCCTCAAAACTAATTAATTGTTAAAACTTTGGCGATTAATTGTAAGTTTGAGGAGAAATAATAACAGTTATTTTAATTTAACTAAAACTAAAACTAAATTAAAATAATTTGTTTGTTTATTAATTATGGTGGGCTAAGAAGTCGCAAATAGTTTGAATATTAATAGGGAGCGGGAAACTTATTTGGTCTAGCTCAGGTGTTTTTAAAAGCTCACCTTCTAATTTTTTAGCATCAAAACTGAAATAGTCAGGAATTGAGATGCTAGAATTAGAAAGAGCCTGTTGAACAATCGGAATCTTAGAAGCTTTTTCTTTAATAGAAATCTTCATGCCAGGGGCAACGATAAATGAACGTCTATCGACTTTTTTGCCGTTTACCAAGATATGTCCATGAGAAACGAGCTGCTGAGCGGCAAAAATAGTTGGCGCAAGCTTAAGGCGATAAATAACGTTGTCTAAGCGGCATTCAAGAAAAGCAATCAAATTGTTAGCAACTTGACCTTTGTTAGCAGTAGCTTTAGCGAAATAGTTTACCAGCTGCTTTTCAGAAAGCATGCCGTAGATAGCTTTAAGCTTTTGTTTTTCTTCAAGTTGAAGACCATAGTCTGATTTCTTTTTTCTGCGAGCTCCATGAACTCCAGCAGGATTGGGCTTATGAATTAAAGGGTTGCGAACGCGGCCAAAGATATTTGCGCCAAAACGACGAGCAATGCGGTTTATAGGTCCTCTGTATCGTGACATTTATTTCTCCGAATTTATGGCATTAATTTTTTAAAAGGGAAATGATAACGCTCTTTCCAGTTTTAAACAAGTATATTTTTGGCTTTATTTTTAAGCTAAAATAGGGTTTTATATTTACGAAGAATTATAAATTAAATAGTTTATGGAAAAAGAATATTCAATTCTAGCTTATTATCATATCTGCTTTGTTGATGATCCGCATGGTTGGGTCAAAGATCATAAAAAATTCTTTAAAACTCGAGATGTCACAGGGCGCCTTTATATTTCAGAAGAGGGTATTAATGGCCAAATGAGCGGAGAGAAGAGTGATTGTGAGGCCTATATTGAGTGGGTACAAAGCAAGCCGGGCTTTGAAAACATCCAAATGAAAATTCAGCCCCATCATGAAAATATTTTCTTTAAAATGACCGTGAAATATCGCAAGCAGTTGGTGGCCTTTGATGAGCCAGTAGACTTAAAGAAAGCGGGGCGTCATATGTCTCCTCAGGAATGGAAAAGACACCTTGAAGGGGAAAGTGAAGACTATCTCCTAATTGATGTTCGCAATGATTATGAAACGAAAATTGGTCATTTTAAAGGAGCCGAACTTCCAAATTGTCAAAGCTTTAGAGAATTTAAAGAATATACTCAAAAAGAGCTCATTGAAAATCGTCGCTTGAGCAAAGATCAGAAAATTTTGATGTATTGTACTGGAGGAATCCGTTGTGAGTATTATTCTGCTTATATGAAAGAGAACGGATTTGAAAATATTCACCAGCTAGATGGTGGTATTATCAACTATGCTCATCAAGAAGGGGATCAGCATTGGGATGGGAAGTTGTTTGTTTTTGACGACAGGCTCATTGCAAAGCTAGGGCAAGAGGATAAATGCATTTCAAAATGCCATCATTGTGATCAAGCGGTCGATACCTATTATAATTGCGCTAATATGGACTGCAACTTTTTGTTTATCTGCTGCAGAAGCTGTTTTAGCCAATATTCGGGTTGTTGCTCAAGTCAATGTACCACGGCTGAGCGTTTACGCCCTACCTCTCATTTTTCTAATAAGCCTTTTAGAAAATGGTATTATTATCATTCTGAATCCGAATTGAATAATTAAAATAATTTTTGGTTTTAACAAATTGACGAAAAAATATTTTTAATTTAACTTCCACCTATAATTATTTTAATTCCGGCTGGAGGAAATATGCTAAACCGTACCAAAGCTAAAATAGCGCCTGCCATGTTATTGGCCCTCGTGCTTGTTTTTGCGAATGGCTGTGACTACGTCAACAGTAAAAAGCCATCAAACTCTAATCAAAATCAATGTTGCAATTGTTGCTGGACAGGTTCTGGAAGCTGCAAATCTAGCAATTGCAAATCAAGAGCAAGAAGTGGGTCCTCAAGTCGCTCCAATTCTTCAAATACATGCACAACAAGTTGCTGCTGTGGCTATAATGCAGCATGCTGCGCTTGCTGCTGCACAACAACAGGTTGCTGTGCGCCATGCTGTAATTGCAATACCTGCTGCTGTGGATATTCATCTTCAGGATGTAATAAGTGTTGCTCTAAAGCTAATCGCCGTGCGAGAGGCAACACAAGAAGTCGTGGTAATGCCAATTGCTCTAGCTGCGGTACAGCCTGCACAAGCGCTAAAAAATCGGGCGTCTGCGCTTATCGCTCCTCACCTAGAACACCTTATCGCCGTAGCTCTTACCAAAATCAAGCAACCACACCTAATTGTGGGTGTTGCTGTGGTAGTTGCAGTTAATCTCTGAGTAAATGGATCGCATTAAAAACCTGGTCAAAAGATCAGGTTTTTTTTATTTTAGGTATTGTTGTTTTTTGAAGCTCTTTCAAAATCTAACATCTCTTGCTTCATCTTTGGGCCATATAAAAAATTACCAATAGATCCATTGGCTAAAACAATTCGATGGCATGGGATCACAAGAGGGAATAAATTTTTTCTGCAGTAACTTCCAGCCGCTCGAGCGGCTCTACTTGAAGAGGCTCTCAGAGCAAGTCCTTGATAACTAATAGTCTCTCCAAAGGCCACGTTCGCAAGAGCGTGAATGACTTTGTTTCCAAAAGATGAAAGAGGAGGGATTTCTAAAGGCAGCTTAGGTAGCGCTGATCCATTCTGGTAGCATTCTAGCCACTGGTAAATCTTATCAACCAATGGAGCATTGGCTGGCCCTTCGATTTTAGCTTGAAAAGAGGGGCTATGCGATAGGGTTATTTTTAAAATATGAGTGGATGAAGTCAGGAAGCAAGCAGAGATCAAAGGGCCTTTTTTAAACTGAAATTGTTTCATGAAAGACCCTTTGATTTAATTTAAAAATTAATGAACAGCTAGTTTTTCAAAATCGGAATGATTTACTTTTTTGCCTTTATAGAACCATTCTAAACGGACCGAATCATTAATATAATGCTTCTTTTCCCCATGCATGAGGTCATTTTTCCAGTTAATTTCTTCAACTAGATCACCTTTGTCATTCGTTATAGATTCAAGACCGTTCTTCATTCCTGAAACATATTGAGCCTCACTATAAGGTTGGCCGTCTCTGAAAAGAACCGTTGTCCCTTGCTGAACTCCGTTGGTCCATTCTTCAAAGCGTTCTGGAATTCCATTAATATAGAAGAGCTTCTTAACGCCATGAACTTGTCCACTGCGGTAAGGGATAATGGCTTTTGGATCTCCATTACTATGGTAGGTGGTCATTAATTGCTTTTCGCCGTCCTTATATTCAATTTTGGATAAGAATTCCCCGTAAGTATTGCGTTCAATTTTAGTACCCACACCAGCACGAATTTTTGATTCTAGGTCATTAGAAGATGTGTAATACTCTCCCTCTTGAAGAAGGCTGTCTACGATTTTTTCAAAGCTTCTAGGGTTGCCATTTTGAAACCATGTTGTCACATGTTGCTCAGCATCAGAGATGTATTCTGTTTTTTGCTTAGGTACTCCAGAAGTAAAATGAAGTGTTTCAGAGAGCAGATGCCCTCGACTGTAATTTTCTTCTTTGGCAATGACAGAGCTATGAGGGAAGCTAAAAGTTGTTTTGCCTTCTAAAAGATTGGCAACATAATTTTCAGTAATTGTTGTGCCATCTTTATAAGTTGTCACAACTTGCCCGTTGCCACCTCGATTAGCCCAATCATCTTCGGTGATTGCTGCTCCATATTTGTGAATAAACACGGTGCTAATGGCGTTGTTGTTGGGATTGCCACAAGCGGTTAATAGACAGAGCGCGAATGCGACAATGGCTGGATAATACTTTTTCTGAACCCTAAGCATAAATAATAGCTCCATTTAACTAGGTTGAATGATTAAATTTTTCATCTTTTTTTGAACCTCACTCATAATACGAGCATGTTCAATTTCGACAGCTTCAAAAGAAATAGTTTTTTTATCATTTCTATAAACAAATCGCAAGGTCACATTTTTTTTATCGGATCCAATTTTCTCGCTGCGGTATAAATCAAGCAAAAAAACATCTTTTAAAAGTCTAGAAGAAATGACGCGAATTGCTTCCATAAGGTGTCCAATTTCAAGAACTTCATAGCTAGTAAAAGTCCAATCACGTTCTGAAGCGGGGAATGAGGAAATTTCATGAAAATCAAGAGGTTTTAAGCTTTTTGGAACCAAAGGAGAGAGGGCAAATTCAGCAAAAAAAACAGGTTCTTTGATCCCCATTTTTCTTAAAATGGAGGGATGAAGCTCACCTAAAGTGCCAATTATTTCTTCTTCAATCAAGAGATCAGCTTGGGTTCCTGGATGTAAATTTTTGCAATCTGATTTTTGGAAATAGTATGGAGCAATATGTAAGCTATCAAGGATATTTTCTAAAATTCCTTTGAGATGAAAAAAGTCACAGTTGTTTTCTTTAGAAGACCAATGATAGGGGGATTGACGACCCATCAGTGCAATGGCTACTTTTTCCACTTCGTCAAAACACTCTCCCTTTCTTGTATAAACCTTACCGATTTCATAGATATGCATAGGGCGATTTTGGTGGTCTTGATTGTGCTTGAGAATTTGCAAATGATTGGCAAGCATCGAGGCTCTCAAGACCGATTGCTCTTTGGACATATAGTTGAGTGTTGCAATGCTTGCAGATTCATCAGCTTGAAGCGCATTCATTTCTGGGCTAATTAAATCACACGAAATGACCTCTTGTAAGCCCTGTTGTAAAAGTGAAGAATGCAGTTTTTGCTCCATTTGATAAACGAGACCATCTGGGAGTTCACTAAATCGATAGGTTGTCTCTTGGCTTTGCAATTGATGAAGCCCATGGGCTCTAGCGACCTCTTCGATTAAGTCTACTTCTAAATGGACATCATTTCTGTAAGATGGAACGCTGACGATGCAATGGTTTTCATCAATGATGTTTACGATAAATTCTAATTTTTCTAGGTAAGTTTTCACCTCAGGGAGTGTCAAAGAAGTTCCAAGTAAGCGATTGACTTGAGAGAGGCGACAATTGACTTTTTTATCAACCTTTCCAAGCGATGAGATGATCAAATTACTTTGAGAGACATTTCCCCCTGCCAGATGGGCAATAAGAGCTGCAGCTCGATCTAACGCTTTTCCAATCATTTGAGGATCGGTACCGCGTTCAAAATGTTTAGAAGCTTCTGTAAAGAGGGTTAGTGTTTTGCTTGTTTTACGAATTGAGCTTGGGTTGAAAAGGGCAGCCTCTAGTAAAATATTTTGGGTCTCGGCTCCCACTTGGGAGTTAGCTCCACCCATGACACCTGCAATTGCAAGAGCTCTATTTTGATCACAGATCAGCAGCGTCTCAGGGGAAATGTTTCTTTCTTGACCATCCAAAGTAGAAAGCAACAGCTTTCGATCTGCTTTTTGAACGCAAATCAAATCGCCTTGGATTTGATCGGCATCAAAAGCATGCATGGGCTGTCCGAGTTCATGTAAGATATAATTAGTTACATCGACGACATTATTAATGCTTTTTAATCCACAAGCTTGAAGTCTCAATCTTAACCAAAGAGGGGAAGGACCTATTTTTACATTCTCTATCCAGCGACACCCATAAACAGGGCATAGCTGAGAATCCATTACTTTAACTTGAACCTTGTCTTCCGTTTTAAAAGAACTCAATGAAGGTTTAGAAATTTCTTGCAGATGATAAGGAAGATTCAAGTGACAAGCGATTTCTCTAGCGATCCCTAAATGGCTCATTGCATGGCCTAAGTTAGGTGTAAAAGAAATTTCTAAAATTTCATCTTCCACAAACGGGGCTAGTTCCTGTCCAATCTCATATTCAGGATCAAGCTCAACAATGCCCTCACTTTGCTCTTCCAAACCAAGCTCTTCTAAAGAAAGGAGCATCCCATGGGACTCGACCCCTCTTAAAGTACTTTTTTTAAGAAGATGGCTTTTTCCAGAGGCATCGATGAGGGATGCGCCAACTGGGGCAAAGGCGGTGATTAAATTAGCTCTGCAATTTTTGGCTCCGCAAACAACTTGTAGCTCTTCTTTTCCATCAAAAACTGTGGCAATGCAAAGACGATCTGCGTCAGGATGAGGTTTTGTCTTTCTAACTAATGCAACAATCACTTTTTCAAAACGGGGCTGAACCTTTGTGATGCTATCAACCTCAAGGCCGGCACGGGTGAGCTTTTCGTCCAATTGCGAGGAGGAAAAAGGTTTGTTAAAAAAAACTTGAAGCCATTTTAAACTAAATTGCATATAAAGTATTTTTACTTATTAAAAGATAAGTGTTATATCAAATTTCGGTGATTGACGAAAAGAATAAATTTATGTTGAATAGTACTAAGATTAAATTATTTTTTGTAGAAAACCTAAGGGTGTTGAAAATGGGGCAAGCTAAAAGCACGCAAAAAGAAATTTCAAAACATGGAAGTATTAAAGAAAACCCAAACTACTCAAAATGGCTAACTCAAGGGCTGATTTTTAGCGTTGCCTTAAATTTAGCCTTAATTACCTCGATCGTTTTTAATGCGGTCAAAGGTAAAGAGGGTCATTCAAAGGCAAAAAATAAAACTCAATTAATGACGCAGGTGGATGAAACTTCTAGCCTCAAGCAAACACTCGTTAATTATTCAGAAAAAAGCTTTCAAGATTTAGTGAGCCTGCTTTCTCAAGATAAACACATTGAAGATGGATTTACTGAAAGAGATTTAGCTTTATCGATTCTCTGTCATCAACATGATGTGGATATTGATCGCGCTTTAATGGGGCAAGCAACGATGTTGCGCTTTGTCCCTTTACAGGGAGCTGCAAAAAGCACTTACGAATATCCAGTATTTGCTGGTGTGACCAATGCTCAATATAAGCTGATTCAAACCTTTATCCAGAATGAAAAGTGGCCACAAACAAGTCATGGATTATTTAATCGATTATTAAAAAATATAAACGATGAATCTTTAAAGAGTGCTTTTTATCTCAGTAAAGAATTTATGTATATCGATGGATTATTTTGTTCTCTCTCCATTTCAAAAGAAGTTTTATTGAATATAATTCTTCAAGGTAATTGGGAAACATTAGAAAACTTTATTTCTGAACACCACCAAATTCAAGATTTTTCTAATGCGCTGCGCATTCAATTTCTAAAAGCATACCTTAACTTTGGCTCTCAATATGCGGCCCGCCTTATTTTAGAAATAGATGCTGGCTATGCTTTAAAAAAGTTAGACGACTCGCAAATAGTAGCCCTGCTAAGCCTTTTGGAAGATAAAACAAATTTGGCTGAAAACTTTGCGGTTCATTTGGCTTTTGGAAATAGAAGTGATTGGGTAAGACAAGAAGCTTGCCGCTTACTTTATCATTATTTTGGACTAACATTGCCTAATCCATACAGTTATTCAGAAGCCGTGCAGTTAATTTCTCAAAAATATCAAATAGACTCTGTACAAACTTTAACGGCAGCGACTTCGTCGGCATCCACTGAAGAAGAGATTACTTCTCCTTCTACGTCTCGTCGTAAAACTTACTTAGTTCAAGATGGGGACACTCTTTGGAAAATCGCAAGAAGAAATAATGTTTCTTTAGATGATTTGCGCGAGGCTAATCATTTAAATAGCGATTTAATTAAAGTTGGAATGCCTTTGGTAATCCCTTAAGGGACTGGATCGCATCCCCCTGGATGCCAAGGAAAACATTTTATGAGTCGTTTGAGAACGAGCCAAGTTCCTTTGAAAATCCCATGCTTGTCGAAAGCCTCTAAGGCATAATTGGAGCAGCTGGGGTAGAATCTGCAACACTTTCCCATCAGAGGGGAGAGAGTCCATTGGTAGGTTTTAATAAGTAATTTAAATAAAAGTTTCATAGGCACCATTATAATAGCTAAACCTTTCTTTGTCGATAGGGTTAGTGAACTTGCTCTTGTGAAATATGAATTCCTTTCGCTATAATTTGCCGCTCTCTCTTTGCGAGGGTGGTGGAATTGGTAGACACGCTAGCTTGAGGTGCTAGTGGGAGAAATCTTGTAGGGGTTCGAGTCCCCTCTCTCGCATATTTTCAAAAAAGTTTTCCTCCGATTTTTGCTGAAGCTGCTGGAGTTACAAAAGTCGCTTCCCCGCTGTCAGCTTTAGGGTATTGGACTCCTAGCACTAAGACATCAGAAGTAACGTCTCCAATTTGTCTGGGCGGGAAGTTTAAAATGCCTAAAACAAGCTTGTCTTTGATCTCTTCTAGAGAATGCTGAGTAAACCTACCAACGCTTGTCCTAATTCCAAATTTTCCGAAATCTATTTTCATTTTATAAGCTTTTTTGGGAGCTGTCGGCTCTTCTTCAGCGCTGATAATTCGTCCTAAGCGAATTTCTAACTTATCAAATGTTTCTTCTTTAGAAACAATTTCTTTTTCTTCTGACATATGGATCCTTAATTTAAATGATCTAAGTTACGATGCAGGATATAGCTATCTTGATAACTGCCATCGGGGTTTCGAATGGCTTTTGGGAGAGTGCCAATAATATTAAATTTTAGTTTTTTATAGAGTTTGATGGCGTGAGTGTTTCTGCTAAAGACCATGTTGAATTGCATCGCTTGAAAGCCAAGTGCTTTAGCAAGATGTAGAGACGCTTTCACTAAAAGAGATCCGATGCCTTTGCCTCGGTAGCTATCACGTACCATATATGCAGCGTTAGCAATATGATTTGCTCTGCCTGGAAAATTAGATCGCAGGTAAAAACCACCTATCACTTTTCCATCTAAAGTGCGGCAAACATAGACTTGGCCATCCGAAGGAAAAAAGTGTCTCTTAAATTCGTCGGTGGAACCACATTCATAAAGAAATTGCGCGTCTAAGTTAACGACCTCTTGAAATATCTGATGAAGTCCTTCTTCATCTTTTGAATCAAAAGGCTCTAAATGATATCCTAATTCGCCCAAGCGCTTGGTAATATCTGGCAAACTTTCTATTTTTTGACAGTTCTTGTCATGAAAGCCTGTGATCTCTTGTTTTATAACAGAGAGAGAGTCGTTTTTATGTTGATGTAGACGAGAATTTTTAAGCCCTTTGGCATATAGCGCCACGCCTCGATAGACTGTTTGAACCTCTGCATCTGTTAAAGTTAAAAGAGCTTCTTTAGTTTGTTGGAAAGCAATAGGTTCAAAAGCGTTTAAAACATGAGTTCCTTTCTCTGTAATCTTAAGAAAGCGCTTTCTTTTGTCTTTTTCATCAGTGATGCATTGAATATAATTTTTCTTAACAGCTTTAGAAATCAAGCGACTGATGGTTGATTTGTCGAGCAAAAAGCGTTCAGCAATTTCTCCCATTGTAGGGGTGTTAGAGGCGCTTAATTCAATAAGAAGATGGCGCTCTGCCAAAGTCACGCCAATCTCGAAATAGGCATCATTGAGAAGGCCAAGCTCTCGGACAACGCTCCTTGCATCGTGCCTCAATTGGTTGATGGTTTCTGGAGCTAGGTTTTGCATGGATTCTTTAAATTAGTTGTATAATGCAACCAATTTAATAAAGTGAGCCATTAAAAACAAGTTTTTTATCGATTTTGGGCAAGAGACACCCTAAAAGTAATCTTTGCGAGCGTTCTATAAAATAATTTATTGAAAGCTCACTAAAAAGAGCTTATTAATTTTTTTCTGAAGTTCTTGACTTAAGGGAACTTGATTGAGTTCATTAAAAGAGCGCTCACCAATGAGTTTTGTTAAAATTTGCATTTCATCGAGATTAAATTCTAGCTCTTTAGATGGAGCGCATTGCGCGCAATAATAACCACTAGCTACAAAGTAAAAATCCTGAAGAGAAGTGCTGCATTTATTGCATTTTGTTTGTACTGTCCATTGCCCTGCTATCAAAAGAATTTTTAAAAGAAAGCTGCTCGATAAGATGTAAGGATTTCCAAAAAGATTCATTTTCTGAAGATAGCTTACCAGAAGGGGGAAAATCTTTACGGAAGGCTCTTCGGGAATTTGACTTTTAGTCGTGATATCCAAAAGCTGAACTGCCGCTTGTAAAGAGTCAAAAGAGTCTCTTAAATGAAGGTGAGCATTTAAAACTTTTCCCTCTTTAAAAGAGAGAATGTCTCCTTTTTTGGGCAAATAGATGAGATCAATTAAAGTAAATGGCTGGCAAAAAATAAGTTTGGTGCTTTTAGGTCGATTCGCTCCATGGATGATGACTTTAATCAGGCCTTTTAAATCAGTGTAAAGGGATACGATGCGATCATAGTCGCGATAATTAAAAGAAGATAAAACGATTGCTTTGCACTGTATTTCTTTCATCAGCAATGAGTAAAATAAAAAAACTCCCAAAAAGTAATATATTTAAGGGAGTTTTTAAAGGAAACCACTATTTAAATTTGCTTTTAATAACGATTAGAAACGAGGGGAGAGTTGTTATATGCAAAAGCAAATTGCTGAGTAAGTTCTGCGCAACGAAACAGCGCATTAGGCTTGTATAAATAAGCTAGATCAATTGAGTTATTAAGCAATTGCATAGCCTGTTGAAAGTCTCCACGATTGAGTTTGTGGTGAGCCAGTTCAATGGAAAAATTAGGGTCGTAAGGATCGTATTCAATACATGCTTCTAATTCTTCGGAGCTCTTGTTTTGTTTAAAGGACAGTATTTGAAAGTTACGAGATAAAGACTCTTGATAGCTAGCAGCCCCTTGAGGATCTTTTTTAGATGCATTAAGATAATTAAAAAGAGCTAGGTCATGAAGTCCTAAACGCTCATTTGCTGCTCCAGCGCAAGCCAATGTTAAAGCTTTAAAAGCTAGTTGGCGGTTTGAAGAGCTATTTGGTAAATTATCAGATAGGTTTTGAGCAAGATGGAAATCTGTGACAGCTCGCTCATATTGATTTGTTAAAAAATGGAGCTTGCCAAGCTCAAAAACAGCTTCAGGGGAATTGGGATTCAACTCAGCAGCAGCAGAAAAGCAATAATCTGCAGAAGCTTCTTCAGTCGTTAAGTTATTTAAAAATTCTTGGAAAACGGCATTGGATTTTCGCATTTGTGTACATTCTGTAATAACAGCACTATCATTGATAAGCTCTGCATACAATAAGCGACCGGTTTGTAAATAGAGAGCCGATCTTGCTGCATTGTCAAGGGGAGCGCCTGCCTGGGGAAGTGTTGGAGTTTTAAAAAACCAATAAAAAGCTCGGTTAGCCAAGCTGTCTGGGGCAACTTTAGCTCTTAGAACCCAATCAGTTTTATTAACAACCACCGCTTCGAGCATCTCTCTTCCGAGTTGATTTTGATCGATGCTTGGATCGCCAAAAAATCCATTATGCGCATAGTCTCCTCTTGCATAGTAAGGGGCAGGAGGGGCTGAAGGTTGGACAGGGTATGATGGATTTGGATCATAATAGGAGTATGGAGGGGGATTGGTTGCATACGACATACAATAACCTTATAGGGTTAAAATTTTTAATGTTTTACCAATAATTATCCTAGAGAAGGTTATAGAAATCAACTAGTTGTTTTTTAAAGAATCTGTAAAGTTTTTCGTGTGTAAACTTTTTTTTTACTTGGGTTTTATGTTGTAAGATGTTAAAAACCTTCCCCGAAATGCACCGATAGCTCAATTGGATAGAGTACCTGACTTCGGATCAGGTGGTTAGAGGTTCAAGTCCTCTTCGGTGCAATTTATCCCCCTCATTTAATGTGATCTATTCTTCTCATTTAATTTGCTTTGTGTATACTGAAGTTACAAATAAGTAATTGCCGAGGTGAAAATGAATCTAAATGACGAAAAGCACGAGTATCCAATTTCCATCACAGGTCGCCATATTCTTATTACAGAGGCGATGAAAGGTTATGCAAGAGAGAAAATATCAAAACTAGATCACTTGTCTAAAAATGTGATTGATGTTCATGTCACTATGGACATTCAAAGACAAGAGCATCGAGTAGATATTATGATTCAAGCAGGTCGTTTTGTTATTAAAACACACGCAAGCACTCAAGATATGTATGCATCTATTGATAGAGCGATAGAAAAGATTGCAGCTCGTCTATCTAAGTATAAATCAAAAATGCAAGAGCATCATGCGAAGGCTCTTTCTGTCGTTGATTTGGAAGTCAATGTTTTAAAAAGTGGAATGGCTGAAATTTATGAAATTAATGATGCGATAGAAGAAGCAAACCTCAGAGCTATTGAAGAAGAATTTTCTCATCAAATAGTTAGCTCTAAAACGATTCCTCTCAAAACACTTACTTCTGACGAGGCTGTGATGAAAATGGATTTATCTGGGGATATCTTTATGGTATTTAGATCCGAAGAAGAACAAAAAATTAAAGTTATTTTTCGGCGCAAAGATGGAAATTATGGCTTAATCACTCCTGAATAGAAAGTGGCTATGAGTTCAAAAAAGGATCGACAATCAAGCATTCAGCACGAAGAAATTGAACTTTTTTGGCTTGGGCATTCGGGATTCAAGATTAAGGCTCCTGAAGGAGTCATCTACATGGACCCTTATCAGTTACACGACAATTGCGACAAAGCAGATGTTGTTTTTATTTCACACTCTCATTATGACCACTTAGATGAAGAATCTATTAAAGCTATAACCAAAGCAGATACTACTTTTTTTTGTGCCGATGACTGTAAATCAAAACTTGCTGAAATAGCAAGTGCTGGCAATGTTATCCCATTGTTTCCAGGGGATGAATATGTCTTTGGGCATTTAAAGATTAAAGCGACAGAGGCCTATAATGAGCAAAAGAAATTTCATCCTAAAGAAAAGCATTGGCTAGGCTTTCTGATCGAATTTAATAAGACCCAAATTTATTTTGCAGGGGATACAGATCATCTTAAGCAGTTAGAATCTATTGGCTGTGACATTGGATTATTTCCTGTTGATGGCATGTATACCATGAGTCCTACAGAAGCTGCTGATTTAGCGAATCATATTAAGCCGCGCATCGCTTCCATTCCCATGCATTGGGGATCTTTAGTGGATGAACAAAGTCGACTTGTGGGTACAGATGACGATGCTGAAAAATTTTGCAAGCTTTGTAAGGGTCCCTCTCAAATTTTAATCCCGATCTAAAATAGAGTGTGCGTATCTTCTCTATAGACTATCAGCAAATGATTTTCGTCTTAAAACTAGTGACCCTTTGCCTTTTGATTCTATCTTTAGGTTGGCTGGGTGCTTATGTTTACAGAGCTTACACTCATTTTATTCTTAAAAGAAAACTGAAAAAGCGTTTTCAACATGCCAAAGGAGGAGAGCTTTCAGCAGAAAAACTACTCCAAGAGCTGGGCTATCATCTTTTAGATCTGCAAAAAAGTTCGACATTATCCATGTGGGTCAATGGAGAAAAGTTTTCTTATTTAGTAAGGCCTGACGCTTTTGCAGAAAAGGGGGGCAAGCGATATTTAGTCGAGATAAAAACAGGTCCTGTAGCTACGGATCCAAAACAGTCGGCCACTCGGCGACAACTTTTAGAATATTACCATGGCTTTGATGTTGATGGAGTTCTTTTAGTGGATGCTGAAATGGGGGAAGTTCATGATATTTACTTTGAAACTAAAATCGAAAAAGACACTGTTGTTGAAGTGAAAAAAATTGTATCAAAAAAAGCTGTTCTTATCGCTTTTTTATCAGGAGTGGCCATGGCATTGCTGGCTGTTTATTATTATTTAAAGTAGGCTAGGGAAATGGAACAAATATATGATGTGCTAAGAAATACATGGATTGTTGCCTTGCCCGAAGAAATAGTGCGGCAAAAATGGATTGAGGTGATGCTCAACCATCTTTCTTTTCCTAAAGAGCTCATTGTCATTGAAAAGCATTTAAGTCTATTGCCGGGTCTTAACCTTCAGGGGCCCCTGCCTGATCGCCGTATTGATTTACTCGCGTATTATCAAAAGGATGGAACTCTTTGGCCACTTTTTTTAATGGAATGTAAATGCACCCCTTTAAATCAAAAAGCACTCTTGCAAGTTCAGGGATATAATCAATTTATTAAAGCGCCCTATGTGGCTATTGCCAATGAAGAAGAGATTTTAATTGGTTTTGAAAAAGAGCCGGGAGAGTTAGAAACGATTAATTTTTTACCTGCTTACCCATTGCTAATGAGCGCTCTTGGCTAAAAGCCATGGTCTCCTCCCATTACTTGATCTTTGCTTTCAGCAAAATAATAGGTTGAGAGGTGAGCATTGTCTGAGACAAAACTGCACCACCCAATGGAGTTTTTAAAGAACTCTTCAGTTAGTAAGTTGTGATAAATTAGATGATGTCCTCTTGGGGGAATAGTGAAATGCTCAGTCAAAGTCTGTGAATCTCTATTTCGATGATAAGTACAAGTGACGCGAGCCTCTTTTTGATACTCTTTTTTCGAGCTGTCATTGATACACCAAATAGTCCCGTTTAACTTCTTTGGCATTAAAGGAGCCCAGCGAAAGGCGGTGGGTTTTTGGTCGACATTTGGATTGGCCGGTGCAAAATTAGTGCAAATATTGCAAGGGAGACCCCCCTTTTTAAATCCAACATCAAAACCGATTTTAAGGCGGGCAGCAATAGGGTTTTCATTAGCAGAGTATGCAATTAAACGGATGGCCAAAGTTTCTTTTTTAACCTCTAGATCTTTTAATAAAGAGGTCAAGTGGAGAACTTGAAAAGATGCTTGAGGTTGAATTTTTTGTGTTTTTGAGAATGTTTTTAAAAGTTGCCCTTGGCCATTATAAATTTCACAATCTATCCAAAATTCGCAAGGGGAATAAATAGGATAAAAATAGACCTTTGAAAAATGCAGATGACTTTCAATTAATGGGAGCATCAGCGTCATTGGTTGCCAGGTAGGATCTGAAAAGTTCCAGTAATCGCTTTCTTTTTTTTCATGGCTTAAGTCGTAATAAGTGTGAGTGACACTCATCGTTTTAGGGCCCCCATCATAGTTGCCTACAATGAGGCGAGGGAAAGATCCATTCTCTAACAGCTGGATTTTCATACAGCCGACTCGATCTTTTAGATGGGCTGCAAGTTCTTTCCAATCGTCCAGTTTGAGTAAGTGAGTTTGATATGGATTGCTACTGAGCTCAATAGTTTTAGAAATTGCTTCTTGTTGATCGTTGATCGCTGTTAATAAAAGCGTCTGATTTTTGAGTGGTTTAGCTCCTCCAATCAGAGTGATAAATGGAAATTTCTTATTTTGAGCGTAAATATTAAAACCGGACTCAATAATTTGAGCTCTTTTTGTCTGATTAAAATCAAATTGATCGTTATAAATTCGCTGGGCTGCGTGAACAAAGCTTAAGCCTTTTGAGCTTTGGTAGAGGATAGTCACTCCGGGAAAGGGAAAAACAAGGTTCTCAGAGGACAAAAATTCAACTTCAATAGAACCAGCTACTGGGTAAGGGGAACAAATCAATTCTGAGAGAGAGAGCTCATAAGCTTTGACTTGATCGATTTTAAAACTTTTTGAAAGAATGGTTTGTCCATGAAGATCTCGCAACGTGAGATGACAATCTAAGTGAGTAATGTCTCTTTTGAGTTTCCAGTAATTTAAAAAAATCAGTTTAGTTTGAATATGGCTATCCATGAAAAATGGAAAGATTGCAGAAGATCTTTGACAGAGGTGAGGGGGCTTGGGACTCAACAAAGAGCTTAAATGCTCTTGGTAGCTTTTCATTTTTGATGTTCTCCTATTTCAACAAAGACCTCTCCATTTTCTACTGTCGTTGGGTAGCAGCGAGCTCCTGGCTCATCTTCCTCAGAGCAAGCACCCGTTTTGATGTTAAAACGCCAAAAATGCCAAGGGCAAACAATGGTGTTCCCTTCAATTTCACCCTCTCCGAGAGGCCCTCCCATATGAGGACATTCATCGTTGAGAGCAAAAACTAAGGAGCCTTTCCTAATTAAAACAATTTGAAAGTTGGGAGAGATGCGCAATGTGGTAGGGGAGCTTTCGTCGAGGTCATCGAGTTTGCCAGCGTGATATTTCATGAAATCCTCAAAATAAATTCTTATACAAGACCTTCTTTTAACTGAGGAACTCTTTTTTTAAAAAAAAAATTTTTATGGAAAGGTTAGTTTTTTTTGGGTATATTCTTATCTAGTTATTTAAAATATTTTAAATATCACCAAAGTTGTTGTTTAAGTCGTTTTTGAATTTCACATGTTTGTCTTCAAAAACTTAATAGAAATGAAATCACAAGCTGGTCCATTCAAAGAGAGATGGTAATCGAAAAGTCATTATTGAAAGCACAAGTTGCATTCAAAAAAATGTTGCCCCTATCACCTATCACATTCTCATTGCGTCGCGCACCAGCCTGTCAGCAAAAATTTACAGGTTATTTATATGCAAGAAATATTACTCAATGTCGAATCCAAAGAAATCCGAATGGCGCGACTGCGCAACGGAGTGCTTCAAGATCTTGTCATCGAAAGGAAAAAAGAACGGCAACTGACGGGTAACATCTACCGAGGCCGTGTCACCAATATCTTAGAAAACATCCAATCTTCTTTTATTGATATTAATGAATCTGAAAATGGATTCATTCACATGTCAGATATTATTGAAAATAGAAAAAAGTTTGAAGAACTCTATGACATGGACTTTGAACTGATCGAAGAAGAGCCTAAAAAACAATCTTCTCATAATGAAAAAATAAACCAAATTATGAAATTAGATCAGCCTGTCTTAGTACAGGTTCTCAAAGAACCCATTGGATCCAAAGGGGCTCGTTTAACTTCAAAAATTTCAATTGCGGGTCGTTATTTAGTCCTTTTACCCAACTCACCGCATCGAGGAGTTTCTAAAAGAATTGACGATTCAGGTGATCGAGCTAAATTGAAAAAATTGATTCGCTCTTTTGAAATGCCAAAAGAGATGGGTTTAATTTGTCGAACTGCCTCACGCTATGCATCTTTAGAATTGTTAATTGCTGAAGCTCACGATTTACTTAAAACTTGGGAAGAGATCGTTGAGAAATATCATCAATCCAATGGTCCATGTTGCTTATATCAAGATAGTGACATTATTAAGCGAGCTGTCATGCTTGCCATCGATAAGCGCTATGATCGTCTTTTAATTGATAACTACAGCGTTTTTCAACGCTGTAAAGATCTCTACCAAAGATATATCGATGAGCACTCTCTTCGCTTAGAGTTTTATCGCGATAAGGTTCCTATGTTTGAAAGGTTTAATGTTGAAAGAGAAATAGATAAAGCTCTGAAACATAAAATTTGGCTGCCGAGCGGAGGCTATCTCTTTTTTGAGCATACGGAAGCGATGTGTACGATTGATGTCAATTCAGGTAGAAGTACTAAAAATGAAAAAGATCTAGAAGAGACTCTTGTCCGTATCAATCTTGAAGCTGCGGAAGAAATTTCCAGACAGCTGCGAATTCGCAATTTGGGTGGGCTCATTATCTGTGACTTCATCGATATGAAAATGAGAAAAAATCAACGTCGTATTGTGGACCATCTTAAAGAGTGTATGAAAGAAGATTCTGCTAAATGCACTGTTTTAGGGATGAGTGAATTTGGTCTTATTGAGATGACACGCCAGCGAAGCAAAGAATCTTTAAAGCAGATGACTTCAATGGATTGCCCTTATTGTCATGGAGGGGGTTGGATTAAAAATTTTGAAACGATTTCTATTGAAATTGAAAGGGCCTTAAAGAAGCTTATTTCTGTCCAAAAACAATATGCCATTAAACTAGTGACTCATCCTGAGGTTAATAAGTACTTAGCGGAAATAGACAAATCGTTTTTAAAAGATTTTGCAGAACAGCAAAATGCCTTTTTGGAATTTGACTCGAGCGATGGATATCACCTCAATGAGTTTCATTTCTTCTCCACCACTAACGGATTTAGGCTTGATGAATAATTATGAGTGAAAAAAATCAACTGCTCTTATTAATGAATCAATGGTTTGAAAAGGGTAAGATTCCTGAAAAGTCTCGTGTCATGATACGTAACTTTTTTAATCAGTATCTTTCTACTGTCACGCAATCTGGAAAACCAGAGAGTTTAGCTTATAGCTTATTTACTCAATTTTTAGAGCTTTTAAAAGAGCTGATGGAGAGACCTTTTTCTTTTGCTCCTTATCATCGAATGATTACGAAACCATTCAACTATTATCAATTTGGAATGGAGTTTATTCGACCTTTAATCAACTCCTCTGTCTCCCAATATTTAGGAGGCGAAAATCTTAAGAAAATACAGCAACAGATTCATGCCAAAGAAAATGTCATCTTTTTGGCCAATCACCAAACTGAAATTGATCCTCATTTGATCAATTTACTCTTGGAAAAAGATTATCCAGAGCTTGGAAAAGAGATGATCTTTGTGGCAGGGGATCGGGTCATTTCAGATCATTTGGCTATCCCAATGAGTATGGGACGTAACTTACTTTGTATTTACTCAAAAAAACACATCGATAATCCTCCTGAACGCTTAGAAGAGAAAAGATTGCATAATAAAAGAACGATGCAACTGATGACTCATTTGCTCAATGAAGGGGGAAAGTGTATTTATGTGGCTCCATCGGGTGGTCGGGATCGACCCGGTAAAGACAAAGAGTTTGTTGTTGCACCGTTTGATGCTCAAAGCATTGAAATGTTTTACTTAATGACAAGAAAAGCAAAAGCTACCACTCATTTTTATCCATTATCTTTATTAACTTATCGAGTTCTCCCTCCTCCGAATGATGTCGAGGTAGAGCTAGGTGAAGAGCGATTTACTGAATACGCGGGTGTCTATGCCGCATTTGGCAAAGAAATTGATATGATCAATTTCCCTGGACAGACAAACGAGAATAAGTTACAAAACCGTATTGCTCGCTCTGACTATATATGGTCTTTAGTGGACAAAGACTATCACAAGTTAAAAAAGTTAAAGGATCAACATGAAAAACCTATTTAAGCTTCTTACTCTAACTTTAATATTTACCTCAGCCTCTCTTTTTTCAGGTTACACCCTCGTCCATGATCAAATGGATGAAAAAATTAAATCTCCAAGTCTACAAAATATAAAACGTCAAAAAATTAGACTAGACAATGGGCTAGAAGCTTATCTTGTCTCTGATCCCCAAGCAAAAAAATCGGGGGCATCACTTTCTGTAGGTATTGGTTGGAATCATGAGCCTTATAAGTACATCGGCCTTGCTCATTTTGTCGAACATATGCTCTTTATGGGTACTGAAAAATACCCCATCGAAAAAGAGTATCACGAGTTTATGAAAAATCGAGGAGGGCACAATAACGCTTATACTTCTCATGATCAAACCGTTTATGCTTTTGACATCGCCAATGAACATGCTATGGAAGCTTTAGATCGATTTGCTTCTTTTTTTATCAGCCCTCTCTTTAATGAATCCTCTCTAGACAGAGAGCGTCAGGCTGTGAATCAAGAATATCTCTACCGGGCAAACTTAGATTATCTTCGTATGCATATGGTCTCTTGCAATTTACTCAACGAAAAGAGCAATTCTCATGTTTGGCGTTGTGGAAACACAGAAACTCTCAAAAATGTTTCTAGAAAAGAAATGGTGGAGTGGTATCAAAACCATTATAGCTCTAACTTAATGCGTTTAGTGGTCTATTCCTCACTTCCCATGGAAACGTTGCTCAAACAAGTAGATCAGTGCTTTTCTCCCATCAAAAATAAAAATATTAAGGTGGCTGACACCAAGCTTCCCTTATCGAATCCAGAGTATTTAGGAAAAACCGTCTATGTTAAGCCAAATCAAGATCAAAAACGGATGGCGATTTCCTGGGAGATGCCAGAAGATTTTGCAACTGACTTAGATTGTCATACAGCAGAATTAGTCACAAATGCTTTAGGAGAAGAGGCAACTAAAAGCTTATCAAGTCAGCTTAAAGAAATGGGCCTCATTAATGGTCTGGGTTGCAGGCTCCATAACTATGATAGAAACGTAGCTTTTTTTGAGATGGTTTTTGAGCTGACAGAGCCTGGCTTGCAAAATCGAGATCAAATTGTCGCCATGACTTATGCGGCTATTCATGCCCTGCAAAAAAGCGGGATACCTCGTTACCGATTTGATGAGCTAAACGCTCTTGCCAAGCTCAACTATCAATTTCAATCCCGTCCTGATGTATATGAGTATGTGGAGTCCTCGGCAGCTCAAATGCAATATGAGAGTTTGGAAACATTTCCCAAAAAGTCTCTTTGGCCTTCCAAATATGATGCTCACCGCACTGCAAGCTTTCTCGCTGCTTTAAAACCAGATCAAGCGGTTTATTTTGTCATGGCTCCAGGAGAGTATGTGGAACAAACGTTTGACCTACATGAAAAAATATCCAAAGTCCCTTATAGTATTGAAAATATCGAAGAAACCCAATTAACAGCATGGTCTAATATTGACTTAAACCATCAATTTGCAGTTTCAACGCCGAATCCTTATATTCCCAGTCATCTTGAAATTGTCACTAAGTCAACAGATTATAATGCTTCAGGCCACCCCGCGACTATTCATTCAACAGATAAAATGGAAATCTGTTTTATGGCAGACCAAGATTATCAAGTGCCCGAAGTTAACTATACTCTTTTTTTACAATCGCCGACCCTTGCATCAAATGCAAAAGAAACCGTGCTCAAAGATTTTTATTTATTTTCTTTAACCGATAAATTGAGCGCTCATCTAGACCAAGGTTCACTTGCTGGACTGCGTTCAAGCATTAGTTATAGTCGCAAATTCGGTTGTCAAATCGCTATTTCTGGGTATAGCCAAAAAGCACAACTATTTTTGAAACAAATGATTCAAGAAGCAAAAAACCATCAACCGCAAGAAAAAGATTTTTATCGATATAAAGATTTTTTAGGACGATCTTATCAAAATCAGATGAAAAAGCCCCCGGTTACTCAGGCAGGGGAAACAATGAACTCCATTTTGATTAAAGATTACAATACGACAGAGGTATGCTACGAAGCTCTGGCTTCGATCGATTACGAGCAATTTCAAACCTATTGTCAAAATCTTTTTGATGCCGTCTACATTCGAGCCATGATTTATGGAAATGTCAATCAAAAGCAAGCTAAACAGTTTGTCAGTGATTTAGAGGATGCTTTTGAAAGGAGCAAGCCTTACTCCAAGTTTGATCATCAACAAATTGCTATTTTGGATTTAAATGAAACAGCATCTCCTCGTTATTTTACAAAATTTACTGATCAAGCTGGATCATCAACCAAGTTGATGATCAGCCATGGTCAACTCAATCATCAAGAGCATGCTGCTTTTGCAGTCCTGAGTAAAGCAATCAGCTCACCTTTTTATGACACATTGCGTACAAAGCAGCAAGTGGGTTACATTGTTGCAACCATTCCAACTGAACTAGAACAAAAGTGCTTTACTGCTTTGGTTGCTCAATCTAATTCTTGCACTACCCGGGATATGCTCGCGCGTTTTGAGCTTTTTAATGAACAATTTTTGGCATCCATTGGGGGAAGCGAGCTAGGACAAAGTCAGTTTGAGACGATTAAAAATTCCATTATCGATAGCTATCAACAGCCGCCCGTTTCTATAAGCGATAAAGCTGCAGAACTTGCGACCCTTGCATTTGAATATCAAGATTATAATTGGAAAGAGAAGCGAATAGAAGCTTTAAAAGCTCTTACTTTTGAAGAATTCACCGCCTTTTGCTTCAAAAATTTAGGTAAACAAAACAGTCGAAGAATTGCCGTTTTAATTGATGGAGATATGTCTTCAACGCCGACTTTGAGCTATATGCCCATTCAAAATATTACCCTTTTTAAAGCAGAAAATAGCTATTATCCTAAAGTTGAATTCCCTGAAGCTGAGAATGAGTTATGAAATTAGGCACCTCAAAATTATGGGCCGGTTTTATAGCGATGGGCATTGGTTTTGCCATCGTCTATTTAGATCAAACTGCTTTAAATGTAGCTCTAACAACCATTCAAATAGATTTAGGGGCCAGTGAAACGGAACTATTTTGGATTGTGAACGCTTATCTACTGCCTCTGGCCATTTTTGGATTGGGTGCCGGTAGAATAGGGGATATGCTAGGTCTCCGAAAAGTTTTTCTCTGGGGACTTTTCATTTTTATCTTGGCTTCCATGGGATGCGCTTTGGCTTTTAACGCCTGGTCTCTTATTCTTTTTAGAGCCCTGCAGGGAATTGGCGGAGCCGTCATACCTGTTATTATTGCTGCTTCCATCTTCCATCTTTTTCCAGCAGGTAAAAGAGGTAAGCCGATGGGAGTGCTTGGGTTTATGGCTTCTGTAAGTGTTTTAATAGGACCCATTATCGGTGGTTTCTTTTCTAAATATGGGACTTGGAGATGGATTTTTTGGATTAATCCGATCGTGGGAAGCTTCTGCTTTGTTCTCATTTACTTTCTTTTGAAAGAGCTCGATGAAGAGCGAGAGAAAAATACGACCTTTGATTATGTAGGAGTTCTTTTTTTCTTAGCATTTTTAGTTCCTGCAATTGTAGCTTTAATGCAGGGAGAGAGTTGGGGATGGGGCAGTGCAATTATTATTGTCTTATTGTCTATGAGCGTTTTTTTTCTCCCTCTTTTTGTATGGTATGAAAAGAGACAAAAGCACCCACTCTTTGACTTTAATTTGATGAAAAATCCTAATTTTACGATTGCCTGCATCATCTTTTTTTGTGGCCAGTTTGCGTTTATAGCTAGCGTCTTTATTGCCCTTTATCTCATTCGCTCTCTTGGAAAAAACCCTTTTCAAGCAGGACTGTGTTTAATGCCAGGAGCTATCTTAGCTGGAATTATGAATCCCATTGCTGGGACATTAACAGACAAAATAGGTTATCGAAAGCAAATTCAATTAGGACTTGGCGTTGCAATTCTTTCCTATTTAATCATTGCATTAACAGCGCATACAATGACCTACTTTTGGCTACTAGTAGGGCTCATTTTAAATGGGTTATCCATATCGACCTTTTTTATGTCGACCTATGCCATGATTATTCATTCAACTCCCAAAAATCGTCAAGGGATGGCCTCAGGAATGGGATCTACATTAAGACAAGCAGGAGCCTCTTTTGCGATGTCTATTATTGGGATTATCATTATCACGTATGACCGAATAAGTCCTGCCTCAATGAGTAGTGCAGAAAAATATATGCATGGTTTTCAAATTGCCATGGCTTTTGTTGCTTTTATCATGACCATAGCTCTTATTAGCTCTGTCTGGATTGATCGAAGAAAAGCCTCTTATCCTGCAAGCCACGAAGAAGAGATTCTTACTGAACCTTAATAATTTCTCCGTTCATTTTGCCCATGATCGCGCGAATGTAGGCTAAAGATGCACTTTTGAGGCTAACCCCTTCATAACCGATAAAAGTTGTGCCATACTTTGCTAAAGCTTCGGTGATGACGCTCGGGCTAATAGCATTAATTCTTAAATGATTGTGGAGTTCTCCAGCAGCTCCTTTGACAAAGCCTTCTACCGCATTGTTGACAACGGCAACTGCAGAAGTATTGGGAAGCGCTCCACTACTTAAAATCCCTGTCGTGAGGGTAAAAGATCCTAGGGTGTTTAAATATTTTTGTCCAATCAGAACCAAGTTGATTTGACCAAATCCTTTGTATAGCATCGCTTCCTGGTAGTCTTCAATAGAGAGTTTATAAGCTGGTTTTATTTGTTTGACGCTGCCTGCAGCACAAACAACAGCATCTAAATTGGAAACACTTTGATACATTTTTTCAATGGATTTAGAATCTTGTAAATCCACAGGAATATCTCCTTGAGTTCGAGAAGCTGTAATAACTTCATGACCTAATTGTTTGAGTTCTTTACAAATAGCAGAACCAATTAGTCCCCTGCCGCCCACAATAAGGATTTTCATCTTTGACCTTTGTTAAAACATAACTTTCTTATAGATGATGAAAAGATATAATAGAAACGTTAAAAAGAGATCGTGAATCCTCTTGACAATTTCTAATTGTTTTTAGACTGTCTGTAGAAGAGGTATATTTATGAACAACCCCGTATTAATTGTAGGAGCAGGTCCGACTGGACTAACTTTGGCACTCACGCTTTGCCGCTACGGTGTCCCTGTTCGTATTATTGATGCACGACCCACCGCTCATCATCAATCTAGAGCTTTGGCAATTCACTCTAGAACATTAGAAGTTTTTGAAGATTTTAACATTGTGGATGAAGCTTTAGATCGTGGTTCCAAAGTGAGTGTCATTAATCTTCATTTTAATAAAAAAAAACAAGTTAGTTTTGATTTTAGTCTTTTAAAAGCCCCTTACCCTTTTATTCTTATTCTTCCTCAATATGAGACAGAGCATCTGCTTATTCATAAGTTGCATGAGTATGATGTTAAAGTTGAACGCAACGTAAAACTGGTGGGTCTTAAAACAGAAGCAGATCACGTCTGGGTCACATTGGCAAGTGAGGTAGAGCAAAAAGAGACAACTAAAATGTCTTGGGTTGTCGGATGTGATGGAGGGCATAGCCGTCTTCGCAGTTACCTGGGGGGAGAGTTTAAAGGGTATGATTATCCACAGAGTTTTTCTTTAGCGGATGTCGAGATGAAAACCGATTTAGCTCCAGGTGAGATGCATAGTTTTTTAAGTAAAGAAGGGGCGCAGTTTATTATCCCGATTAAAGGTCCCCTTTATCGCATTATCAATCAACTCACCTATCAAGGGTTTCATAAGCCAACTACACTGCAAGGATTAGAAACACTCTTAGCTGAGCGTTCCATGGGGAATTGTAAAATTCAAGAAGTGGAGTGGATTCAAGATTTTAATATTCATAATAGACTCTCGTCTGTTTATCGGCGAGGGCGTTTGTTTATTGCAGGAGATGCTGCCCATATCCATAGTCCAGCAGGAGGGCAAGGGATGAACATGGGAATTCAAGATGCTTATAACTTAGGATGGAAGCTCGCTTATGTTTTTAATCGCCATTCTAGTACGAAACTGTTAGCTAGTTATTCTAGAGAAAGGGTGCCGATTGCTAAACAGATCCTTTTTGGAACAGAAAAGTTAACTCGCATCATGACTGCAAATAAAACTTTTTCCATTAATTATTATGCCCGCTTGATCAGAGCTGTTCAATCAATACCCCTTTTTCATAAAATGATTATCTATCAATTTTCTGGTCTTGCGAATAGTTATAAAAAGAGCCCTATTATCCAATCGCAGAAAAGATGGTTTGGAATGTTCTCAGCAGTAAAAGCAGGGCATCGTTTTTCTGATACTATTTTAAAATCTGCTGAAGATCGAGCTGAAATGCGCTCACATCAACTCGTGCAAGGGATCGATCATCATCTGCTTATTTTTTTTAAGGATACAAAATATAGTCAAGCAATCGCATTAAAAGAAGAAGCGGAGTGTCGTTTCAAAGCTTTTTTAAAGATTCATCTGGTGTGTACTTCAGCAGAGATTGAGCAAAATGACTGTTGGATAGATGAAAATTTACAAAGTTCGAGTCCGTATCGATTGGGGAACAACTTTTTAGTCATCGTAAGACCTGATAAATACATTGGAATGACTAAAAAGGGGCTTAAAAAAGAGGCCGTGGAAGAATATTTTCAAGAGTTACTTCATTCATCATTATATCGATCAGAGTTGCTTTCTGCCCAATCTAAAACGGAGCGAGAGTAAATTTGAACGACCTTATCGATAATATGATCGGGGTTAGTGCTTAACATTTTTGCATTAGCATAATTGTCTTGGCAGAGGGGTTCCCCATACAAGACAGGACCATGGACAAGCTTTGGCAACGTTAAATTATTGTGATAGATGCCTGGTTCGTGTTGGATACAAAGAACTTTTAAATAACTGCAATCATCTCCAGTGGAACTTTTGAGAATTTTTTTTGTATATCCAAGAGCTGTTTTAGCTAAATCTATGGAACTTTCAAGATCATCGGTTACTAAAAAACGGATAAACTCATAGCGTGAACGGGCATCTTGTAAAGATTTTTTAGCAAAAGCTTCGTGCTTCAGATTTGCTTTCTTAAAAGCACCGGGAACAAAAAACAACGCATAATCAAAATCCACTCCAGGAGTTTGTCCTTCCTTATCATAAATACCCCCCAAGTTATAATGACAACTAATGGTCAGATGAGGGTTAAAGGCATTAATAAGTTCTGCTCTTCGCTCAACATCTAAAAAATTATAGGTCATTCTAAAAATTTGGGGAGCGCTAGCTACTTCTTTCCACCATAGCCGCTGATTATGTTGTTGATCTTGGCTCAAGTGGGCGCTGATCATCTGATCGATAGCCTCATCAAAATTTTCTTTGAGCCACAAATCAAATGGTTTTTTATAGACCACTTCGCCAGAGTTAGACTTTGTCAATAAGACTTTAGCTCCAAGAGCTTCAAAGTGTTGAGCCAGTTTTTTAGCCGTTTTGACCGTTAAATCGCCCTCGTTAAAAGAAAGTTCCTCATGGATATTTTTTAGAGGGTTAATCGGCATCTGAATATATTTTTCTTCTAAGTAGGCAAATTCTCCACCGATATGGCCAGGATCTATGGCAATACGAAGACCTTTGAGAGGAGCATGAGGGTTGTCAAGCTTGGGAAATTCCTTTTTGACTTTGGGCATAGAGCCAAAGAAAAGGGTAAATTCAGGAGAGTCTTCTTTTTTATCCTCTAAGGAGGCATAGATCTTAAGAGCTTGATCGGTGATCTTATACCACTCTTCAACTTCGGGATCTTTTTGAAGCATCTGCTTAATTTTTTCTTGAACATTCTCTTTGGAGAGCGTTCTTTGATATAAAGCAAAATCTTGACTATTATGTGTTAAATCTAAAGCGGGCAAAAGGGGAGAAAAAAGCATTAAATAAAAGCTAAAAAGTGCAATTGAAATTGAAAAGAGCTTTCTCATCTTATATAATGCTTCAGAAAATAAAAAAATTTAAGTAGTCACTTTATGCGCCTCTCACAACTTTTTTTCAAGACTTTTAAAGATGCTCCAAACGATGCAGATATTCCTTCGCATCAGCTACTGGAGCGTGCTGGTTTAATTAAGAGATTGGCGCGTGGCCATTTTACCTATACTCCTATCATGATGCGTATTCTTTCAAAGATGATGAACATTATTAAAGAAGAGCTTGAGAAAGAGGGTGCACAAGAGATTTTAATGCCACAGCTACAACCCAAAAGCATTTGGGAAGAATCGGGAAGATGGGCAGCCTATAAAGCTGAAAAATTAACTTACGTTGTTCAAGATCGCGATGGAAATGAATATTGCTTGGGGCCAACTCATGAAGAAGCTGTAACCTCGCTCGTGAAAAATTGGTTAACTAGTTATAAACAACTTCCTGTCAATTTATATCAAATCTCTGGAAAGTTTCGCGATGAAATTAGACCTCGTTTTGGCTTGATGCGAGCTAAAGAGTTTTTTATGAAAGATGCTTATAGCTTTTCTGCAAACGAAGGGCAAATGAATGAGCAGTATCAAAACATGCGCAGAGCTTATCAAAACATCTTCAAACGTTTGGACCTTGATTTTGTCATTGTACAAGCCGACTCAGGTAAAATTGGAACTGGTAAGTCTGAAGAGTTTCAAGTGCTCGCAGATATTGGTGAAGACTCTCTTTTAATTTGCAAAGATTTAGCATTCAACAGTGAAAAAGCACCTTGTTCTCCCAAAGAGTTTTCATATCCTCACGAAGATAAAACATTAGCAAAATTTTCGACTCCTGGAATTAAAACAATTAGCGCTCAAGTGGAGTTTTCCAAACAACCGATTGAAATGATGCTCAAAACACTTGTCTACAAGCTCCATTTTGAAGATAAAATAGAATATGCAGCAGTCGGTATTCGAGCTGATAGAGAAATCAACAGCGTCAAGCTTGCCAACCACTTTAAAGCTCTTGAAGTAGAACTTGCTAGTGAAGATGAAGTTAAAAAAGTTCTGAAGACCGAAATAGGGTTTATTGGTCCTGTGGGTTGTCCCATCCCTTTTGTCGCAGATAATACCTGTAAACCGATGCATAATTTTATCTGCGGAGCAAACGAAAAAGATTATCATTATAAACATGTTCAATGGGAAAGAGATTGTCCAAGACCCGCTTTTTATGATTTTTGCCAGGCCATTGCAGGTGATCTTTGTCCTTTTGTGCCAGAGGGCATTTATGAGGAGAAACGAGGCATTGAAGTTGGTCACATTTTTAATCTAGGTGACAGATATAGCCAAAGTTTAGGCGCTTTTTACCAAACAGAAGATGGCAAGCCTCAAGCTCTTTTGATGGGTTGCTATGGAATAGGGGTCGGGCGATGTGTGCAAGCTGCAGTTGAACAAAAGTATGATGCCAAAGGGATTATTTGGCCTATGGAAATAGCCCCCTTTCATCTCCTTTTAACGCCGGTTAATCCAAAAGATCAAGAGCAAATGGAAGCTGTCGAAAAACTCTACAGTCAATTGCAGAAGATGGGGATCGAAGTCCTTTTAGATGACCGCAATGAGCGTTTAGGATTTAAATTGAAAGACAGTGACTTAATCGGCATCCCTTTTAAAATGATCATTGGGAAAAACTTCTTATCCGATCAGGAAATTGAAGTAGAGCCAAGGCAAGGGGAAAAACGCATGCTTGCTTATGGTTCTCTTAATAGTTGGGTAGAAGAAAACCTTTCTGTTAGATCAAGATAGCTATCATTTGTTTTTAATTTCAAAAACAATGGCTTGAAATTTTTTTGAGCCGATGTTTGTATATGAATGAGCTTCTAAGCTTCCTTTTGAAAAATCAGCTTGAGGCAGCCTATAGTCTTCAAGACCTTCTTCTTGGCTTACTAGTCCGTGACTATCTTTGGCTATGAATCTAGTGTCTTGAAGAGTAACTGTTATACTGTCCCATTGATGAGTATGAAGTGGAACAACCTCTCCTGGCTCGACAATCACTTCTAAAATACGAAAAAAGTCATTTTCAAAAAGCACTCGATGCCATCTAGCTGCAACTATAGCTGCATCAGATGAATTTAGTTGATTTGAATTAACTGAGGGCAATTTTTCGAGCAAAAGATCACTTTTATTTCGCAAGTGTGTCGTTTCTATCATTGAAAGAATCCTGATGAAAGATTGACATTTTAAGATAACAGCTCTTAAAGTATCGATCAATGATCTCGTTGAAGTAGATGAAGATTACAAAGCTTTAGTCATATAGCAATAGTAAGAATCTTCCCACTTCCCTTGGTAGCCTTGTTTATGATAGTAGCTTGGAAGAGTGGTCGCCTTATCAACAAGAATAATGAGATGCTTTTTACCATCTTCTTTGGCTTTTTCTTCTATGAATGTGATCAATTTCTTGCCTAATCCTTGGCTTTTATAATCAGGACTAACCCAAAGCGTCCCAAAATATGCATAATTTTGCATATTGTTCTTGCTGTCTGAGAGTTTTTTTATCTCATCAGAATGGTTTTTCAAAAGCCAAGGAGAAAGAGTTGCTTGATAGATGACACCGGCGATAGAGTCTGCGATAGATTCTGCTGGAGATTTTTTAACAAAATGCCATTGAGCTAAGGGATCTTGTAAGTCAGCTATCAAAGAGTCTAATTTGCTGTATCTTGAGTAGCCCTCTTGCCCGTTGATAGAGTGTAGAAAAGCGCTATTGATCTTTTGTTGTAACTTTTCCACTTCTTGGAGATTAAAAGATCGGGGAGTATGTGCGTGGATCGTGAATTTGTCAAAAGTGCTTACGGACCCTACTGTCGCCATTTTTTACCTATATTATATGTTGTATAATTAGTTAATTAAATCCGCTTATGTAGAATATTATAAATATAACTTTTATTATATTATAGTTTAAAAAATTAATTAAATAATTTTAGATCTATTCAAAGAGGGGAGATAGGCTCATTTATTCAAAAAATATTTATTATAAAACCTCTGATTTTTTACTTAGAAAAAGCTTTTCAACATATCTCTTATAAACTATATCCCCACTTCTAAGAAGGAGGCAGTTTAGAGTGGGGAATTTATTATTCTTCAGCCGTGGTCGCATTTGGGTTTCCACCTCGCTCTTTTTTTTGCTATTTTTAGGTCAAAGCTGCCAAATTTATGATGAGACAGCCCCTATTTCCACCTCCATTAATGTGAACTCCTCGATTCAACAATCTTTTCAAACAATGAATTTTGTCCCTTCGAGTTGGCTTAGTGAAAGTTGGTGGGAGATGTTTAAAGATGAGCAGCTAAGCCAATTAATTGAGCAGTCTTTTGAAAGTAATCCATCATTGCAAATGGCGGTTGAGCGAGTCAGTTTAGCCCATGATTGTGCTAAAAGTGCTTTTTTCCCCATGCTCCCTCAAGTCAATGCGGCTTTTGAAGAATTTTTTGCTGGATTTACTTGGAATCGAAGGGGCATTGACAGCACGCTTTCTTTATTACCCGATCAAATTATTCCAAGCTGGATCAACTTATTATCGACGTTAATTAATTTTCGCTGGCGCATCGATCTTTGGGGTTCGCAAAGAAAGCTCTATCAAGCAGCAGTAGATGAGGCTAAAATGCAAATGGCAGAAGCGGCCTATGCAAAACTAATGCTCAGTACACAAATTGCCGAAGCTTATTTTCAGATGCAATATTATTTAGATCTTCAGGGGCTTGAGAGAGCTATTTTAGAGACTCAAAATCAACTTTTAGATATTGAGATTGCGATTTATCAAAATTCTTTAACGGATGAAGAGACTCTTCAAACTCAAGAAAAGACCATTTTAACTTTTCAACAAGAGATGTTAAATACAGATAAAAATATTGAATTAGTAATGCATCAGCTTCGCTCTTTAATAGGTCTTTCTGCCGATGATCCGATGGAGTTTCAATTGCCTGTCAGTGGTTTTGGATCTTCTTTTCCATTTCCAAGTGAAATTCCGATAGGGCTACTTTTACGAAGACCCGATGTGGTGGCTAAAATTTGGGCGGTGCAAGCTTCGTCTAAAAGAATTAAATCAGCTCAGGTTGCTTTTTTGCCAACCATTGATTTGGGAAGTTTTTCAGGTTATTTGAACTTAAGCTGGGATACTCTTTTACAACCCAGAGGTTGGTTTTCATCGATTGCTCCCATGGCTACGCTCCCCATCTTTCAAGGATTAAAGCTACAAAATAACCTAAACATCAGCGTCAGACGCTATAACAACGCTGTCTATGATTATAACCAAGTTCTTTTGAATGCAGCTAAAGAGGTAGTGGATGCTATTACCACTTTTAGAGTTTCCAATTTGCAATTACAAAAGCAAGAAGAGATCATTGTAAAAAGTGAAAATTTACTTGAGCTGGCAAGCTTACGCTATGAAGTTGGACTAAATAGCCTTCTTGATGTATTGAAAACAAATTTAAACGTTTTACAAGATGAAGTTCAATATGCAGCAATGAGTCACCTGCATTTACTGGCGACACTCAATTTAATTAAATCGCTCGGTGGAGGGTATAGCTGCCCAGAAATTGAAATAGTGCAAGAGGATAATTTAGCTTCATGACATCTCACTTTGATAGCCAACCAGGAGGAGCATCTCATCCTAAAAAGAGCAAGCTTCCAGTCTTTATAGTGTTAGGAAGTTTGATTCTGCTGGCCGCATGCGTTTATTGTTATTGGTTTTTTTGGGCTCGTTATGAAGTAAAAACAACCGACGCCTATGTCGATGGAAATATTATTGAAGTTTTTCCCCGCGTGGAAGGCACCATCAAAGCAATTATGGTGGATGATTTAGATTATGTAGAAGAGGGGCAGCTCTTAGTGGCTCTAGATGATACCGATTACCAACTTCAACTAGAGGAAAGTAAAGCGCAATTGGGTGTTGTTTTAAGAAACACTCAACAGATGTTTGATCAAGTTAATGAGTTGGTCGCTGCACTTAGTCAACAGCTCGTTTATTTAGAGCAAGCCCAAGCTCACTTTGCATCTCGTGAGGCGCTCGTAGGGATTGGGGGCGTTTCCAAAGAAAACTTTGAAGACTCTAAAATAACGGTGCTTGCTGCAGAAGCTGAAATCCTTCGTCTAGAGGAAGAACTCAAAAAAGCCCAAGCACAAACTTATAACACTACGCCGCTAACTCACCCCCAAGTTCAAAATGCCATCGAAAGAGTACGGCAAAGTTGGTTAAATTTAAAGTATACTCAAGTTTGCGCTCCTTATAGCGGCTATATTGCTAAAAAAAATGCTCAAGTAGGTGAAACTGCAGGCCCCACTCAAACTCTTTTAGCAATAGTTCCTTTAGATAACTTATGGATCACAGCCAATTTAAAAGAGAGACAGCTCTATAACGTTCGGATTGGACAATCCGTGAGAGTGAAAACAGATCTTTACAAACAAAGCGTTATTTTTGAAGGAAAAGTTTTAGGGATTGCAGCAGGAACTGGAAGTGTCTTTTCTGTGTTACCTCCACAAAATGCGACAGGCAATTGGATTAAGATTGTTCAGCGGGTCCCTGTTCGAATCGGTTTAAAACCCAAACAAATTGGGCAATATCCTCTCAGGCTGGGTCTTTCTGCAGAGGTGACAGTGAATGTCTATCATTCAGAGGGGGATGTTTTAACAAAGCTAAAGCCCTCTCAACCTATTTCTCAAACAGAAATTTACAATGATCCATTTGTTGGAGTCGATAAGATCATTGCCACCATCATCGGAGAAAACCTGAATTTGGCAAATGAAAACGAAATATAATATTACAGGAATTCCTTTTGTTATTACTGCGCTAGCCTTGGCTCTCTGCACTTTTATGGAAGTCTTAGATTTTACTATTGCCAACGTTTCAATTCCTTATATTGCAGGAGGATTGGGTGTTAGCGATAGTGAAGGGACTTGGATCATCACACTTTATATGGTCGGTAATGCGATCGTGCTTCCTATTTCTGGATGGCTTAGTGAAAAGATCGGACCCGTTCGGTTGATTTTAATCGCCAGTGCTTGTTTTGGAATTTCTTCATGGCTTTGTGGAATTTCGGTGAGCTTTCCCATGCTTTGCATCTGCCGTTTTCTGCAGGGGGCCGTTTCAGGTCCACTCGTGCCGATGAGTCAATTACTTTTAGTCGAAATTTTTCCGCAGGGAAAAAAACAAATGGCTATCGCATTATGGGCGATGGTCGCGCTCGTTGGACCGATTGCAGGACCCATTATGGGAGGATGGATTACCCAAGATTTTAATTGGCGATGGATTTTTTATATCAATATCCCTGTTTCTATTTTTGCCGTAGGGACTCTCTGGATTTATATGAGAAAGTTCTTTGGGGAGGTGAGTCGTCAAAAACTCGATCTTGTGGGGCTCGTTTTAATTGTGATAGGACTAACCTGCCTACAAATTCTTCTCGATAAAGGAAGGCAACTCGATTGGCTCGCTTCCCCAACGATTCGCAATCTCGCTGCCGTTTCTTTTGTTTGTTTAAGTATATTTTTTGCCTATGAGTGGACTCACTTGGATCCACTTGTTGATCTTCGTATTTTAAAAATTCGTTCTTTTGCGCTCGGCACCTTTCTTTTAGGCATTTCCTTTATGGTTTTTTTTGCCCCAATTGTCATTACCCCTTTATGGCTTGAAACCTATATGGGATATGATCCTTTGAAAGTAGGATTTGCTTTGGCAACGATGGGAATCATCCCTTTTCTTTTTGCTCCTCTTGTGGGAAAGCTGATGGCAAAAGGGTGGCAAAAGATATTAGTAGGCTTCAGTTTTTTAATGATGGCAATCGCTTTCTTCTATTTTGCCAAATTTAACACAGACGTTACTTTTTCAAAGATTGCCTGGTCTCGCTTTTATTTAGGCGTTGGTTTAACAGCGTATATTGCACCCCTCATCTCTCTCTCTTTAGCGCAAGTGCCCGCTGAAAAAATGGCTAGGGCTTCAGCCATCTTACAATTCTTTCGAATTTTTATGAGTGGGGTGGGCACCTCTCTTTACACGACATTATGGAATAATCGGGCAAGTCTTCACCATTCTCATATTGTCTCAGGTTTATCTTTTGACAATCACAATCTTGCCGTTATTAAGGCATTGGCCATGCAAAAGTTTCATTCGATGAAAGAGCCTTACCTTGAGCTTTTAAATCGGGTGGTGGATAGTCAAGCCTATATGCTGGCAACCAATGATGTCATGATCGTAAGCGCTATCACGATGGTTGTTTTGATTATCATTTTATTTTGGGTGAATGTCTCTCCTGAAGAAATTCGAACTCGCGGCGTCCATGTGGGTCATTAAACGATTGTGTTTTTGAAGTTTTTATTTACACAAGCAGCTTATTTTAAATAATTTATTTATATTGAGGGGATAGAAGTACTAGGTTTATAATAGATTTTCATTTTTTCAAAAAGAGGAAGCTATGTCTAGTTTATCATCCATTCAAAGTTCACCTATGTTTGTACAAAGCTCGGTAGAATTTAATTTGTCTCAAAACAAATTCTCGAGCGATGTCAAAGAAGAGCTGCAAAAGGCGTTTGAAGAAGGAAATAAAGAAGCTATTTTGGATCTTTTAAGAAGAGGAGCTAATCCTAACCAGCCCCTGCAATGCACCCAAAAGATTGCCCGCTTGCGAACAAGAGATTATGTTGCACAAACTCTTTTGCCTGAAGATTGGTATGAAGAAGGGGTAAAATTTGTAAAAAGTGAAGATTACGCAGACTCTTTAGATAGTATTCAAGATATAGAAATGAAAGATCAAATCGAGGATATTATCGCTCGTTTGCAAAACGAAGAAGTGATCACTGATGATGAGATGATCGATTTTTCCAATGCATTATATGTTGCAATAATTTTTCAAATGCACGGTGAAAAAATCTTTCAACATCTCTACATTCATCCTCTTGTTGTCGCTTTTGCATTACACGACTTTGATTTAGCAAGAGCGCTTATTGAGGCAGGAGCAGATATTCAAGATCCTCTTTTTCTAGAAAGCTTAGAACTCTTTTTTAAAAATGCGCAACATGAAAACATCCTTAATTTTTTGACTCAGCAAGGTTTGAATGAAGAGGATATCCATCATTTCAGAGAGCGTCATCAACAATTTGAATGGAGGATGGAGATCTTAAACGCCGGCTATGAAGGGTTTTTAAGAGATGATTTTGATGAAGAAATGGAAGCTTTGCCTCTGCCTCCATCTCAAAAAGTTTAAAAAAAGGGCTCTCTGCACAAAAATCTTTTTGTGCTAGTCAGCAAGTTTAAGTTGCCACAATAGCTCCGCAGGTAGATATGGCGGAGCTATTAAATCTTTTTTTAATCTTGTAAATCGAAAAAATAATTATATAAAACACTTATTTTGAATTATTTATTTATATTGAGTGGATAGAAGTACTAGGTTTATAATTGGCTTTCATTTTTTTAAAAAAGAGGAAGCTATGTCTAGTTTATCATCCATTCAAAGTTCGCCTATGTTTGTACAAAGCTCGGTAGAATTTAATTTGTCTCAAAACAAATTCTCGAGCGATGTCAAAGAAGAGCTACAAAAAGCATTTGAAGGAAGTAATAGTGTGGCTATTTGGGATCTCGTAAAAAGAGGAGCTAATCCAAACCAACCTCTCCACTATACCACAATGATTGCTCGAGTGATGACAAGAGATTATGTCTCTCAAGTTCTCTGTGTAGATTGGTATAGAGATGTTTTGAAAAATGAGTATCCAAAAGACTCTTTCGATGAGATTCAAGATATAGAAATTAAAGATCAGCTAAAGAATATTATCGCTCGTTTGCAAAATGAAGAAGTCGTTTTAGATGACGAAATTATTGATCTTTCAAACGCATTATACGTTGCAGAAGCTTTTCAAGCGCATGGTGAAGGGCTCTATCGAGATATCCGTATTCATCCTCTTATTATCGCTCTTATGTTGCATGATTTTGATTTAGCAAGAGGGCTTATTGAAGCAGGAGCAAATATTAAAGATCCTCTTTTTTTAGAAGGCTTGGATATGCTTTGTATTAATGAGCAATATGAGAATGCCCTGGATTTTCTGATCGAACAAGGCCTGAATGAAGATAATCTTATTAACCTAATGCAGCTTCGTCAAGAATTTGAATGGGTGGTATTAGGTGCTCAGGATGACGCTGACTGGGAAGATTTTGAAGACTTTTTTGACGAAGAAGTAACGACTTCGCCTCTGGTAGGCTCTCAAAAAGTTTAAAGAAATGACTCTCTGCACAAAAATCTTTTTGTGCAGAGTCAAAATTTGAGTCATAGCAATAGCTCCGCAGGTAGATATGGCGGAGCTATTAAATCTTTTTTTAATCCTGTAAATCGAAAAAATAATTACATAAAATACTTATTTTAAATAATTTATTTATATTGAGTGGGTAAGGCTCACCAAGGTATAATTAGCTTCGATTTTTTTAAAAGAGAAAAGAAATGTCAAGTTTATCGTCTATCCAAGGTTCACCTATTTTTACACAAAGGCTCATCAAGCCCATTGATAGTTACCCTTATGCTGAAGAGCTTCAAAAAGCTTGTGAGGAAGGTAATGGGGTTGCCATTTGGGATCTAGTGCAAAGAGGGGCTAATCCAAACCAACCTCTGCAAAACACCCAAAAGATTGCCCGCTTGCGAACAAGAGATTATGTTGTACAAAGTCTGGATATTGACAGCTGGCGTAGAGAAGTTTTGGAGCTTTTAAAAAAAGACTCAATGGCAAGTTCTTTAGATGGAATCGAAGATAAAGCGCTCAGAGATGAGGTGGTCAATTTGTATGCTCGATTAAAAAGTGGAGAGCCCGTCTCAAATGAAGAGATCATCGATGTTACAATTTCTTTATATGTTGTAATAGATTGGCAAATTGCTCAAAAAGAAAATCAAAACTATTTAGAAAAAATCTTCATTCCTCCTCTTTTAATAGCACTTACAATACATGATTTTGATTTAGCAAGAGGTTTAGTGGGAGCAGGCGCTGATCTTCAAGATCCCATTTTTCTAGAAAGATTAGGGGAGCTATACTTTAATGAGCAATTCGACAAAGTTCTTGATTTCTTGATAGAGCAAGGTTTCAATAAAGAAGAACTTACTGATTTAATAGAGTCTCATCAAGAATTTGAAGCGGAGATCATAGCCCATCATTCTGCTAGTGGGGAAGAAAATGTCTAGTATCTTATTTGTACTCACGGTTAGCTTATCAACATATTGCGACCTCTAGCAACTTTATTTAAAGAAAAGTGAAATATGACATCATTAAACCTAGCAACATTTGAACCTGTCGTAATACCGCAAGACCATTTATCTTTTGATTCTCCTGCAAATTTAAGAATAAAGTTTACAGGAAAACCACCGTCTAAATCATTTATAGGAGCTTGGTTCGAAGAATATCATGGTTTTTTTAAATCAGCTAATGATGAAGCATCGCAATTCTTCCCTATTACTCAAGATGAGAAAGAATTTCCTGATGAACTAGTCATTGATGCCGTTATAGAAAGCTATAGTTCTAATTGGCGTGATAAACGAATAATCATGTATGTTGCATGTTTGTCAGAAGATAATATAATGACAATTATGGCAAATGGCATACTCAAACCAGATGAGTCAGAATCTCTTGAAATAGACCTATCTATAGATCCTGGGCATGAGTTTAGCCATTGTAGGAGATTCTCGCAAAAAAACAATTTTGTTAGAAATTGTTGCACTCGTATGGCTAATTTATTTAGATTCGGTGCTCAACAAAACAATGAAATTGGTGATTTAGTATCTAAAGGTAAACTTCCTGAGGGTACACCTTACCCGTCTGCTTTTACTAATAGACTATATAACAAAAAAGATAACTAACTAATTAGATCAACTAAATGTTGATTAAATTTTTTTAGTGGGCTTCCAGCGATTACTAGATTACCAAGAAGATGATAAAGATCACTGTGATTTAGAATTGCTTAAAGACAGTCAAGATTGTGAGGCTATGGCTAATTTTTTGAAAGAGCAGGGCTTTTTATCAAAAGTTTTACAAGTATTTGGAAGAGAGCTTTTCGCCTGAAAAGTCTTAAAAAAAGGGCTCCCTTTATAAAAAGTCTCTTGATATTCAGCTAAGAGATCAGAGTCAATGGTAATGGCTCCTCCCACTTGAATTTGAAGCTTTTGCTCTTGAAGTAAAGCGGTGCGAATAGCGACATTAAAGTTAAAATGCCCGTGGGTTGTAAAATAACCGATGGCTCCACAATAGATATGACGAGGTCTTTGTTCTATTTCTTGAATAATCTCTAAAGCTCTCAGCTTGGGGCAGCCACTAATCGAACCTGCAGGGAAAGCTGAACGCAGAAAATCGATAGGGTGCATCTTTTTGGGAGTAGAGGTAATGGTCGATTCTAAGTGAAAGACATTAGATAGTTTAAGGACCTTTTTTAAGACTTCACATTGAACAGATCCAATTTCACTGACTTTTCCCAAATCATTACGCATGAGATCACAAATCATCATCAGTTCAGCGTCTTCTTTTTCGCAATGAAGAAGCTGTTGATAGAGGGCTTGATCTTCTAAAGGCGTCTTACCTCTTTGGATGGTCCCTTTAATAGGACGGGTTTTTAATCGTTTTCCATCAAAGGTTAAAAAGCATTCAGGGGACGCTGAGATAATTTGAAAATCAGAGTAATTTAAAAGAGCAGAAAAGGGCGTCTGGTTAATTTTTAATAATTGATTGAAAATATCAAAAGCATGGTTAGAGGTATTTAAAGTGACCGAGCGAGAGATGTTGACTTGATACACATCACCTTCAACAATATATTTTTTAGCCTGTCTGATTTTTTCTTGATAGCTCTCAATAGAATCTGACTGTGAACAAACACTCATCTCTAAATCTTCTGGGTCAGGAGAAAAAGAGGTCATCAGTAGGTTCTTCCAAAAATTTTCCAGAATAAGCTTTTGGAAAAGCTTTTGTTGCTTTTTCTCTAAAACGTCAAAGTCTTCATCAAAGATAAAAATTTCTAAACTATTTTGAAAGTATTTGCAAACAACAGTAGCTTTAAAAAAGTAAGCTAGGGGTATCGGAGTTTTGAAAGTAGCTAGAGTAGAACTTGTTTGAGTGAAGTTGCCCATTTCATAACAAAGGTATCCGACATAGCGAGGGATACTGCTACCTTTAGAATGAAAAGATATTTTTTCTTTAAGTTCTTGCCAAGGGTCTTGCTCTGTTTGTCTGATGATGATTTGATCAGAAGGGAGTAAGAATAAAAAAGAGGGGCTATCTAAACTGTTTTCAGATTGAAGCCAAGCAAGCTCTGATTGATCTTTAAAGCTATAAGCTAAATTGACAAAGTGATCATTAGTGCACTCATAGCAGTACCTGATCATGAAAGTTCCATATTATGATAGACTGTATCGATATCTTCTATATCTTCAAGCCAGGCAATCAGCGCTAAGTTTTTTTCTTGATCTTCTGGAGAGCATGCAATGTGGTTTTTGGGGATCATCACAATATTAGATTCAAGACACACATAAGACTTCTCTTCTAAGTTTTCTTTAACCATAAAAAGATTTTCAGGAGCGGTAATAATCATGAAAAGATTGTCCTCCTGATCAAAATCTTCAGCACCAGCTTCAATGGCGTCATTAAAAAGAGTTTCTTCAGCAATATTATTTTTTTCGATTTGAAGAATCCCTTTGCGATCAAAGTTAAAAGCGACAGCACCCGGGGTTGCAACGGTTCCCCCACGTTTATTAGTGGCAATACGGATATCAGAGGCAAAGCGATTGCGATTGTCAGTAAGCCCTTCGATAATTAATCCAACGCCACCATATCCATAAAGCTCATAGGTGACTTCATCATATTTGGATTGATCTTTAGAAGACGCCTTTTTAATATTCCTTTCAATGTTATCGTTAGGCATGTTGGCAATCTTTGCCTTTTGGATAACTAATTTTAAACGGGGGTTCGATTTGGGGTCGGGACCACTCGTTTTTACTGCGCTGATAATTTCTTTGGCAATCCTAGAAAAAATTTTGCCTTTGACTTTGTCTGCGCGATCTTTGCGATGTTTGATGTTTGCCCATTTACTGTGTCCTGCCATAAAATAGCCCTATTTGGTAAAAAAGGTTGATTTAAATTTTTCTTCCCATGCTTTAGCAGAGCTAAAAGCGTGAAATTCTTTTTCTTTTTCTTTAAATATTTTAGTGTGTACGCATCGATAGCCATTATTGCGAGTTTCAGGTCGATACACTTCATGTAACATCTCGTGATAGACGATATATTCGACAAAATAAGAAGGTGTTTCTTTTCGATCTAGCAAACGATTAATTTTAATTAGTTTTAAAGGTTCATGATAAAGGCCAAAGCTAATTTGATGACGGGGTCGTTTTTTCCCCTGACCAAACCAAGTGATATGTAGATCGAGTTTAGATTCAAAATAATGTTGATTCACTTTCTGATAGAGTTCGCCAAGATCGAAGAATTCTCCTTTAGAAGAGAGTCGATCCTTATTCACAGAATACTCTCTGTCGTATTTTTGAGAATTGAGATTAATAAATTGGCGCAAAATTTGGTTATATGATTTGGATCGTTTATTTTTTAATAATTCGGAAAGGGCAATAATAACCTCATTGGGCGCCTCTAAAAACATTTGATGTAGTGAGAGGCGAATATACTTTCTCTTTCTTTCAAGAATGCTAATCATCGTTGAACGGTTGTCATTGACCATCAAATTGATTTGCATTTGCGTTAAAGCTTGTAACATTTCTTGCAAGGCAAGTGCCATAACTAATTAAGTACCTTTTCCATCACGATTTTACTACGAAATCTTCCATCGTCTTCTTTAAGCCAATAGGGGTGGTAGCCCACTTCCCTAAATCCTAAACGTCGATATAAAGAGATGGCTGGGTTGCCTTCAAAGACTTCCAAATACAATACTTCTAGTTTGAAATTTTTTTTACCCATTTCCATCAGATTTAAGAGAAGATTTGTGCCAACGCCTTGATTGCGGTATTTTTCATCCACAAGCATTCCAAATAAACACTGATGGGCAATCTTTTTATAAGCATGTAAAAATAAGACCGCAAAGCCTACAGGCTTATTATCAATAAATGCTGTGAGAGCACATTTCCATCGACTAAAACTGCAAAGCATTTTAACGGTATCTTCCACTTCGTTATGCTCTTGGCAGGGAAACCATCGTAAAACACCGGGTTCTTTAAACCATTCTCTAAGGTGCTCCCCAATTGATTCATCTGCATAGCGAATTTCTATTTCTTTCTTCTTGCTCATTTTAACCGAACTCTTTTAGATATTTAATAATAAAGGGATCAATTTCACCATCCATGACAGCTTGAACGTTTCCCTCTTGGTGGTTGGTACGCGTATCTTTGACCAGTGAATAGGGTTGAAAAACATAATTTCGAATTTGATTACCCCAACCAATTTCTTTCTTTTCCCCGCTCATATTTTTGATAGCACGCTCTCTTTCTTCAACCTCTTTTTCATAGAGTTTAGAGCGGAGCATTTTAAAACAGGTTTCTTTGTTTTGTAATTGACTGCGCTGGTTTTGACAACTGACAATGATGCCTGTTGGAGCATGGGTGATTCGGACAGCGGAATCTGTTTTATTGACGTGCTGTCCTCCAGCTCCTGAAGCCCTATATGTGTCAATGCGGATGTCTTCAGGTCTAATCTCAATTTGAATATCATCTTCAATTTCAGGGGCAATATCAACCGATGCAAAGCTTGTGTGACGTTTGGCGTTGCTATCAAACGGGGAGATGCGCACAAGGCGATGTACCCCTTTTTCTGCTTTAGCATACCCATAGGCAAAAGAGCCTGTGATCTTGATTGTGGCATGTTTAATTCCTGCAACTTCACCCTGTAATAGATCGACATTTTCATATTTCCAGCCCCGATTCGTCACCCATTTTTGATACATGCGAAGGAGCATTTGAGCCCAGTCACAAGACTCTGTTCCACCAGCTCCTGCATTGATCGTCAAAAAGCAGTTTTTATTATCCAGTTCTCCAGAGAGCATCCGGCGAATTTCTAATTCATCTAGGCTTTTTTCAATTGCGGAGAGTTCTTTATGTAAATCTTCAATCAAACTTTCATCGCCCATTTCATAGGCATCTGGAAGCATTTCAAAAAGAGTGGAAAATCTTTTTGAAAGATCATGAAATGGTTCAGTCCAGGCTTTTAGCTTATTGCATTCATCAATAATTTTTTTGGCATGAGCTTTGTCATCCCAAAAATGCCCCTCAGCCATTTCTTCTTCAAGAGTTTGGACCTGTTTTTCCTTTGACGCTAAGTCAAAGGTACCTCCACATATGTTTGAGGCGATTGTCGATGGATTTAAGTCGGTTTTGCGTTTCTTCGTTCATAAATTCCTAGAATAAGAAGGTAAAGAAGATAGCAAAATAAAAGCTAAAATTCAATATCTAGAAGAGTCTTTTTTGTTGGAGGGGTTACGAATCAGAAATCCTTCTGAAGCTAGCTGAATGAAAAAATGAGTTCACTGTCGGTATATTTCAATTATTTTGTTTAATATTTTTAAAGTTAGTAGCTTGAGGTGTAAGTTAAAATGTCTAGAAAGAGATAACTTAGAAAGTTAAGTGAAAAGCGCCACTGAAAGAGGGTGTTTTGAGAAGAATCATTTGTTTTTAGGGCAAATTTAAAAACAAACTTAGTTCGTCAAAAAGCTCATCAGGTTTTTCAATATGAGGGAAATGCCCGCAATTTTTGAGAATGCGACATTTTCCATTGCTCAGATAAGAAGTGGTTTCTTTGGCTGTCCAAATGGGAATCGGATCGCTGTCGCCATGGATGACTAAAGTCTGGCAACGAATTTTTTTGAGATAAGGCTTATAGTCATATCCTCCCTTTAAAAGGCTCTCTTCAAAAATGCGATAAATGAGTAGGCCTTGGAGTGCGTCTTGTTGCCCAATTTCAAATTTTAATTCAGAAATATTACTTTCATCATAAAGAAAGGTCTTCAATAGGTTAGAATAGAAGTTTTTAAAAGTGCCAAGATCAGCCACTAAAAGATCTTCTGACTCGGCAAATTTTAAAGCGGGGTTGTTTGTTTGTTTCAGCCGATCTTCCACTTCGAGTGCAAATGAAGATAAATCTTGAGCCGATGTAGGAAATGGATTCATTAAGACGAGTTTATCAACATACTGTGGATATTTAGCGGCATATTGAAGAGCAATTAAAGCTCCCCACGCATGACCTAACAGTTGAAAGCGATCTAAGTTTAACTCTTTTCTTAAATTTTCTAAATCAGTGACAAATTGCTCCATCGTCACTGTGTCAAAATCGAGATCTTTTTCAGAGTGCCCGGATCCTCTTTGATCGTAAAAAATGAGCTGATGATGTTGAGAGAGTTTTTCAAATTGAGGTAAAAAATAGGAACTGTTGTGTCCTGGACCACCGTGAATAATAACTAAAGGAGTTCCTGCGCCTATTTTCTTATAATAGATTTGGGATCCGCTTGATAAAAATGTTTTTTCAATAGAGGTATTTTCAAGCGCCATGAGAGGTGTTGAAAGAAAAAGGCAGCAAATCAGTAATCGAAAGATAAAGTCCACAACGACCTTCATGTTGCTTGTTACTAGATAGAGGATACCTAATGGTCTGAAAACTTTCTAGGGATTATTTGCGAGGATGTTTTGTTTTTTTAGAAAGGAGAACTTGCTGATGATCTGGATCTATTTTGTAATGCCAATACCAGGAGGGGTCGCTGATTGGGGAGCTCTTAAAAGTCACATTTCCTTGAGCGTCCATCGATGCTTCCATTCGCTGGTTTTTAGGAACACGAAGGTCAAACGAGCCGTTAAAAATGACATTTTCTGCATGAAATTCTGCATTTTCTTCAAGGTATAATTTAAAGCATTCTTGACGCTCAATTTGATTTCTCCAAAAGACGCTGCTATTGCTCTTATGAATTCCCTGATTTTTAATTTTTACATTGATGAGAGAACATTTACCACTTCGATGAGAATATTTTATTATTTTAGATTCATCAAGATGTCCCAGTAATGTTTCTGCTGCAATGATGCAACTACCATCTAATTCCAAATTAAAGAGCTCTAATTCTGAAATCTCTAAAATCAATTCAGAATGGAGATGTAATTTACCTTTTTGGATTTTTTGACTAATAACAGAATAGAGAGGTCCTAATGCAGGATGAAATAAGATATGATTAGAGGGGCCTTTTTGAAGATAATCTTCAACAGTAGGGAAATCTGGCATCATGCAATTACAAAACTTTGTCAAAAGTTCAAAATTATTTTGTTGAAGATGATAATAACACCCTTCAGGAGTTTCGTTAATGTTGCCATCTCCTTTGTAGGTTTTTTTAGCGACAGAGATTGTTTTACGACGAACATTGTAGGTAAGAAATGTTTTTAGGTTTAAACGGTCTTCGATATTTTGGGGGTGATCAAAAGTATCACACATGTAATCGGCAATATTTTGCATAGTGGATTCGAGCCTTCCACCAAAGGTCATCTTTTTATGGCCCGATTCATCCAAATAGGGGACTTTCGTCTTCATGTTAATAAGCATTCCAGGAATGGAACAATGTTTGAGAGCTTTTTGCACTTCATTCAAGTCAATAAACAAAATATTGGTATTAGCAGGATAAAGAGAATAAGGACTATTGGAATTGCTAGGGGTATCTTTTAGATGATATTTATCAAATTCCGTATACTCGATATTGCTAACAGCATAATGGAATTGAGCTGATTTTTTTTGCTCAGTTAAAACATTGACCCCTTCGGCTGCATGGAGGTGTCGTTGGCAAGATGCAAAACCAAAAGCTTTATTTCCACTATGCCCAAGTCCAATTAAAGCAAAAATACCATTGTCTGTACCTGCCATTGGATTATTCATTTGTCTGAGTAAAACTTTAGAGCGATCTTGCTTTGCAAACCACTCAAAAATACCTTCATCTCGCGCCAGTTTCCAAATAACACCGTGACCAGAGGGTTTTAAATACAACTTAAGATGATCAGACATTGACCATTGCCCCTCCGTCGTAATCACAGGAGCTAAAGGTTGTTTAAACAGTCTAAAACTCTCTTTAGGGCGATGGTACCAATGATTTTCTTTGCAAATCTGCTCAATAAATTGGTGATTATTTTTTGCTTCAGAGGTCATCATGGCAATGGGAGTGGTGAGCTGTGTATCAAAGAGTTTAAAGTAGAGATACTCTCTGGATTGCAAGTCTTTAATCATACAAGTTAAAAGAGACTGACCTAAATAATTGAGCTTAGCTGTAGGAAGTGCAAGACCTGTTTTTTCATCGCGCAAATCAAGGCGATCTCCTGCCCCTCCAATGGGATAAAGTTCCCCCATGTGAGGCAATGCCTCAATTCCTGCAATGACAGCATGGTCTGTTTCTTTTTTATTTTCATGTAAAGAAATACCCTGAGCTTGATGAAGCGTTTTGATCTGTGCTGGATCTGTTGCTGCTTGATTTTGAAAAATTAATTCAAGCACCTTTAAATGATATCCAATAATGCCGCCAATTTCTTGATAAAACTGTTCGAAAATAACCAATTCAGAGATGAGTTTTTGTAGTCGAAGCGGAGTATTACTTAAATATTTTGGGATACGAAAAATATTTTCAGCTTGTCCAATGGCAATAATGGATGAGACAGCGACTTTTTCAACATCATTCAATTGAGTATAAATAGCAACTAGCGGGTGATCTTGATTTAATAAGAAATGAGCGACTAGAGGCTCTTTCTCGAGAAAATGAAGTCTCTTTTGAAGATCATTTTGTCTCTCGAGCATACTTAAAAGAGACTGAAGTCGTTTATTTTGTTCTTTGTGAGCTTGCTGACAAGTCATGAAGTCGGTTTACCATTGAGTGTTTTTGCTCAAAATACTCTTTTACCTGAGCCTTTTTTTTAAAAAAAGGATTCTTTTTTCTTAGGAATTCATAAAATTTTTTGATATACTATAGGAGATTTTGGGAATTCCTTTGACTAAAAAAATAGTTCACAGCTAAAAAGATCGATTATATAGAAAATTGGGCATTGCGAGAGGAGCCCAAAGATCGATAAATTAAACAAATTACTTAACCATAAAAGGAGTAAATTTATGGCACCAGCACCAGCAAAGAAAAAAAGCACAGCTTTCATGAAACCTATGAAGCTTTCAAAAGAACTAGAAGACATCGTAGGTAAAGGCCCAATGCCACGCACAAAAGTTGTCAAAAAAATGTGGGATTATATTAAAAAACACAAAAGACAAGATGAGAATAATAAAAGAAATATTATTCCTGATGAAAAACTAGCCAAAGTAGTTGGCAAAAAAACATTAGACATGTTTCAGATGACAAAGGCAATTTCTAAGCATATTACTGCTAACTAGAAAATGGTCAAGATTGCGGGATGAAAAAAAATATTTTCATCCCTTTTTTTTATTTATTAAATAATCCAATTTTATTTATTAATAATCAAAAATTGAGTATCATAGTTAGGTAATATAAAATTAAACTTTATAAGAGATGAAAACCTCGGTAGTCCTTTTAGCAGGGGGAAAAGGCCTTCGAATGGGCCTTGAAACTCCCAAGCAATTTATTGCAATGAATGGAAAGTTGATTGCCAGTTATGCTCTGGAATCTTTTCTCTACCATTCTCAAATCGATCAAATTGTGATTGTTTGCGCTCAAGAATACCAACATTTTTTCAATATAGAAGAGTGTGATAAGAGTGTCCATTTTGCTCTCCCAGGAGAGCTGAGGCAAGACAGCTTATTTAATGGTTTGCAAAAACTATCTGGCAATCCAATGGTCATGGTTCATGATGCGGCTCGTCCTTTTTTCGATAGCACCTATATTAGCCCTCTCTTAGAGGCTGCTTATCAATATGGCGCCTCGGCAATAGGGGTTCGGGCTACTTCTACATTAAAGCAGGTTTCAGAAAACCAAGAAATTCAAAAAACAGTTGATCGCTCAAATATCTGGGAAATTCAAACACCTCAAGTAGCGCCTAGAGATGAGCTCATCCAAGGCTTGTTACAAGCTAGAGAAAAGAAGATGACAGCAACAGATGAAGCTTCTTTAATGGAAATGCTAGGACAAACTGTTAAAATGATCGAGGGTAATTCACTCAATTTTAAAGTAACTAATCTTTCGGACTTGAAGTTAATGCAAGGCCTTTTAAACAATCAAAAAATAGCCCATGCACAAGTATATACTTAAAGTCTCCTATGACGGAAGTCGCTATAGTGGATGGCAAATTCAAACGAATGCAAAGTCCATTCAAGAAGAAATACAAAAGATTCTCTCACAAATCTTATCAAAGCCAATCTCCATTTATGGGTCAGGACGAACCGATGGGGGAGTCCATGCTTTAGGTCAGGTGGTTCATTTAGCTGTTGAAGAACCTTTAGATATCCAAAAGCTTTTACAGGCATTAAATGGTTTATTGCCGTGGGACATACGAGTAAAGGAAATAAGCGAAGTTCCTTTAGATTTTCATGCTCGCTTTAGTGCAATTGGCAAAATTTACCATTATCATTTTTGGAACGATCCTGTCATCGATCCAATGTACTTTCCCTATCGATTACATCTCAGAAATGCGTTTGATATTGATAAGGTAAAATCTGCGTTACCCTATTTTGTTGGCAAAAAAGATTTCACGACCTTTGCCAATATCAGAGAATCTAATCAGATTCTTAAGAACCCTGTACGTCATTTAAAAAGGCTAGAGTTAATATTTCAAGAGGGGGGATTTCGTCTTGAATTTGAAGGAGATGGTTTTCTCTATAAAATGGTGCGCAACATCGTTGGCGTTTTAATTGAAATAGGTCAAGGTCGAAGAGAGATAGCTTCGATAGAAGATTTATTTTTGAAACGAGATCGCCAATCTATTGGCTCTCCGGCCCCTGCTAAAGGACTCTTTCTGCAGAGAGTTCTCTATGAGAATAATAAGTTCTAATGACCCTCACTCATGAATAAAATCAAAACTAAGATTAGCACCTCTTTAAAAATTTGTTAATCCCTATTGAACAAATGGCTCAATGAGGATAAAATTCAAAAAATTTAAGCATGATTTGAACAGGTCTTTTTTCCGCCGAAAAAGCTGTTTTTTATTGGCGATGGCAAGCGCAATGTGAGCCGTCCGCTTTGCTTTATAAATACAAACAACATAATGAAATGAGCGATCTTAAACATAGAAAATTTATAGAGCTTTTTAGCAAGCGCCCTGAGCTACTTAAAAAGAATTTACATGGGCTAGAAAAAGAAAGCTTGCGGGTTAATTCAAAAGGGGGGCTATCAGAGCTCAAGCACCCTGCAACGCTAGGTTCTGCGCTATTTCACCCAAACTATACGCTTGATTTTGCAGAAGCTCAACTGGAACTGGTCACTGCACCTTGTGAAAATATTGAAGAAGCTTTTGAAGCTATTCACGAGCTGCATGCTTTTGCTCTTCGCTCGATTGGCTCTGAGCTCTTGTGGTCTCATAGCGCCCCTTGTCCTGTTTTTGATATAGGCAAAGTGAGACTTGCGGAATTTGGTTTATGCCAAGAGGCTTATCAAAAGTGGCTTTATCGCAAAGGTCTTTCCTTGCGGTGTGGTAAAAAAATGCAGCTGCTCTCAGGAGTACATTATAGCTTTTCTTGGAAAGAAGAATTTTGGCAGTATTATCACGGCTCCCAAAAGGGGATTAAAAATGAGCGCGATTTTATTTCTCAGGAGTATTTAGCGATTATTCGAAATTATTTAAGGGTAGGTTGGCTATGTAGTTACTTGTTTGGAGCCTCACCTTGCTTAGATAGAAGTTATTTAGATCAGCTCCAGCAACCGATCCGGAAAAAGCTACAGCGCAGTCTCTACGCTCCCTACGGAACGTCAATACGAATGAGTCACCTTGGATATTTTAGTAAAATTCAAAATCAGCTAGAGATTTCGTTTAACTCATTACAAGAGTATTTGAAAGATTTGGAATTTGCCCTAAAAACACCCCACCCGTTCTATCAAAAATTGGGACTGATGCAAAATGGGAAACAGGTGCAAATCAGTGAAAACTTTCTACAAATAGAAGCCGAACACTATACGCGAATTCGCCCAAAAGCATTTGTTCAACATAGTGGCAGGCCGCTGGATTCTCTCAAAAATGGAATCGGTTATCTTGAGCTTAGAAATATTGATATTTGTCCGAGTTGTTATGTAGGCATTGAGCTAGAAATGCTTCGCTTTTTACATATTCTTTTAGTCTATTGTCTTGCAAAAGAAAGCCCTCCAATATTTTCAGATAATACCAAAATTATGTGTAATAATCAAAATCAGGTAGCTCTTTTGGGTCGAAAACCAAAACTTTCTCTTGTCAATGATATTACAGGAGAAGATATTTTGATGAAAACTTGGGCAATGAATATTTTAGATGAGATGGATCTTTTTGCAGAGCTTTTAGATGATGGTCAAAAGCTTTATTCTCAAACGCTCCAATTGCAAAAAAATAAAATAGAGAATGTTTCATTAACACCCTCTGCTCAGCAATTAAAATATATGGAAGAGCAGAAAATGGAATTTGATGAGTATGTCCTTGCACAATCCAAAGCATCCAAACGCTATTTTTTAAACTACCCTTTGCCTGAGTCTAAGCTGAAAAGATTAGAAAAACTCTCTAAAGATTCATTGAAACAACTGCAAAAAGTAGAAGAAGAGCAAGAAGACTCTTTCCCTGGATATTCTGACATGGAGTTTTCTACTCAATTATTGATGCGAGAGGCCTATTTGAGAGGGTATAAAATAGATATTTTGGATCGTAAGCAAAATATTATCCGCATTCACTCCCCAAAAAAAGAAATTCTAGTCAAGCAAGCCACTCAAACAGACCAAGATACTCTGATGAGCTTTTTGGCTATGGAAAATAAATATGTGACACAGGTGCTGCTCAAAGAAAATGGCCTAGCTCATACGCATGCGCAGCTATTTGAAAATGCAAAAGCAGCTGTGAATGCCTATGATCATTTTGCTCTTCAGAGGGTTGTTATTAAGCCCAATCATGCCAATTTTGGAGAGGGGATCTTCTTTATTGAGCCTCATAGCAAAGAAGAATTTAAAAAAGCTGTTTTGCTTGTCGAAAAAAGAGAGGATCAAATTTTAGTAGAGCCCTTTTTTAAAGGAGATGAATATCGATTCCTAGTAATTGATAAAAAAGTGGAAGGAATCGTTAAACGCATTCCAGCCCATGTGGTTGGCGATGGTGTTCATTCTATTAGTGAACTGATCAAGATGAAGAATAAAAAGAATGAATCCAAAGCTTTATTCTATAAACCAATAGAGTTAGATGGCATAGCAAGGACCCATTTACAAAGACAGAACCTAACTGAAGCGAGTATTGTAAAGAATAATCAAACAGTCTTGCTGCGCTTAAATAGCAATGTGTCTACAGGAGGAGAGCCTTTTGATGCAACCGATGAGGTTGATCCTGGTTATAAAAAAATAGCCCTCTTAGCTGCAAAAGCTCTTAACTCCAAAATCTGTGGCGTAGATATTCTGATAAAAAATGCTCATAAAAAACCAATTGAAGGGGGTTATGTGATTATAGAAATCAATCATAATCCAGCTCTTTTTATTCACAGATACAAAGCCAATGGTCAAAGGCGTTATGTTGAAAAGCCGCTGCTCGATTTCTTAATGAAGTAGACGCTCTTTTGAAATATCTTTGAGTGAAGAAAAGTGGTAAATTTTCTTTTCTTTGACCAAAGGTTCTAATTGCGGGACAACATGAGTATTAACTAAGATTGCTTTTGCTGAAGTTCCTAAAAGGGCCGTAATGCCTCTTGGAGAATCTTCAAAACCAATAATTTTATCACTGGGTTGGCTATATTTTTGAATAGCTACTAAATAGGGCTCAGGGTGAGGTTTAGAAAGATTGTAATCTTCCCTAGTGATCCAATGCTCAATCGTTTGAAGATCTTTGTTTTGCATTTTGATAAATTCAACTTGCTCACGAGGTGAATGCGTGACGACGACTCGCTTGAGGTTCTGTTTTTTTAGAGCATAAAGAAATTCTCTAGCACCTGGCATTAATTCGATTTCAGATTCTTTTAATAGAGTTAAGTAATGTCTCTTTTTTTCTGTGTAAAGGGTTGACCAATCAGGTTCTTGCTTATGAAGTTCTGGAAGCGCTTCGTAGAGTTTAACTCGAAGCATTTTTGAATCAAAATGAGCGGCTTCACAAAACTCTGCAAAGGACCAATCTAAATTGAAATTGCGCTCTTTGCACATGCGAATATAAGCCTGGTAGTGAAGGCGCTCCGTGTTTACAAGAAGGCCATCAAAGTCAAGTAAGAATAGTTGAAATTCTTTTATCCAATCCATATGATCATTTTTTAAGATTTACTACCTAAAGTGAACCTAACATATCAGTTTATGGATATTTTAAAAACATATTTAAGGGTGATGATTTTCCTTTTGCTACTGACATGTGGCTGTCAAAGTAGTTTGAAAGAGACAGAATATCAAAAGATTCGCCTAGCTAATCGAGTGGAAAAACAGATTCAAAGACGTTCCTCTAGCCAACTCATCAGTTACTGCGTCAGTGAGGTTCCTTCTAAAAATGCATTTCCTTGGCAACCTTTAGGTCATGACTTATTTCCTTTGATCACTAAAGAGTTTTTTAGATGTAAAGGAGATCGAGAAAGTCCCTCGTATCTCAAAAATGAAGAACGCCTATTTGATTGCAATGGTTCAGAAAGGCACAGTCTTCCTTTAAAGGAAGGAAAAGAATTTGTTTATCCTATTTTGATTCAATTATTAAATCATCTTCAACAAAGCTTAAATGCCCAGGTTGTTGTTACCTGTGGTCATCGATGTCCACAGCATAACCGCTATAGCGACACTTCAGAATATAATCAAACTTCCAAGCATATGCTTGCAGCAGAAGTCGATTTTTATGTGCAGGGATATGAACAAACCCCCGAAATAGTGATTGAAAAAATTATCGAATTTTATCAGCAGCCCAAATATCAAGGGATGGATCAATATCAATTTTTTTCTCGTTATACGAAAAAAGATGTCAACGTATCGACGCCCCCTTGGTTTAATCAAGAAATCTTCTTAAAAATTTACAAAGCTCATGAGGGGAGAGATTTTGATAATAAGCATAAGTTTCCTTACGTCAGTATTCAAGTACGTCAAGATCCAATTTCCGGTGAAAAAGTGACCTACACATGGCAACAAGCTTTTTATAATTACTTGAGAAATTAAATATTTAAAGAAGCTAATTGCCGATAAACAACTAATAACGTATAAAAAAAATTTTATTGTTATGAGTTTAGGATCTCTTATGAAAAGTATTGCCATTGTGAATCAAAAAGGTGGAACAGGAAAAACAACAACTGCTGTCAACTTGGCCTCGTCGCTAGCTAAGATGGGCAAAAAAGTATTGCTGATTGATTTAGATCCTCAAGCTTCTTGTTCATTTTGGTATGGATATAAAAAAATGGGCCAAGGTTTGCTCGATGTTTTTTTAGAAAACAAACCAATTCGAGAAGCCATCATTCAAACTAAGTATGAAAATCTTTCACTCGTTCCCTCTTCCCCGGTTCTTTTTAAAGTTGAAAAAGTTTTGTCTGCTGAAGTAGGGGCTGAAGTCATCTTAAAAGATAAAATTAGTGAGCTTCATCAAATATATGACTATCTCATTTTAGATTGCCCGCCTAATTTGGGTACCCTTTCTCTCAATGCACTAACTGCAGTTGAGTCGGTCTTAATTCCTGTTGAGAGCCGAGTCATGGCCCTTCACGGCCTTGTCCAATTGCTCAATACCATTAATTTAGTGAAATCTCGTTTAAATCCAAGCCTTAGAATCAAAGGTATCTTAGCTTGCCGAGTAGATTATAGAAATAACCACTCTAAAGAGGTTATGGAACAACTCAAAACACGCTTTAAAGATCAAATTTTAAATACATTTATTCGCGAAAACATCAAATTAGCCGAAGCTTCCTTGCATTTGGCTCCGATTACTACTTTTGACCCAAAAAGTCATGGAGCCGAAGATTATATGGCTCTAGCAAAGGAAGTTTTAGAGCTAGATGAGCGCTCTATAGGTCAACAGGTAGAGCCTCAATTTCAAGGCTTAGATCCAGCCTTGGAAGAATAGAAAATCGATACTTTTGATAAAAATCTTGAGCAATTGCTGACTTTTAGTTAAACTTCTCTACCATTACTTGTGCCGATGTGGTGGAATTGGTAGACGCGGTAGACTCAAAATCTACTCTTAGCAATAAGGTGCTGGTTCGATTCCAGTCATCGGCATTTTTTTAATCCATACTCAAGAGAGATAGAATGATTAGATCGCCTGCCTTAGATCTATACACAAACGTTCATTGGCAGCTTGAAAAGGGAAGAAATAATTGGCGTAAAGGGGAAGCTAGGCAATTTACAACGAGTCTAGATGGGGATGAAATTGACCATATTCAATTTATCCTAGAAAACCTTTCTAAAAAAACGTTAGTTGGTCTTTTGAGGCTAAAAAAAGAGCTGAAAAAGCGGGGTGAGAAAGTAGAGCACGTTCATCCGTTAAGCTTTTTTATCGCAGTCCTTTCCCCTCAATGCATCCGCTTCTTTTATGATCTGAGAGCTCGAAAAGGGATGCCCTATTCAGAGTTTATGAAAGGGGCTATTGAAAGTTTTTCCGACGAGAGCAGAAGGGGAAACCTGACTGACCAGCAATTACTAACCTTTGCTAATATAACCAAACGTAACTTTTCACAGATCAAAGCTTTTGCTTCTGCTCATGACTGGAAAGGTCTCATCGGTTGGTTGTAAACTTTTTATTTTAAACAGCCCAGAAGTTCTCAAAAATACTCTTTTATAAAATCTTAATAGTCCTTTGCTATTTTAAAGGGATAACGACGCAGTCAAAAGATTATAGAGGGTCTTTATGAGTAGCATTGAACAAACCAGCTTATCACCACCCCTTATTGAGAGCACCTTTTTAGAATATCGCCCAGGTGTCTTTTCTCAGCAAACGGGTCCTTTGACTGATGAAGAGCTCAAAGCTATGATTACCGTTTTTAAAATCCTTTCTACTTACTCTTTGCCGACGATTTATTTTTGGCATATGTCCACAATCCAAGGTCTGCAGAAAAAAACAGAACATCTTCACCCTTTAAATTCATTTGAAGGCATTCTTCTCAATAAGGAGCTTAAACAGCACTTTGCCAACTTAGTCAAAAAGGGGGGGATTATTTGGGACACTTGCTTAACTCGCTTTAGTCATGAGTTAAAGGTGCAAAAAGAACAGGGAAACCTGCGCCCTCACCTCACTCAGTTTGTCCAAAAAACAAAGCTCGATCAAGTACAAGTAGAAGTTCTTGCCGAGAAAGGCGCCATCGATGAGAAAGATGTGAAAGCATTACTCAAAAGCTTGATTCTGTAATTTTAATTTTTAAATTGATTAATATCAGCAAGTTATCTTAATTATTTCTTAATATATTTGAGTTATCCTTTTAGTCTTTAAAGGGGGCTTTAATGACTTATATAACTTCTGCAGCAGCTAAGCTAGGACATCAAATATATTCACTTTACAATCCGATTGTTAAAGGAGCCAAGGCGGGTGTTGGTTTTGCAGTCTCTGTTGCCAATCAAGCAAATCTTGCAGCGGCTGGAGCAATCTATGTAAATTATCTAATAGCCTCAGCAGCGCTAGATTCTTTGGCTAAATACGCTGGTCAGTATTCACCCCTTCAAAATGGGTTTCAAGATGTCGGTTTTACGCCTAATTCCATTGGCAAATACTTTGGAGGACAAGGGGTCTCTCCCAATAGCTGGAACATTCTTAATTATTCATTTGATCCAAAAAATTTAAAAGACATCCAAGATCTTTTACAAGAAATATACGAAAGTATTGAAAACCCTTTAATTATGCAGGTGATGACCGCTCAGGTTTTAACGAAGTTGCTTGTTGGAAAAAATGCACATTATCTCATCAATGGGACGCTTATTCAAGTACCTGTTGTGGATGAAAAAGGGAATAAACAATTTGTGGATTATCGACTGGATAAAAAATTCGACTTAGGTGGAAAAATTCCCGCCTTTGGCTTTTCTTCTCAAATAGAGGGGTATCCACCACTCTTAATTTTCCGATCTACGAATTCGATGCTAGAAGAAATTGATACACTGCCTGCCATGGTTGCAAATTTACATCCCGAAGGACCGGGTTGGAAGCTATTTACTCATTCTCAAAAAGAGGTATTGAATTGGCTCGAAGAAAAAACTAAGCAAGGAACTCAAAAAGCACGAACTGTTGGTTATAGTTTAGGAGGAGCGCTAGCTGCTTACTATTTAACCTATCATCCACAGTACTTTAATCAAACTGATTATAATCCTTCTATTATTTTAGATGCTCCAGGCGTCAACTCACAAATCGAAAAGAAATGGACAGAAACGGCAGAGAAGCCTCTTGTTTTCACTTTTGTCAATCGAGGGGATCTTATCCCAAAAGTAGGCAACTTTTTAATTGGACGAGCTTTTGAGGTGCGTCATGCGCAAAATCTTTATGGATTTGAGAGTCATCAAGCGCTGAGCCTTTTTGCTCCACAATGGAAAATTATTGAAATCTCAACCCATTGCGAAAAACAGTCGAAAGCTCGAAGCATTTTTAGTGGGCTACGCAAACTCATTGGAGGGGCAATTTATACCCCTGTCCAGAAGATTTTATTGCCTTGCGCACAAAAAATTCTGCATGGGTAGTTGATTCTCTAGATCTTTTATACTTCTTTATGCTAGCTTTTTGAGCTTAAGTAGTAACTTTATAAAAGACCTTTTTTCAAGCACACCGGATGCCAAAAACAAATTCAATCATTATAGCTGTGGCCGGAGCTAAGGGTGGCGTGGGTAAATCCATGGTCTGCTCTAATTTGGCTGTGCAATTTGCTCAAGCCGGTTTGCAAACAACCCTGTTAGATTTAGATTTAGGAGCTGCCAATCAGCATACTTTATTTGGGATTTCTCGCTCTTGTAAAGATTGGACAGAATGGTTATTGCAATCAAATGAACCGCTAACAAGTTATCAAACACAGGCAGCTCAAGCTAATTTAACATTGCTCCCAGCTTGTGGTTATCACCCAGGTATTGCTGAGGTTTTATCTAGTCAGCAAAACAAGCTTATTGAGCAAATTAAGAAACTTCCAAGTGATATTATCTTAATTGATTTAGGAGCTGGCAGTCATAAAAACACTCTTGATTTCTTTGCCCTTGCGGATCTGAAGGTTTTAGTCACTACAACGGAATCTACTTCGCTGCTCAACAATTTTGAGTTTTTGAAAAATATAGTCTATCAATCCTTTTACAGAGTATGTTCTCAAGATGAAAGTTTATTACAGTTGTTAAAAGACTTTCAGCAGCATTCTAAAATGAAGGTGGCAGAGTTTATAGATCAAGTGGAGATGCACAATCCTTTTGCTGGGGAAATTTTGCATCAAATTTGCCAAAATTTTAATGTGGCTGTGATCTTTAACCAAGTTAGAAAAATGGAAGAAATACACCAAGCTCAGCGTTTAAAAAAACTGGTGTTTAAACATCTTAACTTGGATCTGCATTACCCAGGGTTTATCTTTTTTAGCGAAGAGATTGTCGCATCGATGCAGAAAAAATTACCTATTAGCTATATTTCTCCAAAGTCAATTGTTACACAAATATTTAAGAGAATAGCTCAGCAACTGATGAAAGAATGTTTCAATTCTGAAGAACCTAATCAAAAAGATCTTTCTTTAAGTCAAATCCAACAAGATTTTCATAAGAATCGAGTGGAGCGAAAAAAAGCACACCATTTACTTTAAAATAATAAATAGCATTGTTTTTCAAGAAAAAATTTTATAAATAAACAATAAGTTTTAAACAAAGACTGTGTCTTTTTATTTAATAGTTTGTTATAAAAGTCCTCAAAATAACCCCACCTATCCAACCATATGTTTTATGTGCAAAATTGGGACGCATTTTTTCCTCAACACTGTGCTCTTGATATTTTAAACTTCCAGCTAACGAATGCAGAAAAATCACTGCAAAGTTATGACAGCTCAACTTCTGTTAAAAGAGATAGTTATTTGCTAACAGAGTTCAATAAAGTGCAAAGTCTTGTTCATTTAATTGAGGCTAGGCTGCAACTGTTAAACCAAAACACAAGTGACCCTGCAGCGATCAGTTTTTTAGTAAATGGTAAAGTGGAACACCTCCCCGCATTAAAAAATGAATTGAAAGTTTTTAACCAATTCAAAGGGGTTGTGGAAAAAAAGATAGGACTTGTTAATGACCAGTTTGATTCTCTGGTCAATGGAGTGGTTGATGAGGAATTTAAACAAGTACTACACCAAATTCGCCAAATTAAATTGGAAAAATCTAATCTATATGGATCTCAAAGTGATGCCTCTGTACAAAAAGTTTTGGAGTGTTACTCTCAATATTTCAACGAAAGCCAATTTTATGAATTTGAATTACTAAAAAATTCTCAGAGCGAGCAGGGTGAAAGAATCGCTTTTCAAGGCGCCTTTGAGACTAAAGCGATTAATTTACTCGCAGATATCCGAAAAGACCTTCGTAAGGGGAATCATAAATTGTACTACTGCGTGATTGAAAATGACCTCTTTCAAAATAACGATGGGGGGAAATATTCTGCAGATCAACAGCATACATTTGTTATCGAGAAAACAAAAGAGGACCAATTTAGACTCTATCAGAGCTATAACTCTCAGTATTCTTTGAAGTCTTATATGGCAAGCCAGCTGGCAGAAAGCCCTGGTGGACTCAAAAGTTATGTGGAGTTTTATCCATTTTTAAAATCTCTCCAACAATTGGAAAGCGCAAATAGATGGAGTCATGAAGTAAATGAACTCTATTTGCAATGCTTTGGAATTGATCATAACATCTTTTTGGGTCAGGGATCTAAACAGGGGTTTTTAGCTATTAGTTATCAATCAGTTGAATTAGGAAAAGAAGGCAATGAACAGCCAGGTTCTGTAGAAAATCCTCCAACACTAGCTCAGCATATTTTTCAATGGATTGAGCATTCGTCAAATAAACTTGGCCATACTGTAAAAAATATCGGGCTGGGGGGAATGTATGGAGTGATGATTTCTGCAGTAGCCTTATCTTGTTTGTATATAGCAAAGTGGGCTAGCTAAACCTTTTCTAGCATTTTAGAGAGAGTAAGTATTTTTGAGTCATGGAAAGCAAGAAATCAGCTTTTTTTTGCTTGCGTTTGCTAATTTCTTTTTCCTGTTCTACCGATTCAAATAAAGTATCTAGCATCGATAGCATTTTTTGATAAGCCACTTCTTGTTTTAGATCTTCTTCAAGAAGAACATCTAAAGCCCTTTCCATTAATTGACTTAAAAGATGCTCGCACCGAGAAAGGCTTTTTAAAAGATCACCTTTTAAAGAGAGAAGTTGCTTTTGAGAAAATGGGATCAATGGCTGTGAGCATAAAGATTGATGAACTAGGGCGCTAAGATCATATTCATGAGTAAGATGCTTGCTGGCTAACTGTTGAAGAGATACATTTAAAAAGCCAGTGATCTCAAGACCTGAGAGTGTGCTATTATAATAATCTCGCTTTGGATGTTTTTGAGCAAATTCACTGAGCCAATCAGCCTCCTCAACCCACTTCCATAATGTATAGACGGGTTTCCCTTGCGAGTTTTTCTTAAAAACACCGCGATGGATCGAATAATCACCAGAGCTTACCTGATTTGCTTCTGGTAATTTTTGATTGAGGACAATCGACTTTGAATAGGGCCTTTCATCTTGGTAAGCTAGATCGCATCCCGATAAGATAATCGGATTGCATCCTAAAAAGTAAGCCAGCTGCACCGAAAAATTAACCACATTCAAGCCCTCTTCAAAAAAATGAGAAGAGAGGCCCAGCTGCTCTTCTAGCCATTGAACGAGGGGATATCCTATTGCTTGAGAAGTATAAAGAGTGGGGCCATGAGCTTTTTGAAGAGCATTGCCATTCATCCGCAATCGATAGATTAAAGGGGCTTCAAAAAAGAGATTTTGTGAAAAAGTTTGGTGATGCATTTCATAAGGGTCGATACCTACGGTAAAATGGGGCTCAATGTGATGTTGACTTAAGATATCTAAAGCTCGCCCACCAGCAAAAATAAGAGCCTTTTGAGAAATCTCTTTGAGCGTTTCAAGATCTAAATTCATCGAAGGTCCAGCGCCGCAAATAATAGCTGGAATGTTGCAAAAGTGATTTTTTAAACCCGCTGTATAAATACTATGAGAGAGGGAGTTAAGATTTTGAAAAATATTTTGATAAACAAGAGGACTTGTAAAAAGATATTCGGAAAAAAAAGAATTTTGCGACAAGCAAAGTTGTGTCATTGTTTCTTGAAAATGCTCAAAAGTCGCTTCATTCGTAAGATTAAAAATCTCAAAAGGCATCCCTAAGTAAGATTTAATTTCCTTTTCGTTTTGAGGCCAAAAATCTTTGCTGTTGAGATAAAAAAAATGAATCTGAGGATGCTTAGCAGTCCATAAACCTTCTTGAGTATGCAAAAAGCATTTAAGATCCCATAAATCATCCATAAAAAAGAGAATTTGCCGATTAGGTTGCTCAGCTAACCAAGAGCATAATTCTTTTGTAAGCAAGGAAAAGAAGCCGTAAAAAAAGCAAATTTGAAGATTGGATGATAAAATTTTTTGAGAAAGGCTTTGTACTTCTGAGAGACTGAGGGACTTTTTTTTTCGTTGATAAGAGAGTGTTTGAAGAGACAACAAGGTTTTTAAAAGGGGAGCTTTTTTTTGCAGCGCTTGTAAGCTTTGTAAGTAAAGAGAAGTGCCAGCTGGGTCAGCCAATGACGATTTCTTTCCCATTCCAGCTACCTTTGAGTTCAGAGATCACTTGTCCCTTTTTATTATAAAGATAACGAGAGTAAGAGTGATCTTGAGGGTTATAAAGGCCCTTATTTAAGATATTGCCATTTTTATCCCAAGCCGTTTCATCGTAGAGATTAGGTGGAATATGAAAGAAATACTCCAAAGCTTTTTGCCCATTGCTGTGCCATCTGCGATAAAATTGTTCTCGGATATGACCTCGATAAAAAGACTCTTCAATCAAGGCCCCTTTAGAATTCCAAAAGCGATCAAAACCTAATTTCTTCCCGTTTTCAAACTCAACTTCTCGTTTGAGCAATCCGTTAGAATAGTAGAGTTTGGTTGTGCCTATTTGCTGCTCTTGATCAAAGTGCATGAGCGTTTTGAGTTGATTGTTTTCATAAAAGTATTCTTGTTTGCCCCAGCGTAGGCCATTAATAAAGCGCTGCAGAGAGTATAGTTTTCCAGAAGGATAGTATTGCCAGCATTTGCCCTGTTTTTTCCCTTCCACAAACCATGAGAGGGCTAATATTGTGCCGCTCAAAGAGTAAAAAGTAGAGGGACCCTCTAAATGTCCTTGATTGTAGAAGATAGAAGATTTTACCTCTCCGGAGGGGTAAAATGATTTATATTCTCCATGAAAATGACCATCTTGCTCAAGGTATGCAAATTGAGGGGTTTCTAAGTTAGGTTCAATAATAAGACGCAAGGGGCTTTCTTCAGGCCAAGGATCTTTTAAGTTAAAAGGAATTTTTGGGAGATTCAACTCTTTGGAAATATGAAGACCAAGTTCATCATCGATGATCAGAAGTGTGTTGCTATCGTATTGGTAGACTTCTTGTTTGTTTACCATGGTTCTTCCTTCGCGTTCTTGATGCTATTTTGTAAAATAAATTGCAGCTCTTTGCCTATAATATAATAGTCATTAAAGCGCAAAACCATATCCTTGAGTTTAATTTGATGGGTGAGCGTTAAGGAAGAATTTGCATTTAAATTCTTGAGAAGAAATTTATTTTTGAGTTTAGGAATGTCGATAATTTGATGATAGCGTTTCATCAAATACTGATAAGCAATTTCCTGACCGACCCGAGTCATACTCTCAATGATACATTGAGGGTCAATCTCTTTGAGGTGGCCCGATTTATTTGCCTTTAACTGCGATTTGAGACTTTTTACAGCAGCATAGTAATGCTGGTTGCATCGCTTTAAACTTGCGAGAACTTCTTTTAAAATTTCAAGTGCTTTGCGCGAATGATTTTTACTTTCAATGCGCTGGGGTGTAATCTGCGCATGGATCATTTCTTCAATCGGATAGCGTCTCTTGATAAACCAATCGGCTACCTTTTCAAGAGGCAAGTTGGAAATATTTTGAAATCCAAGCCCCCCCTCTGTTGCGTTAATAAATCGAATGTAAGGGGTCGTGTGGGCAAGATTTGCAATCATTTGAGATTCAACAATCCAGCCATAGCGAGTCTTGACAGGGTTGCCATGAATATCTGTAGACATCTCGTCTTGATTAAAGACGAACTCCGTAGACTCTTTGGCGGCCACATTTTCTATCGCTTCTGCTTCTTTAACGACTCCCTGCATATAATTTTTATTATCAGTGTAGGCTAAGTCCACTCCCACATAAACAATTGGATTACACCCCATCAATTGAGCAATAAAGGTGTTTGATGCGGTTACGCTAATTAGCTCTTGATCTTGAACCCCTCGAAATCCAAGCTGGTCTTCTAACCAATTGACAATAGGAGTTGCTATTGATCCTTTTAAATAAAGCTGCGGGCCATGGATCCATCTAGAAACTTCAGAAAAAGTTCTAGCACAATGAAAAGTAGGGAGTTCAAAGGCTGTGTTGGTTAAAAAACGGCTGTGCAATCTTAAATAAGGATCAAAATAATGGCCAAAATGAGGGTTAATTCCTTGCTGCGTTAGTCCAGAAATAGCGGAGCTTCCAGCCATGATAATGGCCTTATCTTGAAGGGTTTTCAAAATATGAATGTTTTTTTGCAGGGAAGGACCTGCTCCGACAATAATGCAGGGAATATCTTTGAAAGCATCTACTAAACCTGAGCCATTGTAGCGCCCATTCATATGAGGAGCCAGCTGAGTAAAATTTCTAAAGAAGTTCTTATAAGAATGCTGACTTTCTTTAATTAAACTCGAAAGCTCTTGTTGTTGATGAGGTAACGCTTGAGAGATAAAAGAGCTGATTAAGGGGTAGTTTTTCTGATAAAGAACCGAAGAGATGGCTTTGGCTTTGTAAAAAGAAAATTCACAGGATAAATGATCCATCAGCTGCTTTAGGTGCTTTTTTTTCTTGAAATGATAGATGTGTACCCTGGGATGAAAAACAATCTTTTTGCCCAAATCTGTTTGGAAAAGATGGAATAAGACCTCCAGTAGCGGCTCAATATAGACAATATGCAGATTTGGGTCTTCTGCAAGCCAGCGCCGGAAGGTAAGAAAAGAATAGCCCAGCCCCACTCCAAATACGTAGAGAACCTGGCATTTTGGCTCAATAGGGGCTAGCCAGCTAGAGCACTCCTGAATGGCCCCAGAGGGGGCGTGAAAAGTGATAGTTTGGGTTCCTTTTTTGTAAATCAGGTTAAGTTCATTTTTCTCTGTATTACAGAATTCAAAATGACGCTTAACTCGCTCTTTGTCGACGTTTAAGAGGTCACGAGCAAGCTGAGGGTGTGTATGCGTTAATTGAGTAAGGCTTTCTTTAAGGTTTGATAATCTAGACACTTATGTAAAAAATTAAAATTATAATTAATAGTCGAAGTGTATCTAAATTCTGAATAAATACAAGAAGATTCCATTGTTTTTTATTAGCTATTAATTAGTTATATAAAATACAATAATAACTTTTTGTTGAAATTTGTATATAGAACGTTTATAATTTGTTGTGATAGATCAAAATTTTATTATTAATACAGACCGATTGAGAAAAAGCCAAGAGCTGAAGGTTAAAGTTGACTTTGAAGCGAGTTCAGACTTTCTTCTTACTGAAAGTAAAGACCTTAGATTCGAGGAAAAGGTATCTGTATCAGGTGAAATCTATATTGTCGATGAGGAGCTGATCCTCCATCTAAATATGGTGGTACCTGCGGTTTTAGTTTGCAACATCTGTAATGGAGATGCGCATACGGAAATCCATGTAAATGATGTTTATCACGTAGTAGACCTTAAAGAGGTCCGATCACCTTTATTTGATTATAGTTCGGTGATTCGTGAAGAGATTTTATTGGAAATTCCTCGCTTTGTTGAATGCAACGAAGGGAGTTGTCCAGATAGAGAACTTATAAAACCTTATTTAGTAGAAAATAATTAATCTCATAGGAGAACTAACAATGGCTGTACCTCGTAATCGCACTTCTAATGCTCGCAAGGGATCCCGAAGAGCTCACCACTTTAAAAAACCAATCAATTTGACTTCTTGTACGAATTGTGGAACAAAGGCAATGCCTCATCGCGTATGCTTAGATTGCGGATCATATAACGGAAAGCAAATATTGAAAGTAGAAGCTGAGTAAATGTAATGTTACATCTTGTTGTTGACATTATGGGAAGTGATACAGCGCCCGAGCAATTGTTTGAAGGCGTTTTAAGTGTTTCCAAAGTTTTGGAAAATTCAGCCCATTTTACAGTCATAGCAACAACAGATGTGATCCAAAAGTGTCAAAAACAGTTTCAAAATATACCCAGTAGCATCGCTTTTAAAATCGCTGAAGAAGAGATTTTAATGGATGATTCCCCACTGTGGGTTGTTCGCCGCAAGCACCGCTCTTCGATGGCCGAAGGAGTGAGAATGCTCAAAGAAAAAACCTGTGATGCGTTTATCACTGCAGGCAACACAGGAGCGATTACCGCTTTTGCGCATTTAGAACTTAACAAACTACCGACGATTGAAAGACCTGCTCTATTAGCCTCCTTGCCTACAGAAAAAGGCAAAGTCGCTATTTTGGATGTGGGAGCCAATGTAACTGTAAGGCCCCATCATTTAATGCAATTTGCCTTGATGGGAGCATTATTTCAAAAAGAAAGTTTGGGATTGAAAAAACCTAAAATTGGTTTGTTGAACATTGGTGGAGAGGCCCGCAAGGGAACGCACAACATGCGGCAGGCTTATGAATATTTTAATCATTATTCTGAGCGTCTAGAAGAGAGTAACATTTCCTTTGAAGGCAATATCGAAGCCCGCGATGTTTTTGAAGGTAAAGTAGATGTCTTAGTTACGGATGGCTTTACTGGAAATGTCTTTTTGAAAACATGTGAAGGAGTTTCTAGTTTTATTATTGATCAAATTACAAAACGCTTCTTCAATCTGAGCGCTCTTTCTTCTAAGAAAGAATTCAAGCAACTTGAAAAGTATCTAGATTATGCAGAATATCCGGGAGCTATTATGCTTGGGGTAGAAGGGATTATTGTGAAATGTCATGGCTGTTCTTCATCTATTGCAATGTCTAATGGAATTTTAGGTGCTTATCACTTGGCAAAAAATCAAATAATTGAAAAAATAAAACGACATTTAAACCAATTGCAAAGAGACTTTTCTGAGCTTGCCACAACATGAGTCAAACGAAGATTTCCGCCGTTGTCTTAAGTTATAATAATGAAAAAGAAATTGAAAGATGTCTTAATAGCCTTTCTTGGGCAGATGAAATTATAGTCATCGATTCTTTTAGCACTGATAATACAGCGCGCATTTCTAGATCAAAAGGGGCTAAGGTTTTTCAATATGCCTTTTCAACCTTTGGTAAATTACGCAACTTAGGACTTCTCCATGCCAGTTGTCCTTGGATCTTTAGTTTAGATACAGATGAAGTAGCTACCCCTGAAGCCATCCAAGAAGTCAAAGACATTGCCAGTGATTCAGAGGCTAAAGATATTTATTTTATCCCAAGGCTCAATACAGTTTTTGGAAGACAATTAAAATATGGGGGATGGTTTCCTGACTATCGTCAGCCCCAATTTTTTAAAAAACAGGCTCTCACTTACCACGAACAAGATGATGTTCATGAAGGTTTTGAACTTCATGGAAGTGTAGGCTATTTAAAGAATTACATCGAGCAATTCCCATTTGATAACTTAGATCATTATCTTAAGAAAATGGAACGGTACTCCTCTTTAATGGCAAAACGTATGGTTAAAGAGGGAAAATCATTTTCACCTTCTCAGCTTATTGTGAGACCCGCATTCACCTTTTTTAAGCGCTATATTTTAAGAGGGGGCTTCTTAGATGGCTTCCAAGGCTTTTTATTGGCCAAGCTATATAGTTATTATACTTTTCAAAAATATGCAAAATTCTGGGAACTCCTTTCCAAAAAAGAAAAATCTTAATTTTTTATTGTTATTGAATTATTTATTTTGCTAACAAAACTTATTAAAGACCGGTTGTTTAATCGATCTATTAAAGTGGAGTTATCATGGTTGCAAAAGCAAAAAAAAATAAAGAATCGGATTGGGGCGCATGGGTAAATATAAAATGGAAACCCGGAACTCCAGAAAGTGCTTGGAAAGAGTTAAAAAAACTACCAGAAATCAAAGAAGCTTGGAGTACAAGTGGTTCTTGGGACTGTGCGTTATGGGTCAATTTTCAAAGTCCTGACCAAATAGAAGATTTTGTTTGGAAAACAACACGACAAAATAAATGGGTTGAAAAAACAAAGACGAGCTGGGCCAAAAAATGGTGGTAAGAAAAAACAACCTAGAGCAACCCTCTATTAGTCAATCTCTATTATTTAATTATCGTTTTTCCAAAAAAAGGATGAAGAATTTGCAAAGTTTAAAAGACTTTGAGAATTTGGATTGTTCTTCTTCAGCCAAAAAAGATGATTTTCTAAATAGAGTGATTCTTTAAAAGAGTGAGAGCTTTTTGTGTCATTTAAGAAGCCAGCAACCTTTGGCACACTCGCTTTTCTTTAAAATGCACTTCGCTATGGTAAAAGTGATCAAAGTTATTCTCTTCGGCATGATGATCAACGCTGAGAATAAGGGTCTGAGGAAGGTATTTGATCAACGCTCTTTGGCATTTCTTAAGAGAATTGGGATCAAGACCGGTGAAGACTTCATCCATAACTAAGATATCAGGATTAGTTAAAATTGCTTGGATAATTCCAAGCTTCTTTCTTTGTCCACCGCTGAGTTGGAATTGGTCAGAAGCGAGCTCAAAGTGCATGGGTGAATTGTCATTTTTTTCTTCATTCAAAGGCTCCATTTCTAATTCGATAAAGAGCTCTAAGATTTTCTCTTTGAGAGCTTCAATTTCTAGTGGAGAAAGGGCCTCTAGCTGATTTGGAAAGTAAATTGTTTCTAAAAGAGAGCAGTTTTGAGGAAGATAGAGCGCTTGGTCAAGAAACATCATGGATGCTTGTTTCCCATCTTTGGTGTAGACCGAAATTTCACCTTGGCTACTCAACGCCTTGCTCACCCCTTGTTTAAGATCAAATAAAGTAGAACTCTTGCCAGATCCTGATTTTCCAGTCCAAGCATATCTTTTTCCTGCATCCAGTTCAAGATAGTCGATCTCAACGAGATTTTCTCCAAGTAAAAATAAAGAGTAATCTTTGAAGATCACTTTGTCTTGGGTATTAAGGGATCGTTTAGTTAATTGAAAAGTTTGTTTTTCCAAAGCATCAAAGAGCTGGTTGACCCTCTTGCTAGCCATGGTTAACTTGGTGGTATCGAGTTTAAATTTCTGGTTACTGAGCAAAAAATCAGTGAGTTGGTCCAAGCAGTTTTTAAAGAGTACGAGCTCTGAAATATGGATCCGCTTAGAAACCACATTAAACCCTAGGTACACCATGTCAAAAAATCCTGTAAGAGTTGCAAAAAGTTCCCCTACATGTTTAGTGATTACTTTGATTTGCTCACTTTGTTGAGTGAGTTCAACATCTATTTTACCTAAATTGATAACGTTATGTTTGAAGTAGCCTTCGGCATCTCTTAATTTAATTTGATCTAAAGAATAGGTAATCTGCGCGATGAAATGCCACAGCTTCACTTTATTTTTCATGTAGACTTCAGCTATAGCGCTCGATTTGTCCCCTAAATGTTTGAAAGCTCTTGTTAAAGGATATAAACCCATTAAGTAGGGAAGCAAGCTTGTGGGAACTAAAGAGAGAATCTGAGCAAAAGCAACGAGCGCTTCAAAAGGCTTTTCAAACGACGCATCCACTCGGTGACATCCTTCGTAAATGAGGGTGTTAAGATCTTCCGATAAACTTTGAAGAATTGTAATACCCTCTTCAGTGGCTAAAATTTTTTGCCCATGATCTTTCTCAAGGATTTTTGAAATGGCCTTTTCATAAATCAAACTTTGGAATTCAATTAAGAGGTTATTTATTTTCACTTGAAGAGCCACTTGAGCTAGTTGCCTAGTAAAAAGAGCTGCTAAAAATAAACATCCCGTTTGAAACATTTTTGAGAAGTGATTAAAAAAAGTAAGCAGATGACTCCAGGAAAGTGTTGCCCCATTCGCTCCTATAATGGTGTTTAAGAATTGCTGTTGGGCTTCTTGAATCCACGTTGATATAAAAAGATTTTGAGCATAGTTGCCCAGAAGAACAAGAGAAAAGCTGGAAACAGCTACTCGAAAAAGAGAGAATCCGATGGCTTTGACGGAGGCTATGAAAAATTCATTTTGGTAGAGAGCTTTTCCATCTTGGTATAAAAGAGTCAAAGCTTCCAAAGGACTTTTGAAAAAAGTATGGGCAATTTTTTGTGCTTCTTCGATAGAGAAAATGCTTTTTTCATCGAAAAATTTATTGAGGGTCAAATAAGAATCGACAGGAAGGTTTACTTTAGCTTCAAAATTGAGAAAATCGTCATTAAAATAAGAAGCAGCAAGTCCAGCAAGGAGGCTTGCTGTAGCATAGATGGGTAGGGAAGTCTGTGGAAGCAAAGCTTGGCAAGCTGAGAAAAAGGGATAGGCGACAGTGGTTGACCAAAAGGTGGTTAAAGAGAGGTAGTGTTTATTCTCATACCTTTGCTGGATTAAATATTTGTCTGCAAGACTTGTTGTGAGTCCTAAAAGAGCACCTGGGATGCCGCCAGCAATGGCACCTCCCATCACAGCACAACCTGTAGAGATGATCGTAGGCGCTAGGGAGATTTTTGTTGGCTCAGCAAAAGGTTGTAATTTCGTATTTTGAAGGGATTCCATATCAAGGATTTGATTAAAGTTTTAGGATGCAAAGATTCTATAAATAGGGGGTTGTGAAGTCAATCAACTTTATTGAATTTAACAGGGTGTGAAGCTTACTTAAAGATTTAAAATATTGAATTTATATTAACGTCAGATTTCATAGCGATCTTTTTGCCAAAAACTCATCGACTGGGGAAAATAGGAGTTAGAAAAAATAAATGTTTTTGGTAGTTCTTATGATTCCTCTGTTCCAGATGGCATGGCTTATGCCCCTCAACACACTGGGCAATATAAGGCAGCGCCATCTGCCAAAACCCATGGCTATTAGCTTCTACTTAAAAAGCTTTTAAATCCGTGATTTGATCATGGAGTAAATGAGCTAAAATTTTGCGATGACCTGCAGAAAAAGGTTTTGTCTTTGCATCTGAAATAGGCATCCAGTGGTAGGTTTCTATTTCAATCTTTTGGTTCAGCAAAACCCAATAGGGATAAAGAGTGGCTTGATGGTGCGTGTAAGCATGTTTGACAAGAGGGAGAGGCTCTATTTGTTTTACATGAGAAGCCCAAGGAAAAGAGGAGAGGTCTAATTCAAAAGAGGAATGGGCGTCGGTATAAAAAAACTGATAAAGATCTTTCATGAGTTTAGAAGATTCTTGTTTGAGGAGAATCTCAGAGTCGTGTTGAAATAATAGGAGAAGGCGATATAAATGAATCGTTTTTTTCCTTTCTTTTTTAAGAGGAAAGTCTTCAGGATGGCTACTCTTAAATGCCCGGCAATCCTCTTGAAGGGGACATGTTGAGCAAAGAGGCTTTTGCGGGCTGCAGATCAAAGCTCCAAGCTCCATTAAAGCCTCGTTAAAAATCCAATGATCCTTTTCGGGAATCAGAGTTTCTAGTAGTTCTTTGACAATATTGTAATCAGAGAGCTTAGAAAAATCGAGATTCAATTCAAAAAGGCGTGAGATCACTCTTTTTACATTACCATCAATTAGAGAACATTTTTCTTGAAAAGCAAAGCTGCGAATAGCCGAGCACGTATAGGGGCCTATTCCTGAGATCTCAAGCAAACTTTTTTCATCTGAGGGTAAGCGGCCCTGATATTTTTCCATCACCTGTTGCGCTCCTTTATGGAGATTGCGGGCTCTAGAATAATAGCCTAGCCCTTCCCAAACTTTTAATACGATGTCGAGAGGACTGTTGGCCAAGCTTTCTAGAGTAGGAAAAAGATCCATCCACTTGTTGAAATAAGGAATGACAGTGCTGACTTGAGTTTGCTGAAGCATGACTTCAGAAACCCAGACGCGATAAGGATTCATTTTGGTTCTCCAAGGAAGATCTCGACGATAAGTGAGAAACCAAGCCATTAACTTTTTAGATAGCTCATTCATTAAAGAGTTAGGTTGGTAAGTTGGAGAGAATATTCAAAAGTGAGAGGATTTTCAAAAAGAGTCGATTGATTTTTCTCTTTTAAAACATGGGTTAGATTTAAGCGCTGCACATAAAATTTTTTGGCTCCCCAGCGAGCTTCTCCTTTCAATTTACCTTGAAGATGGATAGAAAAAGGATCTGCGATGGTGGGTGAATACAACCCTTCTAGATCAAGAGGGGCATCTGCTATGAGGGTTACTTGACTTGCACCCTCTTTAAGGTTTATTTTTGCAGGTATTGACGTTTGGAATGGAAAATAAAGTGAGAGCTGCATCGTTTCTGTTTTTGCTTTGGCAGGAATTAAAAGAGCTTCCACAATCTGCTGGAGTAATTCTTGGTTGATAAAGTAGTTTTCAAGAGAAGCTAAATGTAGCATTTGCTGAAATTCAGGAATCGGTAATTGCAAACTCATATCGCGATTTAAAGTAAGAGTGATGGGTTGATTGAGTAGCTTTTTCAAACTTTCAAATTCTAAAGAGTAAACATTTTGCTGATCGGTATCAAAGGTGAGCGTTTTAGAATCATACTGAGCTTCTCCTTGAATTCTTTTGAAAACAAGAATTATTGTCTCTGGGTTTTGATCGATAGGAGAGATGGTCTTGATTTGGCATTCAAAGTCAATTTGTTGTAGCAAGTTGAAAAAAAAAGTGTCTTTTGCTTGAGAAGAGAGTTGCGTTTTTAAACTATATTGCAAAGTGGGTAAATCTAGAGTTTGAGCGTGGAGAACGGAAGAGGCCACAAGTAAAAAAAGGAAGGTCCATTTTTTCATAAAACAATGCGTTTAAAGAGTGGATTGGTTTCATCGTTTAAAAAGTCACCATGCTGATAGCCCAGTTGCTTAAAGCAGGCTTGGTGTTCTGACTCCTCTTCTTGCAAATAAAAACGAGCTTTAGGATCAGTGTAAAAAATAAAAAAGTATTTACCGGTTGTTTGCGGGAATTTTAAATAAAAATCAGGGTCGATATCAAAAAAAAGGCCAGCTCCCGGATTAGTTGGGAAAAAGGGACTTTCAAGTTCTTTGGATGGCATAATGCATAAGCAGAGCCCGCAAATTAAATTTTTAATGCAACTTTTGCGATATAAAAAAGAATCTGTGTGCGAAAAACAGGCCGAACTCAAGTACTGAGAAAAGCCAAATCGAAGCTCAGGTCGGTTTTTTAATTGGCCTGCAATGGTTGCAAATTTAGAACTGCAAAGAATTGATTTTAAATCGGAGTATCTTCGCCAAAGATCAAAACCCCATTTCAAACTTTCTGCATGTTTAGGTTCAGGAAACAAAATAGCAGATAGTACAGTTTTTAATTGATTCAAATTCAGTAAATTCTCAAACTCAATTTTTAAATGATGATTAAAAAATTGAATGTGCTCTTTGGCAACGCTGAAGGGCATAAAATAGCAAGTAAGTCTTAAAATTAATTAATAAATAGATTAAAATAATATTAAATTATCTCCTAATTATTAGATATCATATTTTATGGGTGATATTCAAAAAGTTTTTGACCAGATACCTCAAATTGAAATTCGATTAAAGTATCAATTTAAAGATAAAGACGTTCTTTTAACAGCCTTTATTCATAGCTCTTTTATTAATGAGAATAAAGAGGAAATTAAAGAGAGTAACGAACGCCTCGAGTTTCTAGGGGATGCGGTCTTTGGACTTGTGATAGGGGAGTATTTATACTCTCGCTTCCCTTCTCATCCAGAAGGGACTTTATCTCATTATCGCTCGCGTATCATAGAAGCCTCGTCTTGCGCGCAATACCTTCAAAAAATTGACGTTGAAGAAAATCTTTTGATGGGCAAAGGGGAAAAGAAAAGTTTTCTCAATCGGCCTAATCCTTCGATTTTAGCCGATCTTTTTGAAGCGATTATTGGAGCTATTTATTTAGATGGTGGACTTGTCGCCGCTAAGAAGTTTATCTTAGAAACTTTTGCTGAAGAAATAGAAGCGATCATTAGCTCTCCGATGAGAAATTGGAAAGCAGAGCTGCAGGATTATTCTCAAAAAAAATATCAAAAGATTCCAACGTATAAAGTTTTAGATGAAGCAGGACCCGATCATAGTAAGACCTTTCATGTCTCTGTTTTTATTGATGACATGTTAATGGGAAGCGGTTATGGTTCTTCAAAGAAAATAGCTCAGCAGGCTGCTGCTGCTGAAGCGTTATATCGTTTAAATACATTAGATTTGCCGGAGATATCATCATGACCAAAACTAAAATTGTTTGGTCTTGTCAAAACTGTGGACATAATCAGGCCAAGTGGTCTGGTCAATGTCCCATGTGTGAAGAATGGAATACGATTGAAGAGGGAGTTGAGGTAAAAAAAATCTCCTCGCGCTTCTTAACCAATCCTGTCACAAAAAAAGCGATACGACTTGTGGATGTTCAAGTCGATGAACAGAAAAGAACTTTTTCCAAAGTGAAGGCCTTTGATCGGCTTTTAGGTGGGGGATTAGTAGCTGGTTCTCTGATTTTACTGGGTGGAGATCCAGGAATTGGAAAATCGACATTGCTCATGCAAATTATGGCAAACTATGTTCAAGAAGGACATAAAGTTCTTTATATCTGCGGAGAAGAATCAGTTGAGCAAGTTTCTTTAAGGGCCAAGCGTTTGGCAATTCGTGCAGAGAATCTACTCCTTTTAGGTGAGACCAATATTGAATCTATTAAAGCTCAAATTGAAAGTCTAAGCCCTGATATTGTCATTATAGATTCCATTCAGGTCGTTTATAAAAATGAAGTGCCTTCATTGCCTGGCTCGATTACACAAATCCGAGAAGCAGCCACTGAAATGATGTACCTTGCAAAAAATTTCGCGATCTCAATTTTTATGATTGGGCATGTGACTAAATCTGGGGAGATTGCAGGCCCCCGGGTTTTAGAACATTTGGTCGACACGGTGCTCTATTTTGAAGGAGACAGGCAACATCAATATCGCATCTTACGTGTTGTTAAAAATCGATTTGGTCCTTGTGATGAAATTGGTATTTTTCAAATGAAACCATCGGGGCTTGACGAAGTAGAAAATCCTTCTGAAGTTTTTTTAGATCAGCGTAAGAAAACAATGGAAGGCTCAGCCATTATTCCTACCGTTGAAGGCAATTGTCCTATTCTGGTGGAGGCTCAAGCGCTCGTAACCTCACTAGCCTTCAGCGCTCCCACTCGAAAAAGTAGTGGACTAGATACAAATAGACTCGCTCTTTTAATTGCCGTTTTAGAAAAACGGCTCGGCTATTCACTGATGCGTTCAGATATCTTTGTCTCTTTAGCTGGCGGTTTATATATTAGAGAGCCTGCAATTGATTTAGGGGTTTTAATGGCGATCGCTTCTTCTTATCGTGAAAGACCGATTAACTTTTCACAAGTATTTCTAGGAGAAATTGGTTTAGGAGGAGATGTTCGACGGGTCGCTAACATTGAAAAAAGATTAAAAGAAGCTGCAAGAATGGGTTTTACTGAAGCGATCATTCCTAAAAGGAATTTAAAAGATCTTTCTAGTGAGATCCAAAAAGATTTAGAAATTGTGGCTGTTGAGTTTGTAGATGAAGCTATTCGATACTGTTTCAAAGATTAAAGTGATTCAAGTAGGGGCAAGATCCTCCAAGCTCTCCATTAAACAATTGGAAGAGATCGTGGATGCCATGCACTATTACTACCCCGATCTTTGCTTTAGCTGCCGCGTCTGCCAAACTAAGGGAGATCAGGATCTTCAGGCTTCTTTAAGGCCACTTGAAAAGTCAGATTTTTTCACTCAAGAATTAGATAAGTGGGTTCAAACTCAACAATGCCGTATTGCCATTCATTCAGCTAAAGATTTGCCAGATCCTCTACCT
>CAZTEX010000003.1:0-114314 GCA_964612505.1 uncultured bacterium | reverse complement strand
GGAGGGATAAACTAGAGGCTGCTACCTGATTGGAAACAACAAATTTTACTTTCAAGAACGGCCCACCCCATAAGGCAGCAAAAAGAACCATCGGCCCCCAACCTGCAAAAGAATAAAGAGCCAGCCACCAGGTTTGTGGATTTGAAAAAATGCGAACTAAGCTCTCTTTAATTTTTGGATTATGAAAAACATCGGCTGCAATCTTTTCTTTTGGACTGTCTCGAATAACAAGCCAAGCGATCACCGATAAGACAACCCCTAAAAAGCTCAGACCAATAATTACAATTCGCCAGTCCATTTTCGCTATTAAAAAAGCCAGAGGATAAGCTCCACCCATGGCTCCAAAGGCCGCAAAAAACTGTGCAAAACCCCCAAGCATCGCAAAGTGATGAGGACGAAACCAACGAGCTGCAACCACCAAAACACCTGTGAAAGCAAAAGCAGATCCAAATCCCATGATGAGACGAGCAAATGCTGCCCAGGCGGCTGTGTGCATATTTCCAAAGAAAAAAGCACCGACGGCACAACCAAAAATAGCAATCGTGATTAAGATTCTTGCTCCAAAACGATCAAATAACAGACCAACAGGCAATTGCATTAAGGAATAGGAATAAAAGTAAAATCCAGAAACGACTCCAAGCCCTGCAGCATCCAGATGAAAGCTTTGCATCAGCTCATTGGTCATCACGCTAGGTGACACTTGAAGCCCCATTTCATAAAATAGAAAGAGGATAGCCACGCTATAGATTAAAATAGCCTTAACAAAAGAATAATGTGGGTGTTCATGAATATTCATCTTATTTGTGATCAATAATCACTTATTTAACTCTTGTCAAGCCCTCTTCTATAATCCAGATAAATATCCCTTGCTTATAAAAGCTTTCTACTCTAATTCACTAAAAAAACTTTTATTGATAATTAAAGGGTATTATATGCGATCATTATTTAAACTTTTCAACATTACAATACTGATTATTATCGTGTTAGGTGCGCTGTGCTGGGGAGTTTGGGGATTTTTTCATGTGGAGATTTTAGCGGCTCTTTTTGGACCTAAAGCAGCAAGAATTGCCTACTGCGTCATCGGCCTTTGTGGAATGTATGGCGTCCATCTCTTTGTTGACTATACCCGAAAGACATGGCGTTTCTAAAAGACAATATTTGCTAAAAGACAATATTTGCTAAAAGCGATATCACAAGCACAGAATACACAGGCCATTTAACTGGTTCAAAGTTAAATACTTTATGTGCAATATTTAAAATCGTCAATGTGATGAGTGCTGGGTAACAAACCATTAAAATAGGGGCTATCATGTTGCAAATGCCCACAAATCCTAAATTAGAAAAGCAGAACGCTGTTAGAATCGTAGTAATAATGCAAACAAAGTAGGGTACTTTTTCTTTGAGGCAGTCATGGTAAATGAAGTTTGAAAAAACAGAAACGAGGGTAATCGCTGTGGTTAAACAAGCAAGAGCGACAGCCAGTCCCATTATAAAACCCAAATGCTGTCCCAATATTAATTGACTGACAGCGCTAAGCAGAGCATCTTGTGGAATGGTTTGGAAAAAGACACTGTTATTGGCTGCAACATAACTAAATCCCACATAAATAACGGTAAGTAACAAAGCTGCAACAGCAGAGGCTTTAAAAAAAGTATTTGCTGAAGCTGGGCTGATGCTTGATAAGCTTTCCCCTCTTTTGGCTCTTAAACAACTGATAACCGTCGCAGAGAAGAAAAAAGAGGCCAAAAGATCCATCATTTGAAACCCTTTAGTCAAACCTTGAAAAAAGATTCCTGTACGAGAAGATGGGCCGAGTGGCTCAGCAATATTTAAAGGGGCATAAATACCTTTGACAATCACGATGGCAAGGCAAACAAGGAGCAAAGGGGTCAAAACCTTCCCTAAGATGTCGAGTAATCTGGACTTTTTGATTGTCTTAAAAAAGATCATGACGCAAGAGAGGGCGCTAAATAGCATCAAAGGGGTGCTTCCCATATAAGGTTTGAGAGTCGAGTAAGACAAAGTAATACATCTTGGAATTCCGGCAAATGGGCCAATGATAATCATAATCATGACAATGATTAAAAAACCTGGAGCTTTTCCTAAGCGATAAAAGAATTCTTTATAATTCCCGTTGTAAAAGGTCATTGCAACAAGACCAAGAATCGGAACTAAAATGGTAGAAATCATTAAGCCCATGATCGCATAAAAATTTCTATTTCCCGAAATGCTTCCGATGACTAATGGAAATATTGAATTTCCTGCCCCAAAAAACATTGAGAATATGGCAAAACCAACTGGAAAATAACTCAGTCTTTTTTTTAATGACAACTCCATACCGCTCTCTTTGGTTAAGAGTTAAACTTACTTGTTAATAATGCTAATAATTTTAGCAGCGCCTACAATGGCAGAAAAACGAATATCTTTATTTGATATGGTCTTTGAAAGATCTTCTAGATCACATGCAGAATTAGATGATGTAAATCGCTTCATGTTAGATTTGATCTTTAAATTTTGGGGAAATTTTAACAAAAACGTCCAATATGTTCAACTCAAAACTAAGTGTAAACTTTTATTTTTAAACTAAACAAACCTACTCACCTCTCAATTAAGGCTTGTACTCATTGGATTTTCATGATATTAATCCTCCTTATGGAAAAGATTTTATCAAAAAATTTATTCAGATATAGATTTTTATTATAAGTTATTATTCTTCAATTAATCTTTTAACTTTCATATGAAACAAATTTGGGCTATTGCAGATCTACACCTTTGTCTAAATTGTCCTGACAAAACGATGGAGGATTTTGGCCACCGATGGGAAAATTACATCCAGCGAATCGAGACAAATTGGAAGCAGCTAGTAGCACCTGACGATTTAGTTCTCGTTGCAGGAGATATTTCCTGGGCTCTAAAAACCGATGAGGTCAAAGCTGATCTTGATTGGATTGGAAAATTGCCGGGTCAAAAAATCATGATCCGTGGCAACCACGATTATTGGTGGAAATCTTTAACACAAATTCGGGCCGTTTTACCAAGTAATATCCATTTGATTCAAAATGATGCTATCAATTACCCACAGCTGGCCATTGCTGGAAGTAGGTTATGGGACACTCTTGAATTTAACAATCTAGAAATTATCGACTTTAAAGAAAACCCCAGAGCCAATCCTAACGCCATTCCTTTAACCTCTGAGACGAATGAAAAAATCTTTTTAAAAGAGCTCCATCGCTTAGAGTTAAGCCTTTCCCAAATGAATCCGGAGGCCAAATTAAAAATTGCTCTAACACATTACCCACCTATTAGCTATGATCTAAAGCCATCCAAAGTGCATGCTTTGCTAGTAAAATATAATGTTGACTACTGTGTTTTTGGCCATATGCACAATCTCAAAGAGAATCTTCCCCCTCTATTTGGAGAAAAAGATGGAGTTCACTATCTTTTTACGGCAGCCGATTATCTTCAATTTGTTCCACAAAAAGTGGCTACCATTGCCACCTAACTCATATTTTCTGTTGAATATTAGTACTTTTTGAAATATACTTTTTCTTTCTTTCCTTATTTTTAACGATGAAAACACACTTTACAACTACATCACCAGCTTCATTTTTTGAGACTGATCTCCTTATTGATACGAGCGACAAGAACTTAGAAAATGATCCTTTAAAAAGCTTACAAGAGGAGCTTTATCAAAAATACAATCCTGAGATTGTAGATGAAGTTTTTAGGCAAGTGCGACGCTACAATTTTACTAATTTGCCAAAATCTGAGGCAAATCGCGTTCGACTCTATTGTCACTACTATGATTTAGAGCAAAAAGCAACGGATCAAGCTATTGGTCAAAGCGCCGCTGTCAAACGAATTCTTCGAAGATATACAAAGCATGCACGCACTGAAATAAATAGCATTTTAGGACAAAAAAAAGAGAGTAGGCCCTTAACTTTCAATGATCTTGATCAAGCCTATCAAAACTTTCTCACTCTCATTGAAACAATACCTCTCATGTTACAAAGGTATGACGAATGGATCTGCCATCGCAGCTTGAATCACTTTTCTATTCTTTCTTCTGAAGTATTATGTGGTCATAAGCCATTTCCCCAGATTGATCTTTTTTTTGAAAGTATTGATGAAGTTTTTTCTGGAGAGATCCGCATTAGAAGACTCATAGAAGTGATGCGCTATGAAGATCTTCAAAAAAACTATGAGCTGATTAGTAAACAAATTTTAAAATTATTAGATCCCTATTCTGTCAAAGAATTACAGCTTGAGCTCAGCTTAAAAACAGGTCGGGTTAAAGCTTTCACTCCGCTAGTGAACAAACATACTATTGAAAACTATGCTCGCCTTTTTAATGCGAGTTTGGAAGGGACGCGCTGGGCAGAAGATGAAGCAGAACTTATCCCTTTAGATAAAAGCATTCAAAACAACCTCAATAACGTTTTCTTTTTGAAAAGCAAAGACTCCCCTTCTAATGAAGAGAAAATCGCTGTCTTTAAAGCTCAAGGCCCTCACACAGCCTCTGGAGCTATGGAAGCACTTGCTTATGACACTTGCTTAATTTTTGGCCTCAGTGAAGGACTCGTACCTACAAAGCCTAAACAACTCAAAGATATGTTTGGCAGCATTCAAATTTTTCAAGATGGCCTTAATTGGGATCAATTTAAAGCTAAATCAAAAGAAGAGCAAAACGCCATTGTCAAAAAAATAACTCTTAAGAGTTATTTGCAAGCGGGGCTTTCTTCTATTTTAATTGGCAATCGCGATTTGCACATGAACAATTTCTTCTTTGTCGAAAAAGAAAATGATGAATATGGAATCGTTGTTTTTGATAATGAATTATGTTTTCAATATAGCAACCATGTCCTCACAAGCTACAAAAATGAAGGAGATGTCCCAAGTAACCCAGAGGCTTCTATCCGATTAGATCCTTCTCAATTTAATGAGGCCCCCTTCGGACCAATGCTCAATGATCGCGAATCCTTTTTACCACTGAGATGCGCGTTATTAGTTTTACCACAAGCCGATCAGCCCATTGCTGGAGAGACAAAAAAATGGCTACAAGATTTAATAGCCACTTGGCCAGCTAAATTTGATGAATTTTTTAATTATTTAAATTCGCCGTTAGGTCTTCAAAAATTACATTATCTCCCAGGTAAAAGGCTACATCATGATCAACTACGAGCTTTTAAAGAAAGAGTTGAAAAATTGATTTATTACATTAATAGTGATAAGGCTTATACCTATCGCGATTTACTCAAACGAGTTTATCCTCTTTTTGCCGATTATTTTAATCTAACAAAAATACTGTATCCTTCTTATCCAGAGTTTTGGGTCGGTGTTCGAAGTGCAGAGTATATGTGTCAAAAGGCCGTCAAACAAGGGGTCATTACAGCAGATGTTGCGCAAAAGTTTTTAGAAAAAGTCCATGATCATGCAAAAATGTAATCTAAAATAAGCGTACCAGCTCGCTATTGACATATCCCTTTTTATTCTGAGAGACTTTTACCTTCACCCAAGAGCCATCTTCTGAGAGCTCAAGCACCTTAAAGATCTCTCCTATAGGAATTAAATTTTGATCGACCGCTTTATATTGCATACCCGCATCACACCTTAAAAGAGAGGGTTGAATAAAAATGCCCGTTTTCTCTTTTAAATCAAATTGTGATAATGCTGTTCCCATAACAAAAGTCATTAGACAAAAAGCGATGGTTAAATATTTTAACCCCTTTTTTTTCAACCAAATATAAGAAGAAGATAAAATAAATGTTATTAAAGAGAGAGCGATGAATGCAATAGAACGCTCTTGAGGCGATAAAAAATACTGCCAAAAGAGAAGGCGTTTTTTGATCTCATATTCCTTATGAAAAGGTGCCTTCACCTGCTCTTTAGCTTTGGCCAAATTTTGCTCAATCTTATGGTCTCTTGGAAGCAATTTTTCAGCTTTTTGATAATACCAGATGGCCATACCGGGTTGATTTAATTGATAATAACAATTGCCAATGTTGTAATACATCTTACCATGAGGCTTTTCGTTTTCTAAATAAAGCTTGAGTGCTTGATTAAAATGAATCTCTCTTTCGGCGATAGTTTGAGCTGCCTCTCCTTGTTGGTAGGCTTTGTGCGCCTCAGTTAAAGAATCAGCCCATAAAGTACAAACGCAACTCAAAGCCATGATGAGTAACCAGCGAATCATAAGTTTTCCCCTATTTTCTTATAAAGCGCTTTGGCCTTTATAAAGCTCTCTTCAAAATTAAAATGAGTTTGCCCAGCAAACAGCTGCATCTGAAGATCATTGATATAGTCTTTGACTTGTCCTAAAATTCCTTGTCGACTGAGCTGATCGGCAGATTGCATCTCTTTAATAAATTTTTGCTCTCTTAGGCGCAGCAATAGTGATTTTTCTAGCAGTAGCTGGTAGTTTTGTAAATGATCTTTGCTCTTGAATGCTTGCTGCAAGTAAAAGGCACTATCTTTATTTTTGTTTTTAGAAGAAAAAAATCCTTTCCAAATGAGCTGAATTAAAGAAAGCGTTAAAAACACAAGGACCACCTCTAGCTCATAATAATGACGCCGTGAATGAGAAAGTTCTTTTTTAGTCACCAGATAGACACCCTGTATATCCATAAGTTCAGGCTCGGTAATTTCAACGCATTCAACTTGTTTTAAAGACTCTCCCTCAGAAGATGCTGATGCATTTTGAGCAGAAGAGAGGCTCACAAAAGGGGGAGACTTCATTGGTAAGATAGTAATGGGTATCGGCTCGCTTACCAGCACTTGATAGCTGCCGTTGTGGGGATTAAAGTAAGAAAATTCTACCTGAGGAATTTCAACAAGATTTTCTTTCATCGGTCTTAATTCACAGAGGAAAATCTTTTGATTTTCATGTTGCGTTGAGGCTAAAGGTAAATCATTAAAGCGAAACTTATCTTTAAAGCTAGGCTGCTCAGAAAGATTCGGCAAATGAACACTAGCTAAATTTTCTTTGCCTTCTATTAAAATTTTAAACTTTAACTTATCTCCTAAACAAACTTGTGCTGAAGAATCTAAAAGTACTTTCATTTTAAATTCACCGATGGCTCCATTAAAAGAGGTAGGACAACCCTTAGAAGGAAAGTTGGCAATACTGAGGGTTAGGGCTTGAGACTCCGCTCTTTCGATCTCTTTTTTATAGCGCTTTCTACCAAAAAAATCTTCTGCATATTCCCTAGCTTCTAGAAAAGACTTTTCAATTGCAAAATCACCTACCTCTTTGGCTTGATAGAGCTGAGAAAACTCATCTACTTTTTTACTGCCCTCATAATAAAACCGCTTATGCTGTTTGCCTTTTTTATGACAAAATTTAAGATCTAAAAGAGGCAGATTTTCATAGAAGAGCTCCATGTGATGGGAGCTTTTAATCCGGTAAGTAATCTTAAATTCTTGACCTGGGTATAAGGGAGAGGGAGCGTCCACAAAAGTTTCTAAACTAAAACTATTAGATAAAAGTGTTGCATTAATAAAGTAATTGACCGGTTGTGATTGATAGGTTTTTCCACCTATCTTTGCTGTCACAGAGGGCAATATATGCTTTCCTTTACTAGTCTCTTTGACTTCAAAAATATAACAAGAAATAGCTTGATGAATTTGGCTACGCTTTCCATTGATATCATAGATAGAAGATTGTCTACCTTGACTTACAAACTGCACATGGAGTGGCTTCTCTTCCATTTGAAAACTGGTTTCATCGATCTTTTCAGACTCGGGATGAACGATAGTTAACTTGGCATAACAAGGTTGATTTTCTGAAGCAAGTTCATCATGAACTTCCACTTGAACAACGGTTTCAGACTGCACCTCTTGAAAAAGGTTAAAAGCAAAAAGGGGCAAAACAAATAAAGCCATCAACCATTTTTGATAGTTTACCATGGACGCAGTCCCTCTTTAGCTTTTTTGGGTCCTTTTTCAATCAACTTATCATCCTGTTGCATTTCGCTTAATTTTTCTAGTATTCCCATAATAGAATTTTGGGAAGGTTGATGAGGGATTTGTTCTTGATTCTTATTAATATCGCCCTCTTGGTTATTGTCCATTTGATTTTGAGAGAGTTCACCAGAATCTGATGATGGAGAATCTGTTGAAGAGTTTTCTTGCATTGAAGAATCTTTTGAAGAATCCTTTGAAAAAATTTTTTCCCAACACTCAATCGCTCCTTGCTCGTTTTGAAAAACTTTTTCCCAGTCAATGGCTGAAGATTGCAATGTTTTTTGTGCGATGCGAGCTTGCTTAAGCCCTTCATGAAAAAGTTGAATAACCTCATCTTGAGTACTTTTTTTCTTTAGATCTTGTCCCGCTTTTTCTTGATAATAGAGAGTTTCAAAAGAACTCACCGCCTCAATGGGATGCTTTTCAGAATTGATAATGATCCTAAGGATTGCTTTGTCAGATAATGAACTAATATCTTTTAGTTCAGGATAGATCTTGGCAAGTTCAAGAGCTAGTTTTTGCTCTAAAATTCCTTTTTTTAATATTTGTTCAGAAGAATGGATCTCTTTCTCTATCATCTCTTGAATTCTTTTCATCCAATGATAGGCATTTTGAACAAGAACCTTTTGCTGATCTTCTTTCTTTATTTCTTGCTCTAGTTTTAAAGAAAGAACAGCCTCTTCAAATCCAGGTCTCAGTTGATTTTGTAAGACAAAGTCCTCTGCTGATAGATCAGATTGTGAACAAAGTTGATCAATATGAATAAGTGTAGGATAGACTTCATGAACTATTTCTGAACGAAAAGGTCTATTATTTAAAATTTGTTCAAAATATTCAGACAATCGATGCGCTTGTAAAAACATAAAGCGGCTAAAGTGATAGTGAGTAAAAAAATCTTCTAAGTGTTCATGGCTGCGCTCATATGTTTGTTCTCGAAATGTGGTAAGCGCCTGCCCCAAAGATTCTAACGCTCTTTTAACTTTTCTTTGTAATGACTCATCTTCTGTTTCTTTTTGCAGTTCAAAAAATAAACTCGCCACTTCTAGTTGAGCTATAAACGCAGTTTGCTCTTTCTCAAGATCCTTTTTTTTCTCATCCAATTTTTGATAAATGGGATATAAAATATCAACCGGGTCTGTCATCATTTGCTGATAGATATAAAAATCTTTTAAATATCCAGGCTGATCTTTGGCTGTTTTGAGCCGCTCTTTTAGATGGTGACCTAGTGCAACCATAGGAGCTAGATGAGCCTCCGAATTTTTCACCATGGTTTCTAAAAACTGCTCACAAAGGTGATGGCTTAATGAATTCATCCAATGCAGCTCTCTTTGTAAAGAATTAGCAAGTGCGCCATTAGATTGTGTTTTGCGCAAATTGATTTCGATCCGCTTTTGCAAGCAATACTTCATGATATCTTCTTGTTTAAGTTGTAAGTCCACTAAATCAAGTAAGATTTTTGATTTTGCACTTTTAAAACGCCCTAGCCAGAGTTGATTTTCTCGCAGACAATCTAAAGATGCTAAGTACTCATTAAAACTTTCCCGAATCTGAGCTTTTAAGTTATGGAAGAGCTCCTCTGAATCGGCCTTTGTTTTTTCTTCAGCAAGATCTTCAAGGCGTTGCCAAAGAGGCTTTAATTTTTGATCTTCTACAAATTGCCTATTTAAAAAGTATTTGCAGGCACTGGGCTTGAGCTCTTTTAATCCTATTCTTTCATAAAAGAGCGTTTGATTGAGTAATGTAGATCTTATTTTTTCTAAGACTGAAGCAAGCGAAAGTCCGTCTAGTTTTAATTGATCTAATTTAGCATTGATTTTTGAATGGGCCTCTTTAATAGCAGAATTAATATGAAATTCTTCTTGCTTATATTGAAATGACTCTAGACTTTGGGTGGCCCAGCTATAGACTTCTTCTATTTGTTTTAACTTTTCTTTGGCTTGAGTTAAAATTTCCAAAGTGATCTCATCGCTCTCTTGGAGCAGCGTTTGATTGATCATCTCAAGTCCTGCAAGAATGTAATTATGAGTAGAGCGCTCGACTAAATAGCTGGGCTGCCTTTCTCTATGTCCATAGACCTCTGTAAAGGCTTCAACGGCTTGCAAATATTGACCACTTTTCAAGTAGCTAGTTGCCAAGTTATAAGAGATAATATCTTTTTTTAGGCCACTGGGGGCTTTCTCTTTTGCTTTCTCAAAATAGCTCACGGCCTGTTTAAATTCACCAGCTTTAAAGTAAGTAGATCCTCGCTCAAAAAGATGAGCGAGTTCATCGCCATAAATAGCTGTTTGAACTAGGAAAAGCGACAAAGTAGCAAAAAGCCATCGTTTTTTCATAGATTCATCTTCCGCGTTGCGACGGGCCATTGAGGCAATAAGAGTTCAAAGGCAAATAAAAGAACTGCCAAACCTAAAGGTAATTGAAATAATCTCTTTTTTTTCATTTGAACGGGATTGGATTCCATAATCGAGCGTTCTAATTTTTTATGAGGAATCTCTTCTTGTTCAATATAACTATTTTCTGCTCGCACAACATCCAAAATGACATTTGCTAAGGTCATTGCAGAGTAATCATTGGCAAAAAAATACTGCCCTCTCCCTTTTTGACTTAATTTTTTGAGTAATTCTCCATCTAAAGAAGATAAAACAGGTTGCCCTTCAAATTCAACGCCAGGGATAACGCTTTTTTCATTACTGCCAAGTCCGACGGTAAAAATACGGACGTTATTTTTTTTAAGATCTCCTAGCTTTTCAAGTAAGATTTCTATCTGTTTATCTCGCTCCGATTTGGGCAATGTATCAATGTAGGTATCTCCACCATCGGTTAGTAAAACGAGAACTTTTTGTTTTTCATCAGCTGATTTGAAATGCTTTTTAGAAATTTGATCTAATGTTTCAAATAAGTCTGTTCCTGCTATATCTCCATAGTTAATATCCATATCTTTGAGCATGATACGAGTGAAAAAGTAATCTAATGTTGAAGGGGAAACAGACGTTAAAGCAGAGGTAAAACTATATAAGACAACATTTTGCCCATCTAAGCCGCTAATAATTTCATCGACGACCTCCTTGGCAAAATCAAGGCGACAATTTTGTTGACGGGTATCTTTGACCTTCATGGAAGCAGAGGTATCTAAAGCAAAGATAACATCACAAGCTCTTCTTTTAACTAAGACTTTCTCTTGATTTAGATTATCTGCGAGCCTCTCATCAATAATTTCTCGCTCATTATTGGTAATATTTTGATTCTTCTGGATTTGTTCAGGTTGCATGAGAGCAAGCGCTCCAAGCAACCAAACGCTTGCAATGATACTGTAACGAAGAATGGTCCGTTTCTCTAAAAATAAGAGCCCCTCTAAAGATTCTGTCTCAGCAAAATTTCTCAAAGACTTTTTTCTTTGAACGAGTGAATAGGCTAAAAGAGCCACAATCAGCACGGTTAAAAATAAAAAATAGAAGGCATTAGGATTAGCAAAATAAATCTCTTTCATTTTTTAAGGGACCCTCTTTAAAACCGTGGTTTCCAGCAGTATTGCCGTAAATAACAACATCATCGCTCCAGTAATCAAAGCGCTATATAATGCTAAAGTAACAAAGGCTTTTTGATCGGTAGACTGCAAGTTTTCTTCCACAATCACTTGATGCTTATTCGTACCATAATGTTTAGATCTCTCAAGGCCATCAATCACTCGATAAATGCGGTGCAGAGCTTGAGCATCGCTTGCTAAAAAGAATTGTCCACCGGTAAGTTCTGCCGCTTCCTTTTGAGAGTTTCTTTCATTTCTTCTTTGGATAAAGTCAAGTTGCGGTTGAATATTGATGATATAGAGGCGAATTCCTTTTTCTTTCGCAAATTCTGCCGCTTCTTTGACCCCAATCCTGCGAATGGGATGCTCTAAGTCTTCGCTAGAGGGATTTTGAAGGCCATCGGTCACTAAGATCATGATGGTGCTTTTAATGTCATAAGCGGGTTTATCCTGGCCTAGAATTTCTCTAGAGAAATGCTCGGTTGCTGCAATCGTATGAGCTGTCTTATAAATGGCGTAGCCAATCGCTGTCCCTTCTTCAATCGAATTAGCTATTGGGGCAAATTCTTTTAATTGTTTCTTGACCTCTTCATGATCTAAAGTTAAAGGTGAAATAACCTTAGGCACACGAGCAAATGAGACAATTCCGATTAAATCATCTGGTCTACCTTTTAAACCTAGCTCTTGATTGCCGCTAATAAACTGTGTAGTAAAAAATTTTAATGCTTCTATTCGCGTGACATGTTTAGCGCTCAGCCCTTGGATAGAGAAATCAATCTCTTCTCTCATTGAACCTGATTGGTCTAAAATAAAATAAATCGCCAATCCCTCCGTCGGAATATGAACTTGATCAAGCCCCTTTTGCTCTGTTTTGCCCATTTCTTGCAAATGCTGAGCAAGATCAGATGAATAATATTTTTGAGGTAAGCGAACTACTGGATCGCAAATGGCCAAAATAAACAGAATAAAGGCTAATTTTTTACACCACATAGGAAGGGCAACGAGCTTGATGCGCCAGGATTGATTAACAGTTTCAATACCGCTAATATCTGAATATAAAACGGCCGGAGAATTTTCATTTCTACGATAACGCCATTGTAAAAATAGAATTAAAGATAAGATGGCTAGACCATAAACCAGTCCCCAAGGGTTGATTTGCAAACCAAAATCTGACATCATCTACAAACCTTTCTTTATCTCTTTTTACACTCTGGAAGTTCTTTCATTATGACTTACTTTCGCGTTAAATTCTGGTACCCTGTTGCTGTAATTAAGATAGTATCTTCAATGCGAACGCCGCCTAAACCAGGAACATAGAGGCCTGGTTCAATCGTAATAACCATCCCTTTTTCCAAAACCATTTCTGAGCTGGCTAAAGAAGGCAACTCATGAATTTCTAGCCCAACACCATGTCCCAGACCATGAGTAAATAACTCCAAAACCCCTTCTTTAATGAAAATTTCTCGCACACATTCAACGAGCATTTTGACTCCCAATCCTGGCCTGCACAGTTCTGTCGCCTTTTTTTGCGCTAGCTTAGTCAATTCAATCAGCTCAATCATTCGCTTAGAGATTGTCCCCTTCACGTAAGTTCTGGTCATATCCGAACAATAATCTTTATAGACAGAACCACTATCTATTAAAATAAGGTCATTTTCTTTAAGCTTCACGTTTTGAGGAGTATAGTGAGGATTAGCTGCATTTTTCCCAAAAGCAATAATAGGATTAAATGCCATTTTTTCAGCCCCTTGCTTTCTTAAGTAAGCCTCCAGTTTTTGGGCCAGCTCAATCTCGGTAATCCCCGCTTTAAGATGTTTCTCAATATAATTAAAACCAAGCTGAGTGATTTGACAGCTTTTGGTTATCCATTTAATTTCATCGTTATCTTTAATCATCCGTTTTTGAGCTAAGAAATTAGGATAAGAGACCACCTCTGTAAACTGCTGAAAAAGTTCATAATCTTTTAAAAGAATACAAAAGCTATCGACAGCGACTTTGGCAGGAAACGGAAAACTTTTTAAGGTCTCTTTAAAATTTTTCGCTGGCTGAACATCAAAAGGAACTGCTTTTTTGCATCGCTCGTAATAGCGAAAGTCTACCAGCAACACTTGCTGAGTTGCTGAAAAAAATAAGATCCCCGTGGAGATCTTGATCCCTGTATAGTAAAACAAATTAGTCGGGTCTTGAATAATACAACCAGGAACCTGATGTTCTTTGAGCCACTCAACTAATTTTGATTTACGCTGGAGTAAAATGGCTTGTCCCTTCATAGCTTCTCGTTTTGCTAATTGCTAAAGTTATTCTTATAGCGGATTTAAATTTTTTATTTCTCTTTTTTATTTTTATTTTATGATTTAAACCATCATTGATCTATTGCGGCCTGCTTGGGAACAGCCAATAACACTAAGAGTCCTATAAACATCATAATAAAAATCACAGACATTCCCCATCTTTGACTGACAAAAGCCTCTGTAAAAATCGCGACTAAAATAGGGCCTATAAAGGAGGTGATTCTCCCTGAAAATTGGTAGATGCCAAACATTTGATTGATTAAATGTTTGGGAGCAATTCTTGCCATAAAGCTGCGACTGGCAGCCTGGACCGGCCCCACAAATAGTCCCAAGATGGCAGATAAAATCCAAAACCAGGTGATGCTTTTGACCAATAAAATAAAGCTTCCTACAATCACCATGCAAAATAATGAGAGGCAAATAGTAAATTTAGATCCTCTAATATCATCTAAAAAAGCAAATACTGCAGCGCCAAGACCTGCTGTGATGTTGAGTAAAATGGCAAAGAGAAGAATTTGCATATAATTCATCCCAAAAGTCCCCGCAGCAAAGATTGCGGCAAAGGCAAAAAGTGTATTGAGACCATCAATGTAAATGAGATGAGCAATCAGAAAAAGAAAAATGCCCTTATACTGCTTGATGTTTTTTAACGTTTGCCAAAGCTCTTGCAATCCTTTTTGACAAGAGGCTTTTAAAGAGATCTTTTCTCCTATTTCATCGGGAGTAAAGATAAAAAGAGGTATTGAAAAGATCAAAAACCAAGCAGCGACCAAAAGTGTTGTCGAGCGAATATTTAAACTGAATGCTGTTGGCATGGCTGGATTTTCAATAAAAAGAAACAGAGCTAAGACTAAACAAACAAGTCCCCCCACATAACCGAGTCCCCAACCCCAGCCAGAAATGCGCCCTAACTTTTCTTTTGGAGCAATACTCACCATCATAGAATTATAAAAAACTTGAGTTAGCTCGTAAAAAAAATTGGCTAAAACGACAAAAATCAGAGCCCAGTAGACCCAATGAATCGAAGGCTCGGTATAAAAAAGAAGGGCTGTACAAAGAGCATTTGCTAAAGTAAAAGCGCCAAGAAAAGGCTTTCTTTTTTTCGTATAGTCGGCAATAGAACCAAAGATGGGAGAGAAAATAGCAACGAGAAGACCCGAAAGGCCCATCGTCCATCCCCAATAAGCGGTCCCTATAATCTCTGAAGGGGCAACCGATTTGATAAAATAGGTTCCAAAAATAAACGTAATAATGACCGTCGGGAAAGCAGATTGGGCCCAATCAAAAAAACACCAACAGAAAATGCCCCAAAAGGTCACTTTCTTCATTTGCTGGAGCGGCTGTTTTTGATTCATTTCTAAACAAAGCTATTTAAACTTTTTGGCTAACTCTTCGATGGTTAAAGGGAGCAAAATAGGAAGCCCTTTCGGAGAGTATCGAAAATCATCATATTTTAATAATTGAGTCGTAATAATACTTGCTTCATCGAGACTTTCAACTAAATTCCATCTGACAGCATAGGCAATTTCTTTAGCAAGGATTTGTTTTTTTTCTTCTTCCAAGGGATTTTTAGAAAGGTGGACATTTTCTAAAACGGTCTCTATTAAATTTTTAGCATTGCTCACAGAAAGCATACTGGGCAATCCATCTAAAATATAACTATTATGCCCCAGAAAGCGCAAACTCACTCCCAGTTGATTAAAAGTTTGGAGATATTCTTCGATGATGAGAACTTCACTACTTGAAAACTCTAGCGTTTCCGCTAAAAGTAAATTCTGAATGGAAATCGGACTATTTTTTTGCATGAGGGCTTCAAATAAGATGCGCTCTTGAGCTCTTTTTTGGTGAATGAGAATTAAGCCCTCTTCCTCTTGAGGATTTAAGCTCACTTTATTTTTGATACTCTGCCCATCGACAAAAAAGTAACCCTTAAAAACTCCGACAATATTAGGAACACAACTTAAAGAGGGATCGGGGAAAAAAACGGGCGTTTCTTTTCGGAGGACTTGGATATCTTGCACTTGTTGACGAGAGGGTAAAAAGCAATCTTGCAAAAGAGGCTCTGGGTGAAAAGTAAATTCCTTTTTGACGCTAGTTAAGCGAACAACGGGAGAAGTATGCCCCCTCAATGCTTGATCTACTAAAGTCGAGACAATCCGTTTGACTTCAAAAGGCTCTTTAAATCGAATCTCTCTTTTTTGAGGATGAACATTCACATCGATTTTTTGAGGATCTAATGTCATCCCAAGATAAAAGAGAGGATATCGCCCTTCAGGCAAACGGGTACTATAACCTTCTCGCACAGCCACAGAGATTAACTTAGAATCAATAAAGCGTTGATTAACAAAAAGATACTGACCTAATCTACTTGGTCTATGCTCAGAGGCTTGAACAATAAAGCCTTTTAAAGAGACACCTTCCAACTCTCCGTCTACAAGGAGTAACTCTTGATACAGTTTGTCACCAAAAAGAGTTTTGATATTGAGTTGAAGGTTCTCTAACTCATCTAAAGATGGGTTAGGTATTAAATTAAAAACTTCTTCCCCATCTTGAATATATTTAAAAGCAATTTTTGGATGAGCTAATGCTAGATGAGTCATCACCTTATTAATTTCTCGCACATCATGAGAGATCGACTTTTGAAATTCTTTTCGTGCCGGCACATTAAAAAAAAGAGAGTTAATTTCAACTGTTGTTCCCCGTGTTCTTGGGCAAACGTTTTGACTGATGATTTTGCCTCCATGACACACAACCTTGGAGGCCTCTTTTCCATCACTGGTATGGAGTGAAAATTTTGAAATGGCGGCAATAGAGGCTAATGCTTCTCCGCGAAACCCCATTGAAGAGAGCCTGTTCATATCTTCAATTGTTTTTATTTTAGAGGTGGCATGGCGCTCTAAAGATAGAAGGGCATCATCAAAACTCATCCCATCGCCATTATCAAAAACCTCTATTCTCTTTCTCCCTCCTGCAACAACTGAGACTTCGATGATCGTTGCATGGGCATCAATAGAATTTTCAACAAGTTCTTTGACGCAAGAGGAAGCGTTCTCAACCACCTCTCCTGCAGCGATTTGATTGATTGTTTTTTCATCTAATACTTGAATTCGATTGCCCATAATGCCTGTAAACTTCGACAGAAAAACTTTAACATGATATTTTCTGGAAGTTTAGCTACTTTGGATTTATGGATAAAGAACGACTTGCATATTCAATTTGTAAAAAACTAAGGGATAAAGGGTATATTGCCTATTATGCTGGGGGCTATGTCCGTGATTTAATCTTAAACATCCCCAGTGATGATATTGACATAGCTACCGATGCCTCGCCAGAAATCATTCAATCTCTTTTTGACAAAACGATCCCAGTAGGAATCTCTTTTGGCATTGTTGTCGTAGTGCTAGAAAATGTTTCTTTTGAAGTCGCTACTTTTAGAAAAGACCTCCATTATTCAGACGGGAGAAGGCCTGAGCAGATTGCTTTTTGTTCTCCTAAAGAAGATGCCCTCAGAAGAGACTTTACGATTAATGGAATGTTTTATGATCCTATTGAGAAAAAAGTCTATGACTACGTCAATGGAGAGGAAGATCTTCAAAGGAAAATCATTAAAGCGATCGGAGATCCCATCTTGCGATTTACAGAAGATCGCCTCCGAATGGTTCGAGCTTGCCGATTTGCTGCACGCTTTAACTTTGAGATTGAAAAAGAGACCAAAGCAGCGATTGGCCTGAAAGCCGAAGAACTTTTTCCTGCAGTTTCTATCGAGCGGATCTATCAAGAATTTCAAAAGATGAAGAAAGGGCACTTTAAAAGAGCCTTAACTCTTTTATTTGAATTGCATCTCATGCAACAAATTTTTCCTCAAATCAAAAACTATTCTATCGAAGAATTTGAAAGCTGCCTTCAAGCATTTGACCATATGCCAGAGGATTGCCCCACTATCTTATATCTTTTAGATCTTTTTCCAAGAATTCATCACAACGAACTTTTAGAGCTTTTAGACTACTTAAAAGTCTCTAACATCAAAGCAAAGCTAGCCCTTTTTTGCTATCAGGTAAAACAAACGATTCATAAAGATCCCTCTCTCACTGATTGGGTTCGCCTTTATGCTCACCCAGATATTGAACTTGTTTTAAAAGTGATCGCCGCCCCTCTCTCAGAAGCTAAGCGAGAGCTCTTTTTCTCAGAAAACTCTCAAAGAAAGAAAAAGCTCCATCATGCTATTGAAAGGAAGAAAAACAACACACCGATAGTCACCTCTAAATTTCTGATGGATCATGGGATCATGCCCAGTAAACAACTCGGAGAGCTTTTAGAAAAAGCAGAAGAGATTGCTATAGAGGAAAATCTAGAAAATCCGGAGCTTGTTTTAAAACGACTTCATAAGCTCAAGCTCTGGGGTCAGTGATTTTTCTCAAAGCCTCATTCAAGCAAAAGCGGAATAATAAAGAATTATTTTAATTTACTAACAAAAATGTATATTTATATTACTTTGTCTATGTTATTATTTAAGAATGAAAATAATAACTAGTTCTCAAAATCCATTGATCAAAAGGCTCACTAAGCTGGGTAAAGATAGCTCTTTTCGCAAAGAAGAGGGGGCGATTCTCCTTGAAGGTAAAAAAATTATTTTAGAATGTTTAAAAAAACACCCTCTAAAAAATATTTTAATTCCCGAAGAGGAAAACCCAGAGGAACTAGATGGCTATCATCTTAAATTGAGCTTATCTGAAAAAATCTCTTCTTTTAAGTCCTCAGATGGTTTTTTTGCAGAGATGGATAGGCCTTTAAACAAAGATTTATCAGCTTGTCAAAGACTTTTAGTTTGCGATCGCATTCAAGATCCAGGAAACTTGGGAACGCTCATTCGCTCTGCTCTGGCTTTTGGTTTTGATGGGATTTTTATTTTAGATCAAACAGTCGATCCTTTTAGCCCTAAAGTCATCCGGTCCTCCATGGGAGCTTGCCTCAATATTCAAATACAACAAGGGACTTATCAAGACTTTGCAGCTCTTGTCAAAAAAGCTAACTTTAAAGTCCTGATTGCCGATGCCAAAGGATCTCCACTCGAATCCCAATCTTTGACTCTTCCTGTTGCTTTAGTCCTCGGTAATGAAGGCGAGGGGCCTCAATTTGAACAATATACACATTTTAAATTGGTATCTATTCCAATAGAAAATGTAGACTCTTTAAACGTTGCCATCGCAGGCAGCATTTTAATGCATCAGTTAAAGGTCTCTTTATGCCCATAGATCTAGATGAATATGAAGATCATTTTAATGATCAGGTGGTGCATAGCAAAAAAATTAGATCCAGAGATTCAAAAAACCTCACTTTGCAGCTCGGTAGAATTACGACTATTTCTCCCGAGGTCTTTCATGTTTTCTTTGAAAATAAAAGCTATCCTTGCTCTTTAAAAGGGACTCTTAAAAAACAGCTTAAACAACAAAATGATCGCATTTGCTGTGGCGATGTAGTCTTCTTTGACCCTGAAAGAAAAGTGATTGAAAAACTGCAAGAACGCAAAAGCATCTTGATGCGAGAAAATCCCTCATATGAACATCTAGATCAAATTCTGGCTACTAATGTCGATCAATTACTCATCACCGCTTCTGTATTGCAACCTGAGCTGAATCCTTATTTGATAGATCTTTATATTATGTCTGCTCAAAGCGCCAATTTAACGCCGGTTGTCTTAATCAATAAAGTAGATCTGTTAAAAGCAAAGGCCCTATCTCATGAAGCACAACAAGAAAAAAAACTCCTCGAATCTTTAAAAGAGCAATATCATAAGCTGGGGATTACCGTCATTTGCGTGAGTGCAAAAAATTTAGAAGGCTTTAAAGAACTCCAGCTCGTCATGAAAGATAAAGCTTCTGTTTTTTCAGGAGAGTCTGGTGTTGGAAAATCCTCTTTGATTAACGCGATTGAAAAAAGTGATCTTAAAGTGGGGAAAGTAAGTTCTAAAAATTTTAAAGGAATGCACACCACCACTGCTTCAAAGCTTTTGCCCTTAAAATTTGGAGGTTGGTGCGTGGATACACCAGGCATCCAAAGTTTAGGTTTTAAAAAATTATCCCCTCTTGAAATTCGCAATCATTTTCCTGAATTAATAAACTGTGGATGCAAATTTTCAGATTGCCTTCATCAAGAAGAAAAAGGTTGTCAAATTAAAGAGTCTATAGAGAAAAATTTAGTCTATGAGTTAAGATTGGCCTCTTACTATCGTTTGCTAAATGAGGCTATTGAAGTTCAATGAAAAGAGTTTTAGTCACAGGAGCTGCCGGCTTTATTGGCTACCACTTATGCAACGCACTTATTGATCAAGGCGTTATTGTTTCAGGGATTGACAATTTTAATCACTACTACTCTATACAACTTAAGCAAGATCGAACAAAACAGTTAAAAGAAAAAAATGTCGATGTGTTGAATGTTGATTTGACAGATCTAGTCTCTTTACGCAAAGTGATCGAAGATTTTCGGCCGACTCATGTCGTCAATCTAGCAGCTCAAGCAGGAGTGAGATACTCCATCCAAAACCCTCATACATACATTCAAAATAATATCGTCGGCTTCACAAACCTTCTAGAAATTTTAAAAGAATATCCTCAGATCAAGACACTCTACGCCTCTTCTTCTTCTGTCTACGGAGATAATCAAAAGATCCCTTTTTCTGAAAGTGATCTCACAGATCACCCTAAAAATTTATATGGGGCCACTAAAAAAGCCAATGAACTGATCGCATATGCCTACCACTCTCTTTATAACATGCAGCTAGTGGGAATGCGTTTTTTTACTGTCTATGGTCCTTGGGGACGCCCAGATATGGCTTACTATCTTTTTTCTCAAGCTATTTTAGATGGACATCCTATTGATGTTTTTGAAGGAGACAATATCCAAAGAGACTTCACCTACATTGATGATATCACTAAAGGGATCATCGCTGCTCTGGATTACTCTTTAGGCTATCAAATTTTCAATTTTGGCAATAACAATCCGATCCTACTCAATGACTTTATTAGTACTTTAGAGCAGGTTCTGGGTAAAAAGGCCATCAAGCGTTTTTTGCCTCAAGCACAAGGTGATATGACAATCACTTATGCTGATCTTACGCAAAGCCAGCAGCTTTTAGGTTACTCTCCAAAAACAGACTTGAAAGAAGGACTAACTAATTTTGCCCAGTGGTTTGTGCCGTATCACCGGGAGAAAAAGCTGTTACAACTAGCGTTATAATAATAGCAATCGCCAGGATAATGACCGCTGTAATGATATAGTTCAATAAAGCCTTCACAAAAGAAAATTTATGAGCTTCAGCAAGACAACATAAAAAAATAATGGCTGCCCATAAGCTGAAAACGAAAAAGATCGTTGCATAAATAGGGTTATTTAAACTTCCCCCAATAGCAAAAAAGACAATCATTTCAACGATAAAAAAGATAATGACTGGGATTTGTGACCAAGCAATGGCTGCACGAACATCTTGATGAGATCCTTGCCCTTTAAGCCAGCTCCCTGTCCATTTAAGCAATCCACCCACGATATACAAAGCAAAAAGTCCTAAGAAAATAGATAGGCAGACCCAAATAATTGCAGTTAACCACCATGAAGAGAAATTCACAGTATAAGTAACAATATGGGTAAAGGCTCCACAGATTGCAAGAAAGTGGAGATAACGAGTTGGGTAATTATCTAAAATATGGCGCATGGCTCTTTTGGGATGAAACCAAATCATGTACCATGGGCTTGTTTTGGGTGATTCAGACACAGAAAAATCCTTTAAAATTTTATTTGAATATATAAAGGGTTGATTACGATGTGTCAAGAATTCTTGTGATGAACTAAAAAATTAATGGGGGCAGTGGGTTTTAAGAATAGATCTAAATCCTATTAAAATGGCTCTATTAATCTTACTTTAAATAAATTATGAAAAAAACGAATAAAATCGATCTATTGCAATTTTTAGTTACTTGCTAATTTCTGAAATCTTCTTCCAACTCAGAACTTCAGCTTGCGATCGATTTTGCCCCTGTTCTCCTGCGTAGACTAAAAAACCCTTTTTTGTACTTTCTTTTGCAAGATCATTCCAATATGTTAAGCCGGAAAAGAAACTCGAATTGATTGTTTTAGCTGATTTGATTTCGATTGGAATAAGAGTCTCACCTTCTTCGATAAGACAGTCTACTTCATTTCCCTGATGATCTCTCCAAAAATAAATCGAAGGATCTTTGTTGGCATTGAGTCGATTTTTCATTAATTCTGAGATGACAAAAGATTCAAAAATTCCTCCTCGTAGATGGTGTGTATATAATAATTGAGCAGAATCTACATTTAGCAAATAGCACAGCAGCCCAGTATCATAAAAAAATAGCTTTGGTGATTTAACAAGTCTTTTATTGAAATTTGTATGGTGAGGTTGCAAACGAAACAAAATAAAACTGGCCTCTAAAATATTAATCCAGCCTCTAGCTGTTGTATGAGAGATCCCACAATCATTACCTAAAGCTGTGAGATCTAAAAGCTGTCCCACTCTAGCAGCGCACATCTTCACAAATGTTTGAAAAGTGCCTAAATCTTGAATATTTTGCATAGTACGAACATCTCTCTCTATGTATGTTTTAAAGTAGTTTCCATACCAAGCGGTGGGTTCAAACTGATCACAAATGACACGAGGATAACAACCTGAGAACAAAAGCTCTTCTAAACAGGTTAATGAAAGATTAGCCTCAATCATTTCAGAAAGACTCAAAGGAAGTAAATGAAAGAGAGCAACACGCCCAGCTAAAGATTGTGAGATCTGTGCGTGAAGCAAAAAATTTTGAGAGCCGGTCAAAATAAATTGAGCCGGCTGTTTTTTTTCATCGACATAGGTTTGAATATAAGAAAATAGACCAGGCGCATTTTGCGCTTCATCTATGATAACCCCATCACCATATTCTTCTAAAAAAGCTCTAGGGTCGCTTTTTGCATACTCTTTCATATCGAGATTCTCTAAATTGACATACTTATGAGTCTTAGAAAATATCTCTTTGACGAGGGTCGTTTTGCCAGATTGCCTAGGTCCTGTAAGAGCTAAAACAGGGTAGGATTTGGCTAGGTCTATTAATTTTTTTTTGAGCTGTCTTTGGATCATTCTTTAGTTCAAATTTCTAACATAAATATACAAAAAACATTGAAAAATGAAAATAGAAAATTCAAATTTCAAAAATAAACACAACAAACCACTAACAAGCAACACGTTATGATTTTGGAGTTTTTACACCTAAATCCCTTTTTCACTGAGCCCAAATTGCCCCGTAAGCTTCTTAAGAGAGGGTTAATTTGGTTTATGGATGCCTAGAGGGGATCGATTTTACCAACCTTCTTCCAAATAAAAATCCTCTTTAGAGGTTGTAAGAACTTTTGCAATAAAGGGAATGATATTGCTAGGTAATGCATCTAAATTAAAAAATTGCAAGTGACCACACTTTTCTGGCTCATTATTAATAATTTCCCCTTTCCACTTTGTGCACTCAAAAAAGAAATCCACATTGTTGCGATCCGTTTTTCGATGGATCGCGCATTTCATTTTTAGGTTACTAGGGGTAATTTCAATATCGATTTCTTCTTTGGCTTCTCTTATTAAAGCAGCTATTGCCGACTCATTTTCTTCAACATGTCCTGCGACAAAACAGTAAAAATTGTCAAAATAACCGGTATTTTTTCTTAGTGAAAGTAAAACTTGATTGTCTTTTTTTAAGACAAGATAGACATTTAGAATTGCTTTTGATTTTTGACTTTTAATAATTGTCGACATAAGGCTCCTAAAAAATGTATCTTAATTTGAGAATATCATCTCATTATCTACAGCCCAACTCTCATTAGAAGAAGCATAAAAGCGGACTAATTTACAATTATCAATGAGCCAATCGTGTTGTTTAATACCTAATAAATAACAAAAAGCCCAGTGCGTTCCCCCATGAGCAATCACTAATGAAGGTACAGAGTTAGATAACACCTTCTCTAATCCTAGCTTAATTCGATAGATAAAAGCACTTACTTGAGGTGATGACTTGATTTGAAATCCTATCATTTCTCTCCACGTTTGTGAATCACATTCATCAAACTCCGTCACTATCTCTTTTTGCCTTTCTTTTCCTAAAAAAAGAATATCAAAGGTTTCTTCGACCCTCTTCATCGGACTTGTATAAATAGAGTGGATTGGTAGCTTTTGAACTAGGGGAGCTATTTTCAAAGCTTGAATCTGTCCTTTCTTATTTAATGGGGTCTCTTTTGGATGATCTAAAGAGATCTTATCAGGGTGTACATTAAAATCGGTTTGTCCATGCCTTAAAAAATAAAATTCTTTGGTGGAATTCATTGTCACAATTCACTCGCATCAGGATTTAATAGATAATTCCAAGCATGGTAGATCATTTTCAATAAATCTGTCGCAATCATCGCATATGATGTTTTCTTTTCAGCAGCAAGTTCTCCTGCTTTACCATGAAGATAAGTACCCAGCTTGGCAACATTGTAAGAGCCTGTGTATTCTTGAGCCAGTAAGCCGGTTAAAACACCTGTTAAAACATCTCCGGTACCTGCAGTAGCCATCCCAGGGTCACCTACTGCGCAAACGAAAGGAATATGATGCTTTGCAAAAATAAACGTAGGTCCCCCTTTTAAAATCAGAACCACCTCATGAAGATTTACGTAAGCTTGGCATGCTTGCAAAAGCGCCTCTAAAGAAGAGTCTTTGCTTAAGTTTAGTAACCTTACAGCTTCGCCATGATGAGGGGTTAAAATAGCCTCTTTGGGTGGTTTGATGGAATACTTTGCCATGATGTTGAGCCCATCTGCATCAATTACGCACGGTTTATCAATATGCTGAAGAAGCCAGCAAATAAATTGCTCTGTTTCTTTTTCTTGTCCAATGCCAGGGCCTAAATAAATCGCATTCGCTTTGGCGATATATTCAAGAATTTGACTACGCTCATTAAAGCCAAAATTTTTGTGGATGAGCTCTGGATAATACAAAAAGTTTTGAGCCTCTTCTTGCAAACTAATGATCTTAACAATCCCGGCCCCCGCGCGCAAAGCTCCCATTCCTGAAAGTGCTGCGGCCCCCATCATCCCTTTGGAACCACAAAATCCTGCTACATAGCCCGCCTGATATTTATGACGGGTGCGCTTTACAGGTGGAAGAAGAGGATGGCAATCTTCGATTGTTACTATTTCTAACTCCGCTACAGTCTCATCGATTAGTTTTTGATCAAGGCCCAAGTCTACGTAAATTAGTTTGCCAACATGATCCCAACCTTGGTGAAAAAAGAACCCTTTTTTAGGAAGGGCTAAAAAGAGAGTATAGTCTGCAACAACAGCAGAATCTTCTACAATGCCGGTGTCTCCACAAACCCCTGAAGGGATGTCGATAGAAAAAATGGGGACTGATGAATCGTTGATTTTATCAAAGATTTGAATTAACGGGTCACTGACTTTTCCTTTAAAACCGGTCCCTAAAATACCATCGAGTAAGACTCCTGACTCTGGTAATAAGATCTCATGAGCTGATTGGATAAAGTAGATTTTACCACCTTGCTCTTTAAATGCGTTGCCATATTTTTGACAAAGGGGGCTACACTCATGCAATGGAGCTATTTGATAAGCATCTACTTCAAAACCCTCTTCCAGAAGAAAAAGAGCTGCACAAAAACCATCTGCAGCATTGTTTCCTTTTCCTGCAAGCAAAGTGACTTTTTTTTCAAGATTGTGAGAATCGACATAAAAAGAGAGAATGTTTGCTACACCTAAAGCTGCTCTCTGCATCAGTATGTCGTCACTTGCCCCTCTCTCAAATGCTTTTTTTTCAAGAGCAGCCATATTTTTGGCTGAAATGACTTTCATTTATAAATGTTCCTCTTTGACCTCTCTCATAAGAAGAGCTTTGACAGCTTCTTTGGGAGCAACATTTTGATATAACACTTTATAGACAGCTTCTGTGATAGGCAATGGCACTCCCATTTCTTTTCCTATTTGCATGGCAGACACGCAAGTATAGGCTCCTTCTACCACCATGCCAATTTCCTTTTTAGCCTCTTCCATTGTTCTACCTTTGGCAATTAAAAGACCAAAGCGATAATTACGACTTAAGCTAGAAAAGCAGGTCACACAAAGATCTCCCATACCTGCAAGGCCATTAATCGTTTCAGCGCGGCATTGTTTAGCAATTGCGAGCTTTCTTATTTCATGGAGCCCTCGGGTCATTAAAGCTGCTTTAGAATTGACTCCAAAGCCTAAACCATCAGAAGCTCCACAAGCAATGGCTATGATGTTTTTCATCGCTCCGCCAAATTCAACGCCTTTGATATCGTGGTTGGGATAAACTCTAAAAGTATCCGTAACAAATAAATCTTGTATTCGATGGGTAATCTCTGGCTCAAAAGCAGCACAAACCACAGTGGTAGGCGCTTGCTTAATAACCTCTTCTGCGTGGCTAGGACCACTTAAAAAACCAAGATAAGATTTATATTTTTCTCCTAGTTCATCAATAACAACATCGAGAAGCAAAAGACCTGTGTTTTGCTCTATTCCTTTGGAAGTTAAAACAATGGGACAACTTAAATTCAGTTTCAAAGCTTTGATTTGTTGAAAAACAGGACGAATTCCTGAGGAAGTTACACTCTCTACGACAAAATCAACATCTTGCAATGTTTCAAGAAGATTTGTCGTAAATTTAATTGTTTTATGAATTTTAAAACCTGGCAGATGGGGGTGTTCTTTAGTGCTATTGAGTAAATCTGCCAGTGCTTGCCGGCGGCACCAAACAACAACTTTATGTCCTTTTCTCGCTAAGAGATCTGCTAAACAAACTCCCCATGTTCCTGCTCCCAGATAACCGATCTTCATTAGTTGTTCTCCTCACTTTGCTACCGAAAGAGCTTTATTCTCTTTTAAAATTTTTTGAATCATCTGCCCTCGCTCTTGCCAAGAAAAGATTTTATTTTTTTGCATCTCATCTTGCAAACCCTTGTAAACTTCTGGGTCTTGCAATTTTTTTAAACACTTGATCAGTGATTCTTCATCGTGATCATTATAAGTCAATAAACCAAAAGATGCATGCTCTTTAACAATATCTAAATTAGGAGCGATGATCGGTTTTTGCAGTGCTAAATATTCATATATTTTAGTGTGGGCCACATAAGGCATTCTTTCTGTATTTTCAAAGGTTGTGACAAAAGCATCTGCATCTTTTAATTCTGTCTGAAACTGATCTGGTGCAATAAAACCTTTAAAAATCACCTTATGTGAAAGGTTATTTTTCTGGCAGTAACTTTCATAATGGGCGATCTGCAAAGATTTTCCTCCCACAATATTAAGCTCTATTCCCTCCACTTTTTTTAGCGCATCTAAGAGATGATGGATCCCCTGTTTTGTATAAAGCTGTCCTATATAATATAACTTTAAGGGGGGGGATGTGTTTTTGTTTCCTAATGGATCAAAATCACAGGCCAAAGAAATTGTTTCAATGCGGCTTTTTAAACCATAGGGATAGACTGAAAGGATTTTCTTGAGAGCTTCGGTCGTGGTGGTTACTAAATCGCAGCGATTGAGAATAGAGCGTTCCCAGCGAACTTTATTTAAATTTAGATCGGGCCCAAGAGTCGGATACCATTGCAATTGATGTACTTCATAAACATAATGGCAATCTTTTAATTTTCTTTTTAATAAAAAATCAGCTTGCTTGAGGACTGAAAACATCACGATATCAGGCTGGTGTCTTGCAATGTAGCGATAAGCGAACCAAAAAAAGACAAAATTCCAATTAAGATGAAAAATGTTATTTTTTCTTAAAATAGGTAGTTGGACAATTTTTAGTGGATTATTTGCATCTATCTTATAAAATGAAAAAAGTTCAGATTTTGAAAGAGAGCCCTTTCCACAGAGCAAAGTGACATCAAGTCCACAAGCAGCTAAGGCTGCGCAATTGCGAATAATGTAAGCGTCATGCGCTTTTTTGAGGGGCAATATTTCGTTGTATGGATAAATGATTTTCATATTATTAACAATTAAACACTATTTTACTTGCTTAACACTTTTATGCACCCAATCATGCAACATTTAAAATCGAAAAAAAAACTAAATCTACACGATTTCTTTTCTAACTTAACTGATTTTGAGCGCTTAGATCAAGCTATTTTACAGATTGACCTTGAAGTTCTTGATGAGCAAATCAATCTTCTTCAAAGCGATCCATTTCAAAAGATGAATATCGGTCGTTTTGACAAGGCAGAGAAAGCTGGTGATGCCAAAAGACAAGAAGAGGGTTTCAAAAAAATGAAACAAGGGCTCGTCGGATGTCTTTTAATTGCTGGCGGACAAGGGACCCGCCTCAATCATCTAGGCCCCAAAGGAACCTACCCTATTTCAGCAATCAAGCAAAAAAACCTTTTTCAAATCTTTGCCGAAAAAGTCGCTGCAGCAAGCCTTTTTTTTAAGCAAACTCTCCAATTGGCTATCATGACTTCCCCCTCTAATGATTTAGAAACTCGCAAACATTTTATCGATCATCATTATTTTGGCCTAAAAAAAGAACAAATTGATTTTTTTGTCCAAGCTGAGCTCCCTTTTATTGACTTTAACAAGCAACTACTTTTTCAAGATGAGAGACAAATCGCCAAAGGACCCAGTGGAAATGGATCTGTGTTTGAATCATTTTGTAATCATCCGGTCAAAAATAAATGGAAGCAGCTAGGAATCCAATATCTCAATATCGTCTTAATAGATAATCCTCTAGCTGACCCTTTTGACTTTGAAATGATTGGAGCTCTCAGCTCTACGCAAAGCGATGTTGTTTTGAAATGTTGCCAGCGAGCTCATCCTGAAGAAAAAGTAGGCATTATTGTAGAGCGTGAAGAGCTTCCTTACGTCATTGAGTATTCAGAAATCCCCAAAGACCTTCTTTTTGAAGAAGAGCCTTTAGCTAACTTAAGCCTTTTAGCAACTTCTTTAGAGTTTATAGAAAAAATAGCCAAACTCTCTTTGCCTTTGCATAAAGCGCAAAAAAAATGTCCTTATTATGATTTTAAGACGCAAAAAATAGTAATTCCTACTAAACCCAATGCCTGGAAATTTGAAACTTACCTTTTTGATGCCCTTCCATACGCCAAAAAGACAACTGTTTTGAATTACTTAAGAGAAGATATTTTTGCTCCCCTAAAAGCGATTGAAGGAGAAAATAATCCTCAATCTGTCCGTGAAGCTTTAATCCGAAAAGAGAAAAAAATATATCAAATGATTAGTCAGTGCATCGCTCCAGAGGGTCCTCTTGAGCTGAGCGCTCAGTTTTATTACCCTACGGAAGAACTGATTCAACGCTGGCGTCAAAAGCAAATCTTTTCATCAACGTACTTGGAGTAACCCTGTTTCAAAAACTTTAAAGGTCTCTTGGGTTGTTTGACTCCAGCTATATTTTGCCGCTTGCTTTGTGCCCAAATCTTTAAGCTCTTGTTGCAAACTGGGGTTATTGATTAGTTTTAAAATTTGACTTGCAATATCTTCGGGGCTGGTAGGGCTAACGTAGAGGCCTGCGTTCTGCACAATTTCAGGCAGAGAAGAGCTACTGGAGACAATCACAGGAGTTTGGCATTTCATGGCCTCTAAAGGGGGAAAGCCAAATCCTTCATACAATGAGGGGTAGACAAAAGCGGTAGCTCCACTATAAACAGCCGCTAAATCAGTTTCTTTGATAAATCCTGTGAGAATAATTTTATCTGCATAAGGTTTTATCTTTTGCCTTAAATTTTCAAGTCCCCAACCTTTGGCTCCACCTAAAACAAGTTTATGTTCAAACCAGGGATATTGCTGGACTAAATCAATGTAGGCATCGATTAACGCAAGGATATTTTTTCGTGGTTCTAATGTCGCTAAACTTAAAATATAAGGGCCTTGAATTTGATATTTTTCAAGAGTCTCTTTTAAGACTTGCTGATCCTTGACAGGATAAAAAAGTTCATCTTGAACAGCACCAGCGACTACAAAAATTTTATTTGGGTCGATTGAATAGTAATGACAAATATCTGATTTAGTAGAGATCGATGGGGCGATAAAAAAATGATTGGGCTTTGCTTTTTTTAAAATACTATTAAAAAAGCCTCTCTTGTCTACTTTAAAAAAGCCCGGATACTTTAAAGGAATCAAATCATGCACCATTGTAAAGCAACCGATATTCTTTTTATCTTTGATTCTTTTTGGAATGGGGTGATAAGGGGAGTAAAAAAGATCTTGCTCGCCAAAGCTTCCAGCAAGGGCTGCTGAACTATTCTGAAAAAAACGATAAGATTCACAGAGCCCCTTTAAATAAATTCGTTTTATTTTAGAGGCCTCTTTCATTTCTTGTTTAATCCGATCTATTTTTGCTTTTAAAGGATGGTAGTGATTGACCAAATGGATATTTTGAAATAGCCCATGGTGGTTTAATTTTGTTTGCCACAAGCGTATTTCTTGCTTATTTAACATCGAATAAAAAGAAAGCTGCACCTCGGGCAAACGACTTAAATGATTGGCTAAATTTTCTGCATATCGATAGATCCCTGTTTTGTGCATCGCAATATTTTCTACAAGAGCCAAAGCAAGGACGGTGCTATCGAACAATATTTTCATAAGAAAACCAAGGGTTAATTTGAGTTAAAACATCTAAAGGTTGAATGCTTTGCATACATTGGCAAAGATTTGGATTAAAATCTGCCAATTTATTTTCACAATACTTACAAATAGCTGAGGCCTCCAGGTAAGAAGCTCTGCTTCCCAAAGGAGCCCAGATACTTGGGCCTATTTGCCATTGCTTAGGAAAAAGTGCCAGTGTTGGCACACCAAATAGTGAAGCGATATGAATAGGACCTGTGCTGCCAGCAATGAGTCCATCGCACTGGCTAATGAGTGCAATAAATTCTTGTAATGAACATTTCCCCATCGCAAACGTGACATTATTGGCGAGTTTTTCAAAATCCTTAAAGGTAATGGCTTCTTTGTCAGATCCTGTAATAATAAGATTGATCGGGCGCTCTTTAAGAAGTAAAAGAAGCTCTTGATAGTTTTTTTTAGGCCATTCTTTAGCATTTCCTAAAGATCCTGGATGAATAATTAAATTAAAGAGCCCCTCTTTGATAAAGGGACTTTTTTTAAAAGGGATAATATCAGTTTGCAAAAGCTGTGATATTTCTTTGAGAGAATATTCTGAGCGAAGGCCAAACCAGGAAAGAGGAAAAAGGTTCCACTGATACTCATGAATTCCACGAATGATGCGCGGCTTTCTTAAGTTGTGCGTTAAAGAGCTCTGTTTGTTTTTTAACTTTAAAGTGAGCCAGGATCGATAAACATTTCCTATTCGATTGGGAATGCCTGCTTTTTTTGCATAATCTAAAACAGGGGGACCTAAATCTTTTTGTTGAGAAAGAAGATGGATGAGGGTATCCACTTTTAACTCTTGAAACTCTTTTTCAATCTCTTCTCTCGCTCGATCAAAAAACTTTTCAAAATCAATAAAAAGATCCACTTGTGGAATCAGGCTAATGAGATCTTTGACATAACTACGAGCTGCAACAACAATTTTAACTTTGGGAAAGTGAGATTTTAAAATTTTAATCAAAGGGATTTTAGCAATGAAGTCTCCAAGATTGTGAGGGCTAGAAATCCAAATGCAGTGGGGGTCTTTGATGAGTTTACTAAGCATATTGAAAAAACGTTTGTGATTTTTGATAATCTAGAGGAATCCCAATATCAATGAATTTTCCATTGGTTACAAAACTATAAGTCGAAACAGTATGAATTAATTTTGGAAAAAAGTCATCTTCTAATGAAAACTTCTCCCCTGCTAAAAAGCCTTGGTCTAAAAACAGACGCGGTTTTATCAAATAGGCTCCTGCATTAATTAGTAACGCTGGAGAGTTTTGCTCTCGCTCGCAAAACTGGATGATCTGATTTTGAGAATTTATGATAACACCACTATAGCGATTGTTTTCTTCCACTTCTCTTAAAACAATGGTTACAGATGAGCCCCTTTGCTGATGCAAAGTTTGCATTTGAGAGAACTTTAATTCTAAAAAAGTATCTCCATTTAAAACGAGTAGCTCTGAATCTTTATCTTGAAGCTTATTTAAGCTCCATAAAAGAGCTCCTCCCGTTCCAAGAGGATGGGGCTCTTCAAAATAGGTTATCGGAATTTTCTGATATTGAGAGCCAAAATGCCCTTTTATTTTCTCTGCAAGATAACAAACAGATAAATAGAACTCTTTAGCTCCTTGTCCTATCCAATAATCCATCAGATATTCCAAAAAAGGTCTGTGATTGACAAGAGCCATCGGCTTGGGTAGGTCAGGAACAACCGATTGTAATCTAGTTCCCAGTCCTCCTGCTAAAATCAATACCCGCATCTTATCGTCCTATTTTTGAATGAATGAAATAATTGTATTTTTTTGATTTTGCCAATTTTGATAGAATTTTTGCGCGCATTTTTCAATCGATGCGGATAAACTCTGAGGGGATTTTAAAGGTTTTGAAAGTTGAAATTGATCATCAAATAAAAAACCATTTTCTCCATCAATAACATATTCATTCATTGTCGCATTATTATAAGCAATAACGGGAATCCCTTGACTCATCGGCTCTAAAAAGCTAAATCCTATCCCCTCTGCTTTGCGAGGAGCAATAAAAAAGTCGACCCCTTTTAAAATTTTCTGATAATCCTCTTTAGGCAACCAATCTGTTATTTTCTCTATTTTAAAGGGATATTCTTTATGTAGGTTCTCTTCTATCTCTGTTTTGTAAATGACTTTACCAATCTCTTTTTCTCCTACCATTTGAATGAGCTGATCAATCCCAATACTAGGATCTCGTTGCCAAAGAAAAAAAGTATAAGGTCCCTCTCTCTTTTCTTGCGGATGAATTTTAGGTTCTAAAAAACATTGCCAATATTGGCACTTGAGCGCTGTTTTTTGGAAATATTGATAAAGCACTTGGCTAAAGCAGATAATTTTTACTTTATATAAACGAAAAAGGATCTTTTTTTTCCAAGATAGAGGTTTAAAACCATCCCACATGGGAGCCCAAATGATATTTTGGCACTTAAATTTGCGTAAATGAAAACTATAAGAAGGGGGCAAACACCAAAAAAGCACCGCCTGCGGACAAATCGTATTCACTTGCTGGACAATTTCTTTATCTAACAATTCCTCTCGGCGCAATAAGATGACCTCGTAATATTGGCTTAAGACAGAAATAATGAGTTCATCGCTTTTTGTTTTGCTATGATATTTTCGACCAATAAAAATTAATTTGGGTTTAAGCATAGATATTTTCTTTATTGTACTTCTCAAGTTGCTTTTGAAGAACTTGATAAACTTCAGCGACAGTGATCGCCTTCATGCATCTAAAATCTATCGGGCACTCTCTTTTAAAACAAGGGGAACATGCTACTTTTTTGCGCAGGTAAACACCTTTTCCATAAGGACCTGTAGCTTCTGGGCTGGTCGATCCAAAAAGGGCAACAACAGGCGTTTGCAGCGCGCAGGCAATATGCATAGGGCCACTGTCATTGGTTAGAAAAAGATCACATTTTTTAGTTAAAGCCATTAATTGACGAATGGATGTTTGACCTGCTAAATTTAGGCAATGATCAAGTCCTGCAGTAATTTCTTGATTGAGCGAGCTAGCAGTTGGGTCTCCAAAAAAGATCAGGCGAATATTTGGGGCTTCAACTAGCTTCATGGCAAGTTCACGAAAGCGCTCTTTGAGCCAGCATTTGCTTGAACCAAAAGCAGCTGAAGGATTGACTCCTATCAAAATATGCTGAGGTGTCATTTGATGCTCTCTTAAAAATGCATCTGCAAAACTTAATTCTGTATCGCTAAGATAAAGTTTAGGATCGCCCTTTTTGTGGATCCCAATTTTAGAAAGGAGCGTTTGGTAGAGCTGGATATGATGCAAAACTGTTTTCTCTTTGGGATAAGGCAAAGAATGGGTGAGAAAAAAGCCTCTAAGGTCTTTGGAAAAACCTACTCTGACAGGAATTTTAGCTTTAAAAAAAAGCCATGCCGAAGAAAAAGAATTTGTCAGCAAAATTCCACAATCAAACTTTTTCTCTTTAAGCTGCGCAATTTCTGTTTGAGTAGATTGTTTTTTGTCGAGGATAAGAAACTCAGAAACATGAGGGTCTTGCTCAAAAAGGGCTAAGACACTTTTGATTCCATAAAGAGTCAATCTTGCTTTTGGCCAATGACTGGCTACTAACTCGATCATCGGTGCTGCCATGACAGCATCACCTAGCCAATTGGGCATCCGAATAACAATTTGTTTTGGTTCTAGCATAGATTAACTTTCTCAAACTTCGCTTGATTCAAGATGGAGTTTACGTTAAATTGCCTTTTTTCGCTAAAAATAAAAATAGACTGCTTTTATTAAGATGTTGATATGATAGTATTTGGAATCGATCCCGGCACTCGTATAACGGGATTTGGTATCGTAAAATTGATAGGTAATGAACACCATGTTTTAGATTATGGAGTCATTCGGCCTCCTCATAATGCCCCTTTAGAAAAGCGCTACCTAGCTATTTTTACTTCTATAGAGCATCTTATCGATAAGTTTAAGCCAGCTTCTGTTGTTATTGAAACACAATTTGTCGATAAAAATGTACAAAGTGCTATCAAATTAGGGATGGCAAGAGGCGTTTGTATTTTGGCAGCGGCAAGAGCTCAAATCCAGGTCGCAGAATACTCGCCCACCTTAACTAAAAAAGCTGTTGTTGGACGAGGTCATGCTAGTAAAAAGCAAGTACAAAAAATGATCCAGCTTCTTTTAAATATTCAAGAAGAGATTACAGAAGATGCTGCCGATGCTTTAGCTCTTTGTCTTTGTCATATTCATACGTTAAAATATTCTTTGCAACTTCAAAACATCACCAGGAGTTCTTATGTTTGACCGTTTACGGGGAAAATTAATTGAGAATCAAGTTAGTTACATCGTGATCGATGTCAATGGGGTCGGCTATAAAGTGCTCATTGCTCCAACAACGATCCCTTTTTCTCTTCATCAAGAGTGCACTCTCTTTACCTCTTTTGTGGTTCGTGAAAATTTTCAAGCGATTTATGGTTTTGCTAACGCCCCTTCGCGCGATCTTTTTGAAACGCTCATTCAAATCTCAGGTGTGGGCCCTAAAACAGCTCTTTGCATCTTAAGCCAATTTTCTCCTGAACGCTTTAAAGAGGCTGTTTTAACAGAAAATATTAAGCTTCTCTCTTCAGTTCCTGGCTTAGGAAAAAAGACCGTAGAAAAAATCATTCTTGATTTGAAAGATAAATTGCCCAAGATGATCTTTTTAGGTTCTCACCATGAACAACCTCATAACCGTCAACATTTAGATGCAATTGGCGCTTTAGTCAACTTGGGATTCTCTGATCGAGCAGCCGCCAAAGCCATTGAGAAAGCAACTGAAAATGGAGCTAAACAAATGGAGCTCTCTGAGATGATTACAGAAGCTCTTCGCAATCGTTAACTTTTAAGTTTTTCTTCTATTTCTTCCAAAGAAACAGTGAGACTTGATTCTCTAATCCCTTCACACTCTCTAGCCTCTTCTTCCCAACTTTGAGAAGAATTTACAACAGAGGGCCAAAAAGGATAGGTTTGACATTGACGAGGTCTCACAGGATAGATCGAGCACTGTTTATCTTTTAAAAAAATACAGCTATAATTTTGATGTTTTAAATCTCTTAAAGAGTATCTAGAACCCACTTGTATTAAAAATTTTTTACAAAAATCCTCTTTAGAGATCTTGAGATAGTCAGCAATTTTTGTGATTTCATCTTCTAAAAGCCAGACATAGCCCGGAGATCCACTGCAGCATTTACCACACCCAGTACATTTAAAGTTTAATCCCTCTTTGTACCAAGGTGGATTATCTTGGATTAATTTTAATTTATTTTCCATACTATGACTCTAAGTAATAAACCATTATAATTAAAACTTCTCAGTAGTGCGAGAGCTATTTTTAATGCTAAAGAAATTTATCAAAAAATATTTTGATTTTTAGAGAGATTTAAATCATGACGTTTCATTTTCAAGATAATGAAGGTGTTTTACAAGAAGCTCCTATTGCCTTCTTTCAACAGATAACTGGGGTGCAGTGGACAGATGACATCATCGTCTCAGAGCATTCTTTGCACAGCCCCTTCACGATCAGCAGTACGGATCGTCAGCTCATGGAGCTACTACTGCCAAAGTATCGGGAATTCAAAAAATCTCCCCCTTCTCTCTTTATCCGTTTAGGTGCAGGGCCTGGCAGGCATTCGGTACATGCTTTAAAAAAAATACCTAAAGGATCTGTTGTATTGGAATACAAAGGGGAATGGACACCTCTAGCTAAAAAGTCTTCCCCTTATCGTTGGGGCCCTATTGATGCTTTAAACTATCGCAATTATGGTGGGCTTGTTGAAGATGGCTTTCCTAATGTGGGGGCTTTTCATCTCTATGATGTTGAAGGCATCCCTCTAAGGATCCTTTTTATAGCATTAGAAGATATTGAGGCAGAAGAGATACTCACCATTAACTATGGGATGAATCATTCTGTAAAAATGAGCTACCATCATGAATACAGATTAGATCAAATGACTTCCTTTTTTTCAGATAACTCAATTGAGCAAATCTACAACCATATCCATGCGCTCAAAGTATTTTCTCCTCTAGAACTTGGCTGGGATAGGACAATCGAATTAGAAAATCTGACAACTAAAATTCGCTATCTTTACCATACACCTGGAGCACTTTTTCTTCTGCTAAACAAAAAAATCCTTCAAAAAAGCGATGTTTTTCAATTTTTTAACGAAGCTGAATTTCGTTATTTTTTTATCAACTTTCCATTTAATCCCAATAAGCGAGAAAAAGAAATTATCGATGCACTTTCTTTAATTCAATCTTATGATTTTGATTTGTTGCCAATAGAAAACTCTTGTGAGCTTCTATACTCTATACGTCACAGGATCTTTTTTTCCTTATTCCTGCCAGCACTTGCCAATAACGAAGACTTTAATAGCACGTATCAAGAAGCGATAACTTGGAATGAAGCTTTTGGTGCCCTTGAAGAGCAAGATTTTTCTTTATTTAAGCTTCCATTTGCACAAGCCAAAAAACAAGAAGCGCTCATAGAGGCTTGCCTAGCTTATGCTCATGGATCCTCTTCTCTTTTTGCCAGTTGGCTAGAAGAGCAAAGAACTTTATAAAAAATATTTTAAACAACTCTTAATTAATCCTTAATATCTTACGTATATAATACTTTTATTATTATAAGGACTTTATGGTAAGCATTAATTGGCAGTCACTGCCTTTGATCAATCTTGCAATCGAAGAATTCAACAGAGTTTATGACAAAATAAGTCAGTGGGGCAACAGCGCTGATTTTGTAACAGAGTTTCCTTCTCTTAAAAGAAATGTTCAAAATGAATTTGCTTACGCAACCCGGTATTTAAATGTAGATCAAGCTCTGCACGGTAAACATATTTCAGAAGGTGAAATTCAAGAGCTTGTTTCAGCATTACTGGAAGGCAATTGGGATGCAGATATATTTAAAAATGATCAGCACTTTCCCTATATTGCCCTTCAAGCTTTTAAAAATGCCACAATTGGAAAAGAAGAATTTACGAATGTGATGTTTTACTGGTCTATTCGACAACACCATATTAGTAATATTCGAGTTCTTTCACTTTATGATTCATCTGGTCGTTTAGACTATTCAATTGCTAATGCTCTTTTAAGCACGATGGTTGCTCATGGTAAAGAATATTCCTTTATCGATAAAAATCAACAAAAACGGTTTTTAGATCGCTTAAAAAAACTCCCTCGATCGGCTCAAACTTTTTTTGTGATCCCTGATATCCAACCAGCTCCCACGAATGGAATTCAACCTACCATTAGCCAAAGAATTCGAGCAGGGCCCAAAGTGAATGTTTTTAATCGAATTTATAGCAAGCGTATGGTCCCTTCTTTTGAAATGATGCAAGAATTTATTCGCATTATGTCACCAGAGCATAGCGTGACCATCATGCCCACAGTAGGCCTTTCCACTCTTGAAGATATCCGAAAAAATGGACTTTTAGGGCAAAGAGATTTGGGAATTCCTTTTCCTGGGATAGAGCTGCCAGAAAAAGCAGATGGATATCGGTCCATAGAATATGACTTTTTCTATCATGATTTTTATCATGCCATACAAGCCTCTAATATCCCAAATCAAGATCGAGTTAGCTTCATTTACGTAGCAGATATATGTATGAAGCTCGCAGAGCAAATGCCACTATATCCTAGCTTGATTCCCTTTGCTAAAAAGATCCAAGCCACTCTCATCGATATGGAACACCTCATCTATAGCCCTCTAACTCATCCAGGAAAAAAACCTAACCCCTCTAACTTTGTAAGTGTCATTGAAGTCATTCATGAGATCAAAAACCAAGCTTTCTCTCATCTTGAAAAATTCCATAATGGATCGACAGAAAAATCACTAGACGATTTGGATTGCTCCCAGTATTTCAAACAATTTGCGCGGAAAATAGTTCAGCTTTTCTCTACATCTGTAGATAGTCAAAAAGAGTTTTGCCAGCTACTTATCGATCGGGGAAAAACTACAGAAGAAATGTTAATTAAGTCATTCTTAGGTCAAGAAAGTATTAGTCAAACATACCGTACATCGTGGGCCATACAAGGTAAAGAGCTGTGCCAAAATCCATGGCTTTTAGCTTCTGTTTAAGGGGATGTAAGAGAGAAATAATTCTTGATCTTCGCATAAGGATTGTAAAAAAGAATTATTTTATTCAATGACCTTAGAAGCTAGCAATTTGAACCCAAGCATTTCTTAATTGATTCTTACTGAAAAGCAAGCTATAACTATTGCCTATCTATCTAAATTTTAGGGATTTTATGGCAATTGGCAATTGGCAACCAATACCTTTGGCTAGCTTTGGAGTGAGCGCTTTGAATAGCGTTTATTACCATATCAGTGATTGGTGGAATAACAACCCCACTTCTACTATGCTGTTCCCATCACTTGGGAGAAATACCACCAGCAAATTTGCACATACCACAAGAAATCTCAATGTAGAGCAAGCGCTGCAAGGTAAACATATTTCAGAAGGTGAAATCCAAGGGCTCATCTCAGCTTTGCAGGAAGGCAATTGGAAAGCAGACGCTTTTAAAGACGACAAGCGTTTTCCCTATATTGCTCTTCAAGCTTTCCAAAAAGCTAAAATTGGTAAAGAAGAGTTCACAAACGTGATGTTTTATTGGTCTATTTGTCAGCATCACTCCATCGATGAAACTCAAGTACTTCAACTTTACGATTCTCATCAGAATCTCAACCAAGAAGTTGCTGGTGCTGTTTTGAAAACAACGATTTCCCAGGATTCTTTCTTCGATAGCAAGCAGCAAGAGCTGTTTTTAGAGCGATTCAAGACCCTTCCTAGATCTGCTCAGACCTTTTTTGTATTTCCTGATATTCAACCGACACCTCAGAATGAAAGTCCACCTACCTGGAGCCAAAAAATTCAAAGAGGACATGACATCAGCTTTTTTAACCGTATTGAAATAAACGGAAAGAGGCTGCGTATGGTCCCTTCTTTTGAAATGATGCAAGAATTACTTTACATCCTTTCGCCTCAGCATGCTGTGACGATGATGCCCACACTTGGCGCTTCTACTATTGAAGATATCCGACAAAATAGTCTCTTGGGTCAAAAAGATATAAGCATTCCCTTTCCTAACTTAAGCTTGTCTAAAGCTGTAGATAACCTAAAATGCAAAGAACTTTATGACCTTTTCTATTACGGTTTTTATCAAGCAATTCAGACCTCCTTTGTCCCTCATGAAGAACGAGTCCTATTCATTAAAATCTCTGACATAGCTGCTCAATTAGGGCAAAATGCAACACCATTTCCCCTGTTGCGCGTTTACGCCGAAGAGCTTAGAGAAAGAGGGCCAAGTGCAACACCATTTCCTCTGTTGCGTATTTACGCCAAGGAGCTTAGTGAAAGACTGATCAATTTGGAACATACATACTACAATCCTGTAAGCATGCAAGGATTTTTCAAAAGATTATCGTCACAAGACCCCATATACAAAGGAAAAAAGATTGAAGACCATCGACTCCTCATCTCCCTTCACGAAGTTATACGCTCCATCCCATTCCTAGAAAATGACCATGCCGAGGCTCAAGGTAGGACAACCCTTCAAGATTTAACAGATTCACAGTTCCCACAAAAATTCGTTCAAAAAATAATCCAACTTTTCTCTAGTAATCGAGATCAGCTACAAAGTTTTTGTAAAAAGCTCATCGATTGTGGAATGTTCTTGGAAAACCACGTTGAGACTACACCTTTTTTTCTAACATCAGATAAGGGGGATATGCAGGTAAGATGGGCCTCGCACGGAAAAGAGCTATGCCAATTTCTTGAACCGTTAATTTCTGTTTAAAAAATCTATTGCTGTTTTTATTTACACAAATGAGATCGCAGTCTATTAAAAATAGTTTAATAGACTTTGTTGAAAAATTGATGTGAATAAAAAGATCTCACAAGCCACTTTATATCTGATGATCTTCCTGGCAGGCTTATTACTTGCTAGTTTTAATTCAAATCAAAAATCCAAACAGCAACTCCAAATTGTTAGCTATCCCGTACTGAGTTATTCTGGCTTCTCTTTACAATATGACGCTCAGCGCAAAATTCCTTTTTATACTTATGAGTATCTCTCTAAAGAATCTCTTAAGCGCAATGTCAGCAGATCACAGCAGCACTTCAAAAAAGATCCTGCCATTTATCATCTTCATCAAAGTTCGCCCAATGATTACTCTAAAGCTGCTTTTGATAAAGGGCACATGGTCCCAGCAGCAGATCAGCTCTCTAGCAAAGAACTTTTAGATAAAACCTTCTTGCTTTCTAATATTTGCCCACAAAATAGCGCTTTAAATCGCGGCCTCTGGGCTAAGCTCGAACAACAAGTGCGCAGCCAAGTTGCAGATAACCAAAATATAGAAGTCGTGACAGGGCCTCTTTTTTTATCTCATCCTGAAGGCAATAAACGATATGTGAGCTACCAGGTGATTGGCGAAAATGAAGTGGCAGTACCTACACATTTTTTTAAATTAATCTACGCCAACGGCAAAGCTTTAGCTTACGTGATCCCAAATGTTCAGATGGAATCAAGCGCGTCTCTTGAACAATACCAAGTATCGCTAGATTATTTAGAAAAAGTGTCAGGTTTACACTTTCAAATGAATAAATGAAGCTTTCTCATGTATTTGAAAAAATAGTTTACACCTCTTAAATAAACATCATCACTCTTTTCATTTAATTACTTTTTAGATAAATTGTTTTCCGTTCTTAATAACCAGGGGTGCTTATTAAAGCTGAGAGAGCCCGTGTGCTCAACCCTTATTACCTGATCTAGATCATACTAGCGTAGGAAGAGTATCTATGGCTTTTTTAAAAAAACGATCTGTTGCTATTACTATCTTGGGTAACACCCTTGAACATTACGACAAAGCCCTTTATGGGCTGATTGCCCCTTTCATTGCGGCTTTATTCTATCCAAAATTTCATCCTATCACGGTCTTAATTTTAGCTTACTTGCCCGTAGGTATTATTTTTAGGCCTATAGGGGCTCTTTTTTTTGGCTATTTTGGAGATAAGTATGGTCGCTTAAAAACACTCCGTTTATCGATTCTAGGAATGTCTTTGATGATCATTGGAGTGGGCTTAGCCCCAACTTATCAACAAGTAGGAATTACCAGTGCTGTTATTTTACATCTTTTAAGAGGGATGACCTACTTTTTTGCAGCCGGAGAAGGGACTGCTGCAGTCCTTGTTTTACTGGAAAAGGCCAAACCAAAGAATCGGGACATCATGAGTAGTTTATATGAGATGAGCTCTATTGCAGGTTCTGTGATTGCCTCTTTGGTTATTACATTTCTTGCTTTTCAAGAGAGTGTTATTGTCTATTGGCGCTGGCTCTTTATTGGAAGTGGGCTACTTGGCATTCTTATTTTTTGGACAAGAAAAACACTCTTGATCCCTTCCTCTCCTTTACCAAAAATAAAAACACCCCCATTTCCTAAAATCAAAGAAAGTCTTATTCCCTTCTTGGCTGTCATTGCTGTCACCGGATTTTCTTGCGCTAATTATAATGTTTTAAGTGCGTTGATGAATGGTTATATTCCTTTGATCAGCAAAATGACTTGTAAACAAATGATGCATATTCACTCGTGGCTGATTGCTTATGATTTTCTACTTTTACCTCTCTTTGGTTTTTTAGCCCGCCGTTTTGGCAAAGAAAAAATGATTACGATAGCGCTCGTTGGAGCCTTTATCTTTGTCATCCCTCTTTTTGGGCTATTAAACCACCCCTCTTTTTTGAATGTCTTTTTTATTCGCATGATACTAGTCACTTGGGGAATTATGCTGGCAGCCCCTTATGAACACTGGGTGATGAACTTGTTTAAAGAAAATGAACGCTTTAGACTCATGGCGATTGCTAAAAGCATTGGTTCAACAGCCTTTGGCGCACCTGCCGTCTCTATTTCTCTTTGGATCTACCAAAAAACAGATTGGGTGATTGCCCCTTCGATCTATATTCTAACTTGTGCAGGACTTGCTATTTCACTTTTAGGGCTTTTGTATTGGAACAAAGCCAAGAACTTTATTTTTAGCAATCCAAAGATAACAGAACATCGCGCAGGCTAAAAAGGAGGCTCCCACAATGATAAAATTTAATAATTCATCAAAAGAGAGATAACCAAGAATAATAACGCCCATGACTGCACAAAATAGATTAATAAACGTCAAAATAGAAGAACCGAGCGCCTTATTAGAAATGGCATTAGAAGCATAGTAAGACGCGGTAGCAAAGCCCCAAGTCGATGAAAAATACATCAGTGAGGATGTGAAGAAAAACCACAGAGGGATACTAGAGTCAGTCAGCAAAATGAGCAAGAAAGAAAGGCTTGCTAGCGCAAATGCCATTAAACTCGTAAAAATAGCTCGCTTCCCACCGATTTTCTTAATATAAAGCTTCAGTGTCAAAGTCCCAAAGAGGACTCCAAAGACATTGATTAAATTCCATATTCCATATTGACTTGGATTAAAATTAAAATGAGATTGACCAATTAAAGGTGCTGCAGTGGTGTAAATATAAGTAAAGCAGGTCGTCGTCCCTACGATAAAACTTAAGCAGAGAAGTTTAATGACATTTTTAGAGTCCACTTTGATATGTGAACTTGGTTTGACCATTTTTTGATAAGCTTCTCTACTATAACTACTGGGAATATACCGCGTTAAGTAAAGCATGATCGCATTATGAACAAACACTAAGATGAACGTATATTGCCAGCCCCACCAATGAGCCATGACCCCACCAATAAAAATCGCCGATGTAACCGAAAGAGAAAAACTCATGGGGCAATAAGCAAAGGCTGTTTTAGCCTCTTGCTCTTCTAATTCTTCATTCATCAAAATAAAAGCGCAAACAAGGCCACTAGAAGATCCGAGGGCATTGATAAATCTTCCAAGCAGTAAAATCCAAAAATAGGGCAAGTAATAGCTGATAAAGCAAATAGCAATTCCTACAAGCCCTAAAACTAAACCGGCTCTAAGAGAAAAGATTCTCCCAACAAGATTAGCATACGGCCCATAAATGAATTGACCACACATATACCCTATTAGAAAAATACTTACGACCCACTCTAATTGTCCTAAACTTAATTGATAATAGCTTCTCACTTCTGGCAATGCCGGAGTAATAATAGACGAAGATAGAGCTGCTAAAGGAATATAATTGAGAATGAGAAAGCTTTTTTTACTGATTCTAAACATTTAAATTTCATTCCATGAAAGATTTTTTAATAAAATAAAATAAGAGGTTTAGCAAGCAAAAAATGAATCCTTTTTCAAGGTTAAAAACTCAAAAACTGCAATTTCTCTCAATATCATTTAAGAATTAACTTTTTTATTTTACAATGTTGCCAATATCAAGGAGGTCAGAGATGGCTACAGGTTGTGTAAGAAATTTATTTGCTGAAACATTCCCTGTAACATTGCGAGTAACGCGGGTAAATGGCTATCAACCTCGGCCTAATAGCATTTTAACAATTGCTTTTAAAGGTGACACTGTTTGGCAATGTGCTTTTTTAAATGGTATGAATCCAACTATCTCCGAAAATGAAGTGCGAGACGAACAAGGTTTTCAACGAGATTACCGATTGACTCTGACTTTAAGCCAGTTTACAGAAGAAAATCCTCTCTCTGCCTACTTTGAAGTTCAAAGAGGAGAGCAAGATGGAGATCAAAGTTGTGACTTGTGCCCAGTGCAACTGGATGCGCAGGGGCCTCGCTATGGAGATCGCACTATTTTCCATCTTCATTTAGGGGCTGAGTTTATTCTTTCCGAGGAGCAATCTTCACCCGCTCCTTCAATGTCAGACTCTCAGAATATTTAAAAACAATTGTTTTATTCTGTATTCTTAAAAAAGGAAGCTTATTCTAAATAGAGACGCTGCACTCTTTGATTAAAACCGCATAAGATTTCATAAGGAATCGTATTGCAATGTTTAGCAAGCTCATCCACTGTAATTTCTTCTGCTTCTTGCTTACCAATTAAAACAACCTCGTCGCCCACGTAAGCCTCACCGTCCCCTATTTCGACTAAGAGTTGATCCATGCAGATATTTCCTCTGATCGGAAATCTTTTCCCTCGAATGAGAACCTCTCCCTTATTGGATAGATCGCGTCGATAACCATCTCCATACCCAATAGGAATGGTAACAAAGCGAGAGCGTTTGTCTGTTTTATAACTATGCCCGTAGCTAATGCCGCAGCCTTCATCAACGACTTTGAAGTAGGTTATTCTAGATTTGAGCGAAAAAAAACTTTTGATCTCACTAAGCTCATTTTTAAGAGGTTTTTCAAAAAAACCAAAAGAGAGCAATCCGACTCTGACCATATCAAAACGTTCGCAAAAGGGATTCAAAATATTTCCAGAATTTAACAAATGGCAAATGATTCCTTGGCGGTCTATTTGAGCTATAAAAGATTTAAAAATTTCTATTTGATTTTCAATAACCTCTTGATCTTGCTCTTCAGAGTGTGAAAGATGTGAATAGATCCCTTTGAGAAGGACATTGGGAGAATGTTGAATTTGCTGAAAAATTTCTAATCCTGTCTGTGGGCGAGCGCCGACTCTTTGCATCCCTACTTCTATTTTCAGGTGAACTAGGGCTTTCTTTGTAGTTTGAGCCAGTATTTTCTCAATGAGCTTTAGCTTATAGATGGAACTGACAGAAAATTCTAATTTGTAATCAATTAAACTTTCTATTTGCTCTTTTAAAAAAGCTCCTAAAATCAAAATGGGCTTCTCTATATTTGCTTCTCTAAGAGCGATCCCCTCTTCTAAACTGGAAACGGCCAAATAGTCGACCCCATCTGCAGCCTTTGCAATTTCAACAATTCCATGTCCATAGGCATTGGCTTTAATCGGTAAGCAATAAAGAGCGGGCTTTATAAAATCTTTGATCAAAGAAATATTGCGCTTGAGTTGATCCAGATCAATCTCAATCCATTTTGAAAGGCATTTATGCAGTGGTTTTGTAATCATGACGCCCAACAACAAATGGGGCAATTTTCTTTTTGATGCCCTCTTGCAGGACAAAAAGATCGCCCAAAATAAATCATCTGTAGATGTAACCTGCCCCAATCCTTTTTGTCAAAGCAATCTTTAAGATCTTTTTCGGTCTTCACCACATTTTTTCCTGTTGATAATTTCCATCGCTGCGCTAGACGATGAATATGGGTATCTACTGGAAAGGCTGGGGTATTAAAAGCTTGCACCATTAAAACGGAAGCTGTTTTATGCCCAACACCGGGCAACGCTTTGAGCTCTTCTAAAGAAGATGGAACCATCCCAAGATGCGTTTCAACTAATATTTGCGACAAACGCTGAATATGTTTTGCTTTATTTTTGGATAAACCACATGGTCGAATAATGTTTTCAATGACCTCAACCTCTAATAAAGCCATTTTCTCAGGAGAATCAGCCAAAGCAAAAAGCTTAGGAGTAATTTGATTGACTCTCTCGTCAGTACATTGAGCAGAAAGTAACACCGCAATTAAAAAGGTAAAGACGTTGGTGTGCTTTAGAGGTATTTCAGGATTTGGAAAATATGAGTTTAAAATCTCTCCTATCTTTTGAGCCCTTTGTTTTTTATTCATCACGACACTTCTTTTAGAATATTAAAAAAAAGGGCATTAGAAACACTTTAAACTGAATTATTCTTCAAGAGGGTTTTTTAGCTCGATTACCATGACTTCAACAGGCTCGTCTGCTTGATTGACATCGGCATGAAATTTATTTTGAGGATCTTTAGTCATCCAATATGCTTTTCCTTTTTCAAAGACAAGCTTTGATTTTTCACCTGTATGTTGAACGACATCTAGTTCACCTGCTTTGAGAGTGACAATCACTCTATCTCTTTCATGGCGATGCATTTTCAAAGGCTGGTTAGGCATAATGACGGTTCTCCAAACTTTGACTTGCTCATTTTCAAATTGTAAAAATCGCGATGTTTGAGCTTCCTCACCCCATAAATGGAAGCTACTGAATAAGAAAATAAACCCTAACATGGTGAAATGACGCATAAAATCTCCTTAAAGCAAAAAGCCAGGAATGAATTTATCTCTTTAAAGCATTTTTGTCCCTTCTATTTTGCAAGAGAAAGAGATTCTTGAAGGGTCGTTTATTTTCCAATGCAAAAATTCTTAAAAATACTTGTGAGAACATCTTCTGTGAGATCAAAACCAATGATTTGACTGAGTGCTTTTAAAGAAGATTTTAAATCGTAAGAAAGCCATTCAGGTGAGATATTTTTGTTTAATCCTTCAAGAACAGCCTCCAGATGAATCTGAGCTTGCATTAAGGCTTCTTTGTGCCGCACTTCGGTAAGATAGACTTGATCTTGGCAATCCACTTTATCTAACAGAATCTCTGAAATTTTTTGATAGAGGCTATCGATTTGAAAGCCTTCTTTAGCAGATATTTTGACTTCTTGCTCAAATACTTTTTGTTTTAGGTCACTAATATCTATTTTATTCCAAACAACAAGCATCTTTTGCTTTTTTAAGCGTTCAATTAATGCTTCATCTTCTTGCGTCAAAGGTGAAGAGGCATCTAAAACAAGCAAAACAAGATCTGCTTTTTGAGATGCTTTTAAAGCCCTATCAATTCCCTCCTTTTCAATAATCTCTTCGGCTTGCCGAATTCCCGCTGTATCCATAATACGATATTGCATTCCATCAATGAAAAGGGTCTCTTCAATTAAATCTCGAGTCGTCCCCGCAATCGGGGTTACAATCGCCCTTTCTTTTTTGAGCATTTGATTGAGCAAGGAAGATTTACCGACGTTGGGACGCCCCAGTAAACAAAGGGAAAAGCCCTCTTTAAGCATTTGCCCATCATCGTAACTTCGGATTAAGTGGCTCATTTCACCAGAAACTTTTTGCAAATGCTCTTTGATTTCATCGAGCGTACAAAATTCAATCCCCTCTTCAGGAAAATCAACCCATGCTTCTAAGATGGCTGTTTGATCGATCAATTTTTGCTTTAAGTTTTCAATTTTTCTTGAAAGATGTCCCTCTAATTGATCAGCAGCTATTTTTAGAGCGTACTCATTTTGAGCAGAAATTAATGATTGCACGGCTTCGGCTTGAGTTAGATCCATTTTTTTATTCAAAAATGCTCTTTGAGTAAATTCTCCAGGCCCCGCGGCTTTTGCACCACGTTGGAAAACACAATTTAATACTTTTTTTGTAATTAAATGTCCTCCATGGCAAAAAAGCTCTACAATATCTTCTCCTGTGTAAGAATGGGGAGCTTTCATCACGACTAAAAGACCATGATCGACGACTTTTCGCTCTTTGTCTAAAAATTCTCCAAATGTCATCCGGTAAGGTGAAAGATCTTTAACCTCTTTAGAAAAAATTTGACTAGCAATTTCTATTGCCTGAGGCCCTGATAGGCGAATCATAGCTACTCCTCCATTTCCAGGAGGGGTGCAAATGGCCGCAATGGTCTCAGGCTTAGTTAAAAAACTTTGTAAATTCATCTGATTTTAGCTAATTTAATGAAATAAATAATACTTATCTTTGTTAATTAACTCTAGAAAAATTGTTTACAAATAAACTACGCCCAGCTGTTTATAAAAAAGGAGCTTCTAAAAGAAATTAAAAAAAAATCTAGACAAAGAAGAACCAAATTTATTTTTACTGGCCTCTATGTTAGACTGTTTTCCAATCATTAAAAAACCAGATTTGCATGGATCCTATTTACTTTATTGATCGAGAAACTCGCCAAATTCAGAAAGAGAATATTTATGGCCATCGCTATGTGCACTTACTCTATGGTCAATACCCACTCAGCCGATTTTTCAATCGCTTCTTTCAATTTTTTGCCAAACTTCCTTTAGTTTCATTTTTATATGGCAAACTACAAGACACTCGCTGGAGCAGAAAGAAAGTTCTTCCATTTATTAAAGAATATCAAATTGATGTCCCAGAAATGGAAAAAAAACCAGAGCAGTTCCAATCGTTTAATGATTTTTTCTATCGAAAACTAAAAAAAGGATCGCGAAAATTAGAAGGAGATGGGCAAACAGCACTCATCCCTGCAGATGGCCGTTATTTATTTATTCCCAAAATTTCCAAAGAAGAGGGCTTTTATGTGAAAGGGAAAAAGTTTTGCTTAAGAGAGTTTTTAAAAGATGACTCCCTTGCTAAACGCTATCATAATGGTGTTATGGTTATTGCTCGGCTTTGCCCCACTGACTACCATCGATTTCACTTTCCATGTAATGGCATTTCCGAAGGAGCCTACAACATCAATGGTTATTTAAATGCGGTTAACTTGATTTCTCTTAAAAATAACATTGATGTTTTCTCAGAAAATAAACGGATGATTAGCCTTCTAAATACAGAAAAATTTGGCCAAGTGATTTATGCCGAAGTGGGAGCTGTTTGCGTAGGCTCTATTATTCAAACTTTTGAAGCTAATAAGTTATTTAAAAAAGGAGATGAAAAAGGATATTTTTCCTTTGGAGGCTCTTCACTTGTCTTGCTCTTTGAAGAAAATCGGATCAAACTCGCAGAAGATTTAATAGGGGCTCCTGATTACCTAGAAATTAAGTGTAAATTTGGTCAAGTCTTGGGCTATGCCCTTTAATCCATCCTATTGCCTAGGATCGCTTTTTATTCGTATTGCATTAACATCGACGCAGCATAGTGCTGGATCGTAAAAAGGAAAACAGGAAGTAAAAAGACAGCCCCAACCTGTTCTAGTCTTTTGCGTTTAAAGTTCAAATCAACCTCTTGGTTTTCTCTAGCAGCGTGACTCAGATGAATGAAACATCCAGCAATACGCCCGATGGATCGGCCAGGAAAACTAAGAACTTGATAAGCTTTTTGACCTAAATGATACCCTGTTGAAACCGCAGCAAAAAATCCCTTGCAAAACCCCACTACTCCATTAACAGTGGCTCGACTCGAGCGCTCTAAAATATCTCCTATCACAGGTAGTGTTTGTGCAATCGATCTTAAGTCATACGTTTTATTGATGAAGGGGGTAAAGATACAGGTCAGTAAAGAGTTGATTTTTGCATCTTCGTCAAGTGAAGAGGACAGTAAATAACCTAAAGCTACTAATGAAACTTTGCCAATAAGATTGCCATGAACTTCTACAAAATTCTTAAGAAATTGACCCCCAGAGTACCCAAAGGTGGATCTCTTAAAAACTCCTTTGAGAGCCTCTTTTACCCCATTATAGGCCCCAAAAGGAGCCCCTACAATCGCAGCCCCCATTAGGCCAAAAGCTCCCTTCAAACCACTATCTAGAGTTTGAAATACTTGAAAACCCACGACTATTTTCCCTTTTCCACAAACTACCTATTAAAATTATATTTATTAATTAATTAACTATCAACAAAAATATTTACTTGACTAGCTTATAAATTATAATTATAATTAATTAGGAACTAATACTAATAAATTAATAAAAAAGGTACTAATATGGCATTTATAGCAAGAGCGGCAGGACGCGCATTATTTGGAGCGACGCCCCCACCCCCTCCTCGCCCTCTGCGAGAAGAAGTAGCAGATCTAAGACGAGAGTTAGCAAGAAGAGATTTAACAAATCGTCGCCAGCAAGAGCCTGCTAACGATGCTTTCGCTAACTACGCTGCAACGATCGCTATCATAGGACTAGTTGAAGCAGGACTGATTGCTGTAGCTCCAGCTTATTATGGACTACCAACAGCAGGAGCCATCGCTTTAAAAGGAATATACTCTCAGCTTGGCAATATCTATACAGGCGGAGCTCCTTATCAGAGCCTCCTTGGAAGAGTGCAACAAGCCGCAGTGACCTCCATTGCCACTCTGGCGGCATTAAGAATTGCCGAAGCTCTGCTAACAAATCCCCCCCATGTGCCAACTGATCTGGCTTTACCTTATGAGGGGCCAAAAGTCTTAGACTATCTCGGCCAGTTGGTAAAACAAATCCTTCCTACAATTCTTATTCCAGTAACAAAACTAACATCTCGAGCTATTTTAAAAGTCCCAGTAGCTGTTGTAGGCCTTGCCAACGTCGTGCCCAACATTTTAGTAGGTGATAGCGCTTTTGGACAACCTTACTCGTCCGTTAAAAAAAGATTTTTACAAACAGCGCTGATTGCTGCGACTGCCCTTACTATTTTTTCTCTGGCAAGACCTTATTTGCCAGAAGCTGCTATGCCTGTGACTCTCTCTTTGGGCAAAACAGCCTTAAGTTATGGATTTGCTGGTCTCCAAGTGGGCTATAAAGTCGCAACAACAGCTGCCGGCTATCTTTACTCAGCAGGCTCAGCTCTTCGCAAGGTTTTTAGTTAAAAGACCCACAAATAACCAAGTAAATATTTTACTAATAAGGCTTTGTTGCTCATTGCAATAAAGTCTTATTTTCATTTATAATGTTCTTACAGGCAAATGATTTCTATAGGGACCTAATGCTAAAACTGATTAAAAAAATTTTTGGAACTGCCCAGAGCCGTCAAGTTCATAAGTATAAAAAAATAGTTCAACAAGTGAACCTTATCGAAGAAGGCTACCAATCCCTCTCCGATAACGAACTTCGCTTTAAAACAGAAGAATTCAAAGAGCGCTTACAAAATGGGGAACCTTTAGACAACTTAATCCCTGAAGCTTTTGCCGTTGTTAAAAACGCTTGCCGACGCATGGTAGGCACTCAAATTCACGTCTCAGGATATGACCAAAAATGGGATATGATCCCTTATGACGTTCAAATTATTGGAGCGCTGGCCCTTCACTATGGATCTGTTGCTGAGATGCAAACAGGGGAAGGAAAGACGCTCACAGCCGTAATGCCACTTTATCTCAACAGCCTTACCCAAAAGCCTGTTCACCTAGTCACCGTCAATGACTATCTTGTTAAAAGAGACTGTGAATGGATGGGGTTCATTTTAAAATGGCTCGGTATTCGCTGCGCAGCTCTAACAAGCAACCTGTCTACAGAAGAAAAAAGAGAAATCTACAAGCATGATATCGTCTATGGAACAGCTTCTGAATTTGGTTTTGACTATCTGCGCGATAACTCCATGGCACTTCACGCTAACGAACAAGTGCAAAGAGGTTTTTACTATGCGATTGTCGATGAAATTGATTCGATCTTGATCGACGAAGCTCGCACACCTTTAATTATTTCAGGCCCTGTCGCTAAAAGCCAGCAGCTTTATCATGAGCTTAAAGACAGTGTCTCTCAAATTGTGAAAATGCAACGAGATCTCTGTAATAGCTACGCAACAGAAGCTAAAAGACTGCTCGATCAAAGTGGTTACCAATTACGCGCAGACGAGCAGACAAAAAAATCTAAAGAAGAGCAAGAGTTAATCCAGCAAGCAATCCAAAAACTTTGGATTGTCAGCAAGGGAACTCCTCGCAATAACGTCCTCAAAAAGATTTTAGAAGATCCTGACTTAAGGACTCGTATTGATGAACTCGATATCTTTTATTACAGTGAACAAAATAGAGCCGAAAAAGCAAAAATTCTTTCGGGTTTATATGTCATTGTCGATGAAAAAGCCAGCGAATATGAGTTAACAGACAAGGGGATTCTGACATGGTCTAAGGTTTCCACAGAGGGATCTTTTGATGATTTTACAATGCTAGATTTAGGACCTCTTTATGCCGAAATCGAACATCATCCTGAGTGGTCTAATGAGGAAAAATTACAGAGAAAAACCCATCTTCAAGAGCAAGATGCTCAGAAAAAAGAACGCGCCCACAATCTAAGACAGATGCTGCGCGCTCATCTTCTTATGGAAAAAGATGTGGATTACATTATTCAAGAAGATGCCGTTGTCATCATTGATGAACATACAGGACGCCCACAACCTGGACGCCGTTTTTCAGATGGCTTGCATCAAGCTATTGAAGCCAAAGAAGAAGTTGAAATTCAAAAAGAGACGCAAACTTACGCTACGATCACCCTGCAAAACTACTTTCGTTTGTATACAAAACTGGCAGGGATGACAGGAACTGCGATTACTGAAGCTGGCGAATTTAAAGAAATTTATAAAATGAACGTGCTTGCTGTCCCCACTCATAAAGTATGTCAGCGTAAAGATGCCAACGATGAAATCTACATGACAGAGCGGGAAAAATACAACGCGATTTTAAAAGAGATTAAAGAGGTCCATGAAAAAGGGCGTCCTATCTTAATTGGAACAGAATCAGTTGATATTTCAGAAAAGCTTTCCCGTATCTTGAGAGCTAATAAACTGCCCCATACGGTGCTAAACGCTAAACATCACGAAAAAGAAGCTGAAATTATTGCAGAAGCAGGAAAATTGAAAGCCATTACGATTGCCACCAATATGGCCGGACGAGGCACAGATATTAAGCTTTCTAAAGAAGTGATTGCTTTAGGAGGGCTCCATGTCATTGGAACTTGCAGACATCAGTCTAGACGTATTGATCGTCAGTTACGAGGTCGTTGCGCGCGCCAAGGCGATCCAGGATCCTCTAAGTTTTATGTTTCTTTTGAAGATCAATTGATGAGACTCTTTGCTTCTCCAAAGCTCAATGCCATGATCAAAAAATGGCGTCCTCCAGAAGGTGAAGCTATTTCAGCTGGTATTTTGAATAAATCGATTGAAACTGCTCAGAAGCGAATTGAACAGCGCAATTATACTATTCGCAAATACACTCTTGAATATGATGATGTCATCAATAAACAAAGACAAGAGATCTATCGCTTCCGCAATGAAATTTTGACAACCGAAGAAGCGATGAATCATCTTCGTGAAATTTTAGAACAAGAAGTAGAGCACCATGTACAGCTTTATTTTCATCAAAAAGATAAAAGTCAGTGGAATGTCGAAGGGCTATATGAGTGGCTTGCCAATACTTTTCCCGTTACGTTCACTATTGAAAGCTTAAAAAGTAATGCGTCTAATTTAGAGCAATTACAAAGATCCATTCTAAAACATATTCACCGCGCTTTAGCTCTTAAAATGAATGATCTGCAAAAAAAGGCTCTGCGACTTTTACCTGAAGATGCCAACTTAGAATCCACAGCAGATATTCTTAATCAAGCGATTCAAAATTTGATGATTCAGACTATTGATGAACATTGGCAACAGCATTTGCTCGCCATTGACTATCTTCGTGCTGAAGTTTCCTTGCGCTCCGTTGGCAACAAAGATCCCCTTCTTGAGTTTAAACAAGAATCTTTTAAAGCATTCGAGTCCATGGTCAATCGCATGCATCTTGCTATGCTTAAAGAGAGCTTTAAGCTTGAAATTATGACCCCTGAGCACCACTCCTCTCTCTTAAAGATGCTGGGTGACTTAAATTTTCAAACACAGAGGTCTTTACTTCCTGATTTTGAAAATGAGCAAACAGAAGAAGCAGAGGTTAGTGAACCTAAGCTAGTTCCTTTAATTCGAGAAGACCATACTCAACGCAATGAACCTTGTCCTTGTGGAAGTGGGAAAAAGTTCAAAAAGTGTTGCGGGGCGCAAATAGTCCATAAAGATTAGATCGGTATGAGTTTAGCAGCTCCATCTTCAGTCTATGAAACTCGATATTCTATTGGATACATTAATCCATTGGACAATTCTATTATTTATTCCCGTCGCAATGTTCCTAAACAGACCATTGTGGATGCAGCTATAACCATTTCACAAGAATTTAGCGGGTTGATTATAACAATTGAACCAAAGTCTCTTGTCAATTATCGCCTTACATTCCACCATCCAAATGTACTCACTCAACGCTATGAAATTGGCACTACAGAGGTAGATCCGACACTCAAGATCCTCGAAAATCAAATTTCTTCAGCGACTAATCGTGAGCTGGATTGGTGTGAAAGGATTAACGCAGGTTCTACAGTGAGAGTCTATCAATTTGTTTGATAATCTTTAAAAGAAGAAAACGTCGTTAGCGCTCTAAAGGATTTGTAAAAGAGCTATTCTCATAACTAGATCTCATTTCTTTCTGCTTTGGAAAAAGCAACCGATACCCAGCATATAAAAGGGGCAATGATCCTAGCAAATAGACAAACCAGAATTTGGCTTTAAACTGAAAAACAAGCTTCCCATCTGAAGAAAACAGAAGAATTGTTAATCCTAATAAAAAAAGAACCGTTCCAGGGAGAACCAAAATCAAGGCCGCAAAAGGATTTTCAATATCAGTAGCGGGTTTGCTGCTAGAGTCGTTTTTGACCGGCTCTACTTTTTTGATTTCAGGTTCATTAAAATTAGCCCCATAATTTTGATAAGGAGGCTGAAATTCATTAAAAGCAATTTGAGTATTTTTTTCTTCTAGATTTTGAGAGATCGTTTGCTTCTCTTCAATACTTCGGCCTTCTCGGATTTGTTCTAACAAACTCACTGCGCAATAGGGGCATTTAACCTCATAGACATGAACATAGCCATCACAGTTCCAACACAATCTTTTATGGGTTTTAGTGCTCATCGAAAATTCCCTTTTAGGTTTAATCAGGCTTAGAATAGAAATAAAATTACAAGAGTTTCTCAGCCCTCTATAAAAAATTCAGTATGAAGAAAAATCATTAATTCGTCAAAAATAAATCCCATAATAAGAGAAACTTTTTTGTTATTCTTGTAATTTATAAAAATTACTCTCATGATCTATTTGACATCCTTCTTTATTTATGAAATCATTCGCTACTAAATTCAAAAAAAACTCACTAACGGAAAAAATTTATGGCTACCGTTGCCACTGAAGGCAGCCGATCGCTTAACGGATCTCTTTTCGGCATTAACATAAAGCCCACTCAAGACCCTAGAAAAGAATGGATCAAATTGAGGACCGCTTTGAGCCAAGCCTCTGATGAGACTGTTTGTCGTTTGGCTCTCAACACTTTACAAACAACAAGATTGTTGACTCTTTTTACACAACCTTTAGCTAAAGTCAATGAGCCAGGTTATCAGCAATCTTTTCTATTTCGTTTTTTACCTACCCCTACTTGTGATTTTCGAGTTAGGCGCCCCGCTAATCATAATCCAAGCTACAGAGAAGTTATCCTTCATTCTGAAGATGAGGCTATGTTCACGACGCAACTCTCACAACTTTTAAATAAATTGGGAATTCCCTTTTCTAGACAAACAATAGTGGATGCAAAAGATCCTTCAAAGTCAGTTGATTACATCAGAATTTAAAGATCTACTTTAATCCCAAAATAGCACATCAGTTGCAAATTTTAGTCTGCTATGGATGAGATAAAATCGCTCTCCAATAAATCGCTGTTTAGACTACAATTTTTCTGAAAAATTTTTAAAACACTCAAGTAAATGAGAAAAAATTATGACAACGCCCCCCAGCTTAAACAATGGAAAACTCAATGCATCCCTTGTCACCATTACAGAAAAGCCAACTGTAGATCTTAAAAAACATTGGAACACTTGCCAGAGGGTGTGCGAAAAAATCCCAGATACACAAGTCCTTCAAAAAGCTCTTGAGATTCTTCAAACACAAGGATCTATAACTATTTCTATGACACCTCGCAAAGATCCACTCACACAATCCAGCATATGGCAATCCCGATTTTTTATTTCTTTACCTACACTGCCAACGGTTGATTATCGCTCTAAAAGTCCAACTCCTAATCAAGGGGGTCAAAGTCAGAATATCGAGCTTCATTCAGAAATACCCTTTAATAAAATATTCTCTCAATTTTTAAATAGGCAAAATGTTGAATACAGTACTTCTGTGATGGCTAGCTTTGGAACACCTGGAAATACAGTTGATTTTAGACTACTTCCAACCAATCCTTTACTCCTAGCTTGCGATAAGGAGTCAGATGCAGGCAAGGAATCTGTTTGTCTCTTGGATTTTTAGACTATTTTTTGTATAATTGCTCAAATTATTAGATGAGCTTGCCAATTCTTGAAATAATCTTTATAGAGTAATTTTAGCTCACGGCGAAAAAGGATGTGACATGCAGAAATTTGACGTTATTGTGATCGGTGGAGGCCCAGGTGGCTATGTAGCTGCCATAAAAGCAGCTCAACTTGGAGCAAAAGTAGCCTTAATCGAAAGCCTAGAAATGGGAGGAACTTGCCTTAACCGCGGATGTATTCCTTCAAAAACTCTTTTAGCTAATGCCCATTTAGCTCATAAAATTCGACATGCCAGCGACTATGGCATTGAGGTGAGCACACCTAAAATACACTTCGATCAGATGGCCCTGCGTAAAGATGGTGTTGTTGGTAAAATTAGAACGAGCTTAACAGGACTGATTGAGGCCAATCAAATCACTATTTTTAAAGGATTTGGAAAGTTTACAGATCCTAAAACTGTTAAAGTCATAGGAGAAAATAACGAAGTTTTATCGGGCAAAAAAATCATTATTGCAACCGGGTCAGAACCAAAAGACATTCCCGCTTTTCCCTTTGATCATAAAAAAATTCTCTCTTCAACCTCTCTTTTACAACTCAAAAAACTCCCAAAAAGTTTAGCCATTATTGGGGGTGGATATATTGGCTGTGAATTTGCTTCCTGCTTTGCAGACTATGGAGTTGAAATTCATATTTTAGAAGCTATGAATTCTATTATACCGACTCAAGGGGCAGATCTTGCTCGCGAACTCACTAAAATTTTTGAGAAAAAAGGAATTCAAATCCACACGCAAGCGATGGTAGAAGGGATCGATAAAACCGAAAAAGGGGTGACTGTCAAACTAAAAGATGCTCCTCCTATTCATACAGAGCTTGCTCTTGTCTCTGTCGGAAGATCTTTAAACACCGATAAAATTGGTTTAGAAAGTGCTGGATTAACCACGCAGCGGGGTATTATTGAAACCAATGAAAAAATGGAAACGAGTGTTGCAGATATTTATGCAATTGGAGATATCACAGGTCAATGGATGCTAGCTCATGTAGCTTCTCATCAAGGGCTTGTTGCTGCAAGTAATGCAATGGGCATTTCTGCTAAAATGCACTATAATGCCGTTCCTGCAGTCGTATTTACAAATCCTGAAATTGCAACTGTAGGATTACTTCCAGAGCAAGCAGCTGCCAAAAAAATCGATTATAAAGTCGGCAAATATCCTTTCATGGCTCTAGGAAAATCCCAAGCAGCCAATGAAACCGAAGGATTTGTTCAAGTGGTTGCAGATAAAAAAACAGGTCAGGTTATTGGAGGGCAAGTTATTGGCCATGAAGCCTCCGCGTTAATTGCAGAAATTACTTTAGCTATTCGCTGTGAGCTAACGCTCGATGATCTTGCAGATACCATCCACGCTCATCCAACAGTGGCCGAAGCTTGGCTTGAAGCTGCTCTCATAGCCAATGAGATGCCTATTCATTTTCCACCTAAGAAAAAAAGGTAACACCCATGAGCAACTTGGACTCCTTTGATCCTAAGCCCAAGGTAAAAAAGAATATTTTACCTCCAAGCCCTGAAAAAATTGAAGAAAAGCGTGTTGTTTCTGTTGGCCGCTTTCCTACTTGGCTGCATCGCAAACTCCCTCAAGGCGATTTACTGTGGCAAACCAATAAGATTCTCGGACAAGATCGTGTTCCTACCGTTTGTGAAGAAGCAAAATGCCCGAACTTACTAGAATGCTTTTCCAAAAAAACGGCGACGTTTTTAACGCTTGGAAAAGAGTGCACCAGAAACTGCGGCTTTTGTGATATTGATTTTTCCAAAACACCAAAACCCTTAGACCCTCTAGAACCCCAAAAAGTCGCTCAAGCAGCCAAAGAACTGGGACTTAAGCATGTTGTTTTAACGATGGTTGCACGCGACGATTTAGCAGATGGGGGTGCCTCTCAACTCTCTAAAATTATTGCTGAAATACGAAAAGAGATCCCTGGAGGCACTGTGGAAGTGCTCACTTCTGATTTTGAAGGTAACTATCAAGCAATCGACCAAGTCATCGAATCTGATATTAAAATTTTTAATTACAACCTTGAAACTGTTAGAGAGCTTACCCCCAGAGTTCGCCATAAGGCTACTTATCAAAGAACCCTGGATATTTTAAAATATGTCAAAAAAAAAGCTCCCCATCTACTTGTAAAATCGGGTATTATGGTAGGTCTTGGAGAAACTAAAGAGCAAGTGCATCAAGCCCTTGAGGATTTAAAAGAGGCTGGCTGTGATATCGTCACCATTGGTCAATATCTACAATCGAGTCGAAGAAAGCTCACCGTTAAAGCCTTTATTACTCCTGAGGAATTTGAAAATTACACCCAATATGGGAAGCAAATAGGACTTAAATTTGTTTATAGCGGACCTTTTGTTCGCTCCAGCTATAATGCGGATTTAGTTCAAAGAAAATTTGAGGAGATTTAAACATGTCATCTTTTAAAGAGCTGATCAAGCAAGTCAGTGATGATCCAATTGTTATCGATGAACAATATGCATATGCTAATTTAGATCATGATGCCGATCTCCTTCCATTGCCAGATGATATTGCCAATTTAATTTTAATGCATCGTAATGCCCATTTTGGAGGTAAATTTGCTTTCATGTTGGAATATTACCGCAAAGATGGAGTGGGTTGCTGCAATGAGTTTGACCTCTATAGCATTAAAAAACTGGCTGAAATCGAAGAGCAACTTGGCTATGATTTAGCTTCAAGTAGACTCTCAGAAACAGAACATGAGCAGATCCTCAATGTGCTACAGCTTTATCAGGGCCTACGCAAACTTCACTCTATTTCACAAGATGCTGGATCAATCCCCACTCTACTTGCAGAATTAATCTTAACTGAAGAGGCGCAGCCCAAAGCTGAAATTGAAAAACTCGCAAAACAAGAAAAAGCTCTTCCTTATCTTTTAGATATATTAAAGTCCGAAGAATTTTTAGATCCCCTTTTTCCGGGTTATGGAAAAACACCTACACATATTGCCCAAATTTTAGGGAAAATGAAAGCAGAGAAAGCGATCATTCCTCTCTTTGAAAGTATGAGAGCAGAAAACTTTCAACATGAAGAAGCTGTTATTTCTGCTCTTAAAAACATTGGAAAGCCGGCTTTTGATTTTTTAATGACTGTGCTTAAAAAGCAACCCGTCAATAGAGATAATGAAAAAGCGGCTATTTGTTTGACTAATTTTGGAGAGAATGAAGAATTTGCTCAGGCATCCCTTGAGTTACTTCAGAATTTTCATGTTTTTAACTTGCCCAATCTTGTTGTCCACTTAATCTTAGCTTGTCTTGGACTTAAAAAAACAAAGGATGTCAAAGTCTTTTTTAATTTTAAAGGACAACTTCCTCATCAATATGGACCTGACTTTCAATATGTCTCTTCTAAATTAAAAAAGAAGTTAGATTAAGAAATTAAGCTTCTGTAGCGCGGACAGAGAATCCTTTGGCTTTGATCTCTTCTTGGTGAAATAAAACAAGTCCCACCGATAAAATAGCAAGCCCTGCCCATAGAGGCCACGGCACAATTTCGCCTAGGAAAACCCAGCCAAAAAGGGATGCAAAGAAAGGTGTTGAAAGACCCGCAAAAGACATAAAAGTCGCAGAATAACGCTTTAAAAGATAGCCATAGAGATTGTAAGCAAGAAGGTTAGAAACGACAAGCAGTGCAAGTCCTGATTTAATAAAAGCTGGCCAATCTACCACAGGAACTGGATTCCAAGGTTCTACTAAAAAGGAGTGCCCAAGGGTCACAATTCCACCTATTAACATTCCGAGCCCATTGGCAACAAACAAATTGATTGTTTGGTGAGCCACCGTCTTTCTTAAGAATATCCAGCCCAATGCTGAAGAAATAATGGCTATCATCATTAAGATTTCAGGCCAAGAGAATATAAATAATCCCCCTATTTGAGACATCGCAGTCCCAGCTAGCATGATGGGCAAGATCCCAATCATTCCAATTCCTAAACCCCACCATTTCTTTTTGCTCATCGATTCTTTTAAAATTAAAAATGAGAAAAAGGCACTGACAAAAGGGATGGCGCTATATAAAAAACAGGTTTTAGCAGAAGTTAGATGCTGAAGAGCCCAAAATTCACAGATATTGGTTAAATAAATGCCCAAACAAGCAAATAAAATCACACTGATCCAGCCTTGAAGGGTCATTTTAAAAGAATTTTTATCTTTAATGAGCTGAAAAATAACCATGACAAGACCTGCTAAGGCCATACGCGCGCCTACAATAAAAAAAGGAGAAGCGCTATTAAGAGCCACTTTTCCTATCGTAAAAACACTGGCAAAGAGGGCGTATAAAACAAATACTAAATACATAGGCACAATCCTGCAGGGAATTTTTTAGCTGATGGAGAATGATTTTATTATAAATCCACATATAAAGCAATTAATTAAAAAAAATAATTATTAATAACTATTTTTTTAATTGTCTTATATCTAGTTAACTTTTTAAAACTTCTTAATATAAAATTAATACCCCTGTTTTATGCTTTCTTTTTAATTAAAAGAGATCTTTTAAAATGCAAGTTTATCCTTACCCTCCTCAAATTCTTCCTGATGAGCTCACCAATGTAACAGAGAGTGGCTTTTTTTGCCCTTATTGGAGAAAATGCCAACCCTTTGCTAGTTTACAAGAATGTGAGACAGCAAAAAATCAGTCAAACACTTTAATCGAATGTGTTCAAGGTGTGGTTAATCGAACTGTCGAATACTTAAAGCAATGTTCTCAAGTATTTAGACAAGAATGTCGCAATGAACCCACAATGTCATACCATATGTGTACACTCTTCTCCGAGCATCGCAATAATTGCCACTTAGAGCGAAATGCTTTTAGACAAATATGTATCACCCGACCTCTCATTGAATGCACATCTTCCCCTACAGGAAGGGTCTTTGATGGGCAACCCACGATTCAGGGAATCTATAGGGCCGGTCCTCTTTTAGAATTACCCGATTTAGAAAGTGTTGCTAAAGTTGTCATAATTATTGGCTTTGCAGTGCTCGCTCTGACCAGTCTATCTTTTTATTTAGAAAAAAATTCAAATCCTTCTGACAAAAAAGATGAGAATAGAAAAGCTGAACTAGAACCCGTTAGGATTAAAATTTAATCTTTTGTTCGTGTTCTTTTCTTGGCTTTGACACATTTTTAAAATCTATCAAATTCTTTTTTAAAAAAAACATTCCACCTAATTCTCATAAGTCTTATATATGAAAAAATTAGGTGTTTTTCTTTGAGAGAGTTTTGATGTTACAGTACAAGGTGAGAAAGCTAAGCCTCTTTTTATCGTTAGCTCTGTTATTACTTGCTTTGACAAGCTGCGGAAATCAACAAACGATATTAACTAACGTTGATGAAACAGATGCAAACCAAATCTTAGTTTTGTTAGAAAGCAAAGGGATAACAGCCCAAAAAGCCCTTGTTAAAACTCAAGGTGCAGCCTCTATGTCTTCTGCCAATCTATGGGATATTTTAGTCGATAGCTCTAGAGCCACTGAAGCTCTTGCCATTTTAAATCGCATCGGTTTACCCAGAAAACCAGGCATTAGCATTTTAGATCTATTCCCTGGTCAAGGGATGATGAAAACAGACATGGAAGAAGAGATTCGCTATAACGAAGGACTCAATGAGCAGCTAGCCTCCACTTTAAGAAAAATTGATGGTGTCTTAGACGCAGAAGTCCAAATCTCTTTTCCAAAAGATGACCAGTTTAATCCAGATGCTCCTAAAGAACTACCCAGAGCCTCTGTATTTATTAAGCATGATGGAGTATTAGACAATCCTAACAATTTGCTTTTTCAAAAAATTCGCCGCTATATCTCAGGAAGTATTGTCGATTTAAGATATGAAGATGTCACTGTTGTAACTGATCGAGCTCGTTTTACCGATATTAACTTACGTTCACTAGAGCCTAAATCTAAAGCAACTCCATGGGGCAATCAAGACTTTGTCAGAATCTGGTCTATTATCGTTTCCCAAGACTCTGCAGGATCTTTCAGAACCATTTTATTTCTGTTTTGCTTCTTCCTCCTTGTGTTTATTTTAGCTTTAGCCTGGATGGCTTGGAAAATGCAAAATATTTTCAAGCAGATTAAAGGATATAAATCGTTATTCACCTTAGAACCTATGAACATTAAATTATTAGGGGAAAAGGGGGTAAAAAAATCCTCCGAAGACAATTCTGAAGACCTTGACCAAGAAGAGAATATTTAACTCTTTTTTAGAGTTAGGAGAATGACATGCAAGAAGGAAGTAGAGAAGTTCTCCAAAGACTTTTATATCACACCCATCAAGACAACTTTAATTCTTTCTTAAAGTATTTTGATGAACGCCAGCGGATGCAAATTGCAGCCCTTCCTAAAGTGGAAGCCCCTATCGCTTTGCATTTAGATTCTTTAGAGTCTAGCCTTCATCAGTTTCACTACTCTTGGTATGTCGAAGCTTTTGAGAAATGCCCTCAGCCTTTCTATTCTCATATGCTGGGAGTCTTTAGCGATGAGCAAAGAGCAAAATTACAAAAGATTTTAAAAGTGAACACAGTTCATAAAAAACACTCTCCTTTGATTAATAAGTTTTTAGTGCAGTGGTTTTTAAAGCAGCTCGGTATCCAGCAGCTTCCTCCAAGTTGCTTTTTCTCTCATTGCCCCAATTTCTTTTTGCTTAAAATTCACAAAAAAAGCCTTGTTACGATCCTGCATAAATTGGGTATTCTAGACATTGCCAACATGGCAAAAAAAATCGTCGATAAAAAAACTATTCAAGAGTTATTAAGATTCTTTTCTAATGACCAGAAAAAATTTTTTAATGAAGCGCAAAAGATGTACAATGAACCACTCCCCGCTTCCATTAAAGATCTAGATAAAAGATTAGAAGACGATCAGAGCTTTACCCACTTTTTAGAAAAAAGGGGTATTTTAAGATTGGCAATGGCTCTTGCCAATGAAAATAGTTTTTTGGTTTGGTACTTAGCCCATATTTTAGATCAAGGACGAGGAAAAGAATTTTTATCGGTTGTTCGAAGATGTGTTCCCAGTCCCTATACACTTTATTATAATAAACAATTATTAAAGCTCTGCGAACATTACACAGGGAGTGATCACACTTTATGAAATTACTAACCTTAATCTCAAAAAAAGAAGTTAAAATAGCTCCTGGCACCAAATTTTTACCTAGAGAAGAATTCACTCAGCTTCTTTCAGCCAAAGAGCTCCTCGAAGAGATCAAAAAAGAGGGCCTAGAATATCGAGCTGCCATTGCTAAAGAAGGAGAACTCCTTTTCGAAAAGAGTAAAAGAGAGGGCTTTGAAGAAGGGCTCTCACAATGGGCGCAGCAAATCCAGTTTTTAGAAGAAAAAAAAGAACAGGTGCAGGCTGAAGTTGAAAAAGTTATTGGTAAAATTGCATCTATTGTAACAAAAAAAATTCTAGATCGAGAAATTAAACAAGATCCATCTACCGTGGTAGATATTATTCGAAAGCATCTGAAATCTGTTTCTAACCACCGTTATATCGAAATCTTTGTAAATAAAAAAGATTTAGAAGCTTTTCAAAATCATCGCGACAAACTGAAAAATATTTTTGAAAATGTGGCTACCATCGCTATCCAACAACGCGACGATGTCTCAGAAGGAGGAGCTATTATTGAAACAGAAGCAGGAATCATTGATGCTCGCATTGAAAGCCTCTGGGTCAATATTGAAAATACCTTTGAAGAATTGCTGAAAAAGAAAAAATAATGCGAATAAAACAACTCTTTGTCATCCTCACTTTGACCTTCTTATGTTTACAAACAACTCCTTTGTTTGCTCAAAGCACCTCTTCTAAAGCTAAAACAGGAAAGTCTTCTTCAGGATCTACAAAAACAGTCGCTCCCAGCAATACGAAACCTAAAGGAAAAAGCAGTTTATCTAACGCAGGAAGTAATGTTAATCAAGACATTTTTGGCAATATAGATTCTTCCAATTTTGCAACGACTTTTCCAGCCCTACCCACCGACCAGTCCCTTGTATCTAAAGGCCCCCCTCCAATCGCTTTACAAGTGGGTGTCTTAGCCGGGCTTGCCATTCTGCCTTGGGTAATCATGATGCTCACCTCTTATATCAAGATTGTGGTGGTTATTTCTTTATTGCGTAACGCACTGGGAGTGCAACAAGCACCTCCCAACGCCGTAGTCAACGGGATTGCTCTATTGCTCACCGTATACATCATGTTTCCCACAGGCCTTGCAATGTATGATGCTGCAGAAGATTATTTAACGGCAAATGCTCCGACTAAACTGGTTTCTTCAGAAACAGCTCAATACATCATTGGTGCTTTAAACCATACTAAAGAGCCTTTAAGGCAGTTTTTAAATCAAAATACGGCGCAAGGAACATTGGGTCGCTTTTATCAAATGGCTTATCGGATATTTCCTAAACAATTTCGAGCTGACTTAACACGCACAGATTTTATTGTCTTGATTCCAGCCTATATCACATCACAACTGCGGGATGCCTTTGCCATCGGTGTGCTCATTTACATTCCCTTTTTTGTCATTGACTTGGTGACTTCAAACATTTTGCTTGCGATGGGGATGATGATGTTATCTCCTTTGACGATCTCACTACCACTCAAATTATTACTCCTAGTGATGGTCGATGGTTGGACTATTTTATTACAAGGGCTTGTGCTCTCATTTAAGTAAGGATAATCTTCATTATGATGCAAAATCAAATTTCACAAATGGCCTATCAAGGTCTTTATTTGATCCTGCTCCTTTCGGGCCCCCCTATTTTGATCAGTATGGCTTTTGGTTTACTCGTTGCCATCATTCAGGCTGCCACGCAAATTCAAGAACAAACACTTTCATTTACCGTTAAATTAGTCGCTGTCATTATCACTTTGATGTTCATGGGTTCGTGGCTCGGCACGCAAATTGTTCAATTTGCTCAACATATTTTCTTTAATTTCTATCGCTGGAGATTTTAGTGGGGGGCGATTACTTACAGCTTCTCTCTCAATTTCCTTTTGAAAATACTCTCGCTCTTTTGCTGCTTATTATGCTAAGGGTGACCCCGATCGTTATTTTTGCCCCTTTTTTAGGAGGCAGGCTACTTCCATCAGCAACTAAAATTGGTTTCGCACTGTTTTTATCTATTATCTTACTACCTTTTTTAGTACCTACTGCTTTGGAAGATCTAATGTTTGGTTTTCCTCTAGTTCTTTTATGCATGAAAGAACTTTTTATCGGTTATCTCATCGGATTTCTATGTTCCATTCCTTTCCATGTGGCAACTTCTGCAGGTTCCATGATTGATCACCAAAGAGGTTCGGCAAGCTTAATGGTCACAGATCCATCACTAACTTCACAAACTTCTCCTATTGGTATGTTCTTAAATGAAATATTACTCGTTGGATTTTTTGTTATTGGTGGAATTCACCTTTTTTTTGAAACCTTAGTCGCTTCTTTTCAACGCATCCCTCCCACTGTCTTGGTAAATATAACTTCTTTTAATCAAAATATTTTCTGGAAAATGGCTGTGGAGCTGATGGAAATCCTCTTTGTTCTCGCAGTCCGCTTCTCTGCCCCCGCCATTGTCGCTATGCTCATGGCAGATATCTTTTTAGGCATTGCCAATAGACTGGCCCCTCAAGTGCAGATTGCTTTTCTAGGGATGCCTTTAAAATCTTTGCTAGGTTTAGTTATTCTTTTTATCGGTTTCCATTTTTTAATGTATCAAATGGATCAGGAAACTCTTCTTTGGTTTAAAAAACTCTATCAAATGTTTAGCGTTTTCCCAAATCCAAGCACATAGAAGCTTTTCAAAAATAGCTCAAACATCACTCATTATTTTTCTTTTTGATCTCTCGCCACCTTTTTGCTAATGCTGCAACGATCGGAGCTGCTTCACGACCAAAATCACTGTAACGCAAATAGACAATGACAACTAGCTCTGGCTTTGGCCAATGATTTTCAGTCACATCTTCTTCAAAAACAATTCCTCCAAACCATGTATGCTTATACGTATTGACCCCTCTTTGAAGATCCAAATCAATCGCTTCGCGAATTTCTGCCGAAGATGTTTTACCAATGATTTGGTTTTTTAATTCTTGATAGGCCTGATTGCAGGGATGAATCGGGCTGTAGTTGCGAATACGACTTGGATTTGCTGATCCTAATTTACCATGAACAATTTCATACAAAGATTTAAATAAATAGTTTTTTACTTTGGGTGGCATTTCTATCTGTCGATGAATTTCGAGTTGATACCTTTCATTAAACTTAAACTCACCCCGTTCCTTACAAGTAAAAAGGGGAAAGTCAATGCCCAAATAATTCAAAGTCGTTTTAAAATCATACTCTTCTTTTTGCAAAAGGGCCGCATTAAATTGCTTGAGTTTGACGCCTTGGATATCCTTGACAATTTGTGGCTTAAAAACGATTCCTCCATTAGCAATAGCGGTCAACATGACAGTGGATTGCAAAGGCGTTACAACGAGCGTATGTTGTCCAATGGAATAAGAATAAAGACCTGTTAAATTATGAGAGAGGTCCTTAGGAAGCCTTCCTGAAATTTCATTTGGTAAGTCAATCCCTGTTTTAGCTCCATATGAAAAAAGGCTCGCTGCCCGATTAAGGTCTTCGGGATGTTTTAATACATCTGATGCCAAAAGAGCAAAATAACAGTTACTAGAAACTGCTAAAGCATCTTTTAAATCAATTTTACCAATGGCCCTGCGACGAGCTCTTGGCAGTCTCCCCCCTTTATACATCTGAGGAATAGGAGCTCCCGACATAAAATACCCTAAATCCCATTTTTGAGCGTCTTGTTGAGAAGGGCGAAAGTCATCAATAATAGTTAAAGGATTGAGCTCCTGTTCAGAAATATTGGGGTTTTGTTGATGCTTTTGCCTAAGGGCTTCATAAGCCGTCACTAATTTAAAATGAGAACCCTGGGGAGTCGATTGACTAAAGGCGTAAGAACGGGCATAACTATAACCATGCTCTGGATAAAAACTTTTAGCTAAATCAAGCTCCGTGGGTTTCTTTGATCGAATTTTATGATATTTCCCATACAAGGGGCGGTCTAAATCTTCAAACTTTCTAAAAAGTTTAAAATACTCACAAACCTCTTCTTCACTCCCTTTTTGTAAGAGAGATTCAAGTTTTTTATAACTATCAAACCAAGAAATGGAGCTATGAGCACCGAGTTTAATTTCTTTGCCCCACAAAGCAAAATGGTTAAAGTAGGGAATTAAGGTTGGACTTGAATCAAATTCCACTTTGGCTGTTAATAAAGATTTAACAAAAGCATCTTTGTGGCTCTGCCAAAAAAAGGCAAATTGTTCTTTTTCTTCCTGATCTAAATAATCGATATAAGATTTTGGATAATTGCGCTGCGCCGCCTCTTGTTTCCTCTTTTCTTTTAGAAAAGATTTCTGGTGATTTTTTCGCCAATTTTTAAAATGGTATTTTCGAAATAACTCTTTAGACATTTTTTTTGCAGCCTCTTCAATAGCAACATAGGCTTGCTCCATTTGACGATGCTCACTAAGTGAAATTTGATCCAAAAAAGGCATTATCTTTTCATCAACATCTTCGGAATTTACACATAATCTACATAAGTCCAAAGTAAGCAACTGATCATAATTGCTCTCTAATTTTGATAGCGCGCTGTCCAAAATCTTTTTATTCTGATTAAATTCTATAGCGCTTTCTTTCAAATTCTTTTCGATTGTATTTGCAATTCGAGTTGGAACAGGCCCCTTTGGATAAGATACATATTTTGAATCTTTATAGATTGTTTTTAAGACATGAAATGGGTGGCGCACCCCAGACATTTGATAAATACTAGCAAAAGCATTCTGAACAAGAATCGCTTGCTTCACTGTCTTAACATGTAAAAGGGCCTCTAAAACAGGACTATCCACTGGTAAAATAAAGTTCAAATACAGTTCCCAAGTTAAAGGAAATTCATCTTCTACTATTTTACGAAGACGAGAATCATAGACCTCTTTAGTTAAAACATTTCTTCCATCCCACAGATCTGCAATAAACTCTTCTCCTTCAAACCACTGAGAGATATTTTTTTGACTGACTTGTTTTTGCTCTTCATTGCCAAGTGGAATAAAATCGTTTGGATCATAGCGAGGAAAAGAAGCCAAAGCTAAAACTTCCCCATTGGCCGGATCCAAAGCGACGATGGCTCCCCCCTTAATCCAAGGCTCTTTCTGGTAAGTAATCCTTCCATCCATCGGATTAATATAAATGCTTCTTCTTAGCTTTTCATTTTCAGCTAAAAGCTCTTCGGCATATTGCTGGAGCTCTGACGAGATTGTTAAACTCAATCGCTTGCCAGAAAGCGATTTTTGAGACAGAGGCAGCGGTTTTAAAAATTTCCCCTTAGCGTCAGAATAAAAAAATTCCTTCCCAGAATAGCCTCTTAAAGCTTCGTCAAAGCTAGCTTCGATCCCCGCTTTACCTACCCAGTCATAAATAGAATAGCTTTTTTCTTTCAGCTCTCTTAAGCGTGTGCGTACTTCAGCAACCGTTTTGATCCCTTTTGGAAGAGGGGGAAAATAACCTTGCTGCCACTCATTTAAAAATTCCTCTAAGCTACGGCATTCACTTAAAAAAGACTCATATTCATTCCGGTTGATGGCTCCCATGTAGCCCACAATGCTTGCCGCCACCTTTTGTTGTGGGTAGTGCCTTTGAGAGCTGATTCCAGCATAGATCCCCGGCCAATCCCCCTCTAAAGCTTTGAGTCGATAGTATTGCTCTTCGGTAATTCCCTCTTTTAAAATAAAGGGTGTGTCATAGCGAATAGAGGCTTTTGCATGGATTAAATCCTCTACTCTTGCTGCATCCAGATGCAAAATGTCCCCTAATTTTTTTGACAGCTCTTCAATATAATTTCTTCTAGGGTAATGTTTTGTTTTTTTACCTTTTTTATCTCGCGTCCATTTTAAAGTTGAAATTTGACGAATGGGAGAGTAAAAAACACCTGCTTGATATTGGATCTTATTAACAGCTAGAGGAAGGCCATAACGATCATAAATCCCCCCTCTATTGGCGGGCTGAACAAAAACTTTTTGCTGAGGGCGCAAAGCCTCCTGAACTTTATCTTCGTGGTAAATAATACAAAGTTGCCAAAGGCGAAAGGTAATGAAAAGCAAAATAAAAAAAATCAAATTCAAAATTTGACTTGATTTCACAGGAATAGGCAGCGCACCTGCTGAGTTGGATTTGTATCTGCGCCTCAAGAGAAGGACCATTTTTTATCAATAGATCAAAGATTGTTTATAAATAAGAAAAAAATCAATAGATAAAAAAATTTATTTTTAAATTAAAATCGAATATAGTTTTATAGATAATCGACTTTTTGACCTAAAACTATTGTCAATAAATCGTTTTTTTCATATAACTTTTGTAGTTTTTCGCGCCTGTAGTTCAATGGTAGAACAGTAGCCTTCCAAGCTTCACATGTCAGTTCGATTCTGATCAGGCGCTATGTTAGACAAATTAAAATTTTAAATTTTAGGAAATAAGGATGCAATCTTCTGCTGGAAAAGAAAAAGTAACAATTAAGGCTTTATTAGAGTCTGGAGCTCATTTCGGACACCAAACTCATCGCTGGAACCCCAAAATGAAACGCTTTATCTTTGAAAAAAGAAATGGCTTATACATTATCGATTTAGCAAAAACAATGCAGCAAGTGCGCAATGCTGTGGATCTTGTTAAAGACACTGTGAAAGCAAAAAAGTCTATTCTTTTTGTAGGAACTAAGAAACAAGCAAAAACAATCATTCGTGAAGCTGCTGAAAATTGCCAAGAGTTTTATGTGTGTGAGCGTTGGCTCGGTGGAACGTTAACGAATCTTAAAACGATTCGCGAGTCGGTAAAACGTCTTGACCGCATCGAAAAGAAACTGATTGCTGAAGCAGCGAATATGACCAAGAAAGAGTTTTCTTTACTTTCAAAATCGCAGAAAAAACTAGACACTTATTTATCAGGTATCCGCTCAATGCGTAAACTTCCTGGCTTAATCGTTGTAGTAGATCCAAATAGAGAATCTATTGCTGTAGCAGAAGCAAACTGCTTAGGGATTCCTGTCATGGCTCTAGTAGACACCAATTGTGATCCAGATCTCGTTGACCATGTAATTGCATGCAATGATGACGCTTTAAAATGTGTAAAATTAATTATTCAATCTCTTGCTGAAGCTATCTTGGACAAAAAGAAAGAGCTTGGCTATTTTAGTGAGAAAAAAGGGGACAATAGCGTTGTTGAAGCAAATAAGCAACCCGATGAATCAGGAGATGAAGGATGATTACCGCACAAATGGTTAAAGAGCTTAGAGAACGTACCGGTGTAGGTATGGCTAAGTGTAAAGAAGCTTTAGAAGGGGCTCATGGGGATATTAATGTCGCCATTGATAACCTACGCAAAGCTGGAATGGCTTCAGCTGTAAAAAAAGAAGGCCGCACTGCGAACGAAGGGCTCATTGGATGCGCTGAGAACGCTTCTCATATTGCCCTTGTTGAAATAAATTCTGAGACAGACTTTGTTGCAAAAAATGATAAATTCAAAGATTTCTTACAGACAATTGCCAATGAAGTCTTACATTCTCATCCCAAAGATATTGAAAGTTTTTTAGCTCAAACATATTCTCTCGATAAAAGACTTTCTATTGATGAGTTTAGAGCGACTATCATTCAGATTTTGGGTGAAAATATCATTATTAAACGCTTTAAACTTTTGCATAAAAAAGCTCATCATTCCTATGGAACTTATGCGCATATGCAAGGCAAAATCGTTACTCTTGTAGAGCTTTCTAAAGCTGGTTTTGAAACTGTAGCAAAAGATATTGCTATGCACGTTGCTGCAGAAGCACCCGAATACTTAAATCCTGAAGATGTTCCTAGCAGTGTCATCGAATATGAAAAAGGAATTGCAAGAGAACAAATTAAAGGTAAACCAGAAAATATAGTGGAAAAAATCCTAGTTGGAAAAATACAAGCTTATTTTGATCAAGTTTGCCTAACAAAACAAAAATTTGTTAAAGACAGCCAATTTTCAGTCGAAGATTACGCTAAATCACAAGATTCAGGACTCAAAGTCACTCACTTTTTGCGATGGCAAATAGGTAATTAAATTTTATGGCTTCTTCTTCTCCCTATAAACGCATTCTCCTCAAACTATCGGGTGAATCGTTAGTGAGCGAAAACTCACGAGTAGGAGTTGAATTAGAAGCCTGCAACAAAATTGCTGAGTCGATAAAAAGAGCCTACCATCTCAATACAAAAATTGGGATTGTCATTGGCGGTGGTAATTTCGTCAGGGGTCATGTTTATTGCCAAGAATTAGGCATGCCAAAAGCTAAAGCTGATCAAGTGGGAATGCTGGCGACCTTAATGAATGGCATTACTCTGCAACGAGCCCTCCTCAATGCAAATTGTCCAACAAAACTGATGAGCGCTTTCCCCTGTGGTGCCATCGCTGAAATTTTCAATTTAGATTTGGCCTTAACCTACTTAGAAGATAATCAAATTGTTATTTTTGCTGGAGGGACTGGGAATCCTTTTTTTACCACCGACACAGCAGCTAGCTTAAGAGCTTGTGAAATTCAAGCTGATGTTTTATTAAAGGCGACAAAAGTAGATGGTATTTATGATAAAGATCCAAAAAAGGATCCCACTGCTAAAAAATATCATACCCTTACTTATAATCAAATCCTAGAAAGCGATTTGAAAGTCATGGATGCAACGGCAATTAGCCTATGCAAAGAAAATAATATTCCAATTGTTGTATTTAATATGTATCAAGAGAATAATATCACAGATGTTATTCAAAAAAAATCTTGTGGAACTTTAGTGAAAGGATAAAGAATATGACGGTGAATGCAACCAAAGCAAAAATGCAATCTACAATTGATCATTTAAATGAAGAACTGAAGCATATTCGCACCAGTAAAGCAGATCCTAGAATGCTCAACAGTATTCTTGTTGAAGTCTATGGGACCAAGATGCGAATGGTAGAAGTAGCAACTATTACAGCCTCTGAACCTAGACAACTTCTTGTCACCCCGTTTGATCCAAGTACACTCGGTGCCATAAAAAAAGGAATTGAAGCTGGTAATTTAAATATCAATCCAACTATAGATGGACATCTTGTACGGATAAATATTCCTCCAATGGATCAGGCCATGAGGAATGAAATGGTGAAGCTAGCCAAAAAACGAGGTGAAGAGGCAAAAGTTAGTGTACGCAACGCTAGACGCGAAGGCAATGACGCTCTAAAAAAGGCAAAAAATAATGGCGATATCTCTGAAGATCTCCTAAAAAGGGGAGAGAATGATATCCAACAGCTTACAGATAAATTCTGTAAACAAGTTGATGAAATTATTACGTGCAAAGAAAAAGACATTATGGCAATATAGAGCGCCGTTTATTAGGAATATTGGCCCCATCGTCTAGCCAGGCCTAGGACACCGGATTTTCATTCCGATAACAGGGGTTCGAATCCCCTTGGGGTCATACATAAAGAGATTAGAAGAGCCTTTAGCTCAGCCCGGTTAGAGCATCTCACTTTTAATGAGAGGGTCGAAGGTTCAAATCCTTCAAGGCTCATTTTCTTTTCTCGATCAGGTCATATAAAAAATAGTACAATTTAGCAGGCGTGACACATTCTGGGTTTAACCGAAAAAGAATGGAGTCACTTTTGTTATCGATGTATTTCGAGTAATATCCTCTGTGATAGAACTCATTGGCCATACTATGAATGCGCTGTGCTAAATTGCGGCTCAATCTTTGAATCTTCTTAAAAAAGAACCCCCTTTTCTCTTCAAAATCAACACATAAATGTAGCAGCTCTGAATATTTGTGTTTAGAATCTGAGCGATGAATATCTTTCCAGCTTAAGTCAAATTCACGCAATAATTTACGATATTCCAAATAAAGATCATTAATTCTCTCAAACCCAATTTTTAAATTTTTTAAAGAAAGCTGCCATTTCTCTGAAAATTCAAAAGCCGGATCATAAATAATGCTTTCAAGCTTTTGCTTATGTTCAATAGCCATCAGGACTTTAGCTAAAAATGTTGAGCAGCAAACTTCTATTACAGCGCCATTATGATCTCTAAAAGGCTGACCTAAAAGACAATATATTCCATCTGCAATGGCTGTCTTTTGTACATTCGTACTAAAACGAGATTTACTAAAAGCGGATTTTGCCGCTTTTGACAGGCTATATTTAATATCGTCATTTTTGAACTGCTCTTGATAAAACAAGAAGTCAAGCCTCAGATATTCAGGCAATTGAATCACTTCGTATTCTCCGACAGCAAGCTCATCTACTTTTAAAACTCGAAAAGCCTTTCTCTTGGTAATAATTTCAATACTTTCATCAGATAAGCTCATCATGTTCATATTACCAGATTTATGAATGAAACAATGAGGGACAATCGGCAAATGATGCCTGTTTAACCCACCACCTTCTGGATCACATAGATCTGAACCAAAAGCAACCTGACCATCCCAACCATCTACATGGGTAATTGTAGAGGGATCTCCTTGAGACTTTGCCCACCTAAACCATTGAATAATACGAATTAAGAATCTCCAGAAACCACCACCTTTGCGAATCGTATTCATATCAAAAGTAGTTTTCGTAAAAATCAAAGCTCCAGAGTCCACTAAATCACCGATTAAAGCGGATTCATGGTTTTTCTTTTTCCCACGAATGGTTGTTCTGCGAAAATCTCTCACCTAAAAGCCTTCCCCCACCCTCACATTTGTTGCTTTATGACACTCTGTTTATATTGTCAAACTCGATTCGCTCTAATTCTCCTTGGCAGAATTTATTACTTTGCTTAGACTCGGCACTTATGACAGATAACAATGATTTTGAAAGACCTCTAGAATGCTCCGCCTGCAGACGCACTATTAAGGTAAAATATACTGAAGTTGCGGAGACCGTTCAGCAATGCTTTTACATGTGCTCAGAATGCCCAGTTCTGAAAAAGTTTTTATCTCCTGATAAAAAACCAGACTATCAGCAAACCTCCAAGTTGAGCTGTGGCCATTGCAATACATCGCTAGTCAATATTTTACATGGGGAGCTTTTAGGATGCTGTGATTGCTATAACACCTTTGAAAGCTTTATCATAAAAGAGTTAAAAGAGCATTGTTTTGACAGTGAAAAAATAGAGAGTGGATCTCTCTCCCATCAAGGTCATAAGCCAGGAGAGCTTAAAGAAATTAATCCTTCTTTAAAGATTTTAGCGCTCAACGAGGCGCTCACTCAAATGTTAAATGAAGAAAATTATGAGCAAGCTGCTTGGATCAGAGATCAGATCCAAGAGCTCAAAAAGAAAATACATAAAATATGAATGCAACACTCCCTATACAAAACATGCTCGCCAATTTTTGGGCAAAAAATGATAACTCTATCTGGCTCGCTTCAAGTTTAAGAATCCTACGCAACTTAAAGACTCATCTTTTTCCACAAAAACTCAGTAGTGAATATTTAAGCGATCTCACTCAGATGCTAGTGCACCCACTGAAGCACTGTCCAGAATTTAAAAAAGGGACATTGTTTTTATTTAAAGACTTAAATCCAAAAGATAAGCAATTTCTTTTTGAATACTACTTAACTCACAACAATTATCAATCCTATCAACATGGTGAAGGGCTCTTTTTGGATCCTAGCTTTCGTTTCCATATCCTCATTAATACTTCGGACCATCTTGCTATTCACTTTATCGATCCAACCAATCATCTTGAACAAACATGGAATAAATTTTTACAAATTGAAAATACACTTTGTCATGAAATTGAATTTGCATTCTCTCCGAAGTTTGGGTTTCTGACAGCCAACTCTCACAATTGTGGAACGGGGTTACATGTGGATCTATTTTTACATTTGCCAGCTTTGCGATATCAAAATAGGCTGAAGGAAGAATTACAAAAGATCTCCTCTAAATCTCTTTCTATTCGTTCATTACATGGTCATTCTGATCATTTTTTAGGAGATATTGTTGTCTTAACAAATGTTCAGACAATCGGAGCTTCTGAAGAGCAAATTTTAAAAATCATGCATAATCTCGCATTAAATTTAATTTTAGCTGAAAAGAAAGCGCGAACTGAAAATCAAATTGAGCTCAAAAATTTTGTGAGTAAAGCATTTGGGACTTTAAAACATGCTTTTCAACTTGAAATAGAAGAAACACTCAATCATTTAAGTCTATGTAAGCTAGGTGTGGAATTAGGATGGATTAGAAACGTTGAAATTCATCAAATCAATGAAATGATCTTTTCTATTCAAAAGGAGGTTTTAAAAAGTTTCTTTAAAGATTCCCCAAACATAGGGCAGTTTAGAGCGGAATATATCAAAAAATATTTTGATAGTGCAACTTTATAGAAAAAGGAACAAGTTAACTTAACTCATTCCCTTTTACACTTTATACTAATTAAAAAAAGCCTTATACAGGCTAAAGCATTACCATCTATACAGCGCTTTGCAATTACATGATGCAGCATAAGCTACACCAACCAAAGTCGCAGCAATAGCCAATCCAGTAATAACCGCAGTTTTTGGGTTTTCTCTAATTAAAGTAACAGTCTTATCACAGCCCATCTTTCCTTTTTCTACTACAGAACTAGCAGCAGAATAAAGAGAAGTTCCGCATGAGTGAAAAAAAGATTTGCCTGATTGCAAAGCTCCCGAAATATCCATATAAATAGCCTCTTGTTGTTAAAACATCCGTAACAAAATAATTTAAATAACTAATTTTTCTCAAATAAAAAACTGACTAAAATTGTATTTCCAATAGCAACTTTTCAATTTGCAGTTATTAGTTAAACATTTTGTGGTAGACTTTACCATTTAAAGGATTTTATAAAAACTAAAATTTCAAATTCTAGTTCGATAACCCTTTGTGATTAAAAACAGCCTGACAAACTTGCAAAAAAACATTTTTTTAATATACTTTATCGGGTAGATTTTTTTACTACTCCAAAAAATACCGTAGTTATGCTAAAATTACCCTTTAATATCCTTTTATTTGTTGTTCTTATTATGAGCGTTAACCCTATTTCTTCTTTAAGCTTTATTCCTTCAACAGACCCAAGATTAAATCAAATTTCAAAACCGGTTGAAATTTCTGAAATTAAAAGCGAAAAAATTCAAAACCTCATCAATCGCATGCTCACGCTTTCTGGACAAGAAGCAGATCCAACGAACTATGAACACAAAGGAATTCTGGTGGGTCTTGCCGCTCCTCAAGTCGGAGAGATGCACCAAATTATTATTATTAACACACTTACATATCAAGAAATTAAAGACAAAAAACGACCCGTCTTTGATGTCCTAATTAATCCAAAAATTATTTGGCAATCAGAAGAATCGCAAATCAGCCATGAGGGATGCTTTTCTGTTCCTGACCAGTTTATCGGAATTCCAAATCGGCCTTTAGCTGTTGAAGTTGAAGCTTACGATCGAGTCGGACGCAAAGTCATCAAAAAATATGAAAATGATATAGCAGCCGTCGTCCATCACGAAGTAGATCATCTGAATGGTATCCGCTTTCCTCAGAGACTGAGTTCTGAACAAGAACTACATCTTTTAAAAGATGACTCTGATTTACCCAACTATCGAATGCATTGGAAAGACTGGCCAAAACATGCCTCTTCAGACTTGTGGCAGCAGATGAAAAACGGGGACTATTCCAATGCTGTGATAAATTAAATTTTCATACCATATTTTCCTTCCAATAATTTTTGAGATATCTCAATGAGATGTAATCAGTGTGAATTTATAGTCAAAGCACCAATAGGTAAAATAAGTTAAAGTTATGTGTGGAGTTGTCGGTTTTTGGAGCAAAGGCACAAGCTTAATGTCTCAAAATATTTTCGACGTCTTTATTGACACATTGAGCCATCGTGGTCCAGACGGTCGAGGAAGTCATCATGTAATGGACGAAAATATATGGTTAGGCCATCGAAGATTAAATATTTTTGATCTAAGTACAAAAGCAAAGCAACCCTTTAGCTACCTTAATGAGCGATATTGGATCACTTATAATGGAGAAGTCTATAACTTTTTGGAGTTAAGATCTGAATTAGTAGCTCAAGGGTATTCTTTTAATACAGATAGTGACACAGAAGTTATCTTAGCCTGCTATGACTTATATCGGGAAAATTGTTTATATAAATTTAATGGAATGTGGGCTTTTGCAATTTATGATACCTTACAAAAAAGCTTATTTATTTCGAGAGACCGCTTTGGCGTAAAGCCTTTGTATTATTTATATGATAATAATACCTTGGCTTTTGCAAGCGAATTAAAAGCTTTCTTAGCATTACCCTGTTATGACTTTGATTTTGAACTTGAGAAGGTCCAATGTTTCTTGCCACCTATCGAACACAAAATAAATGATCGTCATCAGACTTTTTTAAAAGGAATCAAAGAACTTCCTTCCGGTCATTATGCAATATTAAATCAAAACAAAGAATTTAAAATAGAAAGATGGTGGGATACAAAAGAACATATTCCCCAGATCCCCTCTTCTCCTAAAGAAATGGTTGCAAATTTCAAAGAGCTTTTTTTAGATGCTTGCAAACTTAGGTTACGCGGAGATGTGAATATTGGCTTCACCTTAAGTGGGGGTTTAGACTCAAGTTCTGTTTTATCAGCGAGCGCCTATTTAGCAAAAATGAACCAACTTCCCGAGCGATGCGCTTCAAACTGGCTAAATGCTTTTGTTGCAACCTACCCCAATACAGTCCAAGATGAATCTCATTTTGCAAAACAAGTGATTGATCACACAAAAGCAAATGGCCATTATGTGGAAATCGATCCAACAGAGATTTCCCACGAATATTTGGAGCATATTGCTTTTTCTTACGAATCCTTTGAAGACATCGCCTTGGGCCCATGGTTCTTATATCAAAGCTTTCGAAAACAAAATATTTTTATTTCTATAGATGGTCATGGAGGGGATGAGCTTTTAGGTGGATATCATCATCAAATTCAACAATTTTTAAATGTATATAAGTTTCCGCATTTAATCAAAAAATGGGATATCCGTAGAATTTACAACAATCTTTATAAAGATAGCCATTTAACCCGTCCTTCAGACAATACAAAAAAGAAAAAATACTCCTTAAAAAAAGAATTTCTTGAAGATTCAATCAATAACCAACTTTATTACGATTTTCATTTTGGATCTTTACCCCCCATCTTGAGAAATTTTGACATCATTTCTATGGCTCATGGCATTGAGATAAGAGCTCCTCTCATGGACTATCGATTGGTAAGCTATGCTTTTGCTATGCCTGGAGACTGGAAAGCTGGCCATGGGTATACAAAAAGAGCTTTAAGAGAGATTACTAAGGGTTTTCTTGTTGAACCTATTCGAACAAGAAAATCTAAAATAGGTTTTGTAAACCCAACATTGCAGTGGATAGAAAAATCATTTTATAAGATTCTCTTAGAAAGAGCCCACAGCTTTAGCTTCTTAAATTCTTCTATTTTCGATGGCCATAAAATTTGCCGCGAAATTAACAAAGCCTATTCTCAAAAGGATTTTAAATTGATGTTTAACTATTGGCCATACATAGTTGCGGATATGGTAGTTGAGAGCTTTAAGGCCCATCGCCAAAAGTATCTTGCTCATATAGAAAATCGCCAACCAAGCTTATCCAGCCTCTTGCCTACTTACTCTTAGGTGAAAAATGAGGCTGCTCTAATGGGCTTGCAAATTAAATTTTTAATTCGCATTCTCTTTACAATAATTTCTTAAAATGAAAAAATCCGCTCTTTAATGGACAAAATTCCTTTTTTCATTTAAAATTTTGCCAAATGTTGTGGAGTACTTCCAGTTTTTTCTTTTTTTAATCCCCTAATCAAGTAATAGCCCCTTATGTCAAATAGTGATTTAGAACAATCTTTTAGTCGTCAGCATCAACAAAAAATCGAAGAAATTATTTCTGTTGCAAAAGAACAGGGCTTTATCACTTACGAAGAGATTAATGAGACTCTTCCAATGTCTTTTGATTCTCCTGAACAAATCGATCAAATGTTGATCTTTTTGAATGGAATGGATATTCAGATTTTAAATCAATCTGAAGTTGAACGCCAAAGAGAACGCAAGAAAGAAGCAAAAGAAATTGAAGGTTTAGTCAAAAAAGGAGAAAGCACAACTCCTGACGATCCTGTACGAATGTATTTAAAGGAAATGGGATCGGTTCCTCTTTTAACAAGAGAAGAAGAAGTCGAAATTTCAAAGCGCATCGAAAAAGCCCAATTGCAAATACAACGTATCATTATGCGTTTTCGATACTCTACCAGGGAATCAATTTCAATCGGTCATTACTTAATTCACGGAAAAGAGCGATTTGATAAATCTATCTCTGAAAAAGAAATTAATGATAAACAACACTTTTTAAAATTATTACCTAAGCTTTGTGAACTTTTACAAAAAGAAGATCATGAGCTTGAACTTCTACTAAATGAACTGAAAAAATCTGCAAAAGCGGATAAAGTCAAACTCATCAACCAGGTTGAAAAAAACAGAATCCGCACTCAAGCTTATTTAAGACAATTTCACTTCAGATACAATATCACTGAAGATTTTGGCGAAGTCATTTTAAGAGCTTATGAGCGCTTTTTATCTTTAGAAAAAGAAGTTAAAGAGCTTTCTGGTCGAGCTGAACGCAATAAGTTTGCTGCAGCAAAACTCCAAGCAAGCACTCGTAAACTAGAGAAAAACGAACTTGCTGCAGGACGAACGGTCGAAGAATTTAAAAAAGACGTCCGTATGCTACAAAGATGGATGGATAAAAGCCAAGAAGCTAAACGTGAAATGGTTGAATCTAACCTTCGCTTGGTTATTTCCATTGCTAAAAAATATACTAACCGCGGCTTGTCTTTCCTAGATCTTATTCAGGAAGGAAACATGGGCCTTATGAAAGCTGTTGAAAAATTTGAGTATCGAAGAGGATACAAATTTTCAACGTATGCCACTTGGTGGATTCGTCAAGCTGTCACTCGTGCGATTGCAGACCAAGCAAGAACTATTCGTATTCCTGTCCACATGATTGAAACTATTAATAAAGTTCTTCGCGCTGCTAAAAAACTCATGATGGAAACAGGGCGAGAGCCAACACCTGAAGAGCTAGCTGAAGAAGTTGGCATCACAGCCGAGCGTGTTCGTGAAATCTATAAAATTGCGCAACACCCCATTTCATTGCAAGCCGAAGTCGGCGATGGCGGAGATAGCCAATTTGGTGATTTTATTGAAGATACCGGTGTGGAATCTCCTGCTGAAGCCACAGGCTACTCTATCTTAAAAGATAAGATGAACGAAGTTTTAGATACATTGACAGATCGAGAGCGCACTGTATTGATCCAGCGCTTTGGTCTTGCAGACGGCAAGCCAAAAACTTTAGAAGAAGTCGGTGTGGAATTTAACGTCACAAGAGAAAGGATTCGTCAAATTGAAGCAAAAGCTTTAAGAAAAATGAGACATCCTATACGATCTAAGCAACTCCAAGCATTCTTAGATCTTCTTGAGACCGATTAATGACATTAAATGAAAAGACTATTTCTTCATTACTCAAAGTAAATAGCCCTTTTTTTAAACATGTCCAGCATTTTGAAGAGCGTCATGAGCAAATTGAAATGCTCAAAGTCATTATCGAAGCTTATAACAATCAAAACTTTGCGCTGATTGAAGCCGGAACAGGAATTGGGAAAAGCTTAGCCTATCTACTTCCCGCTATTTTTAGCGCCCATGAAAACGGTGAAAGAACCGTTATCTCTACCCACACGATTACCCTTCAAGAACAACTTTTGCAAAAAGATATCCCTTTTATCACAGATACTTTGAATTTTGACCTAGAAGCTATTTTAGTCAAAGGGATGGGAAACTATTTATGTTTGCGCAAGCTTTACGATTTACTTGACCACCCTTCCCTTCATTCAATTGATGAACAAGAAGAACTACACCATGTTGAAAATTGGGCCAAAGAGACTCTCGATGGTTCTATTTCAGATCTTGAGAAGCTCCCTAAAAAATTAGGTTGGGAGAAGTTAAATTGCGAATCAGATGCCTGCTCTTTTGTGAAATGTCCAAGCTATAACAATTGCTTTTTCTTCAAAGCACGAAAAAAATGCAAAGATGCTAAAGTTTTAGTTGCCAATCATCATGTATTGATGGCTGATTTACAAATGCGATCCATTGAAGAAAACCAAGGTATCCTACCCGATTATGAACACTTAATTATTGATGAAGCGCATACTTTAGAAGAGATTGCAACACGCTCCTTAGCAAGTTCTATTTCTTCTCAGTATATCTTAAGGCGTCTCAATGAACTTGTCAGTGAGCGGGGAAATACTGGGAAATTGCAACGTCTTCAACTGATTATTTTGGAGCATTCAGGAAGCATTGAAGAAAAGTTAAATCAAAAAGTCTTTGATTTACTCTCTGAAAAGAGAGCAACGCAATCTCTTATTATGGAATCCTTTCTTCTTTTTGCAGAATTTCTTAATAAATATTATTCTAGTAATGAAGGGAAACTCGCTCTAGATCCAACAACCAGAAAGGAGCCCGAATTTGAAAATATTACAACTGAATTTTCTAAGCTGATAGAACACTTGAAAGGTTTTACACAAAATCTAAACTCTTTAATAGAGAGGATTTCCGATATTCAAGAAGCTTATATCATCAAAAAAATGCAAAACGTAGTCATAGATACCAAATCTATCATCCTCTTTTTAGAAAAAACAACCCGGATGCTAGAAGAGTTTTTTAAAGCAGAGATCTCCCCACACAAGGTCTATGTTATTGAATGGGATCAAGAAAAATCTTTATCTGCGATTCGTCTTCTTATTATTCAACTGAATATTGCTGATATTCTCTCTAGCACCCTTTTTACTCCCAGAGATTCGGCCATACTTTGCAGCGCGACCCTTTGTCATAATAAGCAATTTTCATTTATCAAAAGTCAACTAGGATTTGACCATCCAGAGATTCAGGAGCGGGGCGTAACTGAAAAGATTCTTGCCTCCCCTTTTAATTATCCAGAAAAAGTTTTGTTAGCCACCCCTGCAGATATGCCCGAGCCTCATTCTTATCATTATCAGCAAATGCTCTGTAAGTATCTTTTGCAAGCAACTCAGGCAAGCGTTGGTGGGGCCTTTATTTTATTTACCTCTTATAAAACGCTTAATCAATGCTATGAAGAGATTGCCAATAAGCTTGTTGAAAATGGATTGCTTCCTTTAAAGCAAGGGGATGAAAATCGAAATACCTTACTTAAAATGTTTAAAGAAAGACCTAACTCTGTTCTCTTTGGTACAGATACTTTTTGGGAAGGCATCGATGTACCAGGTTTTCATTTAAGGATGGTCATTATTACCAAGCTCCCCTTCCCTGTCCCCACAGAACCTCTTTTTCAAGCGAAGTGTAAACAAATTGACGAGAGTGGAAAAAATTCCTTTTTAGAATACTCTGTTCCAAAAGCTATTGTGAAATTTAAACAAGGCTTTGGTAGACTAATTCGCACCAAGCAAGACTTTGGAACTATTCTCTGTTTAGATTCTAGGCTGATCACCAAACGCTATGGTCACTACTTCTTCAACAGTCTTCCTGACTGTCAAAAATTTTCGGGGTCTTTTAATGAAATCAAATCTAAGCTCGAAAGGTTTTATGAGGGTCATAAAGAATGGAGCGTAACGGAGTCGAACCGATGACCTCAACAATGCCATTGTTGCGCTCTACCAATTGAGCTAACGCCCCTCATTCTATTAAAGCAGTTTTACATAGTTTAGCATTTTTCGAAGATGAATTGCAATATGATAAATTTTAAAGCGTTAAAGGATTCAAAAAGCTTTTCATATAATTTTTGGAATTGGCTCCAACATTAAAAAGCAGATCCAATATAGAAACATTTGATTGGTATTCACCAAAAAGTTGTGGATAGCTTCCATAATCGGAGTAATCCATATAACTAAGCTCTATGTTTGATTCAACAAACCTTTCTTCTTTTAAATAATCTTTAGCAGCAGGGCCACTCAAATAATGAGTTGCATTGGCTTTTTTACAAATTTCAATTAAGCGATCTGTGCTACTGAGATGAGAAAAACCATAATCTTTGGAAGAGGAAATGACAGTATTAATTTCTAGTAAGTTGCATATCTCAGAAATAAATAGATAATTGATTTCACTTAAAAATTGGAGGTTTTCACATCGATTATAAATTTTTTGAAAAATAGGACTGTAGATTTCAAAATATGGAGCCTTTGAATAATTACTCTTAATAGAATGCCAATGTTTTTTTACCCAAAAATTATTTTCCACTAGCACTTCATCGATAGAAATACCCGGATAACGACCCAATGTCTGTACTGGAATTGTTAACCAGCAAAGACCGTTTGCAGTTTTAATTTGATTTCTATTTCTCCAACTTCCTTTGCTATATTGCACATCATCATAAATGATAAATTCATCTGCAAAGTTGATCATATCGAAATACCCCTTCCAAGGAATATATGAAGATTGAATGATAACGATCGTTTTTTTTGCCATAGCAAGTTTTTAATCCTGAAATTATTTCCTAATATAAAAAGGCTCATTATATACTTTATCATATTTTCCATACAGTTACACACTCTAAAAATGAGAAAACCAAATGTGTTACCTATCAAAAATCACCCAATTGTTTCTAGTAGATGAACTATTTAAAAAAGAAGTAAGCCCATATATTCTCTTATTTTTAGCGGAGTCAAATTTATGAGAATTGTAGTTATTGGAGGTAGTGGTCATATTGGATCCTATCTCATCCCAAGACTTATCAGAGCTGGGCATGAAGTTCTTAATGTTTCAAGATCTATCAGAAAACCTTACTTTGACTCTAAAGAATGGAAAGAAGTGCAATATATAACCCTTGATCGTGAGTTTGAAGATCAACAAGGCTCATTTGCAAAACATATTAAAAATCTTCACCCAGATATAGTCATTGATAATATTTGCTTTACTCCTGAGAGCGCCACGGCTCTCACTAAAGATCTTTTAGGAAATACAGGTCACCTCCTTGTGGTAGGAAGTATCTGGGTCCATGGATATTCTAAAGCGATACCCACTCCGGAAAATGCTAAACGTTATCCTATTGGAAAGTATGGCGTTAATAAAAACAAAATAGAAGAATTGTTATTAGAAAAATTTCACTCCGATAAATTTCCTGTCACTATTCTTCATCCAGGACATATTGTAGGCAAGGGTTGGCCCTGTTTAAATCCACAAGGCAATTTTAATATGAACGTTTTTCAAACGATTATCGATAACCAACCACTTATACTTCCCAATTTAGGAATGGAAACTGTACATCATGTCCATGCCGATGATATTGCACAATTAATGGAGTTATCCATTAATAATCCAAAGAACTCGATAGGTGAATGCTTTCACGTGACTTCAGAAAAAGCAATTTCTCTTAGACATTATGCAGAAGCTGTATACTCTTGGTTTAATTATAAACCCACGTTAGAATTCAAATCTTTATCAGAAATGGCCTCTTATATAAGCCCAAACGATCTATTCCAAACACAAGAGCATATTTCAAGAAGTCCTTGTGTGAGCATAGAAAAGGCCCGCTCAAGACTTGGCTACCATCCCAAGTATACTTCTTTAGATGCTTGTCAAGACAGCCTTGAGTGGATGATACAAAATGGAAAATTGAGACCATCTTCTCCTATATCAGTAAGATAAGATCATCTAATTGTTACTTAAATGCTTCTGAGGGAACATCTCCTATCTTAAGACCAAATTCTAGATTTCGATAATAATAAAGATCAAATCCATTCTTTTTCATTTCCAATTGAGTTTTGCAATAATCATAATGGACTCTATGAATTGTAAACTCTTTTCCATCCCAAGTAGCAAAGGAAGCTCTATAATCCCCATCTCTGGGTTGGCCCACTGACCCTGGATTACAATATTTTTTCAAAGAATTACTCCAAAGTACAGGCATATGGGTATGTCCAGATGCAAAAAAAGAACCTTTTAAATTCAAAAAATAATCTTCGTTCAGATTAATATATTCATCTAAAGGATCTATCCAACCTCCATGAACAATGTTTAAATCTTCGTAATTACTTTTGGAGTGTAACTTAGAAAGCCATTGCAAATTTTCTTTCTTAATGATTTTTCGTTGAAAGTCCAAGCAGACATTTGCAGAGTTTGATCTAGGACATTTTTGATTTTTGCTGATATACCAATCATGATTGCCTAAAAGAGTCATAAAGCAATTATTTTTTACCAACTCACAGCATTCATTGACGTTACTATAGTAACCACAAACATCCCCTAAACAAATAATTTTTTCTATTTTTTTTTTAGAAAGTGCTGATAACACTTCTTCAAGAGCAGCTAGATTGCCATGAATATCAGAAATGATGCCGATCATATACTATATAATCCTCAATATACCTCACTGCAAAACCATTTTTGAGTTGAGGTTGATTTATTTGCTGTTGATTTAAATAAAAATTGACACACATTTCCGCTTCATTATAACCAAAGGCAGTTCTTAATGAAGTGGAACTGGATAATCTAGGATTAATTTCTAATAGCTTCCACCCTTTTCCATCTTTTCGAAATTGCATATTAGTGGGCCCGGTTGGATGAAAGTGTTGACAAAAGTGATCAAGTATCTTATCCAACTCTGCATCTTTTATTACCCATGCTTTAGCAGTAGAACCATCGACAGATAGCTTGCGTCTAAAAATAATGGAGGCGCACTTTGTTCCTTTTCCATCACCAAAAAGTGCAGCTGTATATTCTTCATCATCAGTACCAACAATGGGCTGAGCGATTGAAATAGTTTCTAATTGATTTTTGACTGATAAAAAATCACCTTCGTTAAATATTTTTTTTAATCCTTTTGACGCATAACTCCGCCTTGGCTTTACTATAAACGGAAGTCCAAGTGTTTGCGCTAAAAATGAAAAATTATTTTCTGTATAAGAAGGGATAGCAATATTGGGATCAAAATGGAGCATTTCTTTGTAAGACAACCATTTATCTTTTGATAGATCTATTAATTCTTTATTATTCAAAACAACTTTAATATTATTTGCTGCGAGTTCATTGCGATGATCAGATAGAAAATGTAGATCTTGCTCTATTCCTGGAATGACCAAATCGATATCATGTTTTTTGATTATCTCTTTGAACCAACTGAAATAGCCTTCGCTATTAGTTAACGGAGATTGAATAAACTGATCTGTCCATACTTGACCAACTGCATCTAAGTGAATATCTATTCCAAATAAAAAAAGCTTTTGAGTTGCTAATTTCAGAGAACGAAGCAGTCCATAACCAATAATTGCCCCAACACCTGTAACAAGTATTTTTTTCAACTTAACTCTGATTTTTTTTAATTGCTTGAATTCCCTCTCTTAAAGAGATCCTAGGGAAAAATTGAATCTTTTTATAAATAGAATCATCACATTCACTAATGGGAAAATCTTTAATATTTTCTTTTGTGTCATCAAATTCAGCTTTTCTTTGAATTTGATAAATTTCATATGTCATGTTGACTATTTGACTCAAACTTAAAAAATCTGGGAAAACACAGTCAAAAGTTCCTGTTAATTTGATTGTTATAGCGCGATAAATGATTTCAGAGAGATCATCAACATGCAAATAGTTTCTAACGGGATCTTTTTGTCCATATAAAAGGACACTTTCATTCTTCGCTGCCTTATTAATAATCGTATATAAAAAGGGTTGATGACGCTGGCAATGCCCCATAGAGTCGTAAATTTGAGTTAAGCGAAGGACAAGCAAAGAAAGTTGAGATTTCTTTGAATAAAAATTAATAACTTGTTCTCCATGAAGCTTAGATAATGAATAAATATCATTGCATCCCTCATTTTGAATTGTATAGATAGAAATAGAGGATAAATAAATGAGGTGGCTTACACCCAGTTGCTTAGCTAATTCAGCCACCACTATCGCTCCACATGAGTTAGTCTGCTCTGCAAGATAAACTTCCTCATAGTTTTTGCTACTAAAATAGGCTGCTGCATGGATAATGATGTCAACTTTAATATCTTTGAAAAGCTCTATATCAATGGTTGGATTCAATATATCTAAAATGAAGTCAGCGTTATTCTTTCCTGCATAATAAATTTTATAATGTTGAGAAAGTTTTTCACCCAACAAACGGCCAATGACTGAAGTACTACCAATAATCAATATCGTTTTCATAAAGCTTGTGCTTCAAATAGTAAAGCTGCAGAAAGTTCAGGATAAGTTACAGAAATTTTACTTAGCGCTTTGATAATTTCAGAACTGAGGTTAAGTGAAATTAATTGTTGAGTTGTTAGAAGTTTGAGGAATAAGCCTTCCTTTTTTAGAACCTTATAACCACATTCGGTCAGTTGTTGTGATAGTGTTTTCACTGAATATGTTCTTTGGTGACCTAATTCATGATCGCCTTTTCCTAAGCGAAATAAATCATCTAATAAGCCAGCTTCATACCCTATTCTTCTATGGAGTGATTCTGCATTTGGTACTGAGGCATACAAAGTCCCATTCTTTTTGAGTAAGCGTTTGTATTTTTTTAAAATAAATTCCGGATCATCTACATGTTCCAGGATAAACCCCATAATGATAACATCAAATTGTTCATTTGTCTCAAATTCTTCAAAGTAAGTTTGAATGATTTTTGCTTTTGAATTTGGATGCGTTTTAAGATAATTCTCAATGACACTTGGACTGCCATCTAAAACAGTAAAATCTGAAAAATATTCTAAATACATGTCTGTGGAAAAACCATGGCCTATCCCCAACTCCAAAACTTTCGCATCTTTATGGGTTAAAGATATGATTCGCTCTGCACATTTTGGAATTATGATGTTATTATCATATGAATAGAGAAACGTATCGTTATATGCAGTAGAAAATTGATTCAAATTATTCGTCATTTTTTAACCAAAATTATTGATACTTTTAATGATATACTTAGTTAACAATTTTATGTATAAAAAACATAAGACCATATTCTCGATATTTTGGACAAAAGAATCCAAATCTAATTTTAATTAGCCTTGATTAGATTTATAAAGACGTTGATCTTCAGGTAAATAAAACTCTTCTAAGGATGTAGGCATGCGGACCCTCATCCCGATTAGGCGCTTCCCATTCTCATCGAGCTTTTCTATAACTTCTTTACTAATTAGCCGAGGTAAATCAAATCGCTGACGCATATAAGATCTGCAAAAGTTAAAACCTAAGGCGTGGCGATCTTCCTGAGTTCTGTTGACACCTCCTGCATGAAAGAGTCTTGCATTAAAAACAACCATATCGCCTTTTTTGCAAATTCCTTGGATAGCATTTTGATAAAAATGGTCTTCTTGCGGGACAGTTAATGATTTATGAGATCCTTTTAAAAAGTACGTACTTCCATTTTCTTTAGTAAAATCAACTAAAGGAATAACTGCATTCACATTCGTCACATAATTATCGATTAGCCTCGGACTATCTACGTGAATCTTTGTTCCTGCATTTCCTTTACCCTTCATCATAGACAAACCCTGATATGCATATAGAATAAACGTAGGCGACAAGACCCTGCCGATAAATTCATGAATTAAGGGATGACAAAGTAATTGTGCAAGATGCTCTCCAAAACACATTGGGTTGTGTAACATTCCCTTATCAGGGGCATTGGGAAATAAATGATCTTGTTTTGCAATACCCTGAATTAATTCTTCTTTGATTAATTCTATAGTTTGAGGGGGTACAACATTAGGTATAATTGTTAAACCATCAACCTCAAGCTCTTTGAGGTGCTTATCAAAACGATTTGATAGTATTTTTTGAGTTTCAGCTAAGGGGTTCATTGTCTCTGAGTACATAAAGCTCTCTGATTTTAAAAATTTTTATTTAATAAAAATAAACCGTAAATATTTAAAAAATGATGCTGAAGCAGGCAAAAACATCCGCAAATATTGTTCGACAATTTCAACGTTTTCCTTCTTACTTCTTGTAATATGTGCTTGCCCCAAATACCACTGATAACTAATTAAAACATTACTAAAACCTATTTTCTTAGCAACTTCTTTCACCGCGTTTGCTGCAAAACCTCTTTCGTAACTTTTGACTGGCTCTGCTTTGGTCAACATAACTTCATCGAGACCAAAGGTTTCATTATAATATTTTCCATCATGGAGTCCCCCTTTGATTTCACGTTTGATAATTTCATTAAGGTCTTCTTCTTTTTCATTTGTAGATAGATTATAAAGCATATCATTGAAAGCTTTGTTAGGGTTTAAATCAGCATAAAAAATTCCTGCAGGTTTTAAAACACGATATGCTTCTTGAAGAACTTTTTCATATTCTATCACATGATCAAGAAATGAATATGCTGTAACCATATCAAAGTGATCGTTTTCAAAAGGAAGATCTTCTGCCATTGCATTTGTTAATGTAATATTGCCCAAACTAAGATCTACTTTATTCATCATGTCATCGGTGATATCTATTCCATCCAGTTTATCAAAAATATCACTTGCTAGATGAAGAATAAATCCTGTACCACAACCTATATCCAAAAGACGAGATTGGCGTGGTTTGGGTAAGCGACTTTTTAAATCAATTAATACTTTCCTTACTCTTTCTTGGTTTTCTGGAAGAAAATGAGGACTCTTATTATATTCGCCCATGTTTGCCATTTCGGCATGAACAATCCTGTTAGCTTCTAATACCTCATTTAAGGTTAGATTTTTAATATTCACGTTTCCTCCGTTGAAATAATAGATTTAATAATTGCATAAGGCCTTAACTTACATTCATTGTATACTCTAGACAAATAAATACCTACTACCCCTACAGAAAAAATAACTAATCCTCCTGTTAGATAAATAGACGCTAAAATGGATGTCCATCCAAGAGCGGGACTATGCATAAATAATTTTTGTATTATTAAGTAAATAATAAAAAACATTGACAATGCAGAGGTACACAATCCGAATAAAAAAATAATCATTAAAGGTCTTGAGCTAAATGAAGTGAGGGCATTAATTGCTAACACAATTCTGCTACCTATTGTGTAACTAGAATTTTCATTGAAGCATCTTTCTGTTAAGCACGGCGTTTGTTTAAAGCCAGCATCCACCCATAAGCCAGGTATAAAAACATCATATTCTTTATAGGAGTTTAATGCGTTGACATAGTCCCTTTTCATTAGTCGAGACACTAATTCAAATTTATTTATTTTTTTATTGGAAAGCAGGTTAAATAGCCAATAAAACATCTCACTAATAATTCTTTTATAAAAAGGATCTTTTCTAGAACTTTGCAATCCATAAACAACGTCTACAGTGGGGTCTTGTTGCATTTTCTCCCAAAATTTTTTTAAATTTTCTGGCTCTTCTTCAAGATCTATATCTATTAGAAACACGAAGTCTCCTTTAGATTGTCGAAGACCTACCATCATTGCTTTATGATGTCCAAAATTGCGAGATAATTGAACTATCTTAATTTTTGGATCTGTTTTTTGTAATTCAAGTGCTTCGCTTAATGAAGTATCTGGTGAGCCATCATCAACTAAAATTAGTTCGTAATCTGTCGTAATTAGTTGCGCCGTCCGACTAATACGCTCGTGAAATTCTTTGATATAGGGGCGAGAGTTATACATTGTTGCAATAATTGATAATTGCATAAACATCCAAGATTAATAAAGGTTGTGAACTTAAAACTCTAAAAAACCATGTCTTATGAAAACTTTCATTTGGTTTCTAACAAAAATACAGAAAGAGAGGATGCCTCGATATTTAAAATATTGCAACCTGTTTTATTGAGCCAATTAGATCCACTTTTGAGTTACCATGATCTTCTCTTTCACTAATAAATGCCCTTTTTCGCCGCAAGAAGAACCTCCTAAATAGATCACTGTCATTATTTTTTGAAATATTTTTTAAGCTCTGGGGCCGTATATTTTGATTGGATATATTCTTCATGATACACAGTTACTGTGTATTCATAGAGTGGGCTCATACTATCAATGGTGATATATCTACTTAAATTTTTCATACAAAAGTCATACATAGCTTTTGGATCCATGTAAAACAGCTCTTTATCGGTAAAAGTGTTATATGTAGTTAAAAAATTAAACGATATAGCTTTACTTGCTAAATGAAACATCTTTTTAATTAATTGATAACAGAATTCTTGCCAAAGGTTTTTGTCTGTATGAGCACTTAAATTACATACTCCGCTCAATACAGTAAAGTCATACTTATCTGTACACGTTTCCGTAAGGATATCCCTTAAAAAAATCTTAACTTTGGGGTATTTTTTTTTAACAAACTCTACCATTTCTGGAACTATTTCTGTTCCGGAATAATTACATTTATAATTATTTTCTTGTAAAAAATTATAGAAACTTCCCGTCCCCACTCCAATCTCATGAATTGTGGAATAATCTAACTGATGTTGAAAAGGAGCAATTAAGTTCTTAAAACGAATATATTGTGTAACTAGATCATTTTGAAATGTAGATTTAGGATCATCACCATGTTTTTTGAATTCGTTTCTATACAAATTAATCTGATCTAAAATTAAATCATTAAAATTCATAAAATCTAACCGTAACCGTAATTTAACTTTTTAAAAATTGGACATAGGTCTTCAATAGCCAAGAAATGAATCTTATTTTGAACCCCTAAATCGTAACACTATTTTATTAATGTACAACTAAAAATATGCTCACTTCTTGTTTATAGCCATCTATTATCAACAGACTGTAATTTAGCTCTCTCCTACCATAACTACTTCATCGAAAGCTTCGCTTTTTGAACTCTTATTTTGCATAATCGATAGCTGATTTATATTCAGCATTTGATCCACAAAATATAAAGGACGATCTCTTACTTCCTGATAAATATTGGACAAATATCTACCTACAATTCCGAGTATGAGTATATTTATACTTCCAAATAAAGCAACTAAGGAAAATAGACTCGTATATCCAGAAATTTGAGCAACAAGAAAATAGGTTATGATAGATCTAACAATCAAAATTATGCTCAAAAAGAATCCAGCTATACCCAAATAAATCAAAATGTTTAGCGGAGCACTTGTCAAAGTTAAAAGCATATCAATAGAAAGATTGATCCTGTGAAAAATAGAATGATGGGATTTACCAGAAAATCTAGTATTATTTACTACTGCAATTGAACAACTTTTAAGGCCAAAGTCATGAACAATCCCTGCTACAGTTCTAATATTTTCTTTGTACGAATTATAGCAATCCACAGCTCTTTTTGAAAATCCTTTCATCATAAGCTGATTAGAAACAATTTTTAAGTGAAACAATTTTGTAAGGATTAACCAAAATATTTGACTAAGCCATGAGTCTTTTTTAGAATTCCGTGCCATCGAAACGGTGTATACAACTTCATTTCCTTCTTCAAGTTTTTGAAGAATTTCGATAATAGCTTCAGGCGGATTTTGTAAATCTCCATCCATAATAATGACGTATTCACCTTGAGCAAAATGTAAGCCAACTGACATTGCAATTTGTTGACCTTTATTTCTAGAAAGCAAAACCCCTTTAATCGCTTTATTTTGTTTGCATAATTTTTGAATAACGCTCCAACTACCATCCGTGCTCGCATCATTAACTAAGATAATTTCCGTTTGATAAGGTAAATTGTGAACTATTTTTTGTATTCTCTGCACAAAGACTTCAACAATATTACAATCATTATAAACTGTTGCAACTATAGAAATTTTTTTCATTAATCTAACATTTACTTTTTAAATATGTGATAATTTTATTTTGCCCCTAAAAAATCAATAGAAGCTTCTAATTGGCTAAAATCTTCAACAAAACTTCCTCGAACAATTGCGTCTGCCGCAAGAAACCCAGTCTTAATAGAATGATGAATATTATTAAACTTATAAAGGCCATTTCTTCCTATTGACACAAGTTTAGGAAATTTAGATAAATAGTCGGTAATTATTTTTAAGTGCTCTTCATGATTCTTAAATGGAACCGTATAAGCTTTGCGATAAATTTTTACATTGATACCTTCTATTAGGTTTGAATCAAAACCTAAAGTCTTAAATTCTTGCTTAGCGAGTTCGATAAGTTCTTCTGAATTGATAGTGTCAGAATAACAATATTCTGCAGTAATCCCTATCAGATCTTCCGAAGCCATGCTTGAATGAAAAAAGCCAAAATTTGTTAGACGCATCATTTTTATCTTTGGATCATGTATATCAAGCCAATGATAATTAAATTTTTTTAAAATTTGCTTATTGACTGTCATATACACAATAGCTAGGTGACGAAATTTTAGCTTAGCTGCTGCTTCCAATACTTGGAGAGGCGGTTGAGGACTTAATTTATTTATCAAATCATCTAGATGGATCGTGTTGATTAGATAGTCGCAAAGATAGGTCTCTTTATTTGAGTGTACTACTAATTTATCTTCTATTGTTTCTATTTTTAAGACTTCTTCATTACATCTAACCGAGCAGTAACCATTTATCTTTTCTGAAAGCATTTGAAAAATTGTTCCTCCCCCTCCTATAGGATAGCCGAAGTTTTTGTTACTGAAATTTTTATGATTAAAGAATACGTTTTTTAAATATGAAATTAATGTAAAACGAATGCGTCGATTAGACCAGGTGGCAGATATTTGTGAACAATCTTCTCCCCATAATTTTTCATTGTAAACTTTATAAAAGCAATCATAGAGCTGTTTCCCAAAGTTATTGACTACCCAAGATTTGGCAGATTGATCATCTTTTTCTGGAAAGATTTTAGAAGCAAAAAAACTCAATAAAATTTTCACAATAAATTGAGGCCCTAGTTTCACAAACGTGTCAATAGGGTTTAATGGAGATCTAATAATTTTATCTTTGAAAAATAATCCTGACTTTCTTTTTGAAAGTACTAATTTCTTTCCTAAAATTGTTTCCCAAAAAGAAAAAATCTCTTGATCTTGAATAAATAAAATATGAGGCCCTATCTCAAATTTTACTCCCATCTGACTCTCAGTTGCAGAAAGCCCGCCAACTACATCGGCTTTTTCTAAAAGAATCGAAGAAATAGCATTCTGCCTTAATTGATAAGCAGCTGCCATTCCTGAATACCCCCCCCCTATAATTACAACTTTCATTATCTAAGCCTGCATAAAAAATTTACTTAGAACAACAGATTAAACAACTTCCACCAAAAGGAATTTTACTACGTTTTTTAATCCTGGCCATTTCCCACGAAAGTACTGCATTAATAAGTTTAAAATGCACACCTTGTTTTAGTTCATGTTCAGCCTTGACTTCTACAAACTCCTTTGGCTGCTTCTTGCCTAATTTATATGGAAGGCTTCTAAAAAGATAGATTCCTAATGGTAAAAACATAAAAAAATAAGTAGAAAAGTTTATTTTAAATCCCAATTGTAATAATAGTTTATTGAGGGACGAACAAGTATATCTTCTATAATGACCACCAAACTCATCTGTAGAAGACCAAAGCCAATTATAAGCAGGAACTGTCAAATACAAGCGTCCACCTGGTTTAAGAGATTCATACACTTGTTGAAGAAATAGTTTATCATTTTCAATGTGCTCGACTACATCAAAAAGAGAAACCGCTGGCAAAGAATTTGCTAAAAATTTAGCGTCTTCAAAAGAAGAATGAACAAGATTTTTTATCCCTCGATGATTTTTAGCATTTAATATTCCTTTAAGTGAAGGTTCTACTAATACAGATTCAAAGCCGGCATCACTACAAGCTTTTGTCATATAACCATTCCCCCCACCAACATCGAAAATTAATCCGTGATTTTGCGGAGGAAATGATTTTATCACTTCTAAAATACAATTGCGACGATGTGAAAACCAAAATGATTGATTTTCAAGTGCAAAACATAGATCGCTATCATCCTCAGCGTATGAAATTTCTCGATTTGTTTTTGCTAAAAAATAGTTACTTTCATTTTCTAGTAAGTCTACTGAAAAATCTTGAATAGATATATTCATGTTATCTCTTATTTTTTATATGTAATTAATGATTGATTAAAAATAATTTCCTTAAAATGATCAATTACATAATTAATTTTAGCTTCGTCAAGATCATAATAAATAGGAAATCTGATAATTTGAGCCGCTATCATCTCAGTTACAGGTAAAGGACGATATCCGAATTTTTCAGCATAATAAATACTATTATGCAAAGGTTGGTAATGTGATGTTAATTGAATTCCATTAGCCGCGGCTAGACCTATGACTTCTTTTCGAGAAATTTGGCTATTTAAAATGAGATAATAAATATGCCCATTGTGATGACTGTCATTTTCAAGGCATGGTCGCATCACAATCTCTTCTTTTTCTAAAGCTTCAAATCCTTCGTGATATTTTTTCCATATTTCACAACGTCTTTTTGTTATCTTATCAACGTGTTTTAATTGTGAAAAAAGCAACGCTGCACTTAATTCATTCATGACATATGAAGAACCTAAGTCTACCCAACTATACTTATCTACTTGTCCCTCTAGAAAGGCGTCTCTATTTGTCCCTCTTTGTAAAATAATTTTTGCTCTATTATATAGGTTTGCATCATTAATTAAGAGAGCTCCACCAAAACCTGCTATTAAATTTTTAGTATAGTGAAAGCTTAAACACCCTAGGGATCCGTTAGTTCCTAGATGTTTATTTTCATGCCTTGCATCAATGCATTGTGCTGCATCTTCTATAAGAGACAAATTATATTTTTCTGCTATTGCAGTGATTTTTTTCATATTGCAACTAACTCCAGCATAATGCACGACAACAATAGCTTTTGTCTTTGGAGTTATATAATCTTCTATCAAATCTTCATTTATATTTAATGTCGAAGAAGAAATATCAATAAAAACTAATTTTGCTCCTCTTAATGCAAAAGCATTTGCTGTAGATACAAAAGTAAAAGAGGGCATTATTACTTCATCACCTGGTTGTATATCTATCAGTAGAGCAGACATCTCAAGAGCTGCAGTACATGAAGAAGTAAGCAAAATATTTTCACAACTTGTTATTTGCTTTAACATCTCTGTTACTTTTATGGAGAACTCTCCCCCTTCATATTTATTATTTGCCAAACAGTTGGACATGTCTTCAAGTGCATTTGAATATGGTTGATTATATGGTACTTGAAACATGTTCTCCTCCTATATGAACTAGATAACACCCTGTTAAAATGAGTAAGATTCCAGCAATTTGCATCGTTTTAAAAGGCTCTTTTAAAAACACGTAAGAACCGATTCCTATTGTTACATAAGTCAAACTTAGTAAAGGGAAAATGAATCCCAAAGGAAGGGCTCTTAACGCAAGTAGCCAACTAAGCGCAGAAATTAATGAAGCGCAAAATGCTGAAAAAACAAATCCATTGGTTAGGATTAAACGGAACAGAAACAAGATTTTTAAAATAAAATTGGACGGCATAACGATCACTTTTTGCATTTGCCATCTTAAAACAAGCTGCGAATAAGTAGAAAAAGTGATTGTTAGTATTATATATATATATTTGCCAAAAAACACTTTAAACATAGTTACTCATTTTTTATAGTTGGCTCATAAACATCAAAAGCATTATTTGACCATACTTTTTTTGGTTTATAAAATTGGTTTAATTTATTTTCGATGATCGCAACTTTTGATGCAAATCTTTTATTATAATGAATATCTTCTAAGTGATTTTGCCTACTCAAATATTTGCACCAATCGTAAGTATAAGAATTAAATTTTGTTTTAATAATTAAACGAGGTACTTTTTTTGCAAAATCTTTATTTAACATTTTTTCTAAGGGTTCTTGATTCAAGATTTCAGGAACGGGAAAATCTGTAATTGGCAAGCGATCTAATAAAAAATAAATGGTTGGAATATAATTATAAGCAAAAACATAGTCTTTTTCAGATGTTCTATCATGTACAAAAGCTAATAGTTCCGACAACTGTTGACTTTTTATTTTTGTAGTAACTGTCCCTTTTAACTTTCCTTCTTTAGATACTGCTAATTTAGAAAATGATCCCAGATAATCTGCGTGAAAATGAGTATAAAGGAAAGCTAAACATGCTATAGAAATAAAGATCATAAACTTATTTAAAACAGCCTTGTGTGTTTCATTAAAACTCGCAATCAAGGTGCAAATCCCTATCAATAACCAACTACCATAACCACCTTTGACTACTCCGCATGTTGAACCTAAAAAACTTAATACAAATATTAGGCTACATAAAAAAATAAATAATAACTCTTTATTCAAAGGCGAAAGAATTTGATGTTTTTTATATGCTCTAAAAAAATAGATGGAGACATAAAAAACCATCACAATAAGCACTGCTCCAAAAAACCTTACCCCTCCACCATTAAAATCTTTAAACCATAAAATAGCAGAGCGCATTGCTGGGCTAAATGATATAAAGGAAAGTTTTAATGGTAAAAAAGAAGCCAATAAGACAACCGCCAAGATGATTAAAAGGGTATTTGTGATTAATTTTATCTTCAAATTTTTATCTTTGATGAAGAAAAATGGTAATACTAAAAGCGCACATACACCCATTAATTTAAGCGCTAGTAAGAATTGATAGGTATAAAAGTACATGAAAAACCCTATCCCTCTATTTTGATATAAATCAGCTTCAAAAACAAAACTGATTGCAAGCAACACTTTAGAAAAAGAGGTTTTTAAAGAAATCAAAAAACACAGGAATGTAATTGAAGCAACAGCATATACTATGATTATTTGCTTCTTTTCATTTTTTTTCAAAAAAAACAAACTAATTAAGGGAATGATCCAAAGAAGAATCATTGTATAACGAGCAAAAAAGAGTGCTGGTAGCAAAACACCTAAAATGATACTTTTTTGATAGGATGCTTTTTTCATTAGAGAGATTTGAACATAAAGGAAAAGCAACCCAAGCAACATTGGGAAGGTATAATTTGTCAAATGCAGCATAAGGCTTAACCTAAAGAGAGCAAATGTAGCGACGAGCAAAGCTGCAATCATTGCTCTCATTAGCATTTTTTTGTCCTTAAAATAACTTTGAAATAATTTCGCTGTTATTCCTATCGAAATAGAATAAGTTAATGTACCCCCCAACTTGGCACCAATAAGACCCAGATTTGCTGTTAAGGCTAACCATAGCCCACCCACAACATCTGATAAAAATGAAACAGGATTAATTTCAAAAAATTTTATCCCAAGTTTGTTAACTAATAGTTGATTTGATAGAGCAAAACCAGGATCTGTAAGATCAACACTTAAAAATATTAATGGAAATAAAAGAGCAAATCCAATCAACGATAATTGTAGAGGGAGTTTCCATGTTTCCCATACAAGCTGTTTACTGTTTTTTGAAATATTTTCAGCGATTGAAGTTTGCGAAATTATTGAGCTTTGATTAGTCACCATATTGGTCTCTCTTTATTTTAATAGGCAAAAAAACCTCGAAATATTCATTAGAAAAAATAAGTTGGGTTTCATATAACTGGTCAATTGCATTGTTAATCATTGTAATTTTTTCAGATGTTGGCAGGGGATGTCGAAGTAAAAATGCATCTGGGTAGGCAGCTACAAATTTGGCCTTGATAATAACTCCAGGCATCTCCTTTTGTGGTAAAATATTCAAGTTTTCCAAAAGTTTACCCTTTGTTAAAACTGTTAACCACCCAAAATTCGTGACAGGCATTTTATTGAAAAGGAAATAAATTAACGGTATTGAAGGATAAGCTAAAATAGTTTCTTTCTGCTGAATATATGGGGTTACAACATCATATAATTCATTTATAGCATCAGCTTTTTGCTTTAACGTAACCCCTCCTTTTAAATTTCCTCTTTTTATAATCCCTAAATGATTGTAGGGAAATAAATAATCTCGATAAGGATATCCACAAAGCACAATTAAACTAAAGCAGCAGATGATCATCATCGTTTTTTGTAGCAAGTCTTTCAAGTAATCTTGATTTTGTGCATAAATAGCTGCCAAAGCAAAAAAATACCAAAATCCATATCCCATTTTTATGGGTCCAATGTTACTTCCAGCAAAGCACACTGAAAAAACAAATGAACATACTACAAGAAAAAGGAACTTATTTTTTTCTTCTTTTGAATAGAAGGAATTCTTAATCATTTTAATATAGCCTAAAACCGAAAGGGAGCCAAAAATAGCTCCCATGACAAGAATGCTTTTGATAGCATACAATTTTGGAAGAAAATGGCGAAAAAATAGTCCTTTGCGTCCCAAATAGCTATAAATTAAATTGTGATAGTCTAAAAATTGTCTAAAAAACAAAAACAATATAAAACCAAGAAAAAGGTATTTTGCAATTTTTTTATTAAATAACCCGCCAATGAAAGTTGCTACCATTGTGATCGCAAAAAATCTTATCGAAGCCACTGCATCGCAAAGGTATATTTTTTTATAGTCTGAGTCAGAAACATCAGATGTTCTAAAAAATTCTAATATCTTCGTTATAGGGCTCTCAACAACTTGATTCAGAATAAAATATGCTATTGTTATAATTAAGATAAAAAAAAAGTAGATACTAATCAATAAAAGTCGTTCATTTTTTTTAACAAATGCTAAGGCTATAAGTGGAAGAACTAACAAAGGAATCATTGTCATACGACACATAAATAGTACCGCAAACAAACAACCCAAAACAATACTTTTTAAAAGCGTTGGACAACTTATTAAATCACTCATTAAATAAATAATGATGACGCCAAGCAGCATTGAAATTGTATAATAATCAAGTAACACAGGGGGGGCTGTCCAAACTGAGCCCAAAGTCATTATTACCATGCTAGAGAACATGCATGTTAGAATTATTAACTTAGAATCTTTAATCCAAGCTTGCAGCATTTTGGCAATAATCGAAGCTGACAGAGCATAAGCAAGAAGCCCTCCTAAACGGGCCCCTATAATACCCATAGGTCCTATAAGAGCAAGCCAATATCCTCCTATAAAATCGGATAACAATATCAATGACGTATCATTAAACCTTTTAAGGCCTATTTTTTTTGCCATCATTTGATTGATAAGAGAATGACCTGAATCAGTGAAATCTATACTTAAAAAAATGACTGGCAAGAGAACTATTAAATGAATGAAAAATACATAGATGGGCACTTTTACCCTGTCCCATTTATTTATTTTTTCCTGTGATACTACTATGTTGTTCATTTACATAGACTCTTTCTAATTTTTTAAGCCTAAAGTTTGGCTAATATTTCTCTAGAAGACATGCTCAAATTTTTTGAATTGAGGAGCGTATGAAGATATTGTCCATAGCTAGTATTTCTTAATTGAAAAGTGAGTCTCATAAGCTGCTCCTCGTCAATGTATTTCATCAAAAATGCAATCTCTTCACAACAAGCTATTTTCAGGCCCTGCTGACGTTCTATCACACTCATAAAATAAGCTGCTTCAACAAGGGATGCATGAGTGCCTGCGTCAAACCAAGCTACTCCTCGACCCAGTTGATGAACCAATAGTTTGTTATTTTCTAAATAGATTTGATTTACATCTGTGATTTCAAGCTCCCCCCGTGCTGAAGGGGATATTGATTTTGCTATTTCTACTACCTTGTTATCGTAAAAATAAAGTCCAATAACTGCAAAATTTGACTTTGGATTTTTTGGCTTTTCCTCTATTTTGACCGCTTTATTGTTCTGATCAAAAGTGACAATTCCATATCTTTGAGGATCTGTGACAGATAAACAAAAGATACTTGCGCCATCGGTAACTTTAGCTTTTTCTTGCAAAACCCTAATGTTACCCGCTCCATATAAAATATTATCACCTAATACTAAGCAACAAGGCCCGTTATTTATAAACTTTTCAGCTATAATAAAGGCCTCTGCAATACCTTTGGGTTCAGCTTGGGTAGCATATTGAATGGAAATGCCCCATTGAGAACCATCTTGTAATAGTTTAACAAAGTTAGGAAGATCTGCAGGCGAGGTGATGAGTATTATATCTCGAATTCCCGCTAACATCAATGTTGATAGGGGATAATAGATGAGAGGTTTATCATAAACAGGTAAAAGCTGCTTAGATATATAGCTTGTCAGAGGATATAGGCGTGTCCCGTTGCCGCCCGCTAAAATGATCCCTTTCATGATACTCCCTTAAAAACCATATTACTGTTTTTTTTATTCCATCTTCGAAATCAAACTTTCGCTCCCATCCAAGTTCGTCTTTTATCTTTGAATCATCGACTGCGTAGCGTAAATCATGCCCTAATCTATCTTCAACATATGAAATTTGACAACAATATTTGCTCTTATCATTTTTTGGTTTTAATTCATCTAACAAGCTACAAATCTTGTAAGCCATTTGAACATTTGAAAAAGAGGCTGAACCTGAAATATTATAACATTCTCCTACTCGCCCCATTTGAAAAACTTGGATCAGAGCGCGGCAGTGATCTTCAACATAGAGCCAATCTCGAATATTTTGTCCATTTCCATAAATAGGAATCGGCAATCCCTGAATAGCAGAGCGAATAATAGTAGGAATGAGTTTTTCATCGTGTTGATACTCCCCATAATTATTCGTACAATGGGTAATCAGCGCTGGAAATCGATAAGTTGCATGCCATGCGTTTACTAAAAGATCCGATGAGGCTTTACTGGCTGAATAGGGAGAGCTCGGTTTATATGGGCTATTTTCATTAGCGGGCAAGTCATTAAAATTCAAGCTTCCATAAACTTCATCTGTAGAAACATGGAGAAAACGAAAACTATTTGGCTGCGACTTGTTTTTCCAATATGAATAACTTGCCTTTAAAAGAGAGTGGGTTCCGACAATATTTGAATGTATAAAAGGATCAGAAGAAGCAATAGAGCGATCAACATGAGATTCTGCAGCTAAGTGAAAAATAACTTGTGGCTGAAAGTCTTCAATGATTTCAGTGATAGCATTGTGATCACAAATATTTGCCTGAATGAATCGATACGAAGGTAGCTCTTGGACTTCTTGTAGAGCATATGGGTGTGCGGCATACGTTAAGCTATCCACATTTAAAACTTCAAAGTCTTTTCTTTTGATTAATAATCTTATTAAACAAGATCCGATAAACCCTGAACCACCTGTAACTAACGCTTTATATTTCATGATATACTTTGGTCAAGAAAGTTCCATAACAATAAGATCATAGGGTACTCGAAGATGGTTACTTAAAAGGCTAAATTTAACATTTGAGAAAACTTTTTTAGCTAGCTTTACATATTCCTCAACATATCTAACATTTTGTCCACGATCTTTCTTTAATAAAAACCTTGAAATAGGATGTTGCTTTTTCAAAAAGCATCCGTCTAAAGTAACGACTCTGCCGTTGGAAGAAAGTAATTTTTTCAAATTGACAAAAAGATTTTCAGTTTCAATATCATCGAGATGATGAATCAAACCTTTTAAAAAAATACAATCAAAAGGCTCCAGCTCCAATTTGGGTAAATCATTGACGTTTAAGCAATAAAAACGACCTCTATCCTTATATCTTTCTCGAGCGCGTTGAATATATGCTTTTGATAGATCAATCCCGACATACTCAATATTACCAGGTAAAAAATTTAAAACATTTGCGGTTCCACATCCACAATCCAAAACTCTATTGCAAGGCTTATTTAATATCAGCTCGTTTGCATATCTTTGTTCTGTTTTACCACGACTTATGACTTTCCCGAATAAATTATAAATAAAGGGCTTTGTTAAAATTTTTTTTACCCCTGAATTAATTTCCATACACCTTACTTGTTGCAAATTTTTATTGTTCTAGCAAATGCTACTTACTTAAAATATTTTATTCAACAAATATGTCGTTTTCAATAGCGTTTTTTTAAATCACCTCAAGTCCATTACTTAAAAGCATTTTGCTAAATCTAGAGAAAAAAAATCTCGGTTACTCAAATTTTGATTTAATGCTTCCATTCACATTTAATTTGTCACATCTTAGTTTTAAAGCGCTTATTTCAACAATGTCTCTTTATTCAGAATCAAAAGCGCAGCTATGAATGCTTTTTATAAAATTTCAAAATGCATTTTAATGTAATAATCTTATAATTAGAAATCTTCAAACCATTTAAACCCACAAAATGACTATGAGTTATTTACATGCTTTTCAAGAAGTACCACCTGACCCCATCTTAGGACTTGCTGCTACCTACAAAAAAGACCCTAATCCCAATAAAATTAACTTGGCTATTGGTGAATATCGCACCGAAGAAGGGTCTATTTCTCTTTTAAAGTGCGTCTATGAAGCTGAAAAACTGCTCCTTCAAGAAAAGCAAAACAAAGGTTATCCTCCGATAGATGGAGAGGCTAGTTTTAAAGAAGAACTACTTCGATTAGTTGCCCCTTTTCAGCCTGCTAAATCTTTCTATGTCGCCCATACTGTAGGCTCTACTTCAGCCTTGCGTTTAGCTGGAGATCTTTTAAAGCAAATGGGGTTTCAAAAGATCTTGATGAGCGAGCCCACTTGGCCAAACCACCCTCATTTGTTTCGTTCAAGTCATTTAGAAATTGGAACATTTTCTTATTACGACTCAGATAAAAACGAACTGCGAATGGATAAGATCTGCTCCTCTCTGGAAGCTGCGTCTCCCCATACGGCAGTCCTTTTACAATTGTGCTGCCACAATCCAACAGGGAGAGATCCAAATTTAGAGCAGTGGGCTAAAATTATTACCATCATAAAAAAGAAAAAGCTATTTCCTGTTATTGATTGTGCCTATCAAGGATTCGGCCAAGGATTCAACGAAGATATTCTCCCTCTTCAGCTAATCTTAGAAGAACTCGATGAAGCTTTTCTATGCTATTCATGTGCAAAAAACTTAGGCTTATATGGAGAAAGAGTGGGAGCCTTCATCGCTTTTGACAAATCGCAAAAAAATATAGAGAATTTAGGGGCCAATGCGAGGGTCACTATTCGTGGCAATTATTCCACGCCTCCCATTCATGGAGCGCGAATTGTTAAAACCATTTTGCAATCGAGCGAACTTCGCCAAATATGGATGGATGAGCTCACTGAAATGCGCCATCGAATTAAAGAGCTTCGGCAACTATTTTTAAAAAATATTGAAAAGAGGAATCTTCCTCAGAATTTTAAATATCTCATTGAAGATCAAGGTCTTTTTTCACTATTAAATATAGCTAAAGAAGATGTTTTAAAACTAAGAGCTGGCTCTGGAGTTTACCTTTTGGACAATGGCCGGATAAATATTGCTGGATTATCACAAAAAAATATGGAATATGTATGCTCTTCAATTCAGCAAGTTTTAATAGCCCATGATTAAAAATAGCTTTAAGCCCTATTTAGTAATTGCAATTGCGTTATTAGTAATTATTTCATTCCCTAAAAAAGCACAAAATGCTTTGCGCAATAATTTTATTAGACCTTTGATTCCTATCGCCAATCTATTTCCTATTAAAAATTCCAAAGCTCACCCCTCCTTGCAACATTACTCCCCTCAGAATCGAATTCCTGAAGCCTCCTCTCCCTACTCTACGGTTGCTCGTATCATTTATCGAAATCCCACCAGCTGGAATAGCTCTTTATGGATAAATTTAGGAAGCTTTCATAACACTGAAAAGATAAGAGTAGCGCTCAATAGCCCTGTTTTATATCAAAATCACCTTATCGGAGTGGTTGATTATGTTGGTAAGAAGCAGTCAAGAGTCAAGCTCATTACCAATGCAAATCTAACTGTTTCTGTTCGTGCTTTACGAGGAAAAAATCAATATTATGATCTCCTAAATCATATGCAGGCGCTTTCTAATTACCAATGTGTTCAACAAGACACGGTTTTATTAACTCATTTAAATAATCTCAAAAGTCAAGTTCTTCAACTTCCAGACTGTCTTTATTTTGCCAAAGGAGAAATTTTTGGTATTAGTCAACCCATTTGGCGAGCCGATAGCAAAATTCTTATTGGAAGAGGGTTTAATTGTAATATTGAAGATGAGTTAAGCATTGCTCGAGAGTTATTAAGTGGAGAACCTCTAAAAACAAAAGGGGAAAGGGCCGCTTTAATTCAACCCGATGATTTACTCATTACAACAGGCTTTGATGGTATTTTTCCTGCAGGTTTGATTGTTGCCAAGGTTTTGCAAGTAGCCCCTTTGAATGAGGGAGATTATTACTACTCCATCAAAGCCTCTCCTCTCCTAACAAACTTTGACTCCTTATCATATGTTGAAGTAATTCAACCTTCAGAATTTCAACAGGAAAATCCTTAAAGTTGGAAATCCAACCAAAACTACCCAAAGCATTAGACTTTTGAAATTTTATAAACGACTCTAGGCCTTTCCATGTAGACACTCTCTTTCCAATATATCAAGCCACATTTTTTAATTAGTTTTAAGGAAGCAGTGTTACAAGGGTCAATAACTGCAACAATGTCTTTTAGATTAAGGGTGTTAAAGCCAAAGTCTAATATAGCTTTAACAATTTCAGTTCCATAACCGAGCTGCCATTTAGATTTTTCTATTGCATAACCAATATTGACCTCCTGCATTCCAAAGATATAGTGAAGGCCACAAAATCCAATTAAGCAACGCTGCTCTTTTTCAATGATTGCCCAATCGCCAAATCCATGAAGATGCCAATGATCATTGATTGTTTTGATTCGATTTAAGGTTTGTTCTATTGTTTGGTCAGCACCTGGAGCCCAAAATTTCATTACTTGAGAATCGCCAACGGTTTGAAACAACTCTTCTGCGTCATCCAATATGAGTCTTCTTAACATTAGCCGCGAAGTTTCTAATGAATTTACAACTGTTTTTTTCTCACAATGCAATTTCTGTAACAGAATACCCACTCATTAAATTTCTAACTTTCTCACAAGTTGCTCTTGCTGCTTATTCGCTATTTCTAAATCAAACTCTTGAACCTTGTTATCAGCCCCACTATAACGAACGCCCAGATAAGGTAAATTGAGCTCTAGAGCAATTTCTTCAACTTGTTTGAGATAAGAAATTTGATCATCTAAGAAGACGATTTGAGAAAAACTTTTTTCTTGCCCAATGAGAAACTGCTTTAATACTTGACCTTTGCTATTTTTAGGGCCAACAAATAACACCCCTTCCTCAAAATGGACATTTTCAAGACTCATCTCTCTAAATTGTTGCTCTCGATGGCTCCAGTCAGAGAAACTAAACCCATGCTCTTTGAGCTGAGCAAGGGTTAAAGAAGCTACTTTTGGAGATCGACCTGTTAAGGCTATTCGACTTGCATTGAATTTCTTTGTTTCATCAAGCCACTGAAAGATCGCTTGTTCAATGGGTCGAATTTCAATATATTGCTGAGCCTGTTCCCACAAAGGAATTACCTCATCAAGAGCTTGATCTATTGGAGATCCTTTTTGAAGCTCTTTGCGTACTAAATAATTTCCCCATTGAAAAGAGCCGTATTGGTAAATACTTTCAATCAACGTATTATCTAAATCCATAACAAGCAAGGCATCTGAGTTTAGATGTTCAAATACAACTTTAAATGTAGAAGCTTCAATAATCGGCAATTTTCTCTCCTAAGATTGCTTTGACTGTAGAATCTGAAAGCAATTGATCAATATATTCCAGTTGTATTTGACCGATAAGCTTTGTATATTCAGTGATGTTTGAGTCTGTATCTCTCAAATAAATCCCTAAATATGGAATATTTAATTTTTCCATTTCCTGTTGGATATGCACTAAGTGAATGAGCTCATGATCCACACAGATAACTTTACAAGGTTGCATGGGCAACTTTTGTAGATATTTTGCCAAAAACTCCCCTTTATTACAAAGAGGATGTAACAAAATCATATTTTCATAGACAAGGGCTAAGTTTTTTTCCATTTCGTAATTATTAAATTCTGATTTAGCAGATTCTAAGAATAATTGGTGTTCATGCAGTTGATCTAAAGTACGATAAGCTAAGGAAGGCCCCCGATGACTCAATAAACAAATTTTAACTTCCTGATCACGTAAGCTCTGAAAATATTCTTTTAAATGAGAATCAGAAACATCAGTTGTCGCTTTTTTTTGAACCTTTACCCAGAGAGGGTAAAGCTGATTAGCTATTTGATCAGGGCTAACACCTTTGAAAAGCAATTCTTGTTTTAGATGACTAAAAAAAATAGTTTTAGCAACCTCTTCACGAGGCTTAAGAATAACATTATCCACTTCTAAAAAAAGAGAGCTTTTGGGTGTAATAAATGATAAAAGTTCGGCAAAATGAGAACACTCGATAATTTCAGCTTTTAAATAAGAGCTTATTAAAAGAAACATGGCTAGCAATAAAGAATAACGACCTCTCTTCATGGGCTAGTCTTTCCTCTATTTTTCAAAATTTCCTCTGCCAATTCATTAGAAAGTAATTTTCCAAGATGCTCTTGCTGAATGGAAGCAACCTTATGATCATACATCCGAAGGCTGTCATCAGATCCACCATATCGAAATCCAATATAAGGAATTCCCCTCGCCTCGCAATATTGACCTACTTGCTCAACATATTCGCTTTGATCATCAATAAATAAGACTTTTTTCAACTCATGCTGAGCCTGTTTTACCAGATTTCCAAGAATTTCACCTTTGTTCAAGGATTGTGTAAAAAGAATCCCCTCAATATAAAATAAAGGGAAGCGGGTGGAGAGATTAAGAGGATCTATTTTAATCGGCGACTTGTTCAAATTAATCTCCAAAGAATGAAGCTGTCTAATGGTCGTATAGGCAAGTCCTGTATTACGAGAAGTTAATCCAATGACAGTAACTCCTTGCTTTTGAATCCAGTGAATAATCGCAGGCGTACATGCTTCAATAGAACGAACTGCTGTAGCATTTTGCAGATTCATATAAACTGGAATTGTTTTAGCTACAGCCTCTTCAAAAGAAAAGCCTTGATCTCGCAGTGTTTTGATAGAATGTTCAAACCAACGATCTCCTCCCACCATTTGCACGGGGGTCAAAAGAGTTTCATCAATATCAAGGACAAGAAGAGCTTCTGGTTCAATATAAGGGAGAATCTCTGCCATGGACTGGATCTCAATAATTTCCGCTGATAATGATCCAAGGCTAAGGATTCCCAGCCATAGTAAAGACTTTAATATTTGCATACCTTCAATCTCTAGAAGATGAGCTTCCTAAAAAGCGACCTGAGAATTCAGCTGATGGATCATACTCATGGTATTCAATTGGAATATTGAAACTTCGAGCGATAGCCACTTCTGCTTGTATTCCAATAGATTTTTCCCAATCTTCTAATTTCAAAACATAGAGCCTATCGCAGCGCTTTAATAATTCCTTATTAAACTTTTCCCAATAACTCCATCCAATAGGTAATCCATATTTTAAGATATGATAGTTATGAATCAGAGGACAAAAAACAACAACACCCTGTCTCATTTTTTCTGCACAAAATCTTGAAACGCTCTCAATTCTTTGTTGACGAATTTCAGGATCGACCTGGCCAAAAGCACAGGCTACGTAAATTAATTCATGCTCATTATCATCCATAAGTGTCCCTATGTCAAACTTTAGAAAAAGTATTCGCTTAAATGGTAAAACAGTCAATAAATATATTTTTTTTGTTTGGTGAAATAGACAGCTTTTCGCTATAGGGAAAGTTTATGAACTACCGAACTAACTAAAAATGCAAGAAGAAGAGCTCGTCTTTCTACCTGGATATGTCATTAGCGATAAAATTCGCAATAAAGAGCTTTCTTGCAAAGAGGTCACTCAAACATTTTTAAATCGGATTGAAAGGTTAAATCCTAAAATTCATGCCTACATTTTAATTTTGAAAGAGCTCGCGCTCAAGCAAGCGGAAGAAATTGATCAAAATCTTGAGCTTTACTTACAAAGTCCCCTGTTAGGCGTTCCGATTTCTATCAAAGATCTGCTCTTCGATATTGAAGACACCGTCACCACCAATGGATCCTTAGCCTGTATTTTACAAAAAAAAGATAAAGACTCTCCCTCTATTCGAAAACTAAAAGAAGCAAGATCTATTTTTTTAGGCAAAACCAACGTTCCTGAGTTTGGATCGGGATATTTTACCAAAAATATGCTTATGAAGCCCACTTCCAATCCCTGGAGAATAACACATTCAGCCGGAGGATCTAGCGGAGGATCTGCCGCTAGTGTGGCAGCAGGAATGGCTACTATTGCGATTGCTAATGACTCAGCAGGCTCCATTCGCTTACCTAGCAGTTTTTGTTCTCTTTTTGGATATATGCCCTCTTGTGATTGCGTGCCGATTACACAACCTGAAGAATTAATGTTTAAACCTCTGCATCGGATTGGTCCTATTAGCCATACCGTCAAAGATGCAGCTTTACTTTTAGATGTCATTTGTGCGCGCACCGATTCAAATTCTGGCCAGAAATCTTTCCCTAGTTTTAGCGAACTATTAAATATTCCCATTAAACCAATGAAAATTGGCTGGAGCCGAGATCTTGGTCTTGGGATACAAAACGAAGAAATTATTTCCATTATTGAAAAAAAGCTTATCGAATTGCAACAACTGGGGTTTGAAATAGAAGAAATAACACCTCCTGTTGACTTTACAGCGCATCTAGATGACCTCAAAAATTTCATCTTAGCTAAATTTCAAACCCTGTCTAAAAAAATCCCTCTGCTGGTCAAACCCATTTTAGGCTCATCGATCAGTCATTTGCTGGATGAAGCTGCAGAGGTTACAGAAAATGAATATCAAAAAGCTGAGTTATTTCGCGCTGAACTTAGACAAAAAATGAGTAGGTTGATGGAGACTTACCCTTTAATTATCACTCCAACGGTTGCCTCAGCGTCATTCCCCATCGCAAGCTTCCCTGAGTGTATTCAAAAAATTCACTCTGATCCGTTTGTATTTTTTGCCTCTCTTCTTTTTCCTTTCAACTTTACAGGGCAACCCGCAGCTTCATTACCGTGTGGCCTCAATAATGATCAGCTACCTATTGGTTTACAAGTTATTGGCAGAGAAAATGACGATTCCCTTATATTTCAGTTTTGTCATTATTTTGAAAAGGTGTTTCCATGGAGAAATTTACATCCAAGTCTTTAAAATTAGCCATTTGCTTACAAGTCTTGCTTATGGGAACATCCTGGGCTGCGGATTCTCAATTTGAGTTTATCGACCTAGATCCTGTAATCTCTCAAGACATCCAAAAAGTCACCCTAAAAAAAATGACCTCTGATAATTTAGATATTTTAATTACGACTCAAGATCACAAAGAGCCAAGTCGATATTTAGACCAACATAATGCTCAACAATGTCAAGATTATATCTCTTCGCTGCCGCAACAACAACAGCAACAATGAAAAAAAAAGCACTCACAAGATGTAGTTTTTTTGTTCTTGTAGCTGCTACAACTGTTTTCTGCTATTTGCATTTTTTCCCAAATGACTTTTTCCTTTCTAAAAAAAAATTTGTTAAAGACAGCTCTCAATTTAAATACTCTCATACCTTTTCCCATTTTTCTATCTATAACAAACACCGTTCAAATTCACAGTTAGCTGAGCTTATTGAAAACCCCGATGTTTTCTTCTTCCACCCTTCGACTCAGATTATTAAATCAAATCACAAACGAACAGTTGCTTTAGTTGAGCTAGATCATAGAAAATTTATTCTCAAGCGATATAACTATAAAAATCTCTTTGATTGGATTACTAAATGCCCATTTCGCTCCTCTAAAGCTTATCGAGCCTGGTATTACATGCATCTTCTGAGGAAAGAAGGTATTCAGACAGCAACTCCGGTTGCTATTATTGAAAAAAGAATTGGCCCTGTTTGGCTTCAAACTTATTTAGTTGCAGAATATATTGAAGGATCTACTTTAAACCAGATTCTCAATCAGTTAGACAAAGAGAATTCTCAACTTATTAACGATAAGATTCTTCAAGCTATTCACATTTTTTATGCTAATAATTGGTTACATCGAGATTTTGTCGCGCGAAATATTATTGTAGACAAAGACCAAGTCTCTATCATTGATTTAGATGAAATGCACTCATATTTTTTTAAAAATAAAAGATTTAATTCAAAATTTTACCAAAAACATTCTGTAAAACCTTCTAGTAAATCGGTTACTGGTTCTTGCTTAGAAACATCTTTTTTATTGGTTGATAACTTTCCAAAAGATTACAATTCCTCTTTCTGAGTAACCAACTATGATTAGCAGAACCAAAAAAAAGTTTTTTTCTTTAGAATTTTTTATCTTTGCAACACTTTTACTAGGGTATATTTTTTATTTATCTCTCAATAATATTTTACCTAGTGACTATTACATCAGCATGGGCTCTTTTAAAAAAGATCCTGAATATATTTTTCGAAAAAAATTTTCTCGAGTAATGCTATGCTTTAAGCCTTTATATAATTCTAGTTTTAAAGAGTATTACAATAATCCCGACGCACTTTTTAACAAGACCGACTATCTTTTTCCAAGCAAATTTAAAAATAAACAAGTTGCTATCGTTAAATTAGATGGAAATTACTTTATCGCTCAAAAGTTTCGCCCTTATAACTTTTTGAGTTTTCTTAGTATCTTTCTATGCAGAACATCCTATGCTTATAGAGCCTGGCATTATGGTCATCTTTTAAGTAAACATCAAATTCCAGCAGCTAAGCCCTTAATGTACATTGAAAAAAAGTTTGGCCCCTTTTGCTTGTCTAGCTACTTTATTGCAGGTTATATTCCTGCGATCGGCGCAGAAACTTATTTTGCTCCAGATTCGGCCTTTACTGAACATTGGCCTGAAACATCCATGAATCTTTTAAAAACTATTGCACAATTAGAGAAATTGAAACTTTTCTATCGCGATTTTTGCCTTGAAAATTGCCTTATTAAAGATGAAACTCCTTATTTAATTGATTTAGAAAGAATTCACCGAGCCATTTACTCTAAACATCTTTCCAAGCAGCAGATTGCTTCTTTGAAGAAAAATTTAAGCGAAGCATCGGTAAGTGCTCATCAGGTTTTCTTCGAACAAACTGTAAAGTTAGGTGATCAATAAAAGCATTTATCCTAAAAAATGCTGCTATTCCATTGAGTTGCATCAACTTAAAAATGGACCTTTCTCGATAAATCTAATGTTATTAAATATTTTTTTTAAAAAAGAAATTATTCGACATTTTCTATTTATTAAACTTACAATAAATGACAAATATTTTTTAACTAATAGACTAATAAGAGGTTTTTATGAGTCCTTCAGTATCTATGTCAGCTTTTCCTAAAGTCAATTTCTCTCAAAACAACACGACTCCACAAGAAAATGGAAAGTTCATTTCTTCAACAGAGCGTTTTGCCCAACTTTTGCAAGAATATAATTTGACAGAATCCTCTTCAGTACCTCAAAAGCCTTTTGAAAATCCTTATAACTTAAACGCCAAAACAAATTTCCAAAATACCCCTTCTATTAATGTCCCTCAATATGATCAAGAACTTCAAAAGCAAATTCACACAGCTCAATCTCGATTAGAATCTATACATAACAGCGCACAACGAACTACAACGAATATTGAACGTTTAAGCACAGATTTAAAAGCAAATCTTCCAGAAAATAAAGAGTGTTTAAAAAATTTTCAAAATAGCTTAGATAAAGCTCTCAAATTAACAGGTGGCAATCTTTTTATTATAGAAGGGCTACAAAGATCTATCAGCGCACTCAATCCTTATGTGGATTTAATTAATCAGCTTCAAGAGCAATTTGAGAGTTTTAAAGTTCTTTTAAATACAATTGAATCATCCACAGATCTTATTTCTGCTGATGTCGAAAATGACACTTCCACATTTTTAAATTCATTAAATACAAATCAAATTATCCATAATTTTGAGCCTTCCAAAAGAAATATTCAAAATCTCCTCAACAACATAGAAAGTGCACATGTTTCATTTACAAATTTAATAGATCAAGTTAAGCAAGCTATAGATGATCTTAATATTGCTCTCAGCACTTCCCCTTCTGGCAATATTCATCCAGCCTATTTTAATACTGTTTTAGAACAAAAAAATGCTTTAAAAGCTATAGTGAGTCTAAATGTTGAATTCTTAAATCGTAATATTTTACTTATTCCAACTCTAGATAAAACGCTTATTGGCATTAACAAACAACTTGAGCAACTTACCGATTTCATAGCACAAATCGAGTCTCAAAATAACAGTTATTTGAGAAAAATGCTTAATGAGAAAAAGACATCGCAACTACAACAGATCACTGTAAATGGAACAAATGCAACTGAGTTAATCAATAAATCAGACATTTTATCTTACATCAAAGTATAAGTATTTCATAATCAAAACCCTACTTGTCTAAAACGCCTGCATTTACTAATGCGGGCGTTTTTATTTATTTTGAAAGTTGCTCAGCTTTATTTATTAAAACGATTAATAAAAAACACAAATTGTTTTAACAAAAAAAAAGACCCTAGGAACTTAATCCTAGGGTCTGAACAAAAAACTTGGCGACGACCTACTCTTCCACACTCTTGTGTGCAGTACCATCGGCGATGCAAGACTTAACTTCTGAGTTCGGGATGGGATCAGGTGTACCCCTTGCTCTATAACCACCAAGTATATAAATCTACATAATCTTTAACATATAAGGAGATGCTTGAGAACTAATCTTAACTGTCTTTTCAAAGACAGCAAAGAAAAAATATTAAGTCAATGGACCTATTAGTATTGGTCAGCTCAACACATTGCTATGCTTACACTTCCAACCTATCAAACACGTCATCTACATGTGGTCTCATTGGGATATCTTATCTTGAGGGAGGCTTGGCGTTTATATGCTTTCAACGCTTATCCTTTCCAAACTTAGCTACCCGGCTATGCCCTTGGCAGGACAACCGGAACACCATTGGTTTGTCCACTTCGGTCCTCTCGTACTAGAAGCAGCTCCTCTCAAATATCCTACGCCCACGACAGATAGGGACCAAACTGTCTCACGACGTTCTGAACCCAACTCGCGTACCGCTTTAATTGGCGAACAGCCAAACCCTTGGGACCTTCTCCAGCCC
>CAZTEX010000002.1:0-125942 GCA_964612505.1 uncultured bacterium | reverse complement strand
AGGAAGGGGAAGAACAGATTCCGACGATTGTAAGCAAAATTTTAAACGTAGATATGACAATTAGCCACTTTTTTGGTGGTACATCCTTATTGATCCTTGTTGGGGTTATATTGGATACGATGCAACAGGTTGATTCTCAGCTCCTTACGAAGAAGTATGATGGACTGTTAAAAAGAAGTAGATCAAGAATAAGATAACAATTTTCACAAAAGTAAACTTGTGCTAGTATAGTTTAGCTTTTTTTAAATTAATAAAAGTATTGAAGATTTGGAGAAATAATGACACGCATTTTAGGTGTAGATATTCCTGATAATAAGAGACTGGAGATCAGTTTAACTTACATTTACGGAATTGGTAAAAAATTATCAAATGATATAATTGAAAAATTGAAATTAGATCCAAATATTCGAACACACAGATTAAAGTCCGAAGATGTTGCGAATATTACAACACTTATTCAAAAAGAGTATATTGTTGAAGGAGATTTAAGAAGAGAAGTACAAAATAATATTAAACGCCTTATTTCGATTAACTGTTATCGTGGAACAAGGCACAGACTTGGACTGCCAGTAAGAGGGCAAAGAACTCAAACTAACGCTAGAACGAGAAAGGGTAAAAAGAAAACTATTGCCGGAAAGAAAAAAGCGCCAGGCCCTAAATAATCAGATCTAAAAAGGAGTTAAGTTGTGGCTAAGCAACAACCAAAAGTTCAACAACAACAAAAGAAAAAAGTTAAAAAGAAAATTATTAAATCTGTTCCATCTGGAATAGCAAATGTAAAAGCAACGTTTAACAATACAATCGTGTCTATTTGCGATCCACTTGGCAACGTAATATCTTGGGCATCAGCTGGACGTGCAAATTTTACAGGTTCAAAGAAGTCCTCGGCTTTCGCGGCAACTGTAGCAGCTCAAAATGCTGCTAAATCGGCTATCTCTAGAGGGATGAAAGAAGTTGAAGTGAATTTAAAAGGACCTGGAGCTGGCAGAGAATCTGCTGTTAGAGGGTTACAAAGCGCCGGACTATTGATTACGATCATAAGAGACAAAACACCAGTACCACATAACGGTTGTCGTCCACGCAAAAGAAGAAGAGCATAAATTTAATTTAAAGATCTAAAGGAGATCCTTTCATGGCAGTCCTATATAATAAGTTCGAAATGCCTGAGAAAATAACAGTTGAAGAAGCTACCGATAATTATGGTAAGTTTATAACTGAACCATTCGAAAGAGGGTTTGGTCATACAATAGGAAACTCACTCAGAAGAATGCTTCTTACATCTATAGAATCACCTGCTATAGTATCTGTTGTTATTGAAGGCGTGCCACATGAATATATGGCCATTAATGGCATTTTGGAAGATATGACAACAATCATATTAAATATTAAAGGAATTAAGCTCCGCAGAGTTCCAACTGAAGAAAATGATGATAGAATTAGCAAACACCTTAAACTCGTTCATGAATTAGTTATTACAGAGAAAGATCTCAATGAGAATAACGGTGAGTATATTGTAAAAGTTAAAGATGTTATCAATACACAAATGTTTGAAATTGTGAACCCTGAGCATGAAATCTTTACAGCAACGCTACCTCTTAAAAAGAAGATCATATTTAGAGTTGCTCATGGAAGAGGTTATGTTTCATCTGAAAGACATGTAATTGATGATAAAGTAGCTGGCGAAATCGTTATCGATTCTATTTTCTCTCCGGTAAGACTAGTGAACTACTTTGTAGAAAATACTCGAGTGGGCCAAGATACCGATTATGATAAATTGATCTTAGAAATCACAACGGATGGCAGAATTTCTCCTAAAGAAGCGCTTTCATTCTCAGCTCAAATCGGAATTAAGCATTTAGAAGCTTTCTTAAATTTAGACACTTATGCTCTTAAATTTCAAGAAGAGTCACAATCTGAAGATTCAGACAGAGATGAAATTCTACAAAAGCTTGCGCTTAAGATTAATGAAATTGAACTTTCAGTACGTTCAACGAATTGCTTAAATTCAGCTCAAATTCAAACGATTGGTGAACTTGTAGTGAACCATGAATCTGAAATGCTGAAGTACAGAAATTTTGGTAAAAAATCACTTAATGAAATTAAAGATAAACTTAGTGAAATGGGATTATCTTTAGGAATGGATCTATCACGTTATGGAATTACGAAAGATAACGTGAAAGATATTGTTAGTAGTTATGAAAAAGAAGAAAAAATTGTTTAAGGTGAAATTGTGAGACATAGAAAAGATACATTTAAAATTGGAAGAGATTCTGCTCACAGAAGATGTTTAATTGCTAATATGCTTAAGGCTTTAGTTATTAATGAGAGAATTGAAACTACAGTAGCAAAAGCAAAAGAGCTAAGAAGACATGCAGATAAACTGATTACTATCGCTAAATTGCAAAGTCTAGCGGCTAGACGTAATGCTATTGCTAAGTTGATGATTCATTTTAATCCATTAACAACTAAAGAACAGAGAGCGGCTAAAGAAGGAAAAACTTTTGCTTATAATGATGACAGACAAGTTATTTCAAAATTGTTTGATCAACTAGCAACAAGATTTACTGCTCGTAATGGTGGGTATACAAGAATTCTAAAGCTCGGAAATAGAGTGGGTGACAATGCTCCATTGTGCCTAATCGAATATCTACCTGAATAATTTAAACCATTCTTAAAAGACTAGTTTTATAAGTTATACTTAAAGCTAGTCTTTTTGCTATAACAAACTAATCTACAAGAAACTATACTAGATACAAGTTGCCAATTTTTGCTGCTTGCCAACCTGAACTTGTGTGATTAGCGCTTTGATAATTAATCTTATAAATATTTTTTGTTTTGAGATATGAAATGTGGACCTTATCTCCTACATGCGGGTTTGGAGAGTTGATTTGATGTAAGGGTACGTGTATTTCATTTCCATTTTTGCAAAAAAGGATCATTTCTGATTCTTGGCAATCCCAAGCATTGTGATAATATACAATACGTTTAATGTGGGTATTGACTTCGAGACCTTTATTAGGTGCATCAGACTTTGTTGCTTTTAAAGTATTAGCCAAATGCTCTGTCTGGGGAGTAAGGTAATTGAATAAAGTTGATGTAATAGACATCTATAATCCTCTGGCTCGTGGAGTTTTGATGATAGTTGCATTCTTTAGGGCCGGAATGCTGTCTTTAAGAGCTTCCACTCTCTCAGGTAAGCCTTGCTCTTGCTGCTCGCCAATGCTGTTTAGAATGGGATCTAAAGCTTTTAATTTTTTGTTCATATAATCATTAAATGAGTCTTCTAGGCAAAATTGATGGTAAGCTAAATCTGCCCCTGTATAGCCTATACCTAATCCTAAAATCAGTGGATTGTTGGACATAAATTTTATAATTTTAGGTATCTTAACAAGGACTGTTAGTGGAAAGGTCAGTCGGAAGGTACCTATTTGCATACAAACATTAAAAAATTTGTTTATTTTTGAGAGAAGGGGATTTCCTGCTATGAATTCTCCTAAATAGGCTGGATAGAAAGCATAAGGTGGTCGTGTTGTTCCTACTAATGCAGCGTTAGCAAAAAGATTTCCCACTGCCCAGGTTAATCCTAGACGCCATGTTACGGATTCTATTTGAGGAACTGCTTCCCAAGCTTTTTGGTATAATTCGGTGTTACTGACAGATTCATGCAATTGGCTGAGTTGATGCCAAACATTATTTAAAAGGTCTGTAGGTAAATTTAAAGCTGTTTCAAGCCCAGCACAAAATGAACCCGCTGGAAATCTTTCCAAAGGACAATATTGAAGAGCCGTAGAATTCGTCATTTTTATTCTCCTAGTAATTCGGAATAACGCCTATTTTAGCTTTTGAGTATTAAGAGATCATTAAGGTTCTTTTTATTAGTGTATGTCTATGTTAATGTATTATTAATAAGTAACTTATGGAAGTAAAAAACTGGGATTAAATGGCTACAATAAAAGGTTTGAATCAAAAATTCTTTGAGCCCATAATACTTCAGTTTTATAAGAAAAATTTTAAAAATGACTAAAGAGACCCTTCTAAAAGTAAAAGATTTAAGTAGATTTGACATTCAGGCTAAGCGGTTTCTTGTCTCTAAGATTAACTTAGAGGTGATAAGCGGGGAACGAATTGCTCTTGTAGGGCCCTCTGGATCTGGGAAAACGACGCTGGGAAGGCTTATAAAGGGCTACAGTGACTTTACAGAGGGGACTATTGAATACTGTGGGCTTTCAAAAAGCTCGAAGGATTTGCTACAGGATAAATCAATCCAGCTCGTCTTCCAAAATCCCTATGAGTCATTTACCCCTCATAAACGGGTTCTTGATCTCTTACAAGAGTATTTAATCAAATACCAGAAATCCTCCTTAGCGAAGGCTAATGACTATATAAACTACTACTGTAAGTATTTAAATATATACCCATCCCAATTAAAGACCCTTCCCCATCAACTTAGCGGAGGAGAATTGCAACGTATCGCATTACTGAGAGCTTTGCTTGCTAAGCCAAAGCTTTTAATTTGTGATGAAATTCTTTCTGCTTTAGATTACCCGCTGCGAGCGGAAATACTCCAACTTCTTTTAGATTACCAAAAAAAAACAGACTTGAGCATTCTTTTTATTACTCATGATCTCACTGCTGTTGCTAATTCTTTTAATAAATTAATTGTGCTTGCTGAAGGAAAAGTTGTTGAGACGGGCAATGCTAAAGAAATAATTTCAGAGAAGAAGAGTCCTTTTATTCAAAAGTCGTTTGAAGCATTAGCGTGGTTATCAAAATAAAAAACCCCTAAAACTTAATAAGTTTTAAGGGTTTTCTTGAACTAGGTCTGAGTTATTTATTCTTGCTTAACATCTAAAACGTAATAGGCAGGAAATGCAAAATTATGATTTTCTCTTTCTGTAACTTTAAGAGATACATTCTTGTCTATAAAATCACTTAAGTTGATATGTGTGCTATATAGATAGCCTACAGTTTGACCATCTTTAGTTAAAAGATGTGAGCCTGGTTTGCTCTTAACAACTGTGCTAAATGGCTCTATAAGGCCGCTCAACGTTTTAGCATCCAAAAACTCTGCTTGGTAAAAGTCTTGCAAAGTTGCATCATTTTTTTCATTTCTAAAAGCCCAGCTTTGAAATTTTGCATACTCAATCGGTTGCCAAATTTTCATCTTATCAGTAGCACCTTGGTTATCTAGAATATTAGCAAAGGGGCTATCCATAGAAAGTTTAGCTTCTGAACTAATATCTGGGGTCTTAAGGTGAGTTAATTTAGCGTTTAATGATTTTACTTCTAGAGCTGCTCTGCCGGCTTTATTTTCTAAAAATTCAATCTTCCTATCGCAATATTCTTTCTGAAGACTTTGAATAGCTTGTTTAGCTTGCAGATGAATATCATCAAGGTCACTGTAATCTTTTAAAACACGTTCATAATTACGAGTAATGCGATCTAAGTCCACTTCTTGAAACGATTTTCTAAATTCAGCTTGGCTAATTAGAGTAGCTGTTGCTAGTAATTGAGTCGCTTCATTGACTCTCTCACTATATTTTTCAGCATATTCAAGAGGGCCAACTTTTTCTACATAATCTTTTGCCACCCAGAGATGAACATTTTTAGGAACTTCAATTTGATACCATTTTCCTTTGGATCCATTGGGATCAATATTCACCTTTTCTCCCGCATTCAATTGAGCAAGAACAGGAGCATCTAAGCTTGCAGCTGTGCGAATATTAACCTTTTCTCCTTCAACATGATTGTCTAATACATGTGTTCGAAAGATATAAGCTTTGACATCTTTTTTAGGAGTTACGCCGTAATATTCATTGTTTTCAGCAACAACAGCGTAAATTTCTCCCCTTTCAAGTTCTCGAATGATTTGCCCTTCTAGATTAGGTGAAAGCCTTAAGCGAACTTTATTGCCAATAATTTTGCCTGTAAATGGAGCAAATGTTTGTTGCTTTTCTAAAGTTTGTGGAGCTTTAGCCCATAATGCATGTGAAAAGGTAATTGAAAGTGAAATTGTAAGAAACAGAAGACGTTTCATAACTTGAAAACTCCTAAAAGTCTAAAATGTTGTTATTAGCACTCAATTTATGACTATTGGAATTTTTTCACAATGATATTTTTAAGTGTTTAAAACGGCTTTAATATGTTCACAATTTTTTTCACCACAAGTGCAGCCGATAGGGTTACCTAGAAAGACATTGTAATGTTCATCATTTTCTAATGGATTAGAAACAGTGTATAAATTGTCTCCTGATTGGACGACATCCCACGTTCTAAATTTTAAATCTTCATCAGAAACTTCTTCTTCAATTTCACGCTCTTTTAAAGGAGCTTCACCGGTGATGGCTCTGGAAATTTGGCAATGAACACAGTTGCAATGAGGTTCTGCTTTTAAAGCATTGTTCAATGTTTGATCACTATCCATAATTTTGGCAACAGCAGAAATCTTTTCCAAAACTTCTTTGGGAAGATCTGGAGCGTTTGCTTGTTCAGGATTGTGCTGCATAGCAGCTCCTAATCCTTCTAGTGTGCCACCAAAACGCATTGGAAAACCAAGGTTAATTACATTGTCCATGTTAAAAAGTTGTGATGTCGCCTCATTAGATTGTTTTTGCTTAGCTTTTGAACTAATAAACTCTGAATGAGTTTGGAAAATTTTAGTCAGAATATCTGGACTTAGATTTGGAATATGAATGCTTGTTCCATTATTTAAAGAAATGACAAGAGCAACGCCGCTAACATGTAATGAAGCAATGCTCTCCCAGGTTGTCGATATATAAGGGGGTAGGCTCAAAATTTTTTCATTGATTACAAAGTGCATTTTTGACCTCCTTGGACTTAGAGTTTGCTCTACTTAAACTAGAACATATTCTAATATTAATTTGATTTTATTATAAAGGATTTTAAAATTAGTTTCAATATTTTTAGCAGACAGCCAGCTTGATTGCAACTTATCTTGGTAAGTCGCTCTTTTTTAGGTGTTTACAAAAACACAAAGGAGTTTGTTTTTTCTTGGCAGGAATCTCAAGATATCTTAAGTTGCGCATTTAGACTTTGGTAAAAAAGGATAGGGGATGAGTCGAAGAACTTTTGTATTAGATACTAATGTATTATTATATGATCCAAAAGCCTTAGAAGGCTTTGAAAATTGTGACTTGATAGTGCCGCTAGCAGTGATAGAAGAGCTAGATAATATGAAAAGACTGCCTAATGATTTGGGAAGAAATGCAAGGCTAGTTATGAGAGCCTTTGATAAAATCAAAAAAAGATATAATCAATTAGACCTTGTTGCCAATGGCTCGGTCATTATGAGTGAAGAAAGGGCCTATTCCAATCATTCATCTGATTTAGTATCCGGAGTACACCTTGAGAATGGTTCAACCTTAAAGATTTACTCAAAATATAAAAATGATCTTCATACAGAGTTAAACTTTGATAAAGCTTTGGCCAAGAATCAAATTTTGCAAGCCGCTCACATGCTCTCCAAAGAGCACCCTTCATTGACGCTCTTATCTAAAGACTTTGCGGTTAGGCTTAAAGCTCAAATGATAGGTCTCAATGCGCAAGATTACAAAAATACCTCTATTTCCCATAAAAACCTTTATACGGGAATTAAGAGTTTAGATGTGTCTAAAAAAGAGATAGATCTTTTTCTTAAAAATGGAGTCATGGACTATGAAGATCCGCACTTGTCTACGAATGAGTACTGCATTTTAAATGCCAATGACCACACTCAAATTGTGGGTCGCTATGATAGCCAGCAAAAAAGATTATTAGCACTTAAAGCGTTACCTCAAGATTTATGGGGAATTAAACCTCGTAATATGCAACAAAGATGTGCTTTAGATCTTTTACTTAAAGATGACATAAAATTAGTCACTTTAGTAGGTCAAGCAGGAACCGGTAAAACTTTACTTGCTTTGGCTTGCGCTCTTAAAAAAGTGTTTGATGATGCTCAATATTCCAAAATACTGGTCAGTCGTCCAATTATGCCACTCGGAAAAGATATAGGATATTTACCGGGGACCAAGGAAGAGAAACTCTATCATTGGATGCAACCTATCTATGATAACTTAGAGTATCTTTGCCATTCATCTGGAGATGAAGAGGGCACTCAAGAAAGTCTAAGATGGATTAAAGAAAGCCAAAGGCTAGAACTAGAGGCTGTGACCTATATCAGAGGAAGAACTCTCCCTAATATGTTTATTATTATTGATGAGGCCCAAAACTTAACGCCTCATGAGATTAAAACGGTTATTTCAAGAGCTGGAGAAGGGACCAAAGTCATTTTAGCAGGGGACCCCACTCAGATAGACAATCCTTATTTAGATGAGGATACCAATGGATTAACTTTTGCAATCTCTAAATTTTGCAATAATAAGATTTTTGGACATATGACTTTTGAAGTTACTGAGCGCTCAGAATTGTCTTCGTTGGCTGCAACGGTGCTTTAAAAGAGCAGTTGTAGACAAAAGCCGGAGGCAAGTTAAGAAAGGCAAAGCTTTTTAAGACATGGTTAAACCGTGTCTTAAAGAACTGGTCAAGCTTCATTGTGTATTGAAACTGAACAAAACGGCCCCCTGGGGAGAGAACAGTCTCAACCTCATTAAAAATTTCTTTGATTTCTGATTTTTGAAAGTTAGCAAGAGGAAGCCCTGAAATCACATAGTCTACGGGCTGTCCTTCAAGGCAAGATTTAAAATTTAAAGCAGAGGCTTGATAGAGTTTAAAGCGCTGATCTGGACTAAATCTTTCGAGGCTTTTACAAAATTGAGGGTTAATTTCGATGCAAGAAAGCCTAGACTTGGGGTGCATCTTGGAAAGTATTATCGAGGTCATACTGCCTGTGCCCGGCCCGAGCTCTACAATATGGACGGGGTTAGAGAAATCAATTCCTTGAAGCATCTTCTTAGTGAGTCCTTTTGAGCTAGGGCAGACAGCCCCTGTATGCTTAAAATCTTTAAAAAACTGCTTTAGGAAAAAGGACCTGTTCATTATCATTCTTCTTGATGGATTTTCAAAATGGGAATAATAGTTCTTTTAGTAATAAAAGACTAATTAAAGTAAAATTTTGTCAAAAAAGTCCTTTTTTGTTATAATTTTTATCGGGGGTGTACAGGTTTCGACTAGGGTTCGAAGCACCGATTGCATGCGGAGGACGTCAGTTGGCCTCCTAAATCATCTGGCAAAAACATAATTGCTAACAAGCAAAGAAAGTCAAAAGTTGTAGCAGGTGACTTCGGTTATTCTGATGCAGCTCTTGAAATGGCTGCCTAAACCTAACCGTTTAGAAAGCTCGATAACCTAACGCTGGACCGAGGGTTTTAGAATTATCGTCAGTTTACTTGGTATGGGATTTTGAGTTTTGTTTTTTATAGAAATTTCCGAGACTCAAAAAAGCCGATTTACTTCTGATGGGGCATCTCACATTGGAGTAAGTTGTAAAATTGAGATGATAAGCATGTAGATATCGATGTGGAGTACGCTTAGGACGAGAGTTCGATTCTCTCCACCTCCAATTGGTTGGATGATCTTTACAATCCAACATCGTTAAGAATGGTTCTTGCTCTGAAACTGAGAGGTTTAAGCCTCTCAGTTGCAAGTTCTGAAATACTAAATTCAAAAGTTGTCGTTTTTCACCCACTTCAGAACTCTCAAAGATTTCTCGAGCGCGAGTTGCTAAATTCAAGACCATGTTCGCCGTTACATAAAAATTTTGCATGAGCTTAGACAGAATCACCTAAAATCAAGAAAATCAGCGCTTGACTAACGCGATGCCCTTCCCTTAATGGGTTTCGCGAACTGAACGTCCTGAGTTGATCCATTCCTGAATTCCTTCGTCGTATTTCAAGATATTTGAATAGCCAAGTTCGGAAAGGTGTCTTGCAAGATTATTGCTCGCAGGACATTGGATATTGCTACAATAGACTACAACTAATGAGTTCTTGGTTGGGATAAGTTTTCCTGCCTGCTTTACTGTTGCTTTATCAGACAACGCTTGAGCAGTTGCAATCCGTTTCCCATCGTCCCATTTACCACTGCGTGCATCTAGAATAACAAGAGGAGCTCCAGATGAAATCAGCGATTTTATATATCCAAAGCAAAAAGACGTAACAGCCTAAAAACTAGCTTGCTATGAACGAGATTAATGGGGGTTAGTAGACTGTGACTAGGGAAATGAGCTTCCAGAAAATAGGATCAGGGATCGAGAGAGAGCAAGATGGCTTGTTATGCTAAAGCAGATCGATGTCTTGCACAAGCAGTGAGTGCAGCTAGAAGTTCTGCAATTTTTTGACGAGTTTTAGGGTCGGTCAGGCTTCCTTTAGCATCGAACCTATCTTGTGCGGAACCAACCATCACCTCAGTAGGAATTTTATCCCAGTCAAAAGTTCTGAATGCGTCTCTCCACCTCCAACTGGTTGGATGATCTTCAAAATTCATTGCCTAAATCGCAACATCGACCTATGATTAATAGCTAGTGGTCATTGCAGTTCGAAGACAAAATCTTATTCGAGCTGAAAAATCAATCAATCCATGTTGCTTTGTTTTTTGTTAGGCAGAGGGGTTTCGATATCTATGGAACAGTATGATGATGTGTGGAAAAACGATAGCGTTGATGGGCATTTCAAGGCTGATATCCCTCAAAAAATGCTGGAGTTTTTTAAGCAGGAGAATGTCCAAACTGTCCTTGATCTTGGCTCTGGCGATGGAACTGTTGCTGTTGCTTTGGCAAAACAAGGGAAGATTGTGCATGCACTGGAAATCTCCAATGAGGGCATTGAAAAGACAAAAGCAAAAGCACAAAAAGCTCAGGTATCTCTTAACGTCCTTGAACAGGATATGTACCAGTCATTGCCATTTAAGGACGGGTCATTGGATGCAGCCATTGCATTTCAATCATTGAATCACAATACCTTGCCGAAGATAGAGGAGCTTTTTGTTGAGATCACGCGGATCTTGAAGCATGGGGGCTTGTTTATTGTGAAGACTGCAAACTTTAATTCACTTGATCTCAAAGATCTTGGAGACGGCTTGTATGAGGACTCACATGGCGGCATTTGCTGTACCCTACGATTCTATGATAAGCAGACCTATGTGCCTCAAAATGGCCCTGAAAAAGGATTAACACACTACGCTTTTCTGCCAGAGCAATTGACAGAGAAAATAGAAGCGTTGGGATATACCCAGATTTATGCTGAAATACTAAAGTGGCATATCTTGGCAATGTTCAAAAAGAATTAGCTGAATATACACATTTGCTCGAAGTGATTGCTTTTACAAGCACTCACTTGCTACTCAAAAGTTCTGAATGGCTCTTTTCTTCCATTGAGATATAAAAAATGAAACAATAGCTATCTCTTTTTTTCATGAACTTCAAATTCTTCCACTCGCTTCACCTGTTGAACATTCCAGGCATCGTTTCCGAAAGGAGTTTTAAACCAAGCATCCAGGATTTCTTTCAGTGTTCCAGGGGAGATCAAACGTAAACTGAGGGCCAGCACATTGGCATGATTATAAGTTCTTGCCCCTTTTGCCGTTTCGGCATCAAAACAGAGAGCTGCGCGTATGCCCTTGACTTTGTTTGCAATGATGGAACAACCAGTTCCTGTCCAACAAAGGATAATTGCTTCGTCAGCAGTTTTGTTTCTAACTTCTTCTACAGCTTGAACAGTTACTTTTGGCCAATCAACAGCCTGATCTTTTGCATTTCGAGGCCCAAAGTAATGAACTTCATGATTTCTTTTTTGAATATCTTCAATAAGTACGTCAATAATAGGGTAATATTCATCAGAGCTAATGGCAATTTTCATGAGGATTCCTCTTTCTTATTCAGGTCTTGTATTTAGAAAAAAGAATAGCTAGCAGTGAGATCTTTTTCCATTTGAGAGTTTCAAATGCCTCTCTTTCCACTCCTTCAATTGTTCTGGCGTGATGCCTAGACCAGCCAACCTGCTTTCATCCATCTGGTCTAAGTCTTCTAGGACATCTTCCACAAAGTCTGCCCGTGCTGTTGTTGGAATCTGCTCATTTGCCTCTGTATCTACAAACTTTTTTATTTCCTCTCCGATTAATCTTTGTAAGATTACGTTCCTAACCACTATTTTTCTTTCTTGTCGATACCGCACGCGTACCTCATCAAAGCCCATTGCTTTAACTGTCGAATCATAGGCTGCGCAGGTACGTAGATAGGAATAAACATATAGGTCTACCAGCGGCTTCACGTTTTGAAGTTCATAGATTGCAATCATTGCTGACATATAGTCTTCGACTCTGACATCACTAAATGCGAGCGGCACAAGGTTTCCTCGAATCAACGATATGTTAGCTGATAGCCGAGCAGTTCGTTTGTTCACGTCTGCAAAGGCTTGCAAATAACTAATATGAATCAATAGAAAAATACTCTGTTCGTAAGGGTCTCTAATTTGCATTGCCTTATGAGCAATCTTCTCCAGTTGCTGCTCTAATCTTTTTGGATCTTCAAATGGGATATAGGTTGACCCTCCAACGCGAACGCCATGCCTTCGTACCTTGCCCGCTTCCGTTGACTGCACAAGTCCATCAGATAGCAAAAAGTGTAGTGTACATATGACATTACGATTAACTTCGATTTTTGGTGCATTATCAACAAGATAACGAATAGCTTCCTTGTGATTTAAAATCATCGCCTTCTCTTCATCGAGCTTTCCTTCGGCAGTATCGCCATGAAGCAGCAAACGTTCAGTATCTAACAAGGAATAGGTATTTCCCTCTAAGCGCGAGGAGTTATATGACAGATCAATGATCAGCCTATTAAAAATTTGATGAGCGTAAGTGCCTGCTGGATCTTTGGCATTAGATCGCTCCCCTGATGCTTGCAACTGCCGTCGCAACACCTCTGATAAATAGTAGCTAGAATTAGGCTGATAGCTATCAAACCAATCGTCAGCATAGGCAACAGGTTGTCGCTCAAACAAGGGCCTCTTCACGAACTCAATAACTTTCAGACTTGCCGAACTAAAACAACTGCTTATTTCGTCTTTAGCCTCTTCCGATCGACCTACTACAATATATTTAGTTCCGCGCTTTTGACCTATTTTCTTAACAGCTCCCTCTCTAACTAGAAGCTGCAACCATCTCCTGACTAATCTTTCCTTAAAATCTTCTCCCAATCTATTCATCAGCTCTGGCAGACCGATCGGTTCGAATTCCAAACCTAGTGCCCTCAATACAATCATTTTATTGTCACGTAAGCTCATTACGGCCACCTTTGTCTTATACGGCCATTTTAACTGAAATACGGCCATTTTTTCAAGTTATTTGGCCTTATTTAAAGAAGAATGGCCGTATTTGAAAAAATACGGCCATTCTTTGCTTAGTGTATTCCAATCAAAAGTTTCAAATGCTTCTCTCCTCTTCCAATTATTCGAAGGCTTTGCTTTCATGAATGAGGGCGGAGATTATGAAAATACAGAGCTGCACTCTCAGATTCTTGAACCGCAACTTTAACTCTAGCAAACATCTCTCTTTCAAATTTCTCAATCGAGCTTGGCCAATCTATAGGCTTTAGAGAAGAAGCTAGTAAAGTTGATAATAATCTGGCGTCTTCAAATACATTATTTCCACCTAGCCCTCGGTCTGGAGGCATGGCATGGGCTGAATCGCCAACAAGAGTCACCCTACCTGAAGGAACTATAGGAAATAGGTTAGAGTCAGGAAATTGAGTCGTGCGTAAAAGCCAAGGGGCCATTATTGCTTCTGCTGGAGTATCGTAGACTAGCTTTTTCAAATTCTCATGCCAAGGTTCATTTTTCATCAACTGCTTACAATGATCTAATATTCGCTTACGACATTCTAATCCTTGATCAAACCGATACCAAGGAGCATTGCGATCTCCTATGTCTTCTACAAATACCCAGTAAATGGTAGGACTTCTATCTGCTCGTTCTGAAAAACATACACCGATGGAATGCGAATTAGGTCCCACAAAACGAACCATTCCCGTTTTATTTAATGGAAGCAGCGCGTCCCATTCTGGGGTGCGGTCAATCTGTCCGCCCAAAATAGCGCGATTATGATCAATTACTTTTGGAATCGATCCAAGACGATTTCCGTACACTGATGGCAAAAGTTCTCTTACGATAGATTTTGCTCCATCGCACCCAACAAGCAAGTCTCCGGCGGCAGATGATCCATCCTCAAAATGGGCCATCACTTGATTCCCATCATCTTCAAGCATGACAAGACGCTTGTTCCATTGAATATGGACTCCTTCCGACAATAGACTTCTTAACTCTGAGCGAAGAAACTGGATAGCTTCATCCTGTCCTTGCGGAAGACTGAAAAGAGGTTTCATTTGTTCATTTGCGCAGATAAATCCATTGCCAACATCAGCAACCTTGGCCAAGGATAAACGACTCATTTTTTCATTGGGCAATAATGCAGACAATGCATTTATACCCAATGATCTAATTGAAATCCGGTATCCTTGAGGTCGACTTGTAGGGCTTTCATCTCTTTCAAAAACTGTGACATCAAATCCAGTCTTGATAAGGCCTTGAGCTAAAGCCAATCCGCCAAGTCCCGCGCCAATAATTAATATTTTGTTTTGTATTTTATTTACCGTTTTCATCATTCAACCATTTAATTTCAGACTCAAGATGAGCTAATCCGTATCTCAATGCTGTGAGACGGATCGCTTTATGAGGTGAGTCAGTTATACTTTCTAGTCTCTCTTCAATTTTTTTATATTCTTCATAGATCTTTTCAATTTTCTCTAATCTCTCCTGAAACAGTCGAATCATCTCACGGCGATCTGTTACAAAAAAGAGTTTGAGAAGAAACTCATTACGCGGGGTTTCCTCGCTTGTCGGACTTTTAAGCCAAGCCTTAAATTCCATCCGTCCAGCTTCAGTAATAGAAAATACTTCTTTCTTTTTCTTTCCCACATTGACCACTTTCGAAAAAGTTTTTCCTTCCTCAGACAAAATCTTCAACATTGGATAGATGGTCGAATCAGATTCACGCCAGAAATAAACGGTTGATCTCTTCATAAGAGATTTAATCTCATAGCCAGTGCTTGGGGCATCAAGAAGGATTCCCAAAATCGCATATCTTGTTTTGTTGGGTGATTTCATTAAAAATACCTAGTTGCTGGGTATTTTAAAGGGGTAAGTAATTTATATACAATTATAAATAATTTTTACTGAGCACGCCTAATAATCTGATCTGCTTTCAAAAAAAACAAAACAATTGACCGATCGGTCAATTTTTGTTATTCTTTCCATTTTGATTATCGAAACCCGTCATCTTATAGGGGCATATGAAACAACTCAGTGACTTAAAAAATGTTGGAAGAGCAACACTTGAAGATTTGCATCTTTTAGGCATCCATACTGTGGAGGAACTGTCAAATAAAAATCCCACCGTCTTGTTTCACGAACTGGAAAGATGTACACAAACAAGACAAGACCCCTGTGTATGGGATGTATTTGCAGCGATCATTCATGAAGCTTCTGGTGGAGAGCCTGCTGCCTGGTGGAAATGGACAAGTAAACGCAAGATCCTTCAAAAAAAGGGTCTGCTAAATCATATAGTTCAAAATCCCAAAAAATGAGACGAGATGGATACAAAGGAAAAACTTCTCACCGCAGCTCTTAAGGTTTTTGCAGCTAATGGCTATCATGGCAGTAGCGTAGCTGATATTGCTAAGCAAGCAAAGGTTTCAAAAGCTCTTTTTTATCACTATTTTGATAGTAAAAAAGAGCTGCTAATCATCTTTGCAAAACAAAGATTAGAAGAGTGGACGCCTCTCATAGAAAACCTAGAAACAATCAAAGACCCTAAAGAACGTATCGTGTTTTTAATCGATTTTGTCTTAAGCGAGCTAGAAATAAGATCAGATTGGCTGCGCTTTCTCTATATGCTCTATTTGTCAACAGAAGGTACCGCTGCTATTAGAGAAGCCATGCAAAAATATAAGATGTGGTTTGACCGTCTTTTCACTGCAGAACGACAACTCTACAAAGACCTTGGCTATGCTGATCCTGATGATGAAGCAACTTATCTCCGCTCAGTTCTTCAGGGTATTAGCTTAGAATATCTGTTAAGTGGGAAAAATTATCCCCTAAAAACTATGAAAGAAAAAATCATCATGAGGTACCTATGATCAGTTCATTGGCAGCTAAAACTACTAGCCCTAAAATCTCCATCTACATTGCCTCAAGCATTGATGGCTATATTGCCCGTAAAGATGGTGGTCTTGATTGGCTAGAGTATGGTCATGTAGGTGATGAGGACTACGGCTTTAAGAAATTTATTAATAGCATTGATGCATTAGTTCTTGGTAGAAACACGTATGAAGTAGTCTCTTCCTTTGGTGAATGGCCCTATAAGGGCAAAAGGGTGATCGTGCTTAGTAATACATTAAAAGAAGTTAGGGAAGAAGCAGAGTTGTTTTGTGGACAACTGACCGATCTAGTAGCTATGCTTTGTTCTAAAGGTATCAAGCATGTGTGGGTTGATGGGGGGATTACTGTATCTAAATTTTTGGAGTTAGGACTCGTAGATGATATCACAATATCTGTAATAGCTACCGTTTTAGGATCAGGAATCCCACTCTTTAGCACCATGAATAGAGAACATAAATGTCGTCTTCTATCTACTGAATCTTATCCAAGCGGTTTAGTGCAGTTGAAATATGAGGTAGTTAAGTGATCCGTATTCGATTCTCTCCACATCTAATTTTTGGATGCTTTTTGTAGCTCATCAAGGTATAAGTGTTGCCATTATCATAGGGTTCATTTTGTAATTATGCGTACTGAGTTTAGAGGATTTTCTGCTGCAGAACCTTCAAGTCTTAATGACAAGGTTTGTATCACTATAGAGGAAAGTAATATGTCATTGTCGGAAAAAGAAGTTTTGACCAAGGCTACTAATAATTATATTAAGATACTTAATCAAATTGGAACATTACAAACAGATTACCAGTCAAAGGACATAGAACCTCTCTGCTCGACAAACTGCAAGAAAGTGCGTAATGGAAAAGTGCTTTTTGAAGGAAAAGAACATTTTGCTGCTCAACTTGATGCAGGCAAAGAATGGCTTGGGGCTTGGTCGATGAATGTGCAAGAAGTGCTCATAATGACCGATAACCGAACAGCGGTTATTCGCTATGAGCTTGCCACAGAAAAAGAAGACGATTTGGTCATTATTGTTATCCTTCGCTTTGATTCAAATTATCTGATTAGTGAGATAAATGAAGTTCATAATAAAGTGGAAAAATAGAGAGTATTCTCCTTGCATGTTATTTTGAATTTTTTGAAGAACAATTGCTTTTGATCGCAGTTTGTAGCCATTGCTTCCTCTGTTATTCAAATTTGTCTAGTTAGAATGCTGACTTTCTTCTTAATCAGCGAGTAGCTGGCTTGCTAAATCCTTAGCTAGCTTGCCATCTGCAGAGCTATTGAGTTTCATGACCGCTTTCATAACTAATCCTAAATCTTTTTTGGTTTTAGCTCCCGATTCCAAAATAGCCCGTTCAACGAGCTTTTTTGTTTCTTCAGCAGAAAGTGGTTTTGGTAAAAACTCTTGAATGATTTTTAGCTCACTTCTTAGCTGTTCAGCAGCTTCTGGGCGATTGACTGCTTGCGCTTGTTCCATGGCCTCGTGAATACTTCCATAGTATGTTTTGAATAGCTTTAAGACCTCTGTGTCAGGCAGTGAGCAACGAGCATCCACAGTCATAATTTTTGATTTAAGCATTCGCAAAGTGGATAGTCGAATTTGATCTCTGCTTCTCATTGCATCTTTGATGCCTTCATTTAGTTGCTCAATAATTGTCATGGGTGCCTTCGCTTTTAGACACGATATTTGAAAAAAGAATCATTTTTTGCCAGTAAAAAATTTTGAATATACCTTTCACTTCCAAATCTCAAAAAGCTAAATGCTAAAAACTTGCCTTTATTCTTTTAATATCTATAAAATCTTCCCTCCGAAACTGAGACTGTTCAAAAGAGATATTTTTATAAGTCGATTATTCAAAGGTTGTTGTTATGATTATTTTTAGCTGTGTGCTTTTGTTTTTTATGTTAACTCTTTCTTTTAGCTTATTTTTAGTTCATCAACAAACAGCTGTTGTTGTTGAAAGATTTGGGCGCTTCTCTCGCATCGCCAAGCCAGGGTTAAATTTTAAAATGCCTTTTATAGAAAAAATAGCGGGGAAAGTAAATTTAAAAATCAAACAATTAGATGTGCATATTGAGACAAAGACTCAAGACAATGTTTTTGTCAAAATCACATGCGCTGTTCAATATGGTGCGATGCCATCTGCCATCTATGACGCTTTTTATCGCCTTGAATCTCCTTCTCAGCAGATTCAAGCCTTCGTTTTTGATGTCGTGCGAGCAAAAGTACCAACGATTGAATTGGACGATGTTTTTTCAAAAAAAGATGAGATTGCCAAAGAAGTCAAAGATGAGCTTCGAGAGATTATGGCAGAATTTGGATATGAAATCATCAAGGCACTTGTTACCGATATTGAACCGAATCAAAACATCAAAGATGCAATGAATGAAATTAATACAGCTCAAAGACTGCGTATTGCAGCCAATGAAAAAGGGGAAGCAGAGAAGATTTTACGTGTTAAACAAGCAGAAGGGGAAGCTGAGGCTAATATATTGCATGGAAAAGGGGTTGCTGGGCAAAGACAGGCCATTATAGAAGGATTAAGCCAATCATTAGAAGAGATGCATAAACAGATTCCTACGATGCACGTTGAAAAAGCAACAGAGATGATTTTGATGATTCAGTATTTTGATATGCTTCGAGAGCTGGGGTCATCTTCCAAAACAAATACAATCTTTGTTCCTCATTCTCCTTCAAATGCCAATGCAATCGCAGATCAAATTCGAGAAACCATGTTTTCATCTTCTAAAATTTCAGAAACATTAAAAGAGATGCACAGTAGTCAAAAAAATTAGTAAATCTTTATTCTTTCTCTGCCTGAGTATCGAGAGATAAATGCTGCTTTCTTACATGTAAAGCAGCATAAAGTAGTAAGCTTATAGCTGTACAAACAATAGCAAGAATACTCATAGGTCGTATGGTTCCATCAAACCCTCTTGCTGCAACCCATACTAAACCCGATGATAAGAATAATCTAAGGGATTGGGTTAACGACATAGCCGAACCTTTTAGACCATCCCCTAGATGAGTCATAGAGTAGGTAAAATAGATGGTCACTGCAAGAGCGCATCCAAAACTGGCCGTAGACATCGCAACGATTACTAATAAAGGTGAAGATATGGTTAAAAACGACAAGACTGCAAGAAGCACAACTCCTAATATGTAAAGCATGCTTCCCAAAGCTTTTGTAGAAATCATTCCAGTTTTTTTGATTAAATAAGCTCCACTCATGCTACCTACAAAAAAAACTCCCATAATTGCCGTTTGATAGTATCCAAAAACTTCTTTAGGCACCTCTAAGTAATCAACAAAAATTAATGAAAGATTAGCAATGAAAACAATCACCATACTAAAGGCCAAGCACCATATGAAAGTATGAGCCATAAATGGAAAGTTTTTGAGAATGGAGTAATAGCTTTTCAAAACATTAGGCAAACTCAGTTTGACTCTTTTGTCTATAGGCAGAGTTTCTTTAATAAAAAACCAAATTGAAAGGCACGAAAGGGTTGCAAGAACGGCGATTAAATAAAAATTCGCTCTCCATCCTACAGAAAGACTGATCCAATTGCCAAGCATGGGGGCCAACGCCATCATTCCACCCACAGTTCCATTACACATAGATACGAGTCGTGATGATTGACTAGGGGGATAAACATCGAAGAATAAAGTGAGTCCGGCGCTTGTAATGGATCCACATCCTATACCTTGTAGGAAACGGAAGGCAATCATCCAATTTAGTGAATGAGTCATTGCGCAACCCACGCTTCCTAACATAAAAATAGATAACCCAATGCAAAGAATGGGTTTTCTTCCATATGCATCTGAAGCGGGCCCAAAGAATAAACAAGATAAACATAATCCCAAGAAATTCATGCTTAAAAGCATTTGGATAGTGTCTTCATTGGTTCCAAAATAGTTCATCATTTGAGGAAAGCTTGGAGTGTAGATATCTGTTTCGATATAGAACGCAATAAAGGCAAAAAGGATGATAACTATAAATGAAAATTCTTGGATCTTACTCTTGAAAAAAGCGCTCATCTTTTAACTACTCTTTGATATATTTGTGTTTTTCATAAACAAGCATGTTATTTTAAATTTTGAATTTTACTCATTTAAAACTTCAAAATGGAGCTCTCCATTTTCATTTGAATAGAAGCAAAAATAGATATCAAATCCAACATCTTAAGTCCATTATCTATGTGAGGTTTTATTTTGCTACTAATAAATCTAATTTAATGTAGGCAGAAGTTGGTATCATGCGCTCTACAGATTTTGTAGGGGTGAAAGAAATATAATAGGAGTCTACCTCTCCAAGTTCTAGTACATCATCAACGTCAAAATCCATCGGATTACTAACCTGATCTAGCACGACAACATCATCTTTATGAATAGTGTGAAGTCCTTGGCATAATTCTGATTTTGCACGTCTTATCGCATCTGGAGCAGAATCTGCGATATAAAAGGCACTTTGATGGTATTCTGTGAATTCTCCAAATTTATAAGCACCCAGATTGATAAAATATAACTTCTTTAAAGAGTCTTCTTGGATAGGGGATTGGGAAAGGTTAATTTTGTAGCCGTCGATATTTTGTAGCTCAACATAAGAATCAATATGAAAGCCTTTTAAATTGCCAAACCATTTTTTAGCTAGTAATGGGTAAGTTTCCTCGATCGATGTGCCTACAACAAAAACCACGTCATGTAATTCGATATTGGATCTATCGGCTCGTCCACCTAAATAAACTGCAAATAATTTTTTTTCATTTGATTTGCTCATAGCTCTCCAAAACTGATCATTTTCAGTCCTCCAGCGTAAGACAATTTCTAAATTTTTCTCAATCAAAAGTTAAGGATTTAAAAATCCTATGATGTGTTATAAGTTAAAAGGAAAAAAGGAGACTATTATGTTAGTATGGGCGATCGTTTTCTTAGTGATTGCAATTGTTGCCGGTCTTTTCGGTTTTAGAAAAGTAGAGGGTGTCGCAATTAAAATTGCTAAAGTTCTATTTTTTATCTTTATTGTGCTGTTCATTGTTTCTCTCATTTTTGGATTAATAACGCTTTAATTCGTTAGAAAACAAATGAAGCCTCTGCTGAGAGGGTGCTTTAGTTGATTTTATTAGGTGCAGTGAGAGAAGATGCCCTGTTAAACCATATCCTTACAGTAATGCATGGATGTCTCAACTGGGCGTTCTTGGCCTTCTACATGGAGAAAACAAGTTGGAATTGCTCCAATTAGTTTTCCAAAATAAGAGGTTGGTTGTTGCAATATTCTAGTGATGGTTGCTTCTTGCTCATTCTTTAAACAGCCGTCTTCATCTTGTCCTGGACACTCTTTATCAGCTTTTATGATCTCTTTAGCTCTGGCTAAAGCGATCATCGCCTTTTCGGCTAGTGTTCTTTCAGCTTGGCAATTATTGAATTTATCGGGATGAAATTTTAAAGCCTTTTGAATATAAACCTTATTATGCTCTGCTAATGCGGTTGCATTAAGATGGCAAGTTTGCAAAATTTCTGCGCAAGAAATGTCTTCAAAATTTTGATAATCATTATTTTCAGTTAAGCTTGCTAAACGCTCCATTTCCTCAAAGTCAGAATATCCCCTTATCCATTCACCTAATGATTGTGTTGTTACATCTGTTTTTTCAGTAAAAGCCGTTTTATAATATAAATCTTGACCTGTTTTATAAGCGTTTTCAGGACCTACATAGAGAATGCTTAGATATGCAAGTGCAGCCATTGAGAGGGACGCTATGCCTAGCTTGTTTGTTTTTGAAGTATTTTGCCATTTTCGATACGTGTTAGAAAATAGGGAGTTAATACTTTGAAATGTCCACTTAGTAGCGGCTGCGATTTTATTTGTAAGTATTGTGCCTTTTGATTTGGTTACTTGAAAAATACTTTGCGCTCCGATGCTAAGCGCAGTTGAAAAAAGTACGCCTAGGCCCATATCCACAAGATCTATGCTGAGATTTTTTGCAATAGCACCAGCCAGAAAAATGAGGCCAGAGCTGTAATATGCAACAGGCAGTAAATTAATGACTTTTGTTCGAATTCTGTTCTTTGAATCAATAGCTTGCGAGCTAGAATAATAGTGCTCGATACTACTTGCTAGGGCCGTCATCAGCGACAAAGCAACGATCGCCTCCTCTGCTTTTATCCTGGTGTGATACGGTGTTAACATTCCCCCTAATTCTACAATTGCGCAAACGGAAAGAAAAGATAAAATTCCTTTGCCTAGCGCTTGAAAAATGCTAGAGAGACGATTTTGCGTGCTAGGGGGTTGTTCTTGGTCCGATTCTTTCTTAAGCTGGTTCAAATAACTATAAACAGCAGGGCCTAAAATCGATATCGGTACAGCAGCAAGGAGCAGCTCATTATAAATGGCGGCTCTGTGAGTCGTTATTGCAGTAAATAATGTTATTAACCCTGAACCCAAAGTAACCGCGCCATCTTCCGCCCCTTGGAATACGGATTTAGCAACAGTTTGGATTTTACCTGTTGGTTTCTGATCTTGATCTGAAGAGGGGTTTTGAATAAGGTGCTGAATGGCTCGGCTCGTTCCAAAAAGTGCAGAAGTTGTAACAAGCACCACCCCCAGCTCGGGCGAAGGGCGAAAAAGACCTACGGCATCTAACAAATGAAAAGAGACGCCGCTTGTTACTAGAGAGACGCAAAATCCTTTCCATCCAGCAACAAGTGAACCACCCAACGTATCAGCTGCATTTTTTGCATAGGATGCAAAAGAGCTTTTTTTCAAGCTTACCGGATCTGTTTGAAGAGCGGCGCTGGCTATCGAAGATTCCACGTTAGAGATCATTCTTACAACTCTGTTTTATCTTTGCCTGCAGGAAGAGCAAGAATCGTTCTTTCCTCAGCAGTGATGTGTAGTTTTTTCCCTTTAATGGCACTTTGGATTTTGCTATCGATCAAATTGATGGCTTTTTCTACATTGCCTTCGCCAAAAATAGCAGCTCGATCTTTTGAAATACCTATTTCTTCAGCAATTGCTGGGGTCGAGGAAAGAGCGCCGAGTAATAAATATTGCCATCCTTCTTTTGCTTTTCTTTCGATAAGCTCTTTTATTTCACGAGCCGATCTTCTGCATCCTGTATCTTCTCCATCAGTCATAATGGCAATAACTACTTTAGCCTTTGCAGCAGCTTTTGTAGCAGCAGAGGCTATTTTATTTTCGATGTTCTCTGTCATTTGAGCAATTGCATCATATAAGCAGGTGCCGCCATTAGGATAGTAATTGTAGCGAAAGGATGACTTGATCTCGCTAAATTTACTGTCTAAAACAGTTCTATAACCATCAGAAAATTCAGCTAAGTTAAAAAAGCCTTCTTTTTTGCACTGAGCTTGACTTTTTATGAGCTGAGTTACGCCTTTGATTACATCATCCATATAGGGGATCATTGAACCAGACTTATCTACCACAACCCCGACCATTGGAACGTTATAGGTTGCTGCAGATGAACTTAAAACTTTTGCAATTGACATAGTACCCTCGATTTATTTTTTAACTTTCTTGATCGATAATGCAAATAGGATAACAATTTTATGTTAAGATCAGATTAATAGTTAAGCAGATCTTTCAAGTATGCTTAGAAAAAGGATCATAAAGAAGCTTGTTGTAAGTGTTCAGTTGAGCAAAATTAAAAAAAAGATTTAAACGGGGGTAATTATTCAAATCTGGGTTTATTCTGATTAACTATTATCTGAAAATAGGCTATCCTATTAGTGCTATCTTTTAAAATAAAGGTTTACAACTGGAACAGAAATATTACGGCATCCATGCCTCTTTAGCTATTTGGGAAAAAAGACCTCAGGATATCATTCGTATCTACATTCATGAGTCTAATATTAAAACTTTTAAAGATGTTCTTAAGTGGTGCGCTGGGCAAAAAAAAGTTTATCATATAGTTTCCAATGAAGAGTTAACGCGAGTTTCCGACTCGGTTCATCATGAGGGTATCTGCGTGCTTGCAAAGGAGCTGTTGCCCATCAGTCTCTCAGAATGCCTCTCATCTTTGAAGAAACCTAAAATTTGTCTGCTCTATCTTGATGGGGTACAAAATCCTCATAACATTGGGTCCATCATGAGAACTTGCGCTCACTTTGGTATCCCATACATCCTCGGAGATAAACTCCCTATATTGAGTCCCTCTGCTTGCCGCATTGCCAAAGGTGGGGCAGAAATTGTTCGACTCGTTAGGCTGGATAAGCCGATCATAGCCATAAATAGTTTGAAAAAAGAAGGCTTTTCTTTTGTCGGCACTTCTAGCCATGGGGGAACCTCTCTTTATCGTTATCAATATTCTCCTCGCACGATTTTAGCTTTTGGCGCTGAAGCAGAAGGAATGAGTCCAGCATTACTTAAATTGACAGATCAAAAACTGCAAATTCCAGGGACAGGCTTTGTTGAAAGCCTCAATGTTTCAGTAGCAACCAGTCTTTGTCTAGGAGAATACAAGCGGCAGCATTCACAATGAAAAGAACAGGTTATTTAGCAGCTGAAGGTCTTGAAAAAGCCCTCTTAAGAGAATTAAAAAATGTCGAACAACAGATTGATAGACTCATCATCACTGAAGGTGATGAACAAGAGGTCTATTGGGCGCAAAATGTTTGGCGTGATTTAAAAATAATTCCCTTTGATTCCATCAGTGATGGAGCAAAAAAATTACGTTCATTGCAAGGTCTCTGGGTGCATTATCCACACACCCATTTACGAAGAGCTGCTTTGATACAAGAAAAGCTTCCTTATTTTTCCCCAAAACCTCTTTCTTTTCTCGCAGCACAGCCAAAATCTTCTCTAGGATCTTGGACATTACTGGATGCAAATACATTAGTTGCATCAGCTCATTGCTCAAGCCCTCTTCCAAACGGGGAGTACCATTTTAATGAAACAAAATTGCCTCCATCGAGAGCTTATCTCAAACTTTGGGAAGCCTTCACCCGATTAGGGTGTAGACCAAAACCGGGCGATTTATGCCTTGAACTTGGAGCCAGCCCCGGCAGTTGGTCATGGGTTCTTTCTAGTCTCGGGGCTAGCGTGATTGCCGTTGACAAAGCACCCTTAGCGCAATCTTTTCCAGGCGTAACATTTTTAAAAAAAGATGCCTTTCAAATCAATCCTCATGATTTTAAAGAAGTGAGTTGGGTTTTTAGTGATCTCATTTGTTTTCCTGAAAAGCTTCTCTCTTGGATCCACCTTTGGCTTGAAATGGGCAGTAAGGCTAATTTCATCTGTACCTTGAAATTTCAAGGAGATGAGCAATATGCAATCATTGAAGAATTTAAAAAAATCCCAGGAATTAAACTCATGCATCTCTTTCACAATAAGCATGAGCTAACGATGGCTCTACTAAGAGATGCTTAAATTGTTTTTTTTTAATTCTGAATACTTTTTTCAATCTCTATTTTAATCAAATCAAAAGCTTGTATTAAAACTTCATCAGGTTTAAATTTTCTTATCTTAAGTGGATTAGTTTTCCTTCAACATAAGGAGATTTGAATTCTTATGAACTAACGATGACAGGGCTGTAAATAAGGTTGAATAACTGGCTTATTGGGCCCCATATCGTTTTTTTAATCATCGATGATACAAGAAGGGATCAATGCGAATTTTTATATACAGCCTAATAATAGTTTTCCTAACTTTAAATCAAGAGTTACTGAATTCATCAGAGCCACCCGAAAAAGCTTCTACTTCTATTGAATTTAATCAATTAGCCTTTCCGCCTACGGCGAAAGTTATTTCTAAAAATCAAGGTTGCTTCCAAAAAGAAATTATTGAAGATGAGACAGCTTTGCTTTCTGCAGATATAAATTATGCTTTAGAAAATGGGGGGCCGATAACCCGCTATTTTTTAACGAAATTTCTTGAAGACCCCTACTTAAGGGATGTTTATTCTGGAGTCATTCCAGGTTTGCATATTATTGTAGATAGTAGAATCCATGCGTTAAAACAAGGAGAATATCCGGGTCTTCCTGGATGGCATACTGACTTTATAGAGCGTGTTTCTCCAACAAATATGGAACTAGATTACTCCAAATTCAACCCCGCTGTAAAAATTTATATTGTTAACTTTAGTGACCATCCCAAAGGGGTAAGTAACACAGAATATTTAACAGATGGAGTAAGCTTAACATTACCCGAAAAGCACGTCTATAAATCTCTTAATACACAAATCAGTTCTATGCCTCGCATTAACTCTCGGCAAGTTGCTGATGGAGAGATTCTATCAATGGATCAATATTCTTTGCACCGCATAAGTCCGGCCCATCAAGATGGGCTGAGGGGATTCATACGATTGGCAGTTTTTCATGATCTTACTACAACTATTTTTCAAGATAGAGCTCAAAATTGTACGAGAAATTATGTCCAAACTTTTCTTACAATGCCGGGGGCAATAAGCTTAAAAAACAGCTCCCAAAATCAAACTCTTAAAAAGGCTTATTATTTTGTTCCCAAGATTAAATCGGTGGACTCTGATGAACTAACTGAAATCCAAAGAGTATTGACCGTCTCAGAGATCAACAAGGAGCCCATGCTTGTTAATTGCGACTTAGATTATGCCTTGCAAGTGGGCGGACCCATTACAAGAAAATTTATCAAGGCGATTCAACAACAAATAGAAGAAAAAGATCTTGGGAAAGTAAAGGTCAATACGCGAATTCACATGCTCATGAAAGATCAATATTCTGATATCCCTCTTTATACAGATGTATCTTTATGGCGTAGCGGCGCCCCTTTTGCAGAGATCATTCATCCAGGTGAAAAAGGAGTTCATTTTTTACTTTTACTAAGTAGTAATGAAAACGGTGTGAGTGAGATTGAGTTTTGTAAAGAAGATCATGATTTGACAATGGAGCTATCTCCTTCTCTAGATTCTATGGAAAATTTAATTAATGGAGCTGCAAAAGCGACAGAAAGATTAAAAGATAATAAGGTCGTATGTTTTGAAAATGGAACGCTACATCGCGCTTTGCCAGCTCATGCTTCAGGTTGGAGACTTTCTTTATTGGTCAGTGTTGATTCCAGTCCGGCGGAAAATAAAATAGTGAGACAAATTTATACCTACGCCGATGGAGTTTGAGCTAGAGAAAGAAGAAAATATTTACACTCTTTTTCAAAGCCGAGCTTTTTTGCAATCGCTGCTGACGAAAAATTGTCGGCATCGCAGCTCCATACCGGTTCTATATGATGTTGATAGCAGTGATTTAGCATTATCGCACAAATGCTTGTTCCTAAATTTTGGCCGCGATAGCTTGGATCAGTAACGACTCCGATTTCTGCTTTATTAGCTGCGATGAGCCCATAAGATTCACTAATGATTTTGCCTTGATCCATTAAGCAAAATCCCATTCCATTAGCAAAAAAGTGATTACTGTCTCCATAGCAACTTAAAATAAACGAGTGCCAATTGCATCGAGGGAAGTTTTCTGGATTAATTCTATGTATAGAATATGGGATGGGTAGCTTGCTTTCCCAAAAATCTAAATTAAAAGAATCTGTGTGTCTTTTAAATTGAATCCGATCAAGAGCAGTAAAGCCTGCTTCTAAAAAAAAGCTTTTAAATTTCCAGTCTAGTGGGCTGACTAAAGATACGCTAGGAAGATTCTTTAAATATGCTGCGATCTGTTTTAATGAAGCTTGGTCAGGATTACCTCCTAAAAACGCATAGCCAGAAGGACTGTAAACGAACATAAAAGATGGATTTATTTTATCATCGGTAAAAATCATCCTTGCGCTTTTGGCTTCTAACATTGAATGTAAAATAGGTTGATTAATTTTAAAGTCTATAAAGAAGGGTTTGGCGATCGTATACTCAGCTGCGCTAAGAAGTTTCAGGGTACTTTCTTCATTTTCTACTGGAAAAGCCATTGTATTTATCGATGGTTAAATATTGGAAAATTCGAAGTTCATTTTTTTAAGCCAAGCAGCCATATGTGCTTTATGTGTTTGACGTTCACATTCCCAAGCAATATTAACACTTTCACGTGAAGCTTGTGGCGAACTTTTTATAAACGTTTGTACAAAATTGATATAAGCCCATTCTTCTTTAGGAGCTACAGGCATGCTTTGACGTTTCTTGTATTCCTCTTGCCACATCTTGGCAAATTCATGATAGGTTGGCGGTTTCCCTTCCATCCATCGATCGTTTAACCAATCAATGCCAAAGGCGGTAAAATGAAAATGATCACCAACAAGCCTTTTAAAAAACAGGCGGGTTTTTAAATCATTTTTATAAGAGCCTTTCAACATGAGTGTCGTGGGGCTAAGAGAATAGATCTCTCCTCGCTTGGCAAGTGAGGCGTCAGGAATTTTGGGAGTAATGAGCTTTTGTCCAGTATGCAAGAAATGTATAATGCGCATAATCATTGCCATCTTAGCTCCTTTGTCTACAAGGGCAAGCAATCTAGATAAGTCTTTTAATTCGCTCACATGGAAAAATGTTAGGGACTTCTTTATATCTGTAAATTCTTGATCTGTTAACAAAGGAGCCCTCTTTGAAGTTATTAAAAGGAACCTATTCTACAAGAATTTAGACAGAATTTCAATGTTTGAAAGCTTAAAATTCAAGCCTCCTTGTTTACCTTCATTATAGACAATCCATAGGATCCGTGTCTATGAAAGAACGGGTAGGTCACTTGCGGTGATTGAGTCAATAACTTTTTGAATCCTTGATGATAAAGCCAACGCTCACAAAGTTTTAAGAATTGGCTTCCAAAACCAAGTTTACAATAACGCTCATCAATGACAATCATCCTTAAGAAGGCTCTGTTTTCAGACCAAAGCTCAAGATGTGCATAGCCAATGATGCCAACATTGTTGTAAAAGACAAAATGGATGTGCTCTTTTTATGTAAGCGCCCAGGTATACGGAAGGGATAGAAGTTGATCCGATATGGTGAATCTCTATGCAATTATGTCCCAACGCTTGCCTAATCAGCTGTGCCTCTAATTCAAATAATTTAGGCCAGCTTGGATCATATTCAATAACTTCTATTTTTCTTAGCGTATCAGAGGGTTTATCAGAAGGGGACATTGTAGACTTCTTTACTAGAAATTTTTTCTATGAATCTTCAAGAAACTGACCATCCCACCATCGTTTGCGCCAGAGGTGAATAGATGTCTGAGCTCGTATACCAGCTTTAGCATAAGGATCTTCGTAAGCAAAGCGCTCGGCTTCGGCTAAGCTATTGCCATCAAACAGAGAGATTCCCCCAATGACTGTTTTGTCATCATTTGCAAGAAGTGCTCCGGCGGCAAGAACTTTTTTCCCATGGAATTGAAGAAAGTCTCGATGCGCTTGTCTAGTAGTTTCTCGTTTTTGCTCCATATGGGGAAAGTCGATTGCGTAAATTAAATAAGGCACCCTTTTTCTCCTATACTAAAAGTATAAATTTGATGGTTGATCATTTCTAAATTTTTTTGAAGCAACCAAACAATTAAGAATTACTTTTTCCAACGCTTCACTTACTTTAGAGTAATGGCTAACAATGGCTGCATGAATGATGTACAAGCTCACAGAGTTGGAAGCAATTTCCATCATTATCAATCACCGTCTGCATTTTGACATGCCCTGGGACTTCAATAATGTCTCCTTGGCACTTGGCGCCTTTTTTAAGGAGTTCTTGCTTTGCTTCTTCAAGATCTGCCACTGTAAATGTAATCACTGCATTTGTTCCTGCTTTTACATGTTCCTGAGGATTTTCTTGAGCAATTCCAAGGCGAGTTCCACCTTCGTAGCCTTCTAGTTCTGCCCAGCCAAATTCCTCATGGAATTCAACCAGCTTTAAACCTACAACATTTGTATAGTAAGAGACTGCATTTTTAATATCTTTAACGACAATCCAGCTAAGTCCTATTTCTGTTACTTTCATAAATACCTATAGTGTAATGATAGGATCAGTATAAAAAAGAGGGTAAAATTAAGCAAATTAAACTAGGAAGCATAATAGGGAGTTACAACTGCCCATACTCTGTCAATTTTATTTTCTTGGTTAAGATGCCAGATCCCGCAAACCCAACGATGTCGTTTTTCTTCCGTTTTTTTGTCGATAGAAGAAGAATAGAAATTTACAGAGATATGATGATCATCACTATGTACAATTTTTTTTATATCTAAGGTAATGCTTGTGCATTCTTCTTTCTGCCTCTTTGCCTGCTGCAGTAATTCTTGGTAGTTCATGCAGAGCTCAATGGGTTGGTTCGTCTTATCTGCAACGCTGATTGTCTCGGTAAAATCAGGAGAATAAAACTCATCAAATCTGCTCAAATCTTGACTTTGCCAAATGCAGCGAAACATTTCTTTAAAAAACTGTTCACTTTTCATTCTATTTCTCTTAGCACATGGGGTTGGTATAGTGGTTAGTGGTTAGTGGTTAAATATAGTTAATTATATTTTTAATTTCCTATCAATTGTTAAATAATTTTTATTATTTTCTTAATAATGACTTAATACTCTTTTAGTATCATTATTGCTAAATAAGTTTTAATTATTTAATTTTCATTTAAGGAGCAATATGAAAGTACAAGAAATTCCTTTATCGGCTGGTCCCTTAACCGAAGAAACGCCAAAAATACAAACAAAAGCGTCTTCATCTTCTTGGATGAGGCCTATTATTTATATGAGTATGGGTGGGGTGATTACGTTGGTAGCATTGAAAGTACTGCAAAAACAAAGTAATCCTGAGCCTTCTGACGATTCTTTAGAATCTAAACAATTAGGTTTAGCAAAAGAAGTCTTAAAGTTCATGAATTCTTTTTACTCTGATCTATCAATTCCAACTTTTCAAGAAATGCTAAATATTACTAAGGCATTCTTTTCTTTTGCGCAAGAAACAGCCAAAGAGTTTGAAAAAGACAGTAAGGCAAAAGGTGAAGAGTTTTGGAAGAATGCAAAAGCAAATAGCGAAGAGTTCTTTAATAATGCAAAAACAGGTGGCGAAGAGTTTCTTAATAATGCTAGAAAAAATAGCGAAGAGTTCTTTAATAATGCAAAAGCAGGCAGTGAAAACTTTTTCAATAAACCATAAGAATAAAGTTGAATCTTCAGTCCTGACTTTGAAAAGTTAAACCAAAGTTTTAAAGAAGTAGATAAGTAATCTTCTATCTACTTCTTTACAAAATTCTATCTCAAGAATGTCATTTTATTTTAAAGTTTACTTTTACTAATTGCTGCTAGAAATTTAATGCATGTATAGCCAGCGCAAAATCGATACTATTCTAATAACAGGTTCCTCTGGACGAATAGGCAGAGCTATTGCAGCGTTGCTGCAAGATGATTATATCGTCATTGGCATTGACATTAGCCCAGGGCCCTATACCACTCATCTTATAGATATTCAAAGTCCAAAAATTGCTGAGCTTGTTGAAAAAGCTCATGCTGTTATCCATACGGCAGCCCTTCATGCCCCACACGTAGGGGTCTATGATAAGCAGCAATTTTGGGATGTAAATGTTTTGGGTACAGAGAGCTTGCTCAATGCATGTTTGAAAAGTAAGGTAGCTCGATTTATTTTTACAAGTTCCACATCGATCTATGGTCATGCAATGAGTTGTCCTCAAAAAGCTGTTTGGGTCACAGAAGAGTTGCTTCCTCAGCCTAGAGATATTTATGATGAAACAAAACTAGCAGCAGAAGAATTATGCCGGAAGGCCGTCAATAGGGGCTTACCTTCTTGTTTGTGCCTAAGGATGTCTAGATGCTTCCCTGAAGAAGAGAGACTGATGGCTATTTATCGCCTTTATCGGGGTATTGCTCTTGAGGATGTGGTGCTAGCGCATCAATTAGCTTTAACTTCAGATGTCAAGGGCTTTGAAATACTGAATATTTCTAGCCAAACGCCCTTTACTTCATTTGAGCTTCATGATCTTTATCATCAAGCTGATCGTGTGATCTGTAAACATTATCCCGAGGCGAGAAATATCTTTCAGGATAGAGGGTGGTCTTTGCCCAAATCAATTGATCGAGTTTATGTCATCGAAAAAGCTAGAAAGGTATTGGGGTTTAATCCGTCTTACAATTTCAAAGAATCTTTAGTGGGGGCAGAGACGTTAAAGTTATAGCTATTTCCTTCATGGATTTTTTTCATTATGATCGCAGTGCGCTCTTCTATAGATCCTGCAGAGATTGGAACGACGCGAAATCCCAAAGCCTCATAGCTCGCAGCTAAAAAGTTGCCAACCCTTCTTGCTTCCTGAGGCGATTCACTTCGGATTTGAGTTTCCTCATAATTATCTAGAGGCTCTACAAGGAAAACGGTAGGGGCGTAGAGACAATGAATTACAATATTTCGCACCGCTTCTACTAAAGCAGCCAAAGGAGTTTCGCCGAGATATAAAGCAAAGCATAGAGTATCTATTTGAGAGCGATCAAAAATAGCTTCCATGGGTGAGAAGTTCTTTGCTTCTTGGTACCGTTCTTCTTGTTTATGGAGTACTTTTTTCCGAAAACCTGGCTGAGCCCAAGGATGTTTAATATTCTTTTCAAGATCTTCCTGGATAACATCTGTAGCAGCTTCAGCAACTGTGAATATTCCTTTTTCTTTTAATTGATTGACAAGAGTTGTTTTGCCAACTCCTGGACCACCTGTAATAATATAAAAACGAGAATTGGAGGGGGGACTATGGTGATCAGATAGTCGTGGAATCAGAGAAAGTAAAGTGTTGATCTCAGGGGAGAAGGTTTCTGCTTTAAATGAGGCGCCTAAGTTTACTTGCGGCGCAATTGTTACTGTAGTTATTTTGCACATATGAGGCATCATTAAATTAACCCAAGCTGATAGATAAAGACACTATTTAATTAACCTAAGGTTTAGCTCTATTTCGAAGTAAAATTGTAACTTGGTTTTGAAAATTTAACCAATCAAAAGTTCTGATGCATTTTTCTGCGATCTCAATTAAATTAACTTAAGTCAAAATTAATAAAGATGAAGGGGGATAGGGTGTTTGAAAACAAGTTAGTAGCAGTCATGAACGAGAAAGTGGAACCAGGCTTGATTATGAATGCCTTGGCTCACATGTGTATAGGGTTTGGGTCTGAGATAGGAAAAGGGCCATTACAGCTGACTAACTATCTTGATGGAGATGGTGGTAGTCACCCAAATATTTCAGAGATGCCATTTATGATTTTAAAAGCAAATTCAAATAAGATTCGAACTCTTCGACAGGCAGCTTTAGAAGCTAAAATTAGCTGCGTAGACTTTACCGACACGATGACAGTAGGGACATACCTTGAGCAAATAGAGAGAACCAAGCAAACCAAAGAAGTTGACTTGATTTATTATGGTATTGTCTTATTTGGCAAGTGGGATAAGGTGTCAGAGCTGACAAGAAAATTTTCCTTATGGAAATAAGACCTTATGAATAAACCGGGTACTTTAATAGATGCCTCACTCGTGCATCGCCTTGTGGCTTCACAGTTCCCTCAATGGAGTGGATTACCTATTGATCCTGTAGCAATAGAAGGATGGGATAATCGAACTTTTCATTTAGGTCAAAATATGTTGGTTCGCTTACCAAGTGCTGTTAAATATGAATTGCAAGTAGAAAAAGAACATCGGTGGTTGCCAAAATTAGCTCCTGGTCTACCTCTGCCGATTCCTGTTCCATTAGCAATGGGAAAACCTGAGTATCATTATCCCTGGAAGTGGTCTGTTTATCAATGGCTCGAAGGTGAAACCGCTGCATTTGCTCCAATTGCTGATCTAGTTACATTTGCAGCTGATTTGGCACAATTTTTAATTGCTTTGCATAAAGTTGATATAAAAGATGGACCATTGCCAGGATTACATAGTTTTTATCGAGGTGGATCGCTATCGGTTTATGATAAGGAAATTCGCCACGCAATCTCTCTTTTAAAAGGTCAAGTGGATGAAAACGCTGCGACTCAACTCTGGGAAAGAGCTCTAGAGACGACTTGGAATCATTCAAAAGTTTGGGTTCATGGTGATGTTAGCGCTGGTAATCTTCTAGTACAAGGAGGAAAGCTTTGTGCTGTGATTGATTTTGGTCAGCTGGTAGTGGGCGATCCTGCTTGCGATCTTACTATTAATTGGACGCTGTTTCATGGGAAAAGTCGGGAAACTTTTCAAGAGATGCTTTCATTTGATTCGGGAACATGGGCGCGTGCTCGCGCCTGGACTTTATGGAAAGCCTTAATAACAGCTGCTGGCTTTACAAATCCAAATAATTTTGAATCTAGGCAATCTTGGGCTATTATTGAAGAAGTGTTGATTGATCACAAAAATTTCACATGATGCTGTGCAAACTAGAGTCAATAAAACAGCCAGAAATATCCGGCTGTTTGTTTTTTTATTTATTAGTTCAATTCTTTTTCAGCAAAGATTTTTATCCCTTGAGAAAAAAATAGAGCAAGCTTAGGGTGCTCAGGATCGTATTGTTTAAATACATCCTTCCATTCAAAACCTGCATAACCTTCACCCATTTCAGCATAAGAATGGCGATCTGGAGTCCAATATTTTTTCAGCAATTCATAGTGCCTACGGATGATTTTTTGAACTTCAGAAGAACTAGCAGAAGAGTTGTTTTTCCACTGCTTTGCTAGATCATCTAGAATGTCTTGCCAGTCTTGCTTTTGTTTTTCAAAATCATTTTTAGTCATATTTTTGACATTTTGATTGGATTCTCTGATGGAATCTTTCACTTTATCTCCAAAGCGATTGATTAAATAGTTTTGATATTCATCTTGTTTTTCCTTGGTAAATCCAAGGTAAATTTCATGATCTTTCATTTTCTTAGTTCCATTTAAATGTTCGATTGTTTTGTCAATGGTCTTAATCAATTTTTTGGTATGTTCTAGATTCTTTTTGAGCACCTTGCGGTGAGAACTTAGAGCGACCACTTGATCAAAATCGCCCCTCCCTAAAACTTTTTGAATCTGCTTTAACTCAAACCCCAGCTCTTTAAAAAATAAAATTTGCTGAAGGATTAAAAGCTGCTCTTCTTCGTAGTATCGATACCCATTGGAGCCATGATAAGCTGGTTTAAGAAGACCCACCTCGTCATACCAATGGAGCGTTCGAACACTCACTCCTGAAAGTTGAGCTAATTTTGTAACTGTATAAGCCATTGACGATCCCTCTAATATCCCTTTGATTTTAAAGGATGCCATAATAATAGAGAATAACGCAACGTGAGGGTCAAGAGGGTTTCTAAAAAATTTAGATTTAATAAATATATTTACAGTTTGTTGCAGAAGGTTTCTTTTTGAAAGCTTTTGCATTTAATAGATAATCTTAATTAATCTTTGAGTGGCTCCTTTAGTTCATGAAGAAAAAGCTATAAATAATGGATAAATTTCAAATAAATCCGATGCAAAATAAGATAAAACTAATCCTTGCTTCTTTAGCAGACTACCCTATTATTCAAAATATGGGTCGTTTTTATGTCTATGATATGAGCCAATATATGGGAGGTGAGGAAGGCTGGGCAATTCCTGAAAATGGCCTTTATGAATGCATTGATTTTAAAAAGTATTGGGAAGATGACAATACATTTCCTTTTCTTGTCCATGTTGATGGGGAGCTTGCTGGTTTTGTCATCGTTGATAAAAAAGGAAGCAATTCAAAAATCGACTTTAATATTGCTCAATTTTTTATTCTTCGCAAATTTAAGAATAGGGGAATAGGGCGACAAGTAGCCAAGATGTGTTTTGATAAGTTTCAAGGCAATTGGGAAGTCATGGTTATGCCTAAAAATATCGGTGCGTATAAATTTTGGAAGCGTGTTATAGAAGGCTATACTGATAACCATTTCAAAGAGTATAATAAGGTTATTCCTCATTTAGACAATTGTGAGAAAGTTATCTTTAATTTTCAAAATGCAAAATATTAAATAGATATGAATTTTTCTTCTGATAAAATTTTTTCAATACCACATTCTCATCAAGAAATTAATTGGACTCATTCTCTTTATCCAATCATGAAACCTAGAGAAGAGGGTTATCTTAAAGTCTCCGATCTTCACACTCTTTATTATGCCACTTACGGTAATCCCAAAGGGATTCCAGTGGTTGTTTTACACGGTGGTCCTGGAGCAGGTTGCTGTGATAGCATGACTCAATTTTTCGATTTAAATCGATGGAATGTAGTTATGTTTGATCAAAGAGGAGCGATGCGATCTCTCCCTTTTTGCTCAATGGAGGAAAATAATCCACATCACTCTGTCAGTGATATGGAAATACTGCGAAAACATTTAAAGATCGACAAATGGGTTGTTTTTGGTGGCTCTTGGGGCTCTTCGTTAGGATTGTTATATGGACAAGCGCATTCCAAACACTGCCTGGGATTTATCCTTAGAGGAATATGGCTTTGTCGCAAGCCTGATTACTTGCATCTGTTTTATGATATGGGGAAAATTTTTCCAGAGGCTTATGACAGCGTTGTAAGTCATATTCCAGGAAAAGAGCGATTTGATTTAGTTTCTGCTTACTATGATAGAGTCTTTCATCCAGATCCGGCTATTCATCTACCTGCTGCTCGCATTTTTATTGAGTTTGATATGATTTGTGCAACTAGCCGACCCAATAGAGCGTTTGTTGATTCGATGCTCCGTAATGAAAATCAGGTGCTGAGCGTGATGAGAGCCTTCTGTTTTTATGCAAAAAATCAATTTTTTCTGGAGCCTAATCACATCTTATCGAGGATGTCAAAAATAGAGCATTTACCAGCCATTATTGTACAAGGTCGTTGGGATGCAATATGTCTTCCAGCGATGGCTTATTCTCTATATCAACATTGGCCTAATAGTGCTTTATGGATGGTTCCAGATGGGGGGCATTCTGTCGTTGACTTAGGTATTGCGAGAGCTTTAAGCTGCGCAACAGATCTTTTTGCAGAAAAATGGACTAACAATGATGAAAAGTAGTTATGAAATATAAAATATCTATTAGAAATTATCAACCTGAAGATGTAGAGGCGCTAGCTCATATTTACTTTAATACGGTTCATCAGATTAATATTAAACATTATACTCAAGAGCAAGTCGATGTTTGGGCTCCAACGTCAAGCCTAGAAGTAAAGGGTTGGGAAAAAAAGTTTTTAAAAACCAAACCGATAGTAGCCCTTGTAGGGGACGCCATTGTTGGCTTTGCTGAATTTGAGCCTAATGGCCATATTGATTGCTTTTACTGTCATCATGAATGGATCGGTAAAGGGGTTGGCTTTGCTCTTATGAAAGAAATCTTTAAAAGAGCTAAAAGCTCTCATATAGAGACCATTTTTGCAGAGGTCAGCATTACAGCTAAAAGCTTCTTTGAAAAGCAGGGCTTTACAGTATTGGTTGAGCAGAAAATTGTTAAAGAGGGCATTGAACTGATCAATTATAAAATGGAAAAAAAGTTACACTAAATCAGAGGCTTTTTCATTTTGCTACGTATTTAGCTGCAAAGGCAAGTGCTTGATCAATATGAGTAAAGAGATGGTCATTCCCGATTTCTTGATTAAGTTCAAATTTGATCAACATCTTTTTCAATGAAGGGCTTACACCTGAAAGTAAAAGAAGAGTTCCTTGCTTTTTACATTTATAGAAGAATTCTTTAAGGGCATACATACCGCTTGCATCAATAGCAGGAACTTTTCTCATTCGAAGAATGAAAACTTTTGGTGGACGCTCAATGTTTGTTAAAGTAGTTTTCAGATTATCTGCAATTCCAAAGAAAAAAGGTCCTGTAATTTCATAGACTTCAACATGAGGTGGTATTTGCTTTTTCTCAATAGCATCCATATCATAGGCTTCTTCTTTAGCATCCGCTTTTTGTAGATCTGCGATGGAAACCACTTTTGAAATATCACTTACTCTTTTCATAAAGAGAAAAGAAGCTAAAATCATCCCGACAGCAACAGCAATCGTTAAATCGGCAAGGATCGTGAGTAAAAAAGTGGTTAAAAGGACACCGATATCTCCCAGAGGGGCCTTAAAAAGATGCAGAAAATGACCAATTTCGCTCATATTCCAAGCAATCATTAATAGAACTGCTGAAAGAGCTGCTAAAGAAATTTGACTGACGATAGGAGCAAAAGCGACCAGGATCAAAAGAAGTGTTAAAGCATGGATCATTCCTGCAAGGGGGGTTTTAGCGCCAGATTTGACATTAGTGGCTGTTCGTGCAATAGCGCCTGTGGCAGGAATTCCCCCAAAAGTGCAAGAGGCAATATTGGCAATACCTTGAGCTAGCAGTTCACAGTTAGATCGATGTTTAGAGCCAGCCATTCCATCAGCAACAATGGCGGAAAGAAGTGATTCAATTCCAGCTAAAAAAGCAATAGTGAAAGCATCGGCCAATAGGGGAAGCCAAGAGGCATCAGCTAATAAGAAACGCCAATTATTAAAATGACCTGCAGAAGATAAGAAGATGGGAGTGGGAAGTGTTCTTTTAAGCTCCCCAAACTTCGTATAGATGGTTTCAACAGGAAGATGAAAGCCCCAAGTAATTGCGGTGACTAAAGCTACTGAAACAATGCCCCAAGGTAAAAATGGGAAAAATTTGCGAATGACTAAAATCAGTGTAAGTGTTCCTGCAGCGACACAAAATGAAGGCCACTGGATGGTATTTAGTGAGGAGAAAATAACGCCCCATTTTGCGATAAAGTCCGCAGGAAGATGGCTAATGTCAAGTCCTAGAAAATCTTTGATTTGTGAAGAAAAGATAAGAACGGCGATGCCTGCTGTAAATCCAGTAATTAATGGATAGGGGATGTACTTAATCCAATCTCCCAGCTTACAAAGGGAGGCAATAATGAGAATAACACCAGCTATTAAAGAGGCAAAGACGAGGCCTTCATAACCATTTCTTTGGATGATGTCAAAAATGATAACAACAAAAGCGCCTGTTGGACCTCCGATCTGATATCGGCTACCTCCAAGTAAAGAAATTAAAAACCCTGCAATAATCGCTGTATAAATGCCTCTTTCTGGAGAGGCTCCTGAGGCAATTGCAAATGCCATTGCCAGGGGAAGTGCTACTAGTCCTACGGTAATCCCAGCAAAAAGATCATGCTTTAAATAAGCCCATTTATAATTATGGAAAACAAAATCCCATGACTTGGGAACTAAAAAAGCACACGCATAAAGATATCCATTTGCTAAATAGAAAATGACAAAATCAACCATTCTCTTCAAGCAAATTTTATAACTTAATTTTGAAAGGATTAAATCGCTTTACAAAGGATACATAACCAAGCCTTACTAGGACTTGGAGCTACTTTACTGAGATCATCATATTGCCAAATATCAATCACATGAAAATAATCTTCTATAAAGGGAAGAATTTTTTCTTCATCCATATCAAAAAAAGTGCGATCACTTATTTCTCTCATGGTATTGCCGTATTTAAATGAAGCAAAAAAGATACCTTTTTTTTTAAGAGCTCGGTGAAGTTTGCTGAGTACTAATTGGAGTTCGTTATAGGGGGTATGAAGCAAAGCAGCTTTTGCCCAGATAGCATCAAATTCATCCTTATAATGGATATTTTGGAAAGAGTCTTGCAAAACTGGTTGATTAGTCTCTTGAGATGCTTTTTTGACCATTTCGATCGATGCATCAAAAGCGACGACTTCATAACCCAAATGAAGAAAATGTTTTGTATCCTTACCAATTCCACACCCTGCATCTAAAATTTTAGCCGGTTTAGGAACGTAGGGGAGAAACTTTTGATATAGATGAGAAACATCAATAGCCATCGTGTGATTATAAAATGCATCAGCATTTTTATCGTAATATTGAGAAGAACTCATTAGTCCCTCTATTTATTTCGATAAAAGATGTTTTTTGACTTCCGTGACTGCTTGAGTGGGGATATAGCCATTGTAGAGGTGATAATATTTATTTTCGCCACCAGGATTGGCTTCAAAAACTAATTGACCGAGAAGTTTTTTGGGATCGATTTTTAAAACAACATAATCTCGATCTTGCCAGTATTTTGTCAAAATACGAGAAAGCTGATTCTCTGTTGAAAAATGAATAAATAGATCATCATCAGAGTCTAAAACCAAAGACTCTTTATATTGAGAACTTTCCCAATTTGCAATTGAGAGTATTTTATATAAAGAGTCTGGTGAGTGAGTGACTGTCATAAAAAGCTCCTTCGTTGAAAAAAGAGATTTATTATGCAGGTTGCATGTAGCCTTGTAAACGAGAAAGTCGCTCATAAGCAACACCAAGTCCTGTCAATGTGCCAACAGCGCCTACAAAGACACCCGCAATACGTCGACCAGCAGAGATAGAGTCTTTATGGGCAGCTCTATGTGCAAACTTGGCGCTATGGAGGGCTAAAAGTATACCAGCTCCTGCAGGAACAAAGATATTGAGTGTAATATTATTGAACTTGTTAAGGTAATCGTTGATGTCCAAAGATGGCTGTTCTGTAGAACTTTGATTTACAGGTGTAGCAAGTTGAAGAAACTCTTTACCACCTTCAACAGTTCTATTAGTAAACGGGACGCCAATGAAGTTAAAAAGTTGTCTATAGTTGCTTACCGTAGCTGGGCTACTTGCTGAGATATAAACTTCGCTTTTTTTCAAATTACCAATAGTTTGCCATACTCTTTGATGCCAAGGCACGATTTCATCACCTGTCGACTTCATTTCAAATTGGCAAAAAGTATCACCTATTTCTGTTCCATTCTGGATTTTGCGATTACAATTAGTTGAAAATTCCATTTTAGGAGCGAAAGCCTCTAAAGTTTCTTTACTAAGGCATGGTTGCTGAGAAACTTCGAGGGGATCGAACACTTGATGAGCTGCCTCTTTTACGTAAGAGGGTTTAATGGTGTTTCCTTCAAACTTCTCAATAAAATGAACCCCTTGTTGATTTAGAGCATATTGCAGAGCGATTTGACTCGCATTGGAAAAGGCAGGGTTAAAACTGAGTTTGGGAAAATTTTGCTGTATCAGCGCGTTTAGCGCCTCTGTATCGCTAGGCAAAGTATATCGACGAGTTGCTTGAGCTCCTTCTTTGGAAGTAAGGGTCATATCGCAATAAGTGTCTTCTCCAGCACTATAAAGCAATCCTGGGGTTGCTTTTGTTTCACAATCAATTTTTGTAGATGCAAGCTGAGGAAAAAAACACTGCTGGGCTAAAACTTTTTGCTCTGTGCATTTTCCCTGTGCATTAAATGATTGTATTGCCTCTGAAGTGGGGTCTAATTGGAAAGAAAATGTATGAGTAGATTCTGCAAAATTGGGATCGGTTACACTTTTAAAGAAAGCTTTAGCGCCAGCTGGGGTAAAAGCTTCAAAAGGGCGGCCTGATACAAATAAAGGGGCAAACTGGTTATGTGGGTTTATATTATTCTTCAAGATTTTCTCTAGAGCAGCTTGACGATCTTGAGGCGATAAAGAGGCTAGAAATGCGGCCTGAACCCCTTGCTGATTTTCAATATTTAAATTGAAAAATAGCCCACTTTTGTTTCCTTGAATGTTTGCTCCAAATATTCCCTGTTTCCAATCTTGGGGAAGACCATTAAAAATTTGATTGGGTTGATCTACTATTTCTTTACCGAAGATGTGTTGATGGAGAAAGGCTGTTTCAAAGGCCTTAAAGCGTTCTTGATCATTCAAATCAGCGAGCCTTTTAATAAAATATTGTTCATCGAAGAAAGTTCCTCCGCTAGGATGATACAGAAATGCATTTTGGCAGAGTTCTTTGGCTGTCTGAACTTTTAAGAATGGCTGTGAAAGAGGGGGTTTTGCAAAGCATGTATCTGAAGAAGAATAGTTTGTGAAAGTTGAATCGGTCATATTATTACCCTAAAAGTTATATTTTGATCTCAAATAATAACATAATAACGAATAAACATTAAGATTTTTTAAAGGAGAGAGAGTTTAGTAAAAATTTAAAAAAAAGATTTAAATTTTTTACTTCAGCCTAAGGGGTAGACTTTTTCAATCGATTTAAGCTAAACTTTTCTTTCAATTTAACCCCCCATACAACGAATGTTTGATTCACTTGAAGGCCAATCCTTAGTCGAACTAGAAGAAAAAGTTTTAAAAGAATGGAAAGATCAAGATATTTTTTTAAAATCAGTTCAACAACGCAAAAAAAAGCCCCTCTACTCTTTTTTTGATGGGCCTCCTTTTGCCACAGGGCTACCTCATTATGGCCATATTCTTGCCAGCACCATTAAAGACGTGGTGGCTCGCTATAAGACCATGCAAGGGTACTATGTCCCTAGGCGCTTTGGCTGGGACTGTCATGGGTTGCCCGTTGAAAACGAGATTGAAAAAGCTCATAACATCAAGGGGGCTCATGACGTTATTAATTTTGGAATTGGTCGTTTTAATGAAGAATGTCGCAAAATTGTCTTGAGATACGTTAAAGAGTGGGAAGTGATTATTTCTAGGCTAGGTCGTTGGGTTGATTTTGATCAAACCTATCTGACCATGGATCCTTCATACATGGAGAGCATCTGGTGGGTATTCTCTGAGCTATATAAGCAAGATCTAATTTATCAAGGCTTTAAAGTGATGCCCTACTCTGCACAATTAGGAACACCGCTATCTAACTTTGAAGCAAACCTCAATTATAAAGAGGTGGATGACCCCTCGATTGTCATCACATTCCCATTGAAAAAGGACCCGAATACTCAACTTCTTGTTTGGACAACGACTCCTTGGACACTTGTCTCTAACCTGGCAGCCTGCGTGGGTACTCATATTACTTATGTCAAAGTAAAAGAGATCAAATCAGGTATCATCTATATCCTAGCTCAGTCTCGACTGCACCATTATTTTAACGATCAGAGTCAGTATTCTATTGAGGGAGAAGTCAAATCAGAAGAGCTTGTAGGGCTAGAATATATCCCTCCTTTTGACTACTTTAACGATAAGAGCGCCTTCAAAGTATTATCTGCAGATTTTGTTAGCACAGAGGATGGGACAGGGATTGTTCATATGGCGCCAGGATTTGGCGAAGATGACTTTTATACTTGTAAAGCGGCCCAAATTGATCCTGTTTGTCCTATTGATGCTAATTGTAAATTTACAGAGGTTATTCCAGAATACCAAGGGCAGTTTGTTAAAGAAGCCGATAAAGATATTATCGCACGCTTAAAAGCAAAGGGTCGTCTTTTTTATCGGGGAACGATTCATCACCGTTATCCATTTTGTTGGCGAACAGATACGCCATTAATTTATCGTGTGACAACATCTTGGTTTGTAGCCGTTGAAAAAATTAAAGATAAGATTTTGGCAGCCAATCAAAGCATTTACTGGATGCCAGGGCATCTCAAACAGGGGCGTTTTGGAAAATGGCTTGAAAATGCCCGCGATTGGGCGATTAGTCGCAATCGTTACTGGGGAACTCCTATTCCAATTTGGGAAGCGGAAGATGGAGAGCGCATTGTTGTTGGTAGCTTGGATGAATTCAAAAAATATACGGGTGAGAAGGTCAATGACTTGCATAGGCACTTTATTGATGAGCTGGTCTTCAAAGACAAAAGTGGTAAAGTTTTTAAACGTACTGAAGGTGTTTTTGATTGTTGGTTTGAATCCGGATCGATGCCTTATGCTCAAAACCATTATCCTTTTGAGAATAAGGGTTTATTGAATAAAATTTTTCCAGCTGATTTTATTGCTGAGGGGTTAGATCAAACTCGAGGTTGGTTTTACACTCTCACAGTGCTGGGAGCTGCCCTCTTTGATAGCCCTGCTTTTAAAAATGCGATAGTCAATGGCATTATTTTAGCTGAAGACGGGCAAAAAATGTCTAAACGCCTTAAAAACTACCCAGATCCTATGGAAGTGGTTCACCAATATGGTGCCGATGCTCTGAGGCTCTATCTATTAAGTACTCCTGTTGTCAAAGGAGAAGATATGCGTTTTAAAGAAAAGGGAGTAGAGCAAATTTTTAGACAAACTCTCTTGCCTTTTTGGAATGCTCACAACTTCTTTGTTACCTATGCCCGTATCTATCAATGGGACCCTGTTAAAGAATTTAGAAAGCCTCATGCACTTTTAGACAGTTGGATTATTTCTAAGCTAAATCAATTGATTAACTCCATTGAAAAAGCCATGGATATTTATGATTTAAGCGCTGCTATTGAGCCTATTATTCAATTTATGGATGAGTTAACCAATTGGTATATTCGCAGATCGCGTCGTCGATTTTGGAGTAGTGAGACAACAGATGATCGCAAAGAAGCTTTTTCAACGCTATATGTTGTCCTTGTCGAAACATGTAAAATCATTGCCCCTTTTATGCCATTTTTGAGTGATATCATTTACAAAAATCTAGTCAATCCTGACAAGGAATTTGAATCTGTCCACCTCTGTGATTCTTCGATTTATCGCACAGATTGGCGCAACATCTGGCTTGAAAAGCAAATGAAGGCGCTTCAATCTGCTGTGAGTTTAGGGCACAGCATCAGAAAAGAGCACCGCATCAAAGTTCGTCAGCCACTTTCCAAACTGCATATTGCGATTGGGGATGCTTCTGAAAAAGAATTTTTAGAGAGCCAAGTGCATCTAATCCGCGATGAGCTTAATGTGAAAGAGGTTGTTTTTTATGAAGACGAGAATCAACTAGTTAACCTTAAATTGACTCCTAATTTTAGAGTTCTAGGTAAAAAAGTTGGACCTCTTATGCGATTTGTTCAAGCAAAAGTTCAAGAACTCGACCAAGCTCTTTTACAAGATTTATTGAATGATAAGCCAATATCGATTGAAGTCGAAGGGCAAACGATAGAATTAACTAAAGAAGATATTCAAATACAGCGAGATGTTAAAGATGGGATGGTTGCTGCAAACCTAGGCAATATCACTTTAGCACTTGATGTTGAATTAACAGAAGAGTTGATTGATGAGGGTTTTGCCAGAGAGCTTGTCAATAAAATTCAAACGATGAGAAGAGATGCAAGATTGGAAAAAACCGATCGCATCCGTTTAAAAATAGCGACGAGTGAAAAAGTTCAACATGCTTTCCATCAGTTTAAAGATTATGTGCAGAGTGAAGTCTTAGCTACAGAAGTGGTTTTTGAAAGCTCTCTAGAAGGGGCTGAGTGGGATATTAACGGAGAGTCTGCTGTCATCCTCTTAGAGAAAGCGAGTTAATAAAGCTCTCAAAATTAAAGAGCTTTTCCTCGATGCTTTCTGGAATAGAGCGTTGCTGTTACTAAAGCTGTAGCTGCAATGCTCCAGACAATGAGATTAGGCAAATTCCACCAATTCAGTTTTGTTTGGTTTAAAAGACCAAAACGTGAACTAGAAGGCCAAATAATAATAGCTGGAGATCCTTGGATATTCTTTTCAGGGATGAAACCAAAGTCTCGGCAATCTCTACTTCCTGCATGATTATCACCTAAGAAAAGATAATAACCACTTGGGATATGCAGGCCATAATTGACAATGAGTTCTTTATCGAGTTTTCCATCAACCATTGGAGAACCATAATCAAAAAAGCCTCTAGCTTTAGATTTTTCATTAGCAACAAAAGTAGTTAAGATCGGGTCGTCTTTAGAGAAGATCTTGTGATTGAGTAGGTATAGATCTCCTTCACGAAAGTAGGCATAACGATGCGGGATAAAATCGGTATGAGATTTATCAGGTTCATAAAGGGTAATCATCTCCATCCCTAAATTAAAAAGCTTTTGGGTCATGTAAGGATCTGAGCTATTTAATAAATGGTCTGCAGCTAATTTCTTCTGTGTCCCAGATCGACCGATTTGATAAGCAGTTCCATCAATAAATTCGTAGGTTCCATCGGCTAAATTAGCAAAAAAAGGGCTATACGAATGGGCTTTGAAAGAATGTTGCATGGCATAATTGCCGCCATATTCACCTTTGATGACAAATCTTGCTGTGTAGATGCTATTTTTAATCGCTTTAAGGTGCTCCTCAGATAAAGGAAGCAATGATTTTTCAGGGGTCATCATAGGACGAAAGCGACCTAAAAGATCAACGCCTAGGTGAGGACGTGGGTAGTTTGTATGAGGAGAGTGGTGTAGTTCTAAGAAAAAAGACTGATCAAATCCTTTAAGGTCATAGCCGAGTTCCTGGGCTTGTTTGCGATCGAGCATTTTCACCATCGCATAATTTTTAATGCCCCAAAGATCTTGATATTCTAATTTAGGGGATTCTTCAATCCATTGATGCCCGTTGGAGAATTTGCCATGCAATGTTCCTTGAGAACTCACATAGAGTTTAGCCACTTCTTGTCCCATTTGAGAGATAAATACAGGGGATGCAATTCGGCGATTTTTTTTGGGTTCGTCAATCGTTACTTTCCCTTCAAAGCTGCTGAAAGGCACGTGTTCAAGATTTTGAAAAATTTTTGAATCTTGAAATTCTTTTATTTCTTTTCCGTGTTGATCAACGCCATATATTTTTCCTCCGTAAAAGTAGAGGGTGTCTCCAGATTTTCCAATGAGTCTCTTAACCATTTGTTTTTTCGTATTAAAAAGAAATAAATAGCGAGATTTGTTTTCTTCAGGAGGTAAATTATCGACTGTAAAAATGGCTATATTGCCGCGGTTTAAATTAGAAGAATCAAAGTAGAGATGGGATTGTTTAAAGGGAAAATTAATTCCAAAGCATGTTTTAGTGGCAATGACGCGATCTTTTTCCAGAAGTGTGGGCCTCATTGATCCTGAAGGTATCTGATAATGTTGAAACCACAATTGATTAATCAGTGTAACTGTCAGCAGGGTAAAACCAATACCAATAACCCATTCGTTAAAGTAATCATACGGCGTTTTTTTTACGTTTAATTTGGTATAGTTGAGAAGCTTTTTAGAAATAGCATACGCATTAGCAGATTCTTTTTGATCAATCGCTTCTTTTAATTGAGAGAGAAGCTGCTTGATCATGGCATAAGCTTCATCAGAAAGTTTTCTCTTTTTCTTGATTAAAAGATCGCGAACATGATGAAAGGTCTTTCTTGATTTTCTTAGAGAATATTTGTAGTTTTGCACTAGTTTACTGATGAACATATGGTTTTGCTATACTTATGGGTTTGGTCGTTTCAACGCTCATTTGCGGATGCTCTTGAGGTTCAAAAATAAAGTAATAAAGCTTATCAGCTTTTAACTTATTATTTAAATTATCATTTACAATAGTGAACATTGCGTGACGATGCGCTTTGTCTTGTTGGAGAGAAAATGGGATTGGGGTGCAATGCAAATCATCTTTAAGCCGGATATAAACCTGATACCCTAGAAAGTTAGGATGTGTTTTAAGTTCAAATTGCAGATCTCCAGTAGCAGTATACTGATGAGAGATTAATTCTAGAGGAGGGATGGGCAGGCTTGTGTGAATCGATTTAAGACCTCGTCCAGAATCGATAATTCTCATTTTTACTTGTGAAAATTGATTAGCGACTTGAATCCAAAATGGAAAGTAACTAGGAACCTTTTCCCCTTCTTGAGGTAGGTAAATTTCAATTTTTTTATTAGCGAGTTCTGAGCCATCTTGAGGCCAGTGGGTCTGGTAGGCGTTGCAAGCTGCTGACTTCACTTTTTTCCCATCAAAGACGATGGGGGGATTCCACGTCAAGCGGTTATCAGGCATCTCTAAAGGGGGAGGGGGCCCTGCTTTTTTACGAAGGCTTTCGGGGATTAATTTAAATTGTAAGCTAATAAGTGTTGGGAATATTTGCTCTTGGGGATAAATCTTTTGCCAGCTTTTTTGAGAAAATGAATACATCTGCTCAATGTTTTTTACATTTAGATCTAGCTCATACATAACCCAAGAGAGATGCCCTGGAGCCTGACTATTGACCCATTCTTGCCAGAGGCCTTTGATTTTTTTTACTTCATTAATAGGAGCTGAGATTTCTTCGATAACGAGGGTTTCCCCTTTGGTGTCAAAAATATGAAATAAAGTAAAACTCTTGCCATGGCTGCTAACCAAATAGTCACCCTTTTTTGCCTTTTTTAAGCCTTGAGCTATAGCAAAGTCCTGGCAGACAAGCTGATGGCTAAGAAAAAGGATGGCAAATACAAAGAGAGGAAGTTTTTTTAAAGAAAGATTTTTTTTCATAATATTATGGGCAAAATTATATTATTTTTAGGGTTTTTTAGCATTAGAGAATTAGGGAGTGGAAAAGAACGGAAGGTAGAGAGCCAGCTACTAAACCCAGGGTTTAAAGAAAGATAAACTTTTTTTGAATAAAGGAAAATCTTTAAAAAAAAATTGCATAAAAGGATATTTATTCAAATTGTAGAGGCAATGATTTTGGTAGAATAGAATTGTGATTTGTAATAATTTAAAACTAAAATAAAAAAGTTAGTCCTATGAGTTTTATGAAAAAACGAGTTCATTTTATTCTTTGTCTTTTCTTGCTTTTTCCTTTAGCTTGGGTAAGCCCCATGAGCGCTCAGCTTCATGCTAAAGAGTCCAAAGCTTCAAATACTGCCGATGAGCCTAGCTGGCAAGAGCAAGTTCAAGAGCTGAATGAGAAAATTACATTATTGAAGCGATGGCAAGAAGGGTATAAAATGACAGCGGAGCAAGCCGAGTTTAAGGCAGATCGCCTCCAGTTTGAAGAAGATCAATTAATTGATGCTAAAAGACTTTGGAAGGTAGCTGAAAATGCTAATCAAAAAGCCGAAGACTTACAAGTCATTATTGACAAGTTGGTCAATCAGCGTAATATCATCTTAAAACGCCACAATCAACCTATCCCAAAAAAATGAGATGAAAAGATTTTTTTTAATCATTCCATTGGCTCTCCACAGTGTATTTGCTCCGATGTTGTTTTCGGAAAATCAAGATCAAACAAACCAAGACACTTTAGAGCAAATAGCAGATATTGAAAAAAGCATCCAGATGCTAAAAAAATGGCAGAGTCAGTATTTGAAAAAGAAATCATATTATGAATCGGAGCGCAAGCGAGTTTTATTTCGAAATAAAAGTCCCAAAGATGCTCAAAAAGCAGATCGCCTAGCAAGAGAGGCCTATGCAAACGTTGAAGAAATTCAAGTTCAGATTAACTCTTTAGAAGAGCGTAAAAATAGCTTAAAAGAATCAAAGCTTTAAAATGTCGTGTATTTCCCATAGTTTATCTCCTTCTCTATTGACAGACTTTTATCAGTTAACCATGGCTTATGGCTTTTGGAAAGCAAAAATTGATAATCATCAAGCTGTGTTTCATATGAACTTTCGCAGGCCTCCCTTTAATGGAAGTTTAGCTGTTGCAGCAGGTCTTGATACTTTGATAGAGGTGTTAAAAAACTATCGCTTTAAAGATGAAGATATTGCCTTTTTAAAAGATCTTAAAAATGATCAAGGGAACCCTTATTTTTGTTTAGACTTCCTTAAGCATTTGCAAGATCTTGAATTTAGCTGGGACATTGATGCTGTTGAAGAGGGAGAGTTTGTTTTTCCCTACGAACCTTTAGTGCGAGTAAAAGGGCCTCTTTTACAATGCCAGCTTTTAGAAAGCTTGCTGTTAAATATTATTAATTTTCAAACCTTAATCGCTACTAAAGCAGCGCGCATTTATATTGCTGCTCAAGGTGCTCCAGTCATCGAATTTGGATTTAGAAGAGCTCAAGGCATTGATGGAGCGGTTTCGGCCTCTAGAGCAGCATACATTGGTGGATGCAGCGCCACTTCTAATATCATGGCAAGTAAGCTTTTTAAGATTCCATTGCGTGGCACTCAAGCCCATAGCTGGATTTTAGCCTTTGATGATGAATTGGAAGCTTTTGAAGTTTTTGCACAAACACAACCCGATAATTGTTTATTCTTAGTCGATACTTATAATTCCTTAAAAGGGATTAAGCATGCCATCACTGTTGGCAAAAAATTACAAGAGAATGGAAAGAAATTCTTAGGAATACGTTTAGATTCTGGAGACTTAGCTTATTTAAGCATTGAAGGGAGAAAGATGCTTGATGATGCTGGATTTAAAGATGCTCTTATTTTAGCTAGTAATGAACTAGATGAAATGATTATTCGCGATCTTTTACAACAAGAAGCTCAAATTTGCGTTTGGGGTGTTGGTACCAACTTAGTGACTTCTCAAGGGCAATCTGCTTTAGATGGTGTTTATAAAATTTCGGCTATTAAAGCTCCTCATGAAGATTGGAAATATCGCCTTAAAATCTCTGAGCAAATGAGAAAGACAACGAATCCAGGCATCTTACAAATCAAACGTTTTACATCTGAAAAACGCTATTTAGGAGATGTTATTTATAATGAACTAGCTCCTCCTCCATCTAAGTGGGAAATGATCGATCCTTTAGATCCTACCAAGAAGAAAGAGTTTCCACTTCATCATCCAATGCAAGATTTATTAGTGCCGATTTTTAGAAATGGTAAAGCAGTCTATCGCTCTCCAGAACTTTCTCTCATCCGTCATAAAATGATTTCTCATCTGTCTTATTTTCACAGTGGTTTGAAAAGATTTGTATTTCCACATCAATATCCTGTGGGATTAGAAGCAGGGCTTTATCAAACAAAAACAAAGCTCATAGAAAAAATTAGGCAATCAAAATGACAAAAGCACTTTTAATTGTAGACGTTCAGAATGATTTTTTACCTGGTGGAGCGCTTGCTGTAGCTTATTCAGATCAAGTTCTTCCTGTTATCAATAAATTAATCGACCAGTTTGATTATGTTTTTGCTACTAAAGATTACCATCCTAAAAACCATATTAGTTTTGCAAGTCGTTGGCAGAAATCAGTGGGCTTTAAAATGAAGATAGGGGTTATGGAGCAGGTGTTGTGGCCAGATCATTGCGTTGCAGGTGAGTGGGGCAGTCAATTGTCAGATAAACTCAATAAGAAGAAAATTAAACTGGAGTTTATCAAAGGAACCCAATCAGAGATTGATAGTTATAGCATTTTTTTTGATCAAAATCATAACCCAGCTAGTGAAATAGATTCCTATTTTAAAAAGCATGAGATTTCTGATTTATATATTGTGGGATTAGCTACAGATTACTGCGTTAAACAAACAGCGCTTGATGCTCTTAGCTTGGGCTACAATGTCTTTATTGTTGTTGATGGATGCAAGGCTGTGAATGTCCATAAAAATGATGGCGCGGCGGCTTTGAATGAAATGCAAAAAAAAGGAGCCCATCTGATTTATTCCGATGAGCTCATTAAGCATCCTCATTTGAAAGTTCAAAAGAGAACAAAATAATCATTTATTTCTGAAAAAGTGGCTCTACCGCGATATCGTAAACCCCTCTTTCAATCCCTTCTTGTTTAAAAGAATTAAAGGAGACATCTTTTAAGAAATCAGGAAGAGACTCATGCTGAGCACTGCTCATCAATTCATAAGCGCTACTTTCAATTTGAGCATTTAAAAGCTCTAAATGGGGTAGAATTTCTGTGTTAAAATCTTTAACACTTTCAAACTTGTCGATCCCTTCTTTTTTGAAGAGCTCAAAATCTTGTTCTTGCATTTTTAAAGCTGCATTATTTTGAGCAGTTAAAAAAGAGGCGAGAGCTTGGTCATCTTGGTTTACGGCAAATAGTTCGCCCTTCAATGTTTCTAAATTTTGTTCCTGGTTCCATTTATAGCGTGCTAAATCATGCATCAGTACTAAGCGCTCTTGCATTAGCACAAAAAGGAGCTCAAGCTCATGAATGGTAGAGTGTAAATCTTTGCTGGAATTGACAGCTTCTTCTTTAAGAATAGGAGAGCTTGCTTCTGCTTTGGTGAAAGAAGATACCATTAAGCAGCCTCCGATTAAAGCTCCACATAAGGTCATTTTTAGTAATTTCATTTTTCTCTCTTTGTTTAGTTACAATTTATATATTAAATTGATTCCATTGCGAATGGGAATCAGTAAGTTTTCAACTTTGGGGTCCTCATAAATAGTCGTATTAAACTCATCCATTGCTTGCAAACGAGGATTATTGGGATGGGTTATTTCACCCTTCCATAGTGCGTCATCAATTACAATGATCCCACCTGATTTTGTTTTTTCAACCAATTTTTTATAGTTGGAAAGATATGATTGTTTGTGACCATCCAGAAATGAAAATTCTATACCGCTAGGTAATGCATCTATAAATTCATCAGCATCTTGCAAACTAAGTTGAACTTTCCATCCATCTGGATGTTGGTCGATATTTTTTCTTGCGATTTCAAAACTTCTGGGGTCCTTTTCACAACTAAATACTTTTCCTTCTTTGCAGCTTGCCTCTGCTAAAACCAACGCTGAAAACCCAATAAAGGTTCCAACATCAACGATATATTTGGCATTGGCTAATTTGACTAAGATAGATAAAAGAGCCGCAATTTGTGGCCCACAAATCATATGAGCCCCTTCACCGTGAAGGTGGGCATTTTCCATTAAGCTGTTTAAATAATTAGAAAGTGGCTTGGAGTGCTTTTCTAAATAATTATTTAAAGGAGCAGAAATCATAAAATATTTTGTTTAATCTTTTTATCACATATGATACCAGGTGTTTAGCTTAAAATCAAATATTGAGAAGATATTTATGGCGTTTGGTGCCTTTCCCCCTCAGCCGGTATTTCTAGGCCCAAAAGCCTCTTTAGTGGATGTTTTTAAGGCCAATGTTCAAGCAAACCCAGTTTTGCTATACTCATTAATAATCTTTATTTTAGCTATTATTCATACCCTTGTCGCTTATCAAATTACAAAATATGCCCATGCGTTAGCTGACAGAAAAGCTAAAAAACACCCCATGGGACAATATGAGCACTCTTTTAAAATTGAAATTTTACACTTTTTGGGAGAAGTAGAGGTTATATTTGCTATTTGGGTGATTCCTCTTTTGATCGTTATTACCATTTTTTATGATTGGCATGTGGCTTTAGGGTATTTGAACACCGTTCGCTTTAATGAGCCGCTTTTTGTGGTTGTGATTATGGTTATAGCCTCAACAAAGCCGATTCTTAAATTTGCTGAATGGTGTTTGCATCTTCTTGCCAAGATATTTGGGGGGGGACCCGCTGCTTGGTGGTTAATTATTTTAACAGTGTGCCCTATTTTAGGATCTTTTATTACCGAGCCAGGAGCTATGACTTTAGGAGCACTCTTATTAAAGAGACAAATATATGAAAAAAAACCTTCAAAAACGTTAGCTTATGCGACCCTTGGGCTGCTGTTTGTCAATATCTCTATTGGGGGAGTACTGACCAATTTTGCAGCTCCTCCAGTGCTCATGGTTGCAGAAAAGTGGTGTTGGACCAATGGCTATATGTTTAGATATTTTGGGCTCAAATCGATTGCATCTATTCTATTATCAAACATGGTTTATTTTATCTTTTTTTATAAGCAGCTTAAAAGTCTTAAAAAAACAACCCATAGTGAACAAGGGGAGCTTGTTCCTGTCTGGATTACTTGTGTCCATATTCTTTTTTTGATAGGGACTATCTTTTTTCTCCACTATCAAATCCTTTTGATCGGACTCCTTCTCTTATTCATCGCCTTTCAGAAAGCAACAGCCCCCCATCAGGATCAGCTGTCTTTAAGAGGTCCCTTGTTAGTAGGTACATTCTTGGCGGGGCTCGTTGTTCATGGAACTTTTCAGGGATGGTGGATAGAGCCCGTCATTACTGGCCTTTCCCCAACTCCTCTATTATTGGTTACCACTATTTTAACTGGCTTTAATGATAATGCTCTCATTACCTACTTAAGCGGGCTTATTCCAAATCTTTCTCCAATATTAAAATATATGGTGATGAGTGGAGCTGTGGCTGGTGGAGGATTAACAATTATCGCCAACGCACCCAACCCGGCAGGTCAATTCCTCCTTAGAGAACATTTTGAAGATGGGGTTGCTCCTTTGAACTTGTTTCTAGCTGCCCTTTTCCCAACGGCTCTTATTGTCCTCCTGTCTTGGCTAGTGCTTAAGTTCATGGGGTGTTTTACCGGTTTATGCCTCATTTGAGTTTCAATAAATATATTGACTTATAAATCAGATTCTGATAAACTTATTCATATCGAGTAGGTTACGTATAGAGTCATTATGAGTTTCACAAGTCATATAGTTAGGATTGGAGAAGGCTGGGAAGGACCTGGTAAACTGGAAGAAGATCCTTCAACAGTCTACACTGTCCACAACATCGATGCCGCAGCCGTTGGGGCTGAAGGGTCTTCAGATGATTCTAAATCTTTGTTCACAGACACTTATGTTGACATGGCCAAAGAGGTTTCTCAAGAAGCTGAACGTGAAGAGCAACCACCTAAGCGGTTTTTCAAACGCAAGAAAAAATTTTACAATTAATCATTCTTTTTCATTTCAATGATCAAGAGAGCGATACCATATCTTTTTGTTTGGATAATATGGCGATCATTTTTCATGAATACTTAAATTTTAAGTACTACTTTTAAGCCCGAAAATGCGTTCTTTAGTTTAATGGGATTTTTCAGTTAATATGTTTGGGAAGATATGGGGCAAGTAGGACTTGAACCTACGACCAACGGGTTATGAGTCCGTTGCTCTAACCGACTGAGCTATTGCCCCGATTGAAAATGAGAAGTAAGATACTCCATTAAATAAGATAAATCAAGCTCTTTATTAAGATGTTCACTAGTCATTCAAAAGAAGAAATCGCTAAGCTAACTCCAAAAGAAGCTCAAATAAAGTCTGCTATTTTAATTAATCAGCTACTAGGGGAGCCGCTTTTACTTATATTTAGTTTGGTGGGATTTATTTTATGCAAGAGTCTAAATGGGACTGCGTTTCAGGTCTCTATTCTCACCATGTTAAATCCAAGTTTGGGATTGTTAATTTTATACTGGAGTTCTTCGATACACTTAAATCCTAAGCGATTAAGTAGTAATTTAACTTGGTCAGGCATTTTAGCTAGAGTTCCTTTTTTGTTCTTTCCTTGGATTGAAAACCCTTGGTTATTCATCGCTTGTGCGGCTATTTACATGTTTTTTTATCGAGCGAGCAGCCCTGCTTGGATGGAAGTCATTAAAGTCAGCTTGCCAACAGTTCATCGCAATAAAATATATTCACTGGCTTCTGCTTTGGGTTATGCTGAAGGATTATTCATTTCACTGTGGATTATTCCGTGGCTTCAAAGAGATGAAATGGCGTGGAGATGGTGCTTTCCAATGGCAGCCATTGTTGGTATGACGTCTGTTTTTGTGCAGAATAAAATTATTCCACTAAGCTATAAACAACCTTTTAGAAATACCAAGAAAGAGCCCTTTTCTCTTAAAGACAAGCTGACTCGTCCATGGAAAGAGGCCTATTTGGTAATGTCTAAAAGACCCGACTTTAGCCGCTTTCAAATTGGTTTTTTTCTCTGCGGTTTTGGCTTAGTGATGAGCAGTGCTGTTTTGCCTCTCTATTGCGCGAAGGTTCTCAATATTTCTCTCAGTGAGTATGCTACAGCCAGGCTCATTTGTATGTGTATAGGTTATGTCCTTTTCTCTAATTTTTGGAGTCGCAAAATTAGCTCTCTGAACATTTTTGAGTTCATGGTCTATGTCATGATTTGCTTCATCCTTTTTGCAATTTTTATTGTGATTGCCTCTATTGATACCCGTTTCTTATATATGGCATTTTTTATTTATGGAATTGCTCAAGCGGGGAGCCATTTAAGCTGGAATCTTTCAGGGCCTATTTTTGCCAAAGAGGAAAATAGTTCGGTTTTTACAAGTATAAACGTGCTGATGGTGGGTATTCGCGGGTGCGTAGCCCCTGTTGTTGGAGCATTATTATATCTTTATTTTAGCGCTTATATTGTTTACACAGTAATCATTTTGCTTTCATTTTTAGCTATTTGGGTAATGATTCGAGGTTTGAGCAAGCATTCTTTTGCATCCTATTAATTTTTTTCTTGTTTTTTCATTCCAAAGAAAATAGAAAAGAGATTTTTAGATTTAGCAAACAATAGAAGCTGTGTGTGCTTATTTTAAAATTTCGCCAATTTTTTCAAGTTTTAGTCATTGCTTTATTCATCTTTGCAGGGCACTTAATCGCCGATGAAGCCTCTTTAGAAGAGCGACCTGTCAAAGAAAAAGCTGCAGAAAAATATTCTGAAGGAGAGTGTTTGACGCTCAATGATCAGTATATTGAAGGATATGTACAGTCCAAGCTAGACCAATTATATCCAAGTCATTCAGTCAGAGTCATTGTTCGCAATCGAGTGGCTTATCTCTATCGAGTTCCTGAAGATCCTTTAGTTCGTAGAGGAGTTGTTAAAACAGCCTCGACAACTCCAGGAGTGCGAGCGATTAAAATTAAGGAAGGGTTAGAGCCACCTCTTCCTAAAAAAGTAGCCTGCCCTACGCCGCCAAGAAAACCTCGAATTAAAGGGATCTGGTTTCCTCAAAATACGGTCCTTTTTCCCCCTTTGATTGCAAATCCAAGAGCCGTATTGAACTCCATCAGTTATCGTTGGCAATGGCAAGAAGCTTCAGAGTGGTTAGGGAAAACAGCTGTCGCTGTTTCATTTGGTGATATCTTCCCTCTTTACCGATTTATTGATATTGGAAAGATTCATTTAAAGTTACAATTCTCCTTAGAAGCAGCAGCTTGGGCTCTCTTTAGAATAGACCATCATGAGCCCAATGACTGGAGTGAGTTTGTCAATGCGGATTACTTTTTAGGAATTCCAATTACAATGGCTTTAGGCAATTGGTCTTCTCGTCTTTGTCTTTATCATATGTCTACTCACTTAGGTGATGAATTATTGGTAAATAATCCATCCTTATTAAGATTGAACCCAAGTTATGAAGGGGTAGACCTCTTTGTGGCCTATCAAGTTTTAGAAAACTTAAAACCATATTTGGGGCTAGGGGTTATTTTTCGCACAGATAAGACCTATGTGATGAAGCCCTTTTACGTTGAGTATGGGGCGGAATACCGCTTCTTGCGTCAAGTGGTGCACTATAATCGATTGTATGGACAAGCTTTCGTGGCAGCTAACTTTCAAAATGCTCAAACACGAAATTATGCTTTAGATACAACGCTTGTTGCAGGATATGAGTGGAGTAAGTTAAGAGGAGCAGGTCGCAGATTTAGAATTTTTATGGAATGGCATAACGGTTTTGCACCCGATGGTCAATTCTATAAAGAGCGGCTTTCCTATTTTGGATTTAGAATTTCATATGGTTTTTAAATTTTTTCTAAGAAAATTTAAAACTTTTTTGAGGAAAATTCAAAAAAAAATATTGTTGAGAATTAATTTCAAAGAGTTAAAACTATTTCCTTTTTCGTGGTAAAAGATGAAATATTCATTTGGAACTCATGATGGAACATTCCATGCAGATGAAGTCACAGCTTGTGCCCTTTTACTGCTTTTCAATTTAATTGATCCCGAGACAGTGGTGCGCACACGCGATCTTGAAATTCTAAAAAATTGCGAGTACGTATGTGATGTCGGGGGTATCTATGATGAAAGCATCAAACGTTTTGATCATCATCAGGTAAGCTATCAAGGTGACTTTAGTAGCGCAGGGATGATTTTAAAATATCTCTTAGATAAAAGTTACATTAATGAGGTAGAATATCTCTTATTTAATAATAGCTTGATTCGAGGGGTGGATGCGTTTGATAATGGTAGAGCTACTGCTAGCTTAGGTTATTGCTCTTTTTCAAATGTGATTTCTAACTTTTTGCCTATTCCTCATGATGCTAGTAAAGAAGAAATGAACGAAGCCTTTTTTGAGGCGGTATCGTTAACGCTAGGCCACCTTAAAAGACTCTATGAGCGATTTAAGTATAACCAATCGTGCGCTTATCTTGTTGAAGAGGCAATGAAAAAATATACAGAGTGTCTCATCTTTGAAGAGAGCATCCCATGGATGGACAGTTTCTTTGAACTGGGTGGAGAAGGGCATCCCGCGCGCTTCATTATTATGCCTTCCGGAATGCACTGGAAGCTTCGTTGCATTCCTCCTTCTCAAGAAGAGAAAATTAAAGTGAGAGAAGCTTTGCCTAAAAATTGGGAAGGGCTTTTGGATAAAGAGTTAAAAAGTGTCACAGGGATTGAAGGGGCCATTTTTTGTCACAAAGGGCGTTTTATCTCTGTTTGGGAAACAAAAGAGGCTGCTTTAAAAGCCCTCAAGCTGATACAACAAGAAAGGAAGTAAATATGACTGTTTTTCAAGACATTATTGATCAAAAAATACCGTGTGATAAGGTTTTTGAAAATGAAGAGATCATTGCTTTTAAAGACATTGCTCCACAAGCGCCTGTGCATTTATTAATCGTTCCTAAAAAACCAATTAAGAATTTACAAAGCGTTCATCAAAATGATCTATACCTAATCCAAGAAGTGGTCTTAGTTGCGCAGAAGTTAGCTCAACAATTTAAAATTCAAGATGGCTATCGTTTAGTCACTAATAATGGAATTAAAGGGGGGCAATCCGTTGAGCATCTTCACTTTCATCTTTTAGGGGGAACTTCGCTTTCGGATAATTTGGCATAAAATGATTTCAGAACTCAACACAGCAGCTATTTTAGTCGATGTTCAAGAAAAGCTTTTTGCTAAAATTGCTCATAAAGAAGCTTTGTTAAAAAAATTAGTTTTGCTTATTCAAGCTTTTCAAATCTTAAAGATACCTATTTTGGTCTCTGAACAATACCCTAAAGGATTAGGGCTTACTATCGGCGAGTTAAGGTCACATTTAGGAGCGCAGTATAGCCCTTTTGAAAAAACTGCCTTTTCTGTGATGAAAGAGGGTAGTCTTCAGCAGCATATTAAAAAGATGGCTAAAGAAAACTGGATTCTTTTTGGTATCGAAACTCATGTTTGCGTATTGCAAACAGCACTGGATCTCAAAGCTTCGGGCTATCAAGCAATCACGATTGCCGATGCGGTCAGTTCTAGAGACCTTGAAAATAAACAAATTGCGCTAGAGCAATTACGCTCTGAAAAAGTCGTCGTTACTAGTTCAGAAAGTGTGTTATTTGAACTCTTAAAAGATGCAAAACATCCCCATTTTAAAGAGATCTCTGCTTTATTAAAAGATCACATCTAACGTGCGCTAAACTGCATTTCTAAAAATCTCTTCTTCATGCTGCTCAAGTTTAGCAATTTCACCCTCGATGAGTTCTCTAAATTCACTAGTTATGAACTTCATCTCTTCAAGAGAGACTCCCGCGCTGACGTTTCCTGGGTTGTAAGAAAGAGAAAGCATCGTCCAAAGGAAAGCCGCTGACTTATTCTCTAAAGAGACGACCTGCTCGTGAGTATGGAAAACCGTTTGTCCAACTGAAGCTCCTTGCTGATTATAAAAATAAACATCAAAGTCAGGATATTTTGCTCTTAAAGCATTTGTTAAAGCTCTTTTTAAAAGAGCACCTGCTTTAATTTCCTCATCTGTCAGAGAATAGCTCTTTTCAATGTGCCTTTTTGGGAGAATCAAAAAACTAGTTCCAGGGTAAGCCATTTTTCTAAAGTTATATAAAATTACCATCTCCTTATATTCAAAAACTTGTTGCTTCTCTATGGTTTCAGGGTTGCAAAAGGCACATTTTGCAACGTTCACCGTTTTATAGATCGTTTCAGAGCAATCAGTAGCAAGAGAAAAGCGATGCTGAGAGAAATTTTCTACTTTGGCTCCGGTTTTTGCAAAAAGTTGAATTAAAGATTGGATTAAATATTCTGTGCATGTGTCGAAATAAGAATCTACTAGCTGAGTTGGAAAATTGCGATTCAGCGTTTTTTCTAGCAAAGGCTCTTGATCTATTTGAAGCTCATTTTTCCAAAACGCTATCTGCTCGTCTCGAGATTTTTGAGAAACTTGATAATCAATGGGGGAGATATTTGCATGATCAAAAAGAACGTAGCGATTGGAATCCACTTTATCTAGAAAGTTGCGAGATTCTCCATGGGCTGGGTGATGAGGAATTAACTCTACGATTTCTTTCCCTTCGTGACGAGCTTGTGGCTCTGTATATTGAGCAGTCACAAAGCCTGTGATGTTCAATTTATGAGCATAGATTTCGCTGATTTTATTAATCAACTGGTGAAGTTTGAGCTGTTTGTCTTCTTCAAATCCAATAAATTTATCGGATGGGTTTTTTATTTGAATAACCAGATGGTGATCCATGCGGGGAAACTCTGGATAAAAAACATTAAAATTTTCATCTGAAAATAGAGTAGAGAAAAAAAGATGATATTTTTGAGGGTTATTTAAAGAGAGATGTTTTTGGGGCTCTAAGCTGGGATCAAAAGAAACCTCTATCTGATGAACTTCTTTTAAGAAACCTGCCAATTGCTTGGAATCAAATGGTTTAATCAAATTTTGAAAATCATCTTCTGAGGGAAAAGTAATGTGTGTATGAGAACCCACTTGCATTTTACATTCCATTATGGTTTGGTTGATCTTAAAAACAAGCAAAAATTCTATTGAAAACGAAGAATAAATTCAAAATAAATTATTCTAGAGTAAAGGGTTAGTGTTGAAAGAAGTAAAAATATTTTTTTGGAATAAAAAGCTAAAGCTGGCATTGTTGAGCGCGGCTATTCTGTTTGCTTTTGCACCCCTTCACAGTGAAACTGAATTTAGGGGTCAGCAAGAAAAAAAGTTTAAAGAACATATTCACTACCATCTTCTGATTCGTAATTATACCGAAGCTGCAAAACTCTCTAGTGAAGCCATTGAGGAATTGCCCGATTCTGCAGCGCTAAGGCATCTTTATATCGAATCTTTAGCTCATTTAGGGTCAGAGAAAAAATTATTAAGAGCATGGCAAGATTATGCTCGAGATTTTCCTGAAAATAAATATGAAGATTCTCTGCTTGAATTAGTTGCAAAGGGTGTTTTGAAAAAAGCAGAAGTTTCTGAACCCTATTCTTCCAAATACTATCGCTATGCGGTGGCCAATAGTTTTACAGATGCAAGTAGTGTAGAGTCATTAAAAGAAGCTATGCAAGATTCTAATTTTGCAGTCAGAGACATGGCCTTAAATGCCGCCCTTTCCCATGGGGATGAGGTTTTATGTAATGAAATCCGAGAACTTCTAGAAAGAGAAAACGTTCCTGCTATTAAGCTCAAAGCGATGGAAGTGCTCATGCGCATTAAAGGGGAAGAGGCTTATCCCTTGGCTGATATGATGATTAAAGATCCAAAAATTTCGTCTCAAGAAAGATTGAGACTCGTTTTGATGCGTTTAGATAGACAAAAGTCTATTCCCCGGGAGGAGCTTGAAAAATTAGCTAACAGCTTAAATATGATTGAAAGACTGGTGGCAGGTTACGCTTTTGGTTATTTTCAGCGCGCTCAAGATATTGATATTCTTAAGCAATTGATCCAGGATCCTATTTCGGATGTTCGTTTACAAGCGATTACAAGTTTAGGTCTTCTACGAGCAACTGAAATTGACGGGCAGTCTGTGCAAGAACTCATGCAGCCTATTATGGAAGGGGAAAATGGTGAATTGGCTCTTTTAGCTTCGTGGGTTTCTATGCTTGCAGGTGACGCTCAAGCTAAACAAAAGTTTCGAGATTTTTTATTTCACACCAACGCTAAGCTACGTTTAGAAGCCACCTCTTTAATTTGTTATTCACTACCTCATACTATAGATCTTGCAAAAGAGTTTTTTCAAACTCATAATGACCCTTATGTCCGCCTTAACCTAGCAGTCCAACTATTAGTTCAGCGTCAGCAAATTCAAGAGGCAAGTGATCTTGTCTTTACTTTTTTAAGTAAGCCAGAAAGCTGTCGATTTAAAACCTGCATGCCTTATCCTATGGAAATGATTTGGCCTATGAGTTTAATTGACGAACAAGAAAAAATGATGTCCAATGTCCCCAGCATGGTCCAAAGTGAAATCGTTCACTTTTGCTTGCTCAACTTGCTTGCTATTTTAGAAGATCCTCGGGCAAGTCCTCTTATTTCTAGATTTTTAGAAACACACCACTCTAGTATCGCTTTAGCCTCAATGCCTCAATTTCTTCGAGCCGGAAGTGGCCCTATGCTCGATTTGATTTGTTCTTTTTTTGATCATCCAGACTTAAGTAAGCGTATTCAAGCAGCTGCTTTAGTGGCTTTATTAAAAAAAGAAGAAAAGGCGCTTAAAATTCTTTATGATGCTTACCCTCAAGTAGATCGTCCTTTAAAAGAGATGATTATTACAATAGTAGGTCAAATAGGAGCCAAAGATTCTATTCCCTTTTTAACAGAAGCCCTTTACGAACCCTCACAATCACTACGGATTATAGCAGCAGCCTCCCTCATGCAATGTTTAAGAAATTAACTTAATATTTTTCTCATAAATATCCTTGCAATTTGTTTTTGGTCAATTTATGAAGAAACTTACGTGAAAAAACAAATTACGTTTGTTTTAAGTTAAAAATAGGGTTAGGGGAGACAGTATGGGACCAGGTGTTGTCATTATTACAGGCTGTAGTGGCCGAATTGGAACGCGTGCGATTAAGCGTTTATCTAAAAATTACCAAGTGGTTGGATTTGATATCGTCCCTCCAAAAGGTAATTATGAAAACTTTCACTTCATTAAAATGGACCTCTCTTCAGAAGAGAATATTGCAAAAGGGTTTCAAGAAGTTAAAAGTAAGTTTGGTACTCATGTAGTATCGATGGTGCATCTTGCAGCCTATTATACATTTACAGGAGACAGGCCTGAACTTTATGATCTTATTACTGTGCGTGGATCTGAAAGGATGCTACATCATCTTCAAGAGTTTAACTGTGAGCAATTTATTTTCTCCAGTACTCAACTTTTAATGGCTCCTTGTAAAGTAGGAGATACAATTAATGAAGATTCTCCGGTCGATGCCAATTGGGATTACCCTATTTCTAAGTTAAAGACAGAAAAAATTATCCATACTAAAAGAGGTAATATTCCAGCCGTTATTTTGCGTATTGTGGGGTGTTACGATGATGAATGCCATTCTATACCTATTTCGAATCAGGTCCAACGTATCTTTGAAAAACAATTTCAAAGCAAAGTGTTTCCAGGTAACTTAAAAACAGGTGCCCCTTTTATGCACCTTGAAGATTTAACCGATGCGATTGAGTTGACAGTTCAAAAGCGAAAAGACCTTCCACCAGATCTGACACTTTTAATCGGTGAAGATAAAACGCTGAGCGTCGATGATCTTCAAAGATTGATCTCAAAATGTTGTCATGGAAAGGAAATGAGTACTCTTCGCATCCCTAAAATTGTCGCTAAAATAGGAGCTTGGCTCCAGTGGAAATTGCCGGGAATGCCCGAGACCTTTATTCGTCCTTGGATGATTGATATTGCCGACAACAACTGGACTTTAGATATATCAAAAGCCAAAAAATATTTGGGATGGAAGCCAAAGCACTCTGTAGCTCAAGAAATACCTAAAATGATCAAGGATTTAAAGAATGATCCTCTGAAATGGTATGAGATGAATATGCTTAAAGCACCTCATTGGCTCAAAAAAAAGTATGGTAAACAGTAGAGGAAAAATCATGGCAAGCCACTCAAAAGAAACCTATCATCAGCTTGTTAAACATCATGAGAAAATAATTTGGACTCGTTTTGTCCTTGTTTTTTTAGGTCTTTGGCTCTTTTTTGTCCCTATCGCTTTTGGCTATCAAAGCTCATGTCAGTCTATCATGCTAAGTGATATGATCATGGGGGCTCTTGTGGTATTCTTTGGAGTGCTCAGTTTTTCTCCTACCAGTAAATTTTATCCCTATGTTCTTGCAATCATTGGTGTATGGCTCAATTTTGCCCCATTGGCTTTCTGGGCTCCTGAAAGTATTATGTATCTCAATGATACGTTGGTGGGGAGCTTGATCATTACTTTTTCAATTTTAATCCCCGGCACTCCTGGGGAATCTCTCTATACAGGTCCTGCCACTCCTCCAGGCTGGTCTTACAACCCCTCTTCTTGGCCGCAAAGGTTACCTACCATTGTTCTTGCAGTGATCAGCTGGTTTTTTGCTCGTTATATGGCAGCTTACCAGCTCGGTTATATCGATGTGATGTGGGATCCTTTTTTCGGTGCTGACGGCACAATTAAAGTGATTACTTCTAAGCTTTCAGAATCCTTTCCTATCTCAGATGCTGGAATGGGGGCGATGGCTTATAGCCTAGAGTTCTTGCTTGGAGCAAAAGGGGGAACAAGACGCTGGTATACGATGCCGTGGCTGGTTGTCTGCTTTGGTATTTTAGTGGTACCCTTAGGCGTGGTGAGCATTATTTTAGTTTGTTGCCAACCGATTATTGTGGGTAGTTGGTGTACTTGGTGTTTGGCAGCCGCTGTTTGTTGTATGTTTATGATTACCTTTGCTGTCAATGAAGTGATTGCCGTTTGCCAGTATATTGTGTCTGAATGTAAGCAAGGACGCGGTTGGTGGGAAGTTTTATGGGTGGGAGGGATGCCTAAAGACGCTATTTCTGATGAGCGTACTCCTGGCTTTTTGAATTCAAAGGGAAAAATCTTTTCTTGCATGCGCTGGGGAGTTACCTTGCCCTGGAATTTACTTGTTACAGCCGCCTGTGGTATTTACTTGATGGTTGCCCCTTCTATTTATCAAATGGGTTCCCTAGTGAACGATTTTTGTTATGTGACAGGAGCTTTAACGGTTGTTTGCTCCTTTATTGCTATGGCTGAAGTCATTCGAGCTGTTCGCTATGTCATCGCTGTCTTAGGTATTTGGGTGATTGTTTATGGACTGGTTTTTGCTCTGCCAGAAGGAGCTTCTAGGCCATGGTTTAATTTCTTAGCAGGGGTTTTAATGATCCTCTTTTGCTTGCCTAAAGGGAAGATCCTCGAAAAATATGGTTCTTACGATCGATTTATTGTTTAAAAAAAGAAGATTCTCATTATGAGAATCTTCTTATCTTTGAAAAAACAGAGCAGCCTCTATTTGACAGCTTATTGCCTTTAAAATTAGGTATTTAATATACTTCTTTTTTAGTTAGGTATTTATCATGTCGTTGATCATGGAAAGAAGTTCTCTTTCTTGCAGCCCATCACATCTTCTTCAAGCCTCAATCCAGAACAGGGATTTTGAAATATTGAAGAGATCATATGTTTTTACTCATTGTGTGGAGCTGCCTAAATTGCAATGCATTCTTGAAGAACAGGCCTTAAGAAAGGTCAAAATTACTGAGTTTGCTCAAAATGTTTTAAAACATGGCTATGGGCAGCCTGAATTTGAGGAATATTCTTCAGGTGCTGAGCAAATTCTTGATTCTAAAGGGCTAGATCAAGAGCATCCTTTTATGCTTCATTTTAATAATGAATCTAAAATATTTGTAGCTCTTGCGCATAAAAGTTCTGTGGATGATCCAACCATTCTAAAAGTGAATAAAATGTAGGGTAGTTATGCAGCTTGTTTGGTTTATCGGGCCGATATCCTTCGAGGAAGAGATGATTACTTCATGTCGTGGGGGCAAGCAAATATCCCCTTCGATCGAGACTCTGACTTTATTCCAGGTGAGGGAGAGTTGTTTTTAAACAAAATGTTGGATGTCACTCATCCTGAAAATTTTTATCTAAACTCAGAAGTAAAATTTTTAGATGCTCCAATAGAAAATAAACATATTTTCCAAGTGTATGCAGATGCTCAAAAGAAGGAAGCTTTTTTGAGCGAATTTTCAAAGAAGATCGTGCAAAATGAGAAAGGGTCTTATCAAATTAGAGTGTTAAATGATCACTTTGATGTTCTGGTTCCTTTAAAATTTATCCCTTTTGCCATCGACACTTAATCTATTGTCCGTTTTGCGCGAATGGGCCTGCCATTTGAGGTCTTTGCGAGGTATCCCCAGTGATTTTGATCTTAAACTAGCTTGCTATGAGTGGTCTCAGCTATTTTATAGCTGAATAAAATTCTTGATATTTCCTGTGGAAAAGATGCAATATAAAAAGGTTTAGATGCTTAAGCAGTCTGGAAATGACATCCAGAACAAGATGTCTCAACCTGAAAAAGGCAACTATACTCTCATGGCATTAGGAAGCTTTATGATGGGGTGTTTTGCTCTATATCATATCGCCGATCCTGTTTTAGAACTTTTTCATCGAGTCACTGGTTGGAGATTAGGTTCATTAAATCCTATCGCTAATCTGTTTCCTGGTTTGTTTGTTAATTAAAATAGAATGGTGCTTCTAAAGAGTTTACCGCTTATAAAAGTAAATAGGCGTTCGATATAAATCTTCTGCATAAACAACTGCTTCTGGTTGATACTTTCGCATCGCAAAAGTATGAGTAATAAGCCAAGTACCTGGAGCGGCTTCTTGATAGAATTTCTCAGCAATTTTTGTCATAATCGTCGGATAAAGATAGCAAAATATCAATTTTGCTTCTGATAGATCTTGCTTTAAAAAATCTTCAAATTTTAATTCGATTCGACTCTGAAATTGACCCATGATCCATAATTTTTGAATTATAAAAGGAATGCGGGCTCGCTCAAAGCTAAAAATAGTAGATTCGGGGTAGTGCTTAGCAAAAAAAAGGCTCATTTGCCCAAAACCACTTCCAAGCTCATAAATAGTTCCTTGAATTTCTTGCGGTAAATGCTCCGAGAGTCTTTTTCTCACTTTTTTGGAGGTCGAATTGGGACCTATTTGATAGCGCAGATAATCATAGAGAAAAATAGTCAAAACTAAGGCAACGGTTAAAAGAAGGAAAATAGCCATAAAAAAGTAGGAATTTTACCTTTATTGGATTAAACTTATGCTTTTTTCATCAAATTCTAGCTATGACGATAGAGAACAAATTATTTGAAACCGAACTTTTAATTCAAGTCTCCGATATTAATTATGGGGGACACTTGGGAAACGATCGCTTTTTAACTCTCGCTCAAGAAGTGCGCGTTCGTTGGCTCAGGTCTTTAGGTTGGACTGAAAAAAATATTGGAAACTCTGGCGCTGGATTTATAGTAACAGAAGCGCAAATTCAATTTTTAGCCGAAGCTTTTTTAGGACAGACTTTAATTGGTTCTTTGTTTCTCCAAGAATCTTCTAAATGCAGCTGTGTTTTGCACTGCATATTGGCTGATAAAGAAACACAACAAAAAGTAGGGGTGATTACAACCAAAGTCGCTTTTTTTGATTATAACATACGTAAAATTGCCCGTTGCCCCACTTCATTTTCTCAGCTGCTAGAGGTTCAGGCATATGAGTAATGCGATTGCCAACGAGAAACCTCAATCAGGTCATTTATTAGGAGCAATCCTATTAGTTGCTGGAACGTGTATTGGAGGGGGAATGCTTGCCCTTCCTTTAATGACTGGTTTGTCTGGCTTTTTACCTTCCTCTTTGATGCTCATTGTCTGCTGGATCTTCATGACCTGCACGGGACTTCTTTTTTTAGAGGCCAATATTTGGCTTGGTTCTGGCAAGCACATTATCACCATGGCTCAAGTTCTTTTAGGGCGATGGGGCCAATGGGTTACACTCGCGCTATACTTATTTATTTGTTATGCATCTTTAGTCGCTTATGTTTCTGTGGGTGCCGATTTGTTATTAGAAGCTACTACTCACGGGGGTATTTTACTTAACAAAGCGGGAGCCTGCATCTTGTTTGGTATTTTTTTTGGTGCTTTTATTTATCTTGGCACGAATACAGTGGGACGCATTAATGGCTTATTAGTCATAGGGATGATTATTTCCTATTTTGGAATTGTCTTTCTTGGGCTAAAAGAGGTTCAAGTTCATCATTTAGTGTTCAAAAAATGGGGGAGCTCTATTTTAGCAATCCCAATCTTATTAACATCCTTTAGTTTTCAGACCATGATGCCCAGCTTAACCCCTTATCTAAAGGGAAATGTTAAGCAGCTGCGTTGGTCTATTATCTTAGGTACCGCGATTCCCTTAGTTGCTTATTTAATTTGGGACTGGCTCATTCTAGGGATTATCCCACTGGAGGGTCAAAATGGTCTTAGAATGGCGATGGAAGCTTCTTTGCCTGTCACTCAACCTTTGCAAAAGATGGTTCAAAATAACTGGATTTATTATTTAGCAGGATTTTTTGCCTTTTTTGCTTTGGTTACATCCTTCTTTGGAATTTCTTTGGGCCTCTATGATTTCTTATCGGATGGTTTAAAAATTGCTAAAAGGGGGATGAATAAAGTTTGGTTGACTTTGATTGTTTTTGTTCCAACCATTTTATTTGCGATTTTTATTCCAAACATCTTTTTAGCTGCTTTAGATTCTACAGGGGGTTATGGAGATGCAATTTTAAATGGAATTATTCCAGCGCTCATGGTTTGGAGAGGGCGATACCTTTTTAAGAAAGAAGGAGAGCAAAGATTACCGGGTGGCAAACCTGTTCTTGTTTTGATTATTGCCTTTGCCGCTTTTGTGGTCCTTTTAGAAACGTATATGCGTTTTAAATAGTTGCTGCTAGCTCTTTTAAAGCTGCTTGTTTCATCCGAAGATGAATATGATACAACCCATTGGCTCTGCTAGGAGTTAAAGAGCCTGGGATGTTTAGTTCTTCAAGAAAGGTAGGGGGTGATTTTAAAACGGTCTCGGCACTTTCACCATTAAAATAATGAACTAAAAGCTGAGCAAGCCCCATTGAAATCAAGGCATCCGAATGTGCTTGAAAAAACATCTTTCCTTCTTCTATGTGAGAATAAAGATAGAGCAAACTCTGACAACCCGGAACTAAGTACTCGGGCTTTTGATGTTCAAAAGAATTCTTTTTAGCCTCTTGACCAATAGCAATAATTTGTTTGTAAATGTCTTCAGCTGATTGACAATTTGCAAAAAGTTCTAATATTTTCTTTTTCTTTAATTCTAACATAAAAAATTCTTGATTTAAGAGAAAAGTATAGCACGTTTTTAGCTAAATTTCAACTCATAGATTCTTTCTTAAAAAGCAGGCTGTATTGAGTATGATAACAAGATTTTACTTTAAAAATTCTAAGAATAAGATTGGCAACTAGAATGCCAACAAAAATATTTAAAGAAAGGGTGATATCATGGGTAATTTCAAAACTCAGCAGGGTCATAGTTAAAGGGCCACCGATGATCAAGCTCGTAAAAATAGCAGCAGCAGCTATCGCATAGGTCGGAAACTGAAAGTGGATAACAGGAAAGAGCGTTTTGAGCCCAATGCAGTAAAGAAGACCACTAAGGAGTCCTAGAATAAAAGCAGGGGTGATCACTCCACCGCTAAATCCAAAACCGAGTGAAAAATAGGTGGCTAGAAATTTAAACAATAAGAGTAAACCAATCAATTTTAGAGAGAGTGTTGTCCAAGATTCTGCCTCTTTAATGAAATCAAAGCCCAATCCTAAAGCTGCGGGGCAATAATGGGCAATGATCCCTAAAGCAATACCCCCACCGATAGGCCAAATCCAATTTGGTAATTTACTTTTCAAATGCCATGACAAGGTATATTTTAAGCTTTGTGTGAAAATCATGGCAAAAAAAGCGAGTAGGATTCCTAAAACAAGGTAAAATAAAATGTGGTTTGCCGATGCTTCAATCGGATAGATCCAAAATGCAGGAGGCAGTAGGTCTGGAAGAAATAACCGGATGAGAGCGCCCGCAAAGACCGCAAGAGCAATAGGAATTAAATCGATGGCTTTTAAAGAAAAAGCGACCACTTCTAAAATAAAAAAGATTGCCATGAACGAAGAATGTAATGAAGTGGCCAAAGCTGTTGCTACAGCCGCCGCTAAAAGAATTCGATAATAATGCCCTTTGAAATTAAATAATTGGCAAAACCAACTTGCAATAGCTCCTGCCAAAAACATTACAGGTGCTTCACGTCCTACCGATGCTCCTAAACCAAGGCTAAAGCTACTTGCTGCTGTAGAACCTAATCCTTCGACTAGAGAAATTGGCTTTTGTCTTTTAAAGGCATGCAGGAAGTTAATAAGTCCGTGTCCATAACCATGGAAGGGGATAATGTAGTAAATAAAGAGCCCTAAAAGAGCCCCTCCAACTATAAAAATAGCCAGAGATCCCCAAAGGGGAAGATGCTGATAAATAACAATTAAGCTGATGGATTTAGATAAATAAATCCATTTTCGCAAAAGCAAATAAAATTTAATAAATCCGATCGTAGCAAAAGTGGAAACAATTCCTATGATGAGAGATAAAAGATATAATTTAAAAGGATGAGATTCGTAGACAAAGCCTGTTAAAGTCTTTTGACCATATGAATTATTTTTTGAATCCAAAAGCATGACCCAGTAGCACTATTTGGTTCATCTATACAAGTTTTAATTTTACAGTTAAACCAATAAAATAGTTTTGAAAAAATAAAAACATCAAAAGTTTTGGGGGTTAGGCGAATAGCGATAGTGCTATAAAAATCAAAGCTGTTGGAGCTTGGCAGTGTAAAATTGTTTGTGAAAGATTTTTGGGGGAGACGACGCCATCGTCATTCCGTTCACAACTATGCTAAAATTTAGGTTTGTGGACAGTCTCTTCTCAGCTTTCTTTACAACAGGTTCTATGGCTTCAGAAATTTTTTAACGTCATTACTTACAAATACCTAAAAAAGTATGTTTGCATTGTAACGCGCGTCGTTTTTCTGCCAGCACATTTGAGGCAGTGTTATGGGCTTTGGCTCCATGGTGGATGAGTTCGTGTGCTATTTGTAGAGGCTCTTTAAGGAAAGCTAAGTCCAGAGCCGTTTGGCCCTGTTTATTTACAGCATTAACATTGACTCCAGCATCTATGAGCATTTTTGTCATGGGCGCCAATGCTTCGAAGTCGTTGGAATTGAAAGAAGAAACAAGGAGATGCAAAGGAGTATTGCCATTGTGGTCCAAAGCCTTGGCATTAGCTCCCTCATCTATGAGCACTGCCATCATTTGAGCATTGACCCGTTCTGCAGCTATGTGAAGAGGGATCCTCCCTTGATGATTTGCTGCATTGAGGTTGGCTCCAGCTTTTGTAAGTAGGTCTAGTCCGAAGGCGAAATCATAAGCATTGGAACCCGAAGCTAGGAGATGTAAAGGAGTATTGCCATTGTGGTCCGAGGCCTTGACATTAGATCCCTTATGTATGAGATCAAATATCATTTGAGCATTGACCCGTTCTGCAACTATGTGAAGAGGGATCCTCCCTTGATGATTTGCTGCATTGGCGTTGGCTCCAGCTTTTGTAAGTAGGTCTAGTCCAAGGCCGAAATCATAAGCATTGGAACCCGAAGCTAGGAGATGCAAAGGCGTATTGCCATTATGATCCAAGGCCTTGACATTAGCTCCGGCCTCTGTGAGCACTGCCATTATTTGAGCATTGACCCGTTCTGCAGCTATGTGAAGAGAAGAAGCACCGGCAATCCCACTTTGGTTAAAAGTTTCGTCTGCCCCAAGTTTTAGAAGCAGTTGTAAAACTTTGATGTTAGCTGGTGAAATGGCTTGGCGAAAAAAAGGCGACCCATATTTATTTACTGTATTGGCAATAATCTTTGCTTTTATGAGCTCGTGTATTATTTGTGAATTCCCCCAATCAACAGCAAAGAAAGTTTGTGGTTTTATTTCTGGCTTTTTAGGATCTAACGAGGAAGTTTTGGGTGTTATTTCAGGCGTTTGAGGATCCAATGAGAGAGGTGTAGGCGTTATTTCAGGGCTTTGGGGATCAACGAGCAAGTTTTGGGTGCTATTTCAGGGGTTGTAGGATCCAATGAGAGAGGTGTGGGCGTTATTTCAGGGTTTTGAGGATCTAACGAGAAGCTTTGATTATAAATCATTTTGAGGGCATAAGCACCAGCAGCAAGAGCTAAAGCATAAGCAGCATATTTTGTAATTTTTTGCAGCCAAGGCGTTGGGGTATTTGTAAGGATAGCAACGTTGCTGTTACTTTTTACAAGAGCGGGTTCTTGATTGGGAAGAGAGGCTTGCAAAGCAGGCGTGCCCGTGCTTACAGATCTAAAAGAGGTGTTGAGCATAAAAAATCCTATATTTTTAGTAGAAAGACCTAAGTCTGGCATTTTTGTGTTAAGTTTAGATTAAGATTAAATATTGAAACTTTTAACAATAGATCTGCCTAACGAGGAAAAAGTCTAACCTCCCTTCAGTTTGTTAGCAAGGTCTAGTAGAGGTATTCTATTGAAATGCAATCTTATTTTTTTTAATAACATCATTTTGAACAGCATCTTCTATGCAGCAAAACGGGATGGGATGACGATGGCGTTATCTACCCCAAAAAACTTTATACAAATTATTTTACAATGCCGAACTCCAGTAGCCTTGGGTTATGGTTATCTGAAGATCAAAGATTACATCTTCTTAGACAGTTCTTTTAGATAATCGACGCAAGCCTTAACTAATTGGCTAAAAAGCATTTCGTTTTCGGCACTTCTAGCCATATCGGGATGAAAGTCTTTAAGTACCACCGCGCATTTCTTTTCAAGCTTCTGACACTGTTTTAAACGGTCTTGATTACAGTTTGAAACAAGTGTTTTAACCCCTTTCTCATTTACAAGCGCTTTGACCTCTTTAAGCTTGTTGTTCTTTTCCAACAATGCACGATAATCGCTCGAGAGAGGCTCTGGTTTCATCTTCTCTTGTCTCCCGCTATTTTGCCTCTGATAGCCTGAGTTTCTGAAATTTTCTTGCCACCGCTTGAAGTCTTCTTCAGCCCGCTTTTGCTGCTCTTTCGTTGCTGGGTCATAATCTAGAGGCTTTTTCCCAAAATTATCCTTTATATTAGGGTTTGCATGACCATATTTTTCTAGAATGTTTGAAACCAGGCTATTCCATTGCGTTTTTGAAAAATCACCTAATTTCGAGCCGTAGAGATAAGCAAAATGAAGAAGTGTTCTATTGTGATGTTCCTTGCCACAAGGTTGATTGAAATCCATTTGACGAGGGTATTTTTTTTGAATAGTAAGCAAATCGTCTAATAGCGCATGAGCCGCTTTGCGTATTTCATAATCAGTGGCAACTTTTGAATTAATTATATCGAGAAAAAGTTTACACATTAGAGGAATTGGCTGAGCATTTTCTGAAAGAAAGAGGGGCTTTGAAAAGTCTAAACCTTGATCTAACAAGGTATCTATAAAAGATTCATAACCTTGATTTTTCTCATCATCAAAAAATGTTTTAACAAATACTCCGTAGGTGAGATCTAAAAACCCCGTTTTTATATTTATAGGAAGAATTTTAAATTTTTGGAGCATGTCTTGCTGACTCACAGGTGGCATAGAATTTTTTGTTTCTGTGAAAAAACCTCTCGCATAATTAAATCTCGTATGACGAATTGCTGAATTGCTCTTTTGTTCCTCAACGATTTTTTTTCGTAAGTTAGACTTTTCATAAGAAGGGAGATTGGGTAATACATTCGTTAGATACCAATTTAGATATCTGATTTGTAATTCCCGTGAAGGGGAGTTGGCCACAGAAAAATTGTTTAAAGTGAAATCGGTGATAAAAATGTCTTTCGATGGGCTAAATTGAGAAAAATAAGGGTAAAACTTATTTAATAGGGTCAGTTGATCTTCTGTATTCAAGCAACCACTTCTAAAATGGCTAAAAGTGGATAAAAGATCTTTTAAGCAAAGCAAATATTTAGCAGCAAATTGCTCTGAGTTGTAAATGGACTGGATTTTTTCAGGACAAGAATTATAACACGTTTCTTTATCTAGCCGACTGCTGATGTAGTTTAGAATACTTTGATATTTTTTTACAGGTTGAAATGACTTAGCTAAAGCTGTAAATGTTTCAAAATAAGGGGTAAATCTTGCAGGACAATTGCGAAAATCATCGGTTTGCTTGAAATAATCCGTATTTGAACACAAGTTGTTAAATCGCTCCTTGAGCATTTCTTTCATTCGATCAAAATCTAATTGATTGGCAGCTGAAGTAAATCTTTGAGACCAAAGGTGAGGAGAGACTGGTACTTTTGGGTTATTCTTTATATTTTGGCTGCTCTCTGGATTTTGAAGACTATTTTGTATCTCTAATTGTTCTTTAAGCTTTTGCCTTATTTCAGCAAATATTTCAAATGCATCGGCTTGGCCATTGAGTCTTGCTGGTCCTCTGTTGCTTGGTGCACCAGGGTTACTTTGAGATTGTTCAAAATAGTAGTTGATAGCTAAGTACGCGGCTATACTAATTGCTCCTACTGTAATAAGTGGGCGTTTCCATGAGGAAGGGGGAGCCTTTTTAAATTTTTCAAGAGCGGGTTGAAGGGGCTGAGAATCTTCTATGGGGTTTTCTTATGAATGGCTCTACTGGGTCTTTTAGGTCCTTTATCGGATCGTTTAAGTCGTTAAAGAAAGTAGAAGATCTTAAATGATTTATACTCATATTTATAAAAATTATCCTGTTTTTTTAATAAACTATAATAACGTTTGCTTGTTAAGGGTATATTAAGATTTCAAAATTCAAATATTCCATCGCCAGCGTGTAAAATTTTTTTTCTCTACATAGAAATAAGAGGTCTTGCCGGATTCAGTTTTTTGAATTGCTTTTGTAAAAAAATATTTATAAAAAAGCCTCTTTTAGCGTAAAAAATACGAGACTCCTCTCTTTTAGCGTCAATTTGTTGTAATAGATTGACAGAAACCTTTGTTTCTGGAATAAATTCAGTACTTTTTTAATCTAAACTAAATATTTGATGACAAAGGAAGATACGCTTAAGTTAGAGGGTAAGATACAAGAATTATTACCCAATATGACTTTTAAGGTCGAGCTCGAAAATGGAAAGGTTGTTTTAGCACATCTTAGTGGTAAAATGAGACTACGCAATATTCGCGTGTCTATCGGAGACGCTGTAACTGTTGAGATTTCTCCCTATGATCTCTCAAAAGCAAGAATTATTTATAGACAGCGTTAATTGATACTTGATTTATTTTGGATATCCAATTAAACTCATATGCTTTTAAAATAATTTTAGGCTCGTTGCAATTAAATTTCGATTGTCAAGCTTAAGCCTTTGGAAAATAAGGTTTTAAATACGCCCCTTGAATAGGATGATGCCCAGATAGCTCAGGGGTAGAGCACTTGCATGGTAAGCAAGAGGTCGTAGGTTCAAATCCTATTCTGGGCAAAAAAGAATAATGATTAATTAGTTTTCTTCGGAGGATAAGGAACATATGGCTAAGGAAGCTTTTAAACGCGATAAACCCCACGTAAACATTGGAACAATTGGTCACGTTGACCATGGAAAAACCACACTGACTGCTGCAATTACAAAAGTTCTAGCAGAGAAAGGAGGCGGAAAATTTAGAGACTACGCTTCTATCGACAATACTCCTGAAGAAAAAGCTCGAGGAATTACGATTAACTCGTCTCACGTTGAATACGAAACAGCAAGTCGTCACTATGCGCACGTAGACTGCCCAGGCCACGCTGACTATGTTAAAAACATGATCACAGGGGCTGCTCAAATGGATGGAGCAATTTTAGTAGTTGCTGCAACAGACGGTGCGATGCCTCAAACAAAAGAACACATCTTGCTTGCTCACCAAGTTGGGGTGCCTGCGATTGTTGTGTTTCTTAACAAAATTGACCAAATCGGTGCAGAAGATCAAGAGTTAGTGGATCTCGTTGAAATGGAAATCTCAGAGCTTCTTGATGCAAAAGGATATAAAAACTGTCCTATCGTTAAAGGATCTGCTTTAAAAGCACTTGATGGCGACCCAAAATATGTTGCTGCTATTGAAGAGCTTATGAAAGCGGTTGATGAAAACATCCCAACTCCAAAAAGAGAAGTTGACAAGCCTTTCTTGATGCCGATTGAAGACGTGTTCTCAATTTCAGGTCGAGGCACTGTAGCAACTGGACGTGTTGAGCGTGGTGTTGTAAAGATTAACGATAAGCTTCAACTTGTCGGTCTTAAAGATACACGTGAAACAGTAGCAACGGGTCTTGAGATGTTCAATAAAATTCTCGATGAAGCTCGTGCTGGTGAAAACGTAGGAATTCTTCTTCGCAGTATTGATAAAAAAGACATCGAAAGAGGAATGGTTCTAGCGGCTCCTGGAAGTTGTAAACCACATAAAAAATATAAATGTGCAATTTATGTTTTAACAAAAGATGAAGGTGGACGTCACAAGCCTTTCTTCTCAGGTTATAGACCACAATTCTATTTCAGAACGACAGATGTAACTGGAACGGTTCATCTTCCTGAAGGAACTGAAATGGTAATGCCTGGTGATAACATTGAAATCACAGCTGAGCTTATGGTTCCTGTGGCAATGGAAGAAGGTATGAGATTTGCTATCCGTGAAGGTGGTAGAACGATTGGTGCCGGTACTGTTTCAAAAATTATCGAGTAATGTCGATATATATCCTGCAAGAGAAACTTCTTTTGCAGGATATTGAAAAGGACCTCATGGGTGTGTAGCTCAGCTGGTAGAGCAGCGATCTCCAAAGTCGCCGGTCGGGGGTTCGAATCCCTCCGCACTCGAGGGTTAAAAATATAATGAGAAGCTAAAATGTTCATGAATGCAAAAAAAATAGAAGAAGAACAGCCGAAAAAAAACTTTTTTCGCAAGACTGTGGATTTCTTTGGTTCATTGAAACAAGAGTTTAAGCAAATTTCCTGGACAAACAGAAAAGAGTTAAAAAACTATACCAAAATTATACTCCTTTCAACCTTTGTGGTGGGTTTGCTCGTTTACATTGTAGATATTGGGATTCAAAAAATATTGGGCGTTGTTCATTTAATAGTGCAACGTATTTTTGGGTAAGCGTGTATGAAACACTGGTATGTAATTCAAGTTTTGTCGGCAAAAGAAAAACAGGTGAAACAAGCACTTGATGAAAATAAAGCTACAAGTCCACATGGTCAGCATATAGAGGAAATCATCCTTCCAACTGAAAAAGTAATGGAAGTAAAACAGGGACAGCAAAAAATCTCAGAAAGACGTATTTGGCCAGGCTATTTATTGGTTAAAATGGAACTGACAGATGATGTGTGGATGCTGATTCGTAAAACAAACGGCGTGATTGGTTTTCTAGGTGGTGAAAAACCCACTCCTTTGAGCGAACATGAAGTTCAAAGTATTCTAAATGATTTAGAAGAGAAGAAAAAAGGTGTCACTCAAAAGCATCAATTTGAAATTGGTAGTCATGTCAAGATTACAGATGGTGTTTTTGTCAATTTTATTGGAACAGTTACAGCTGTTCAACATGAAAAAGGAAAATTAAGCGTTTCTGTTTCGATCTTTGGTAGAGAAACTCAAGTAGATGATTTGGAATTCTGGCAGGTCGAAGAAATTAGCGAAGATATAGAAGCTGAAAGCTAAGAGGGTAAGGTTACAAGGCTATGGCAAAGAAAAAGGTCGTAAAAGTTATTAAGTTGCAAATTCCCGCAGGGAAAGCAAACCCAGCTCCACCAATTGGATCGTCTTTAGGTGCGGCAGGGGTTAATATTATGGGGTTTTGTAAAGAGTTTAACGCAAAAACTCAAGATAAAGTTGGAGATACTCTTCCTACTATCATTACAGTGTATCAAGATAAAAGTTTTACGTTTGTGACGAAACAACCTCCAATGTCAAATTTAATTAAAAAATCTTTAGGTTTTGAAAAAGGATCAGGCGTTCCAAATCGCGATAAAGTTGCGAAAATAACATTTCAGCAAGCGATTGAAATAGCTAAAGTCAAAATGCAAGACTTAAATGCAAGATCACTAGAAGCAGCAGCCCAAATGGTTATAGGATCAGCAAAATCAATGGGTATTGAATACATTGAAGAGGTTAAATAAATATGGCGCGTGTTAGTAAACGAATGAAAGAAATTTATAAATTTCTTGATAAAGAAAAAGAGTACGACTTAGTAGAAGCTGTTGAATTCTTGCAAAAATGTCCTCAAGTAAAGTTTGATCAAACGCTTGAAATATCTATGAAATTAGGTGTTGACCCTAAAAAAGCCGATCAGATTGTTCGAGGTACAGTAAGTCTTCCTCATGGAACAGGAAAAAAAGTTCGAGTCCTTGTTATCGCCAAAGGCGAAAAAGCTCAAGAAGCATTAGATGCTGGAGCTGATTTTGCAGGTGATGAAGAATATTTTTCTAAAATTACTAGCGGATGGCTTGAATTTGATGCTGTGATCGCAACACCTGATATGATGCGTGAAATTGGAAAATTGGCAAAAATTTTAGGTCCTAGAGGTCTGATGCCAACACCTAAAGCTGGAACTGTAACAACAGATATTAAGAAGGCTGTTACTGAAATTAAAGCTGGTAAAATCGAATATAAAGTCGACAAGAATGGAGTGATTAACAACGGCGTTGGAAAACTTTCATTTAGTAAAGATAAATTAGTTGAAAATTTAAGAGAGCTAATCTCTGCGATTAATAAAGCTAAACCCGCTGCTGCAAAAGGAACATACATTCACTCACTATGCCTATCATCAACTATGGGCCCTGGATGTAAAATTAATCTTAGAGAAGTAGCAAACTAATAAAAGAGTAGTCATGAAAAAAGAAAAGCAATATTTACTAGATGACTTAAAGTCAAAGATTGAAGCTTCTAAAGCATTTATTGTTATGCAATACAAGGCAATGAACGCTAATGATATGGGCGCACTTAGAAAAGGGATCGCTCAAATTGGAGGCGACTTTGAAGTTGTTCCAAAACGAGTTTTTATCAAAGCAGCTAAATCTGCCTATGGCATTGATCTAAAAAAGGAAAGTCTACAAGGACATATTGGAATTGTAATTGCTGACGAAAACTACCTTAATGCTGCTAAAGAAGTTAGAAATTATTGTAAGAATTCAGAGAATCTTCAAATTCTTGCTGGATATATCGAAGGTCAACTTTATGATGAAGCGAGTGTCATCAAATTGTCAGAGTTGCCAAATATTCAAGAAATGAGAGCCCAGTTCCTCGGAACATTGGAAGCCCCAATGGCCGAAACACTTGGTACATTTGATGCATTGCTCACTAGTATTATGCATTGTTTAGAAAACAAAGCTAAAAAAACAAATTAATAAGTAAATATTTCTCCGAAAGGAGAGTTAAATTCTATTTAATCGAAGGATGAGGTAAACCGTGAATAAAGAAAAGTTAGTAGAAGAGTTAAGTAAATTAACAGTCCTTGAACTGTCAGAGCTTAAAACAGCTTTAGAAGAAAAGTGGGGCGTTAAAGCTGCTGCTGCAGCTCAAGTAGTTGCTGCTGCACCCGCTGCTGCAGGTGGAGAAGCTGCACAAGTAGAAGAGTCTACTGATTTTGAAGTAACTTTAGCATCAGTTCCTGCTGACAAGAAAATTGCGGCCATTAAAGTTGTTCGCGAAATTACTGGTCTTGGGCTGAAAGAAGCAAAAGACATCGTTGAAGGTGCTCCAAAAGTCATTAAAGATACAGCACCTAAAGCAGAAGCTGAAGAAATTGTGAAAAAGATACAAGAAACTGGTGCGAAAGCAACACTTAGAGGTCTTTAATTGTTAGTTTCTTTCTAAATTTTTTCAATCGAGTGCAATGGTTGTTGCACTCGATTGTTACCGCATACACATTTTTTAAGGAGTCAAGGGAGCCTTATGTTAAAAAAGCCACCTCTAAGAAAGGGTTTTAAAGAAAAAGAAGAAATTATTGATCTACCAAACCTGATAGAAGTTCAGTTAAAATCCTACAACGAATTTCTCCAAGCAGATAAACTACCAAATGAAAGACAGAATATTGGCCTTCAGGAAGTTTTCACTGAAGTTTTTCCTATAAAAACTTACAATGATAAGACAATTTTAGAATTTCTTTCCTATAGTTTAGGATCACCAAAATATACAGCAGATGAATGCGTAAGACGAGGTATTACTCTAAACGTCGTTCTTAAAGCTCGTTTTAGATTAACTGATGAAACGGGTATTAAAGAAGAAGAAGTCTATATGGGCACTATTCCCATTATGACTGACAAGGGAACATTTATTATAAATGGGGCTGAAAGAGTCGTTGTTTCTCAATTACACCGATCTCCTGGAATTTCTTTTGAACAAGAAAGACATCCCAAAGGAATCAACCTTTATACATTTAAAATTATTCCATATAGAGGAAGTTGGCTTGAGTCTATTTCTGATCCAAGCGATTTTATTTACATCTATATCGACCGCAAAAAAAGAAGACGCAAAATTCTAGCTACTTCATTTGTTCGTACTTTAGGATATTCCTCTGATGCGGATATTTTGGAAGAATTTTTCAGCACGAGAAAAGTTAAAATTAAATCAGACAAGGATTTTGTTCAACTTGTTGGAAAAATTTTAGCAGAAGATGTGATTGACGAAGAGTCAGGTGTTTTCTTTGGAAAAGCTGCAGAAAAATTAACCACTGCAATGCTTAAGAGAATGTGGGATGCAGGTATTAAAATTGTTAGAATTGCAGAAGATGCGGATGAAAATTCTCCCATTATCAAAATGCTAGCAAAAGATACGACGGATTCATACGAGTCTGCATTAAAAGATTTTTACAGAAAAATTAGACCCGGTGAACCAGCCACATTATCGAACGCTCGCTCACTCATGATGCGCTTATTCTTCGATCCTAAACGTTATAACTTAGGTCGAGTTGGACGTTATAAGCTTAATACCAAACTTAACTTTCCTATTAACGACGAAACTTTAGAAAATGTCACGCTGACAAAAGAAGATATCGTTGAAGCTTTGAAATATCTTATTAAATTAAAAGCAGGCAACGAAACCACTTTTGTAGATGATATTGACCATTTAGGAAATAGAAGGGTTCGCTCTGTTGGGGAACTTATTCAAAACCAATGTCGAGTTGGTTTAGCGAAAATGGAAAAAATTATTCGCGAAAGAATGAATCTTTTTGATTTTTCTTCCGACACATTAACGCCAGGTAAAATTGTTTCTGCTAAGGGACTTGCTGGTATTCTAAAGGATTTCTTTGGAAGATCACAGCTTTCTCAATTTATGGACCAAGTGAACCCTGTTGCTGAATTAACTCATAAACGAAGATTATCAGCGCTCGGGCCAGGTGGATTAAATAGAGAAAGAGCAGGTTTTGAAGTTCGTGACGTTCACCCAAGCCATTATGGAAGAATTTGTCCTACAGAAACTCCAGAAGGACCGAACATCGGTTTAATTACTTCTCTTTCTGCCTATGCAAAAATCAATGAATTTGGATTTATTGAAACACCTTATTTAATTGTGAAAGACGGTGTTGTAACGGAAGAAATTGAGTATATGACGGCAGATCAAGAGGAAAAATGTGTGATAGCACAAGCTTCAACACCTCTTGATGAATACAAAATGTTTAAAGAGCCGCTTTGTGGCGCTCGCTTTCGTGGAGAGCCTGTCGAAGTAGAATCTGGCAAAATCACACATATGGATGTATCATCTAAGCAGTTAGTTTCCATTGTGACAAGCTTGATTCCATTCTTAGAGCACGATGACGCCAACCGTGCATTGATGGGAACCAACATGCAACGGCAAGCCGTTCCTCTTCTTAAGACAGAAGCTCCAATTGTAGGTACGGGTGTAGAAATTCGTGCAGCAAGAGATTCAAGAGCTGTTGTTGTTGCAGAAGAAGATGGTATTGTGAAAACAGTGGATGGTTATCAAATTGTCATCGCTCCAAAAAGAAATCCAATAGATATTAAGACCTACTATTTGAAAAAATTCCTACGCTCCAATAACGGTACAGCAATTAATCAAACTCCGATCTGTAGCGTTGGTGATGTGATTAAAGCTGGGGATATTATTGCAGATGGTGCTGCGACAGATCGAGGTGAAATTGCCTTAGGTAAAAACGTTCTTGTTGCGTTCATGCCATGGTGTGGATACAACTACGAAGACGCCATTATTATTTCAGAAAAACTAGTTAAAGAAGATTATTATACCTCTCTTTATCTAGAAGAGTTTGAAGTAACAGCGCGCGATACGAAGCTTGGTAAGGAAGAAATTACTAGAGATATTCCTAACGTTTCTGAAGAAGCTTTAGCTAATTTAGGAGAAGATGGAATTATCCGCATCGGTGCAGAAGTAAAACCCGGTGACATTTTAGTTGGTAAGATTACTCCGAAAACTGAAACAGAGCTTGCTCCTGAAGAAAGATTACTCAGAGCTATTTTTGGTGAAAAAGCCGCTGACGTGAAAGATGCATCCTTGATTGTTCCTCCAGGAACTGAAGGTGTTGTCATGGACGTTAAAGTTTTTAGCCGAAGAGATAGACTTTCTAAAACAGATGATGAACTTGTTGAAGAAACAAACAGGCTTAAAGATATTCATAAAGAATATAAAATGAAGCTTGATCAGCTATATGATGAACGAAGAGATAGACTTGGTGCCTTATTATTAAATGAAAAAGCCCCAGGTGCTATTGTTCATCGCAAAACGGCAGAAATTATCATTAATGATCAAGAGATTATCACTCAAGATAAACTCAGCGTTCTTGAAGAAGAAAGTGTAGAAAACTTGATCATGCAAGAAAATGAAATTTATCGATTACTTCGAGCCATTCTACGTGATTTCGAAGTCAATTTAGAAAAAGTCGAAATGCAGAAGAAAAGCGATCTTGAATATACCCGAAAAGGGGATACAGAACTGGATCCAGGTGTTATCCGTCAAGTTAAGGTTTATATTGCTACTAAGCGTAAGCTTCAAGTCGGTGATAAGATGGCAGGACGTCATGGTAACAAGGGTGTAGTCTCTTGTATTGTACCAGAAGCAGATATGCCATACTTAGATAATGGTCAACCTATTGAGATTATTCTCAATCCATTAGGGGTACCTTCACGTATGAACATTGGTCAGCTTTTAGAAACGCAATTAGGATTTGCTGCGAAGAAAGCGGGGATTTATATCAAGTCTCCGGTATTCGAAGGTTTCCCTGAAAAGAAAATTTGGGAAATGATGCGCGAGCAAAACTTAGAAGAAACAGGTAAATTTAAGTTATCTGATGGTCGAACTGGAGAACTTTATGATGGTAAGGTTGTTGTTGGCTACATTTATATGTTAAAGCTGGCGCACCTTGTTGCAGATAAGATTCACGCTAGATCTATTGGACCTTATTCGCTTGTAACTCAACAACCACTCGGGGGTAAAGCTCAGATGGGAGGACAGCGTTTTGGAGAGATGGAAGTTTGGGCTCTAGAAGCTTATGGAGTAGCTCACTTGCTACAAGAAATGCTAACAGTAAAATCAGATGATGTCGCTGGACGTACAAGGATTTATGAATCCATTGTTAAAGGAGAAAACCTATTACAAGCGGGTACACCAGAATCATTTAATGTACTTGTAAAAGAAATTCAAGGTTTAGCTCTGAATATTCAGGCGAAATCATTAGAAGATTAAAAAGTAAATAAATTATCTTTTCAGGAGATGATAATGCACGAAAATAATCTCCAGGAAACTGGATTTGATAAGATAACTATCGGAATAGCATCGGATGATACTATTCGTAATTCATGGTCCCGTGGTGAAATAAAAAAACCCGAGACGATCAATTATAGAACATTTAAGCCCGAAAAAGGTGGCTTGTTTTGTGAAAAGATTTTTGGTCCTACTAAGGATTGGGAATGCGCTTGTGGCAAGTATAAAAAAATCAAGCACAAAGGGATTGTTTGCGATCGTTGTGGCGTTGAGGTAACTCTTTCAAAAGTTCGACGTGAGCGCATGGCTCATATTGATCTTGCAGTACCTGTTGTCCATATTTGGTTTTTCAAAACAATGCCTTCTCGTATTGGAAACGTTTTAGGACTTTCAGGAAGTGAACTTGAGAAGATTATTTATTATGAAGAATATGTTGTTGTAGATCCAGGTGAGACTGAACTTGAAAGAAAGCAACTTTTAAATGATATTGAATATCGTGAAGCTGTTGAAAGATGGGGACCGGGGTCTTTCCAAGCCAAAATGGGTGGAGATGCTATTCGTGAACTTCTGCAGACAGAAGATTTGAAAGCAGTTCTTTTAGATCTTAAGGGAAAGCTAAGAAAAACTAAGTCGATGCAAGCTCGTATGAAGATTGCAAAGAGATTGAAAATTGTTGAAAGCTTTTTAACTTCAAATAATAATCCAGGCTGGATGGTTCTTTCTTGCGTTCCAGTTATTCCTCCTGATTTAAGACCTCTTGTTCCATTAGATGGTGGTCGTTTTGCAACTTCAGATTTAAATGATCTTTATCGCCGAGTGATCAATAGAAATAATCGTTTAAAATCAATTTTAAAGCTTAAAACACCTGATGTCATTATTAGAAACGAAAAGCGTATGCTTCAAGAAGCTGTCGATGCTCTTTTTGATAATGGTCGTCATGGACATCCTGTTATGGGAGCAGGTAACAGACCCTTAAAATCTTTATCTGAAATGTTAAAAGGTAAAACGGGAAGATTTAGACAGAACTTGCTTGGTAAGCGTGTTGACTACTCTGGACGTTCTGTTATTATGGTAGGGCCTGAGTTGAAATTCAATCAATGTGGTCTTCCAAAGCAAATGGCATTAGAGCTTTTTGAGCCTTTTATCGTAAAACGACTGAAAGATCTAGGTCACGTATACACCATTCGTTCTGCAAAGAAAATGATTCAAAGACAAGATCCTGTTGTTTGGGATGTACTGGAAGATATTATTAAAGGTCACCCAGTGCTTCTAAACCGCGCACCGACACTTCACCGTTTAGGTATTCAAGCGTTTGAGCCTATTTTAATTGAAGGTAAAGCGATTCGTATTCATCCGCTCGTCACTAAAGCGTTTAACGCGGACTTTGACGGGGATATGATGGCTGTGCACGTTCCTCTATCAATTGAGGCACAAATCGAAGCTAAAGTACTCATGATGTCTCCTGACAATATCTTCTTGCCATCATCAGGAAAACCAGTTGCGATTCCTGGTCAAGATATGACCTTAGGTCTTTACTATATCATGTTAGACCCTCTTTATGATCCAGAAGTCTTTGGCAAAAAAGTTAAAGTTTTTTCTGATATGAATGAAGTCATACTGGCTTTAGATGCGGGTGGCAATTTTAGTTTACCTAATGAAGAAGTAAGGCATGCTTCACGTGTATCTAATACGGGAAGAGGTTTGCATATTCATGAGAGAATTAAGCTGCGCCTAAAATCAGGAATCATTGAAACTACGCCGGGACGTGTTCTTTTTAATAGAATTGTTCCAGATGAGCTAGGTTTCCAAAACTATAGTTTACCATCAAAGAGAATGGAACGTTTGATTTTGGACTGCTATAAAAAAGCGGGCCTTGAAAAAACAGTTCGCTTTTTAGACGATCTTAAAAACTTAGGATTTAAAGAAGCGACGAAGTCGGCCATTTCGATGGGCGTCTGTGATATTCCAATTCCTGAAAGCAAACCTAGAATTTTGGCAGCGGGACATAAAAGAGTCGAAACTGTTAAAAAACAATATGAAGATGGTATTATTACTGATGGGGAACGTAAGTCTAAAGTGATTACTACTTGGACTGAAGTAACAGACAAAATTTCAGATGAGCTTTTTGGACGTATTCAAAAAGTTAATAACTGCCAGTTAAACCCTCTGTATATGATGCTAGACTCTGGTGCTAGAGGAAACAAATCTCAGGTTAAGCAGCTTGGTGCATTACGTGGACTAATGGCTAAACCTTCTGGTGAGATTATTGAATCTCCAATTACTTCAAACTTCCGAGAAGGCTTAACGGTTTTAGAGTATTCTATTTCATCTCACGGTGCGCGTAAAGGTCTATCAGATACAGCTTTAAAAACAGCTGACTCTGGTTATTTAACGCGTCGACTCGTAGACGTTGCTCAAGAAGTTATCGTTACAGAGTATGATTGTGAAACTCTAAATGGAATTGAAGTTCTTGCAATTAAGCAAGGTCAAGAAGAGCTTCTTCCATTGCAAGATCGTCTTTATGGAAGAGTTGTTTGTGATGATCTTTACCAACCAGGCGATAAGACAAAATTACTTGCAAAAGCAGGGGATTTAGTATCGTTTATTCAAGCACAAGCTATTGTGGATGCAGGGATTGAAAATGTAAAAATTCGCTCTCCACTAACATGTGAATCTAAGTTGGGAGTTTGTTCTAAATGTTACGGTCTTAACCTAGCCAATGGTAAAGTTGTTGGTGAAGGGGAAGCTGTGGGTATTATTGCAGCTCAGTCAATTGGTGAACCTGGAACGCAGTTAACGATGAGAACGTTCCACCTTGGTGGTATCGCATCAGCTAGTTCGTCTCCAGAGCTTATTGTTGGAAAAGATGGTATTGTAATTTATCAAGATATCCGAACTGTTAAAAATACGCAGGACGATATCCTTGTATTGAATAAAAACGGAGCCATCCATGTTGTAAAAGATGAAAACCGTTCATTAGAAGAATACAAAGAGCTTTTAAAAACAAAATCCATTGAACCTCAGCAAACATTTACCATTGAACTTGGTTCTAAGATTCTTGTTGCCGATGGTACTCCTGTAAAAAAAGGTCAGAAAATTGTTGAATGGGAACAACACAACGTTCCAATTATTTGCGACCGCCCAGGGTATGTGAAGTATGAAGACTTAGTGGAAGGTTTATCTACAGAGAAAGATGTTAACAAGAAAACAGGTCAAATTGAACTTGTCGTTAAACAACACCGAGGGGAATTACACCCAGAAATAGCTATTTATAGCGATAGAGAGTTTACAGACCTAGTAGGTAGTTATTCTCTACCTGCAGCGGCTGTTATTTCTGTGGATGAGGGAGAATTGGCTGAAGCTGGTTCGATCCTTGCACGTATTCCACGTGGTGCCATTAAGACAAAGGATATTACCGGTGGTCTTCCAAGGGTTGCTGAACTCTTTGAAGCCAGAAGACCTAAAGATGCTGCTGAAATTGCCAAAATTGATGGAGTTATCGACTTTAAAGGTGTCCAAAAAAATAAGAGAATTGTTGTAGTACGTGATGAAGTGACAAAAATGGAAGAAGAACACTTTATTCCATTAACAAAACACTTAATCGTGCAAAAAGGTGACTTTGTTGTTAAAGGTCAACAGTTAACAGATGGATTAGTTGTTCCGCACGAAATCTTAGAGATTTGTGGTGTACGTGAACTACAAAGATACATTGTGAACCAAGTCCAAGAAGTTTACCGCCTACAGGGGGTAGATATTAACGACAAGCACGTTGAGATTATTGTTCGACAAATGCTTAGAAAAGTTCGAATTAGTGATCCAGGTGATACAACGTTCCTTTATGGAGAAGACATTAATAAGAAAGAATTCCATATAGAAAACGATAAAGTAGTTGAAGAAGGTGGAAAACCTGCTCAAGCTTTCCCAATTCTACTTGGAATTACCAAAGCATCACTTGGAACAGATTCGTTCCTCTCTGCTGCATCATTCCAGGATACAACACGTATTCTTGCTGAAGCTGCTTGTGAGGCTAAAACAGACTATTTAATGGGCTTTAAAGAGAACATTATTATTGGTCATATTATTCCAGGTGGAACAGGCTTTAACAGCCATAAGCGTGTTAAAGAGTTTGTAAGCATGGAATATTCTGAAGAACTTGTGTTTGACTTTGTCAGCTAGTTATCAATAAAAAGATCATTCTGAAAAGCCTTTGCTGTTAAGCAAAGGCTTTTTTTTGTCCTTTTTTAATTGCTAGAAAAAAGACTTATTTTATTTAGGGAGAAAGTTGGTTAAAATTCCAATTTCCATTGAGGAGCTTGTATTTAAAGCGGATATTGAGGCGACCCTCTCCACCTTGCCAAAACTCAATAGCTTCAGGTCTCAGGATAAGGCCACCCCAATGGTCGGGATAGGGGAGCTTTTGATCTTGATATTCTAGATCTAGCTCTCGAGCCTTTTGCTTTACTTCATCAATAGAACCAATAATTTGATCTTGATTAGAAGCTAAAGTGAAAAGCTGGTTTGAGCGAGGTCTGCTATTAAAATATGCTTTAGACTCTTCAAGAGGGAGTTTGGTAACTTCTCCTTGTGCGATCAACTGTCTATTTAAGCTAGGCCAGTAGAAGGTGAGGGCTGCATGGGCATTTTCTTTAAGGTCTTTCCCTTTTTGGCTCTGATAATTGGTAAAAAAAATAAAGCCTCTCGAGTCAAAATATTTGAGTAGCACTGTGCGTGCGCTGACAATGCCGCTCTTTGAGGCGGTAGACAGAACCATGGCATTGCCATCTAAAAGCTGTTTACTTTTAACATCTTGAAGCCAGCTTTTACAAAGTAAAAATGGATCTTCTGGGAAATTTTCTGACTTTAAAGGAACATCTCCTTTACTGAAAGCTCTTCGAAATTCAGAGAAATCAATCATGAACGCTTTTGAATTTTATCGTGAATAAATTTTTCAAGTTTAATCAAGTCAGAACTGAATTTACGAATCCCTTCTGCTAATTTTTCTGTAGCCATTGGATTGTCATTGATCGCGAATCTAAATGCTTTCTCATCATAGGAGAGTTTTTTAAGATCGAGGTTTTTTGCTTTTTCGGCATGAAGTTTTTGAGCTAAATCACCTTCGGATTTCTGTAGTTCTTCTAAATACTGTGGAGCGATTGTTAATAAATCACAACCTGCTAATTCGATGATTTCTTCTACGTTTCTGAAGCTCGCTCCCATTATTTCTGTTTTATGACCAAATTTTTTATAATAATTAAAAATTTCTGTGACAGAAACAACTCCGGGATCTTGCGCAGGGGGATAGCTTGTTTTATTTTCCTCTTTTTTATACCAATCTAGAATGCGACCCACAAAAGGTGAAATCAAGGTAGCATTGACATGAGCAGCAGCTACAGCTTGTGGCATGCTAAATAGGAGGGTCATATTGCAATGGATCTTTTCTTTTTCAAGTTGTTCAGCTGCTTTGATCCCTTCCCACGTCGATGCTAGCTTGATGAGTATCCTTTCTCTAGGAATGCCAGCTTTTTCATACATTGAAATGAGTTTATGAGCTTTATCAATGCTGCCTTGAATATCAAAGGAGAGCCTTGCGTCCACTTCTGTAGAGACACGTCTAGGAACAATTTTCAGAATTTCACATCCAAAATTAACCATTAATTTATCGATGATATGGTGCTTTTGTGCTTCAAAATTTTGAGCTTTGGATTGCCCATAATAGATAGCTTCATCCACCAAACTTTGATATTCCATCTGTTCAGTCGCGGCTTTAAAAATTAAAGAGGGATTTGTAGTTGCATCGGTTGGGTGATACTGTTTCATTGAATTAATATCACCAGTATCAGCAACAACAGTGGTCATTTTTTTCAATTTTTCTAATTTATTGGTCATATGCCCTCTAAGATTTAAACTGATAGTACTACACTTATTATAGCATCTAGCTAATTAATAGCGAGACCCTAGGAAGAATTTTTTTGATTACTTAAAGCTAAACCGTTGAGAGTGTCTACACGAAAAGCAATAGTTGTTTTTTCCCCGCCAATACTAAGTTCTAATACCGAGCTAAGTCTTGTAAGAAGGAGCTGAAAGGGAATTTTTACTTGATGAGGGCCGACATCAATGGCAATGGCAGCTTGTCCAAAGATACTTTTTGATTCTTGAATTTGATGACAAAGAGCTTCAAATTTTTTAAGTTGATCTACTATTTGAGTTCCTAAAACATATTGTTTTTCACATTTTTCACAGGTAATTGTTTTAGAGAGGTTGGAATTTTCTAGAACTGAAAAGAAGACGGGACTATTACATTCCCTACATTTAAATTCGAGTTGAGCTTGCTGATTGTTTTGCATGTAATCTAATCTTTTGTTTCAGATTAATAAACTAAAGAGATTATTTCAATGTTAATAGTTTTAAAGTTCTTCTTTAACATCAGGTTTGAAGATCGTCAATAAACTATCAATAAAAAGGTAGATGTCTGGGTGCTTTTGAATCAACTTTTGCTCAATAAAAAAAAGATTTGCCTCACTCGCTTGGGTATGTAATTTTTCCCAATTGTCCAAAGTCTTGTCGCCTTCATAGATTCGTTGAAGTTCAGACAGCTCATTTTTAATAGCAAAAACTCTTTCTGTTAGCTGACTATTCAAACGTGTTTGAGCTAAAGCTTGAGCTTCTTCTTGGAAATAAGTCGTTATATTAGGCAAAAGCTGTTGAGCGTTAGCTATAAACGTGTTGGCAATCCTTTGCCTGGATTCCATTTCTTCATGAATCTGAGTTTCGATAAGACTGTTGTAAACATCTTTTGTTTCGATGGCGAGAGGAAAGATAGATTGGTGCCAATAAGTTAAACTTTGATTTTGAGAGAGCTCATCATTCTTACTATCGGTACTGCAATGGAAGTTTTTCCAATACTCGTTGGTCGTTGTTTTGCAAAAATTCTCTAACATTTGCTGCTTCCAAAGATCTCTTATTTTCCATGAGTTAATAGAAGAGCTTAATGTTTGTGTGTGGGTATCTTCTGCATATACTAGATAGGTTCCAATGTTTTTAACTCGAAAAGGCAAGTCGTTGTAATCGATTGCAGAATTGGGGCATGAAAACAAAATGGCAGCAACAGTATTTTCTGCAAAATAATTAAAGTATTGTTGGCAGACAACATATCTTTCTCTGTGAAGGGGAGTTTGAACACTAAAACTACAATTGGGCAAATGAGATTCTTTATATATTCCAAAAGATAGAAAATTAACGATATTAGAGCCAATCGAAGGCGGGTTTTCTACATCCTGATAAAGATGTTGAAATTTTAGGTTAGTTTTAGCTAAATCGCCAATACGAAAACACCTTTCAGCTAAATAATACAAGGCTTGTCGAAATTTATCTTTATAGGGGGTGGATCGAGCTGCGACTGCATGTTGCAATTCATCCAATAATTGATTGCCGGATGTGCTCGTGATATTTAAAGTTAGCTGAAAGAAATTTTGTGCAGCTGGACATTTTTCAAAACTGGATAAATCCCCCCACTGCAAGGGGGGGATGGAAGAGGCTATTTCAGGCATTCGTCAAATTCAAGGTTATAATTCTACTTTAGAAGAAGGTTCATTCGGTTGTGTTGAAGCTAGTTCTGTTTCAATAGTACTAGGTAATCTGCCCTTTACTAGGTCAAAAAAGCGATTTTTCCAGTCCAAGAAAGAAGTTGGAGGCAAAGATGCTTCATCCGGGCAAAATCTCTTCTCAACATCTGTATTATTGCAAAAAGAAGATTTTAAAGAAGTTTCCCAAAAAGCTCGAGCTTCTCTTGCATTAAAAGAGAAATCTATTTGTCCATCATTGGACGCAGCCCAATAAGCACTGAAATTTTGTATGACATTGTTGCCAATGAGGTTGATGTCTGGAAGTACCTCTGGACACTGTTGTTTAGCATGGGTTAGTTGAGTTTCTGCTGCAAAGCTTTTAAAAGCTTCGCAAAAAACAAAAGCTTCTTGATCAAGCTGCAGCGGAGTTGCATCGCAATTGATCGGTGTAGGAGGGGTCCAAATGCAGCTTGCTAGCCAGCGAGTAGGTACTGTTACAGGAGAGGTTACTGCGTTCCATCCTTGAGAAACTAAGCTTGGTTCTGTTTTTCCATAACTTTGAAATTCAGAATTGACCCCTGTTGATGAATAAGAAAGTTCAAAAAGGGCCTTAGCAATACGGTTCGTTGCTACTTCTGCACTCATCCCTTCAGAACTCGGCAATTTGGAAACGGCTTGTGCAAGGTGATTGCGAAGCCCGGTAGCCATTAAATTTTTGGCTGCTACAACCTCCTTTGCAACCGCACTTGTAAAGTTGCAAATATTGGGATTAAACAACAAAGGCATCCCAGCATAGTTTCCACTACTATAGATAGTGGTAAAGTTAGCACCCATTGTTGAATTAGTAAGTCCACTCATTTTACACCTCCGCAGGTCGTCTAAGATTCTTTTCAAAAAATAATATAAAAAAATTAGAAAAACTCCTAATCATTTTTATTAATTTTTATTTTAAAAAAAAGTGAAATGGCAAATTTTATAGGCTTACAAAGAAGTTTTTTTATTGAAGAATTTGGAGTTTTTAATGATAATCTCTGCCATTTAAATATCAAGATAGAAAAGAGATTGAATGGATACATTAGAGAAAGGCAAGAATAAGCTGAGTGAAATTTGTGACATTTTGCGCAAAGAAACTCTAGAACCTGCTCAAGATGAAGCAAATGAAATTATTGAAAAGGCGCAACAAGAAAGTCAAAAAATTATTGAAAAGGCCCATATTGATGCAGAAAGTCTTTTAGAAGAAGCCAGGGCTAAAATTGAGCAAGAGAAGAAATTATTCGAGAGCTCGATGAGTTTGGCAACCAAGCAGACATTTGACCATCTTAAGGAAAAAATTCAAATTCAACTTTTTAATGATCAATTAGATCAGTTAACAAAAACAATTATGTCCAAATCTGATTTGGTCGCTAAGCTGATCGCCGCTATTATAAATATTGTGGAAAAAGAAGGCTTAGGGTCTAATTTGGCTGTTTCTCTGGCAAAAGCCGTAAAAGCAGAAGAGGTCTGTCAGTATCTGGTTGCGAGCGCTGCTGAAAAAGTGAAGTCGGGAGCCATTGTTATTGAAGCTTCAGATGGCGGAGCTAAAATTGTACTTTTAGATCAGAAAATGAGTGTAGATATTTCTTCAGATTCTTTAAAGGATATGCTAGGCTCATTTTTGAGAGACTCTTTTCGAGATGTGCTATTTAAAAACGTGTAGTAGGTAAAATTGCTAGTATATCGCTATTATTTCTTAGCAAGCTTATTACCGCCAGCGCTAACGTTGGGAAGCCTTCCTGAAATTTCTTTTAGGGAGTTTAACCAGCTTTGCGAGCAAAACTTATCTGAGGTGGATTTAGAGAAGACTAAGGCTATCCGAAGATATATTGATCTTAATAATTTAAGAGCGTTTTGGCAGGGTAAAGAGTTAGATCCTCACGGAAATTATTCTGCTAAAGAACTGGAAACACACCTTCTGTTAGAAGATGGTTTCCCAGATTATGTATTTGAATTCCTAAGAGCGCATGCAACAATAGAAGAGCGTTTGGATTATTTTCCAAAACTTCTATCTCAGTTTTATCAAGAGGAAATTAAAACAGCGTCTCGATTTGTGAAAAGCTTTTTTATTTTTGAAAGGACTTGGCGATTCGTGATTATGGCAATGAGAGCCAAAACTTTTAAAAGAGATTTAAGTTGGGAACTTCAATATGAGGACCCTTTAGAAGAATATGTTCAAATGGTCTTGTCTCAAAGAGAACTTGAAGATTTTACCCCTCCGGATGGATATGAAGAACTTAAACAGATTTATCAAGAATTTAAATTTGAACCTTTGAAGCTTCATTGGGAAGTAGGACTTTGGCGGTTAAAAAAAATTGAAGCTTTAGTTGCAGGTGGAACTTTTTCTATCGATAGTGTTTTAAGCTATCTAGCGCAACTCATCATCGCTGAAAATTGGTTAAAGCTGAATCATGACCAAGGAATGAACATCGTAGAGAATATAATGAAGGAACAGCAAGTATGACGCAAAATTCAACAGGAAAAGTGGTTAAAGCTTTTGGAAATCTTCTGCAAGTGAAGTTTGATGGAGATATTCGACAAGGTGAAGTCGCTATGGTGGAAGTTAACAACCAAAAGCTAAAAGCAGAAGTCATTGAAATTGTCGGCGATGAAGCTAAACTTCAAGTATATGAAGATACCAGAGGGATTGGACTTGGAACGAAAGTCTATTTTCAAGGCGACCTTTTAGAGGCAGAGTTAGGACCAGGACTTTTACAATCAGTTGTTGATGGTTTACAAAACCCTTTAGAGCAACTTGCTCTGCATACCGGTCTTTTTCTTGTTAGAGGGGTCTACCTTCCTCCGATTAATCGACAAAAAGAATGGGACTATACCCCTGTTGCAAAAGTGGGGAGTGTTCTTAAACGAGGGGATGTTCTTGGCGTGACCCAAGAGGGACCCTTTGAGCATCGCATTATGCTTCCTTTTGCTATTTATGATAAAATTACTTTAACCCATGTGACGACTCCTGGAAAGTATAATGTTGAACATGTCATTGCTAAAGGTCGAAATGATCAGGGCCGCGAATATTCTTTCACAATGATACAAAAATGGCCTGTGAAGAATGCTCTGATTGAAGGGAAAAAAATACGCGCTTCTAAAATGATGAGTTGTGGTCTACGTATCATTGACTCACAATTTCCTTTGGTGCAAGGGGGGACTTTTTGTACTCCTGGACCCTTTGGAGCAGGCAAGACTGTGCTTCAGCATCACTTATCAAAATATTCGACTGTAGACATTGTTGTTGTAGCTGCCTGCGGGGAACGCGCTGGGGAAGTGGTAGAAGTGTTAAAAGAATTCCCCCATTTAAAGGATCCTACAAGTGGTGGATCATTGATGTCGCGAACAGTCATTATTTGTAACACCTCCTCAATGCCTGTCGCTGCCAGAGAATCTTCGATTTATCTAGGGGTGACTATTGCTGAATATTACCGACAAATGGGCCTAAATGTTCTCCTTTTAGCTGATTCTACATCTCGTTGGGCTCAAGCATTGAGAGAAATGTCTGGTCGCTTAGAAGAAATTCCTGGTGAAGAAGCTTTCCCTGCTTATTTAGCTTCTAGAATAGCTGCTTTTTATGAAAGAGCGGGTGCTGTTGAAATTAAAGATGGGAAGAGGGTGGGTTCTGTAACTATTGGGGGAGCCGTATCTCCTGCTGGTGGAAACTTTGAAGAACCTGTGACTCAAGCAACACTCTCTGTTGTGGGGGCCTTTTTAGGTCTTTCACGAGCTCGCTCTGATGCTCGGCGTTATCCTGCTATTGATCCTTTAATTTCTTGGTCAAAATATATAGATACAGTGAACACCGATTTAGAAAGTCAATTCCCAAATTGGTCTGAAAAAGTTTTTCAAGCTGAAAAAATTTTACAAGAGGGTGATGAAATCGGTAAAAGAATGGAAGTCATCGGCGAAGAGGGGACTGCTTTAGAAGACTTTGTGGTTTATTTAAAAGCCGAGCTTTATGACTTTAGTTATCTTCAACAAAATGCTTTTGATATAGAAGATAGTTTTTGTCCACTTCAAAGACAGCTAGTTCTTTTTAAACTTATTTGTGAAATTTTTGAAACTTCATTCCAATTTGATAGTCATGATGAAGCGAGAGGATTTTTCTTAAAGCTACAAAATAACTTAAAGAATATGAATTTTACGGCTTTTGAATCTGAGCGATATAATCAAATTATGTCAGCAGTAACGCACCAGCTTGAAGAAGCGAAAAAACAAGGAGCTATAGCGTAATGAAGGTAATGCACGATAAAATTAACAACATGCGTGGGAACTTAATTACGGTAACAGCTAAAGATGCTGTGCTGGGTGAACTTGCTCGTATTGAGAAAAAAGATGGGACTCAGACTCTCTCTTCTGTTTTGAGATTCGATGGAGACCAAGTTACTTTACAAGTTTTTGGTGGAACTCGTGGAATTAACACGGGCGATAAGGTGGTGTTTCTTAAAAAAGAAATGTCGGCCATTTTTGGAGAGCACCTTTTAGGAAGAAGATTGAATGGTTCAGGAGTTCCCATTGATGGGGGATCTGAAATTTCCGGGGAGGAAATTGCCATTGGAAATCCAGCATTTAATCCAGCGAGACGGATTGTTCCCAAAGAGATGGTTCGTACCAACATTCCAATGATCGATATGTTCAATTGTCTTGTTAAATCGCAAAAAATACCCATTTTCTCGGTGGCTGGTGAACCTTATAATCAACTTTTAATGAGAATTGCCAACCAAACGGATGCCGATATTGTGATTATTGGAGGGATGGGGCTGACTTTTGACAACTATCAAGGATTTATTGAGAACGCAGAGAGATCTGGAACATTAAGCAGGACGATTATGTTTGCCCATCGCGCCACAGACCCTATTGTGGAATGCGTCCTTGTTCCCGACATGGCTTTAGCTTGTGCAGAGAGATTTGCTATGCAGGGTAAAGATGTCTTAGTGTTACTTACTGACATGACCTCTTTTGCCGATGCGTTGAAAGAGATTTCTATTACGATGGATCAGATTCCCTCCAACAGAGGTTATCCAGGTTCATTGTATTCCGATCTAGCAGCGAGATATGAAAAAGCAGTGGATATCCAAGATGGTGGATCGATTACCTTAATTGCAGTCACTACAATGCCTGGCGATGATGTAACCCATCCCATCCCAGATAATACTGGCTATATCACCGAGGGGCAGCTTTATTTACATGATGGAAGAATTGATCCTTTTGGCTCATTATCTCGTTTAAAGCAGCAAGTCATTGGTAAAGTGACTCGAGAAGATCACGGAGATTTGGCCAATAACATGATTAGGCTCTATGCAGATTCTAAAAAAGCAAGAGAGCGCCAGTCCATGGGTTTCAAACTTTCTAGATGGGATGAAAAATTGTTGAATTATTCCATTCTTTTTGAAGCTAAGATGATGAATTTAGAAGTGAACTTGCCCATTGATGAAGCTCTTAATCTAGGGTGGATCATTCTTGCCGATTGTTTTAATGCAGATGAAATTGGTATAAAGCAAAAATTAGTTGATAAATTTTGGCCTCAAAATAAAGGTGTCAATGGCTGAAGTCAAGCTGACAAAAAATGAGTTGAGATCACAACAAGCCAAGCTAAAACAGCTGCAGCGCTATTTGCCTACGCTTCAACTTAAAAAAGCTCTTTTACAGGTTGAAGTTCAAAGTGCTCGGATTGTTTTATCTGAGATAGAGACTCAAAGACAAGAACTATATGAAAGTGTCGAAGACTACGCAAGGCTTTTTCCAATGATGGATTTTCCTTCGCTTGAGCAAACAGTTCGGATTGATGAGGTCAAAAAACATACTGAGAATATTGCAGGGGTTGAGATTCCTGTTTTTGATGGAGTTTCATTTCATCCTTTAAAATATCATCTGCTTGATTCTCCCATTTGGATGGATGCGGCTATTGATGGATTACATCGTTTAATGGAAAAAAATCAGCAATTTATTATTGAGCAAAAAAAAGTAAATCTTTTGCAAAAAGAGTTAAGGGAAGTTTCAATTAGAGTGAATCTTTTTGAAAAAATCTTGATTCCTCGAGCCATTGCTAACATTAAGAAAGTAAGAGTCTTTTTAGGCGATCAACAACTTGCAGCCGTAGCGCAGGCTAAAGTAGCTAAGTTGAAGATAGAGCAAAATAAGGAAAAAGCATGCGCATAGATTTAAAAAAATTCTTATTTTTTGGGGCTGAAAAACAAAAGCAAGCTTTTTTTAAGCAGGCGCAAGAACTCGGTGCTATCGAATTTATTGATCATAGCGGGCATAAGTTTGACATTGTACCTGAGCCCGTGCGAGTGATGAATAAAGCTTTAAAATCGATTCGTAAAATGCCTCCTAGAAGACAGGCTGCTTTTGAAAATGTTAAAGAGTCTGTCTCTATTGCTAGTGAGATTAATCATCGGGATGAAAGGGTAGAGATTCTTCATGAAGAGCTTCGCAACATTAATCAAGAAATTGCTCGCATTAGTCCATTAGGCCATTTTTCAATCGAAGATATTCAGTTTGTTGAAAATGAGGGGAAACGGCATGTCCAGTTTTTCTTTGCTAAAAATTTAGACAAAATACACGAGGATGGGGAACTAATCTATCTTGGTAAAGACCACGAGTTGCATTACTTTATATCAATCTCTAAGGAAAGAAAGAAATATCCTTTCATGGTTGAGCTCATTGTTAGCGAGTCTATGGATCAACTGCTGCATCGTCGAAAAGCCATTCATACAGAGATTCACAGACACGAGCATCGCCTTAAAGAGCTGGTGGCTTTTAAAACATTAATTAAGCAAGCCGTCATTGATGAATTTAATAATCATTATTTGAAAATGAATGCTAACTTTGTTGAGCATCATTGGCAAGAGACCTGTTTTTCTGTAGAGGGATGGATTTCCATTGATCACATTGAAGCTGTTGAAAAGCTTTTAGATGATTACTCTATTTTTATGGTTCAAGTTAAAGAAGATGAAGGGGAAGTTAAGCCAACCTACTTGGAGAACAAGGGGACAGCCAAGATCGGGGAGGATTTAGTCTATGTCTATGATACACCTTCCAATACCGATAAAGATCCCTCGACATGGGTGCTTTGGGCTTTTTCTTTATTCTTTGCTTTTATTGTCGGCGACGGTGGATATGGCTTTATCTTTTTAATTGTTTATTTTTTAATGAAATGGAAGGTCAAAGAGCCCTCTCCTCTTTTAAAGCGTTTTAACAATCTGATAGGGATTTTAGCTTTATCTTGTATTATATGGGGCGCCGCTGTGAGTTCCTATTTTGGTTTAGCTATTGACTTGCAAAATCCGTTAAAACGCTACTCACCAATCACCAAGCTTGTAGAAATGAAGCTTCGTTATCATATGAATAACCAGGATCAAACCTACCAAGAATATGTAGATAAAATACCACACCTTAAAGATGTGAACACCCCTTATGAATTTTTAACTCAAGCAAAAGTAAATAAAGAAAGTGGCAGCGTCTATATTGTTTACGAAAACTTCGTTAATAATATCATGCTTGAGCTAGCCCTCTTTATAGGAGCCATTCACTTAATCACAAGTATGCTTAGAGATCTTAAACGCAAATGGTCTGGGGTTGGCTGGATCCTATTTATTATAGGAGCCTATCTCTTTTTCCCCGAAGTTGTTAATGCATCATCGATTATTCATTATGTGCTGGGTATTTCGCCCGCTTTTGGTAGAGAAGTGGGTCCTTATATCTTGTATTCAGGAATTGTCTTAGCTGTTGCTTTGTCGATCTTCCAAAACAAGCTTTCGGGATTCAAAGAAATCATGCGTTTGATTGAGGTTTTTGCCGATGTCTTATCATATTTACGTCTTTATGCCTTAGCTTTAGCGGGATCGATTGTGGCTAATACCTTTAATGGATTTGGATTGGACGTCAACATCATCTTTGGAATCATTATTATATTAGCAGGGCATCTTTTAAACATCTCCCTTTGTGTTATGGCCGGAGTTATTCACGGGCTGCGTCTAAACTTCATTGAGTGGTATCACTACTCTTTTGAAGGAGGGGGGAAAAGACACGTCCCTTTAGCATTATTAAAACTATATAAGTAAATAGGAGCAAAAAAAATGGATTATTCACAATGGGGGCCCGCAATAGCTCTTGGACTTGGATGTGTTGGAAGTTCAATAGGTTGTGCAATTGCAAGTATGGCTTCACACGCAGTAATGGCAAGAGTGGAAGAGGGACATGGTGCCTATATTGGTATGACAGCTGCGCCAGCCAGCCAGTCTATCTACGGCTTTGTATTGATGATTCTTATGAGCGGAGCCATTAAAGATGGGCGTCTTTCTCCAGAAAATGCCTTGGCAATTGGAATTTTTTCGGGCTTGGCATTAATGGTCTCTTCCATATATCAAGGGAAATGTGCGGCCACGGGGATGCAAGCCGCTGCTAAGCAGCCTGCAATCTTAGGTAAAACCTTTACGGCTCTTGGAATTATTGAGTCTTTTTCATTGTTTGCCTTCGTGTTCGCGCTGTTGCTATTTTAGCAGGGTCCAAAAGGAGGTAGCTTTTTGAAGAAGCGACTAGAGAAAGATAGTATTGGTCAACTAGAGGTCTCAGCCGATAGGTATTGGGGAGCGCAGACTCAGCGTTCCCTTCAAAACTTTCAAATTGGCAAAAGTGAGCAGAATCGGATTCCAATAGAAGTTATTCACTCTTATGCAATTATCAAAAAATCTGCGGCAATAGTAAACCATAAACTCGGTCTTTTAGACGAAGTTAAAATGCGCGTTATTTGCGAAGTGGCAGAAGAAATCATCGCGAAAAAATTAGATGATCATTTCCCTTTGGGAGTTTGGCAAACAGGTTCTGGTACCCAAACAAATATGAACGTCAATGAAGTGATTTCTAATCGCGGGATAGAAAAATTAGGAGGAGAGATGGGTTCTAAAAATCCTATTCATCCTAATGACGATGTCAATATGTCCCAATCTTCAAATGATACTTTCCCAACAGCAATGCACATTGCAGCTTACCTTCATATTCATCATCAGCTGTTTAAGAGCATTGCCTTCTTTGAACAAGAGTTAGCAGCTAAAGTTGAGTTGTTTAAAGATATTATCAAAACAGGCCGAACTCATCTAATGGATGCAGCGCCCTTGACTTTAGGGCAAGAGTTTTCCGGTTATCTAGCGCAGGTTCAAAATGCTAAGAAAGCAATCGAAAGTACTCTAGCACATCTTAGCCAGTTAGCAATAGGGGGAACTGCCGTTGGCACAGGATTAAATACTCATCCCCAGTTTGCTGAATTGATGGCAGAGCAAATTGCTAAAGAAACAAGTTTGCCTTTTATAACAGCCCCAAATAAATTTGAGGCAATTGCTAGTTCAGATGCAATTGTAAACTTAAGCTCCGCTCTCAAACAACTAGCTGTTTGCTTGACCAAAATATTAAATGACATTCGCTGGCTCTCTTCGGGTCCTCGCTGTGGACTTGCTGAGCTTCAACTGCCGGTCAATGAACCAGGTTCTTCTATCATGCCAGGAAAAGTAAATCCGACGCAGTGCGAATCACTCTTAATGGTTTGTATGCAAGTGTTAGGAAATGATATTACGATTGCCATCGCCGGTTTTAGTGGCAACTTTGAACTCAATGCTTCTCGTCCTGTTATGATTTATAACTTAATGCAATCGATTGATCTTCTATCTGATGGGATAAAAAATTTTACTGAAAGGTGTCTAAAAGGGCTGAGCGCCAATCAAGATATCTTGCAATACTATGTTGAACATTCCTTAATGCTCGCCACCGCTTTAAATACTGCGATTGGATATGACAATGCTTCAAAGATTGTTAGAAAAGCTCATCTAGAAAATAAGTCTCTAAAGGAAGCTGCCTTAGAGCTTAAAATCGTTTCTGAAGAAGAATTTGATCGCATTGTAAATCCTAAAAAGATGATCGGTCCTCAATAATTTATTTGACATCTCTGCTCTCTTGAGCCATGGCTAAATTAACCGCATCAAGTGCTGGGTTTGCTATGCCAAAAAGAGAATTTATGACCATTTTAACGCTCCAAGCTGCTGAGGGTAAGCAAGCAGTCTGCTTAGAGCTCCTTTGGAGTACTTTTGATGATCCTTCTTTGCTAGAGATGGAGGTTTTTCAATCTGGGGATGATCCTGAGATTCTTCTAGCGGTTCAAAAGTGGTCTAGTTATGGAGTTTTTCAGGAGTATCTGCAAAAAGTCCAAGAAAAGGAACTCTTTAAAAACACCCAAAAATCGATAGAGTTTATCCAGGTAACTAACTGGAAAACAATATCTTAGATTTTATTGTCAAATAAGTTTTTTATTTCAAATCTTTGCAAAATATTAATACTGATCTATTATGATTCACTTCTTACAAGGTGATGTGCCCAATGAAATCGAAGCTTTCTTTAAAAATATTAATAGCGCTTTTAGCAATTGGAGTGACTTTTGCCTCTATTGCCTACTTTAAAATCAACCCTCTATGTTCAAATAATAAAGCAGAGCATTCCACGATCGTTCAAGATGCCAAGCTGCGGAAAATTTTTAGTTATTTAAGAAATGCAAACCCTTCCTTAGAAGAATTTTTACTTCAGTCTGGGATTTCCAGTATCGAAGAATTAAATCAAGCCTGCCATAAAGCAGCAGGGCTACATGAATATGATTTAGCAATTAAGCTCTATAAATTAGGGGCTACAGATTGCTACCAAGAGGGGCATGATATTTTGCTGATTGCTCTTCACTCAGGCCAATTTGATTTAGTAAAAGAGTTAGCAAAGCCAAATTATCCAATATCGACAGCTCACATTCATGCAGCGAAATCATTGGTGAAAGTGGATCAGCCTAACTGGGCTTTTATCTATCAGAAAGAAGACGGGGATATCTTAGGGTATAGTGAATATCAAACTCAGTCAAAAGAGCTCGTTGAGACTCTTATTAGTCTCTATAAAATATCTTATCCTGTGCCCACAGTGGAATTTCAAAAAAAATCAGACCATCTCAAAGTCTACAGCGATCTTTTTGGAAAAGACCCTCAACAAGAATTTAAGAAGCAATTAGAGCATGTTTTAGAAGGGAAATATTCTTTTAATGTAGCTCAACATGGAACTCAAAAAAGGTCTATCATAGTTGATGAACAAAATAGACAAGTAGGTATCATCAAAAGTAAAAATGAGCTTTTAGCTTATGCTTTAGACTATGATCACTTTGCAAAAGTTCCACCTGTGGTTGAAATTTTTATTCCCGAATATGGCCAGGTCGTTGTGCAAAAATGGGTGGCGGATTCTAAAATGATTCGCAACCATCAGCTCGCTACAGAAGATAGTTCAAAGCAAGCAAACTTTATTGAACAGCTACACCATGTTAGGCTTTTAGATATCCGATTGGGTAATAGTGATCGTAATAAAGGCAATCTACTTGTCATAAAGCATCAAGATCAAGAGCAATTAATCCCCATCGATCATGATCTAATTATGTTTTATATTCCTAACGATTTAAATTGGGATTCTGTCTATTTAAATTTACCTTTTTCTGCTGTGACGCAAGCCTATGTTAACAATATCGATCTTGAAAAAGATGCTTTGATAATGAAAGATCTTGGCTATTCTAAAGATGAAATTAAAGCAATGAAGCTGCGCACGACACTTTTAAAAATGGCCATAGAAAAAAATTTGCAGCTCAAGCAAGTAGATATTCTTTTCAGGTATTATTATTATGATTTTTTAGAAAAAGCAGGCGCGCTTTCAATGCACTCAACTCAGGCGCAATTTCAAGAGTGTCTTTCTCCTGATTTTCAGCAAACCGTTGCTGTAATCGAGCAACCGATTGAAGTTTGGAAGTTATTAGGGAATAACTTTGAATTTTATCTTTAACACCCTCTATAATCTTACTAATTTTTTTAAAACTAATATGTTGGAGAGTTAAATATATGGCTACAGTAGGAAGCGGAATGGGTGATTATCAACCAGATATCGATGCTCCTATGCCAAGGGATGTAGGAGGCTATTGGGATACAGTAATGCGCTGGATTGGGGGTAATGGGCTTGAAAGTAATGTGCTAATAAGAAGCCTTGGATCTAACGTTCAAGAGGTAAGAGATCAGCTAACGCGTCAGCTGGGAGATATTATGGCACGTTTAGAGGGTCTCGGAGACTTGGTGCCAGCATTAACTACGAAAATTGATTCCTTGGCGAACCTGATCGCTGATCAGTTCAATAACAGAGGATCTGCACCATCGGCTGTTCCTCCCAGAGTTAAAGTTTGGTATAGATCTTCAGTCGTCATTATTACAGGAGCTTTTCTTGTTGGCGCTCTTACAACCAATCTTTTGTATAAGATCGGAGCTGGTGTTACTGCAGAAGCTGCTTATCAATTAGGTCTTTCTTCAGAAGGTTATTTTAATCAAAAACAAATTGCTATAGCCCCACAAGACACAGTAACAGAAAAAACTCTCATTGCATATCAGGCTGCTCAAAGTTCTTTATCTACAGATGCCGATTATCAACAGCTAAGACAAAAGCAAAGACAATTTCATCAAGATAATTAAGTGAAATAGATAAAATCTTTTTTCTTATCTAATTATTTTCTATAATGCCTTCAAAAATGAGCTCTTAATGAAATTCTTTTTGAAGGCATTGCTTTTTCTATTACCTTTTTCTTTTGCAAGTTGTTCTCAAGTTGCTTGGCCTGCTTTATGTGGTTGCTGTGGAACAAAATATATCTCCGTTTTAAATGAGCCTATTGATCAAGAAAGGCGAGCTTCAGTCCATGTCAATGCTCCAGATCCTCTTCATGAGATCAATCCTCATGGCCAAAGGCTGTATATTAGTTGGAAGCTACCTGCCAAGTATAAAGAAACCACGATCAGTGGTCTTTTGAAGATACGCTACCATGTTGCAGAACAAGTGACGATCCCTTTTGAGATGAAAAAATTACATGGAACTATGATTTATCAACTGCTTAATAAGGAATATTTTGAAAAAGAGGGAATCTTAGCTTATAAAGTTCAAATTTTTTCTGATGGGCATGAAATAGACTCCTATCAGCACACTATGTGGACAGAGCTTATTTCTTGTGATTAGGTTTCTAAAATTTAATCAGTCTGTAACAAAAAATGAAGATGTGATAAAGTAGCCTCTTTTTGAGAAATTAGTAAAATATGCCAGAATTAAATTTATATTTGTCAAAACTAAATGGATGGATTTGGGGTCCGCCTCTCTTAATCTTTTTAGTAGGCACCGGTCTTTTCTATAGCTTTTTGTTAAGAGGATTACAATTTCGTTATTTATTTTATTCAATTAAGCTTGTTTTTATCCGTCATGATAATCAAGCAGAAGGGGATGTTTCGCAATTTCAATCTTTAATGACTGCCTTATCAGCGACCATTGGGATTGGAAGTATTACGGGAGTGGCTACTGCAATTGCGACAGGGGGATTAGGAGCTGTTTTTTGGATGTGGGTGGTTGGTGCTATCGGTATGGCTACTAAATATGCCGAAGCCATTTTAGCAGTAAAATACCGAGTTCAAGATAAAGCGGGTGAAATGAGTGGCGGTCCCATGTATTACTTAGAAAAGGGATTAGGATGGAAGGGGCTTGCTATTTTATTTTCCATTGGTGGTGCCATTGGCGCCATTACCACCGGGAATATGATACAATCAAATTCCGTGGCCGAAGCTTTGACAAACTATATTGCGATTGATCGGTTATGGATCGGTGTCATCTTGGCTGGTTTAACAGGGCTTGTTTTGCTCCGAGGGATTAAAAGCATTGCCTGGGTTGCAGAGTATCTCGTCCCTATTATGGCTATCACTTACATTGCTGGTGGGCTCCTCATTATCGCTTTAAATTATACATTGATTCCTCAGGGCATTGCCTCTATCTTTTCTGCTGCTTTTACAAAACAAGCAGCTCTGGGTGGTTTTTTAGGTTCATCTGTCCTTTTAGCGATGCGTATGGGGATTGTCCGGGGCATCTTTTCAAGTGAATCAGGACTTGGAAGCTCTCCGATTGCTTCAGCTGCAGCTAAAACAGATTGCCCGGGGAGGCAAGCCATGTTGTCAATGAGTGGAGCTTTTATGGCGACATTTGTTGTGTGCACAATCACCGGACTTGTTATTGCTATTACAGGTGCATTGGGAAAATATGGCGCTGCAGGTCAAGTCTTGAATGGCTCCACTATGGTCATACACAGCTTTAACCATACTTTGCCGGGAAGTGGATGGATTGTGACTGTTGCCATTATTATGTTTGGCTATACAACGATTTTAGGTTGGGCCTATTATGGTGAAAAATGTTTTGAATATTTATTTGGCAAAAAATCGATTACTTTTTATCGCGTTATCTTTACAATCCTTGTAGCCTTGGGAGCTGTGATAGGTGTTGAGATGATGTGGAATTTAGCAGATATTTCCAACGCTCTGATGGCTTTTCCTAATTTGTGTGGTTTAATCGGTTTGTCGCTAGCTGTGCGTAAAGAAAGCGACAGTTTTTTAAATATTATTCATCAAGAAAGAAAGATTGCTTAAAAAAAGGAGTTTTTATGTCTTCAGCAGCAAGTCACGTTACAGCAGGTTCAGCTGCAGCTACAGCTGGTGCTGATCGATCTGGTAAATCATTTTCTGATTTGGAAAGCGTTATAGTAAGAACATTTCTAGGTTCAAAAAGCTTGCTCGTTGAAGTTATGAGAGCAGGACCTTCAATCCCCTGCACTTGTTCTCGGCATGAAACGACTAGAAATGCTGAGGCTCTTTTTAATTTTGAACATAAGGGGTTTCGTCGAGTAAACACTGATTTTACACCCTCAAGCACTTATCGTGACAGACCTGACCTATTCTATAGTCGTGTTGATAAAGTGGTGGGATCAACCGTTGTTTGCAACCCTCTTCCATCATTAGATGAGCCCATATTCTTTCAAGCCACTATCTATTGTGCCGGTGGAATCGCTAACAGCTTAGATAATTCTCATTTATTGACAGGGCATGCAAGAATTCAAGTGGATCCAGAGACCACTATCCTCACAGTGATTCTAAAAAGTTGTACAGAACTAGAAGTTAAGCAAAAATAAGCAAAGTTTTGGCTGAGCTGACATCCTCTTCATTGGGAAAGGCAATGAAAGTAATAACTTTTAAATATTATTCATCAGGAAAGCAAAATAGCTTAAAAGGGGTTTTTCTATGGCTACAGTAGCTAATATTGCAGCAAGTGGTGTTGCACCGTCATCTCAAGATACTAATTCTGCAGGCGCTCTAGGAGCGCTTCAAACTACAAAACAATATACCGTTAAGATTGAGAGACCGAGAGAAAATCAATTACCCTGCGATTGTTATCGTCTTGCAAGTACTGAAAATGCCGAATTTTGTTTGAGTTTTGAACAGCCGGAGTTTCGCCTTGTAGATACTACATTTAACCCCCCAAGACTTGATCATATGAAACCTAACAAACTATTCTTGGATGGTGTTAATCAATTGAACTCTCAAGTCTTTTGTACACTCTCTTCATTACCCGATGAACCCTTGCTCTTTCAAGCCACGATCTATTGCGCCGGTGGCACCTTTAACAACCCACGAAGCTCTGATCGGTTGACAGGATGTAAAAAAATTGAATTGCTGCCGGGTACCACCACGCTCATTGTGACTCTAATAAACTGCACTCAAGTAGAAATTCAGCAAGAATAAGCAAAGTTTTTGCTAAACTGAAATCCTCTCATTGAGAAATGGCAATGAAAGTAATAACTGTTAAATATGGTTAGTAATAAAGTAAGTAACTAAAAGAAAGGTTTTTTATGGCTTCAGCAGCAGGTAGCGTTGCATTTCAAGGTTCTAGTTCCGCAGATACTGTAAGAGAGCCTCAAACTGCAAAAGAATATACTATTAATTTTGGGAAACCTGCTTTCTTTTCCTGCACTTGCAGTCGTAGAGCACAGAATATACATACCGCTGAAATTCTTTTAAGTGTCGAAGATGGGGATTATAACTCTGCAGGAGCTGACTTTAGACCTCCAGGGTTGCCTTGTCTTAATAGAACAGGGTTATACCGGGAGCAAGTTAGTAAGTTGGCTTCTTCAATCACTTGTACACTCACACATCCTCTTTCATCATCAGGTCGGCCCTGGTGCTTGCAAGCCACTCTTTATTGCTCCGGTGTCGATACGCACAGCACATCGAATGCGCATCGAGTAACAGGATCTGCAAGAATTCAATTGAATCTAGATTCCAAAGCGATTACAATATCTTTACAGAGCTGTAATAAGCTAGAAGTTAAGTAAGAATAAGTAAAGTTTCTGCTGAACAGGAATCCTCTCATTGAGAAAAGAAAATTAACTAAAAGAAAGGTTTTTTATGGCTGCAAACGCTGGTACCATTGTTTCATCTTCATCTGATTTACAACAGCAAGCTTCTAACCCTGTAGAAGCATCATCTCAAAGACGAAAATGCACTGTTAAATTTAATAAGAGCCAAGAAATATTTGAGCATCATCAAAACCATGGTGGTTTTTATGCTGATGATAGATTTACACTCATTTTAACCTTTTGTGAAGGTAATGCTGAAATAGAGGGGACCTTTAATCCTCCAAGTGCAAAGATTGGTAAAACTGCTGATAGAGTAAGTCTGTGGTCTCAATTTGTTCGTGATTTAAGTGAAGTTACTTTTGAATCATCTGGACCCCTATCAGATAAAACCACAGTAGATCTAACCCTCTACTGCAAAGGTCTTGGAGAGGGCTCTCATCGATTAACAGGATTTAAAAAAGTTTTGCTGGGAGACAAAGATGTTATCACTGTGTCTTTAATAAGTTGCAAAGAACTAGAAGTCAGCTAAATTTGAATAGGCGCTTATTTCTTTAAGAAAACCGAAAGGGCTTTTTCTAATTTACCAGCTTGGGTAAGATAACTACTTAAAAAAAAGAGGCTTTCTTATGGCTTCAAAAGCTCATTTTCTTCCATCTTTATCTGCAGATACTTATCCTATGCGTGAATGGACCATTCGATTTACGAATAAGGATTTGCCCTGTGCTTTTAGTAACAGCACTCACACCGGGGCCAAACTCGTTTTGACTCTTCCTTTAGCTGATAAAAAGAGCTTTTCGGTTAAGAGTTTAAAACTAGAGCCAGGCGATCCATCTACATGGTATCAATTGGTTGAACAATTACCCGATGAACTCACTTTTAGAACAGTTGCACAACGCATGCAATCGGTGATAGTGACTGTTTTCCTTTCGGAGGACTCTCTTCACGCTGTCAGAGGTGATTCAAAAGTGGGGTTAAAGGCAGCATCCATCAATACGATTGTTCACCAAAATTTTGCCTTGCAAGTAACTTTAGGGAATTGCGGGACAATAACGGCAGAGGAATTTCCATTCACTGTCCAAGAAGTCGCAACACTATCTACACCGCTAGAATCACAAACAAAGTGATAGATGCAATAATGGCTAGCTAAACTGAGTGAGCTTTTGCTGAATATGAAGTAGCTCTTGCTCAGTTTGTGCAATCAAGTCTTTTTGTCTTTCAACGAGTTCTTGAGGAGCTCTTTCAATAAAGTTTGGATTGGCTAGTTTTTGCTTTAAGCCCTCTAAATTTTGGGTCTTCTTTTGTTCTTCTTTAATCAGGCGCTCTTTTTCTTTTTCTAAAAGATCTTTAGGCAGGGGAATCAAAATAGTTGTTTTTTCTACCGTTGCACTAGAGGTAAAAGAGGAAGGACAAATTTTATCAAAATAAATTTGTTCGATAGGGAGCAATGATTTTAATATTTGAAGATGCTCAATAATTAAATGGCTTTGATCAGATTGAAAATAAAGATCGGTTTTAGCTCCTGGTGAAAGTTTCATTTCACCACGAATGTTACGAATCGTATAGATTAATTTCTTGATGAAATCAAACTCTTGCTCGGTATGATTTGCAAGAAAATCATAAGCGATCGCTTTTGGAAAAGAAGAGCTCATGCAGCAAGGCGCCTCAAGAGCTAAAAGCATTTCTTTAGTAAAAAGATCAATAGAATCTAGCTTCTTTTTTAAGCCATGAAAATGTTCTTTAATCAAGCTGAAAATTTCTTCGGTAATGAAAGGTGCCATTGGGTGGATAAGTCGAATAGAAGAAAATAAAACAATGAGTAAAATCATTTGTTTTTGTTCTTTGTCTTGACTCTCTCCCACTTTACCATAAAGATAGGGTTTAACAATTTCCAGATAGTAAGCACAAAAATCGTTCCAATAAAAATCATAAGCCACTGTGGAAGCTTTATCAAATTGATAGCTATCTAAATACTTGGTGACCTGCTCAACGGTTTGATTTAATTTCAGCAAAATCCAACGATCTTCAAGTTGTAATTTGTCTAAATTTAGACCGTGCTCTAACCTAGTAAAACTGAGTGATTCTAGATTAGTAATGACAAAGCGAGCGCCATTCCATATTTTGTTGGTAAAATTTTTAAATTCTTCAAATTTTCTCCGATCAAGATCGATTTGTTGTAATTGACAAGAGGTAGAGGTGAGGGCCATTCGCATAGCGCACGTACCATAGAGATCAATAATTTCTCTAGGGTCAATGGCATTGCCTTTGGACTTAGAAATTTTTTCCCATTTAGAGTGAACATCTTTAGGAGGGGTTGTTCCAAGGTCGTAGGTTTTGCGCTCTTCTTGTGAAACATACGCAATTCCGCCCTGGGCACTTTTTCTCCAATAAGATTTTCCGTAGATAAGGCCCGTTAGGATCACTTCTTTAAAAGGAAATTGTTTTAAAGCATATTCTCCCATCATTAGCATTCGAGCTACCCAGAAAAATAAAATGTCGTGTCCTGTAATTAAAATATTATTGGGATAGAACTTTTTTAACTCTGCTGATTTCTGAGGCCAGTGTAGAGTGCTGAATGGCCACAATGCGGATGAAAACCAGGTGTCTAAAACATCTTCATCTTGTCTCCATTCTTCTGGATGTTGCAAGACTTCATCAGGGAGTGTTTCATCAACATGACAAATAATCCGATCAGGATCTTCTTTGTGATACCAAATAGGCAAGCGATGACCCCACCAGAGCTGACGGCTGATGCACCAATCTCTTAAGTTGTCGATCCAATGAAAATAAGTGCTTTTCCAACTATCTGGATAAAATTGAACATGCCCTTCTTCCACTGCTTTTTTCAGCTTTTCTTTAAATGGTTTCATATGGATGAACCATTGTTTGGAAAGATAAGGTTCAATCACTGCTTTAGAGCGGTAAGAGGTTCCTACACGGTGAAGATGGGGTTCAATTTTCATGAGTAGTCCCATGAGCTTGAGCTCTTCAACTACTTTTTTGCGAGCTTCTTGCATCGTTAGCCCTTCAAAAGCTCCGCCATTGTGATTGATTTTACCATCGGGGGTCATAATGTTAATCATAGAAAGGTTATGACGCTGTCCTACTTCATAATCGTTAAAGTCATGAGCTGGGGTTATCTTAACCACTCCAGAGCCAAACTCTGGATCTACATAATCATCTGTAATAATAGGGATTTTTCGCTGAGTTAAAGGAAGGTCAATTTGCTGTCCGATGATGGAGCTGTAGCGCAAATCTTTTGGAGAGACCGCAACTGCAGTATCTCCTAAGAGGGTTTCGGGCCTCGTCGTTGCAATAATCAAGTGTTTATCGCTTCCGCTGATAGGGTATTGAATATAATAAAGATAATCTTGTTTTTCTTCATGTTCAACTTCATCATCGGCAAGTGCTGTTTGGGTGACTGGATCCCAATGAACAAGATAGTAGCCTCGATAGATCAGCTTTTCATCATAGAGCTTTTTAAAGAGCTTTAAAACAGCTTTATTAATTTCTGGATCTAAAGTAAAAGCAGTACGTGTATAGTCACATGAACATCCCAACTTTCTAATTTGATCTAAAATGTCTTCTTTATGTTTTTTCGTCCATGCCCAGCATAGCTTTTCAAAACTCTCTCGATCAATTTCTTTGCGTCTTTTGCCAGTTCTTGCAATAAGATCTCTTTCAACGACTGTTTGAGTGGCAATACCTGCATGGTCTACACCAGGCTGCCAGAGCACTTCAAAGCCTTGCATCCGCTTATATCTTGAGAGAACGTCTTGAAGGGTGTTCCCTAAAACGTGTCCCATATGAAGCTTTCCCGTGACATTAGGAGGTGGCATGACCATGGAAAAGGAGGGTTTACCCGAAGTCGGGTCAGCTTTATATAAGTGATGCTTTTCCCAAAAGTCGCTCCATTTAACTTCTATATCTTTAGGGTGATACTGCGTTGGAATTTCTTTCATGAGTTTCTCTAGACAAATAACAAAGTACTAAAAAATAGCAGATTGTGAAAAAAAAGTATACTTACAATTAAAGATGTTTTTTCTGAAAGATGTTAGATTAAATTTGAGAATGTAAAGCATTAGCCTCCATTTTAGTTCAACAGCGATCACCTGGATTAGGTTGTAGGTCGCATTAGGCAATGAACCCCTCCAGATAGCTCGGTTAAGTAGCGGCTCAGGTCTGCATTTAAATAATAAGTAGCGTCCACTTCGGGTATGTGTTTCAAAATACTTTCTTTAAAATGATTGATAAAAAACTCCTCTGTATCCATTCCTATTACAATTCGACGATCTTCTAGAGAGGTTATTGTTAAAAAATTAAATAAATTAGTAGAGTAATTGCCTGGGACATCTTCAAAAAGATTTGCAAAGCGTCCTCCAACGCGAATCACGTTGAAATGCTGATCTGTGAGCTGTTTAGCCATGAGATCTTCGTGTTGTTTGCAGAAAGCAGCACGACTTTTAAGCTTTTCTAGTCGCTTTTGATAGCGCTTACTATCATAACGAAAGCTGGGACTTGAAATAGTTTGCTTAGCATACTCTTCCCAAACACGAACGGCATCTACACTATCATTCACGATGACTGTTTTTTCATTTAAAATAGCCATTGAAACATCGAGATGATAATCAGGGTTTTCCACAAAATGGATATTTTTAGGAAGAATCCCTAAATCTAAGCTAAATAATAAACGAAGGTCTTGTTCATCTAAATTGCAATCCAAAGCATCATAAGGTTTTGTCTTTTCCCATTTTCCATTACTTAATTTTCTAAAACCTAATGCTGCAAGTTCTTCTCTTAAAAGTTGTAAATTGAGAGCGAATGCATCTTTGCCAATAATAGCGTAAGTCTCTTTATTTACTTCTCCTATTAAGCAATTTCCTCCCTCATTATAAGTGAAACATAAATCATGAAAAGGATCGCTATGAGACATTCCTCCTAAAAAATAGCTCACCATTTCAAACTGTGTAACTGGCTCATGAAATGTACCAATAGTTCCAAAGGGTACTTGGTTAATATATTTTTCATGACAACCCTCTTTCACGCGTGATTCTCTTACCTTCAATAACCAAGGAGATATTTCAGCAGCGGGTGAACAAATAAAATTCGGTATACGCATCCCCGATGTGTGTGCTATACAGCTATCTCGGAGCCATATTCCTGCACCCGTTTCTCCAGGAAGCAAAAGAACATTAGAGGGCTTCTCAGTAAGCGTTTTTCGATAAAACAAGGGGCATTCAAAGTTAATACCTTCCGCTGCTAAATCTTTAATGAATTTTGTCAGTTGTGGATGAAGTGAACGTCGATCAGGACCGAGAATCGTTCCTAATAACATCCATTCAGTTTGAGGAAAGCAGTCAGATATTGCTGGAGATTGGTAATCTTTTGGTTCGAAATTATTATTGAGAACATCGATTAGGCGTTGTTCTCTTTTGAGAATCATTAAACACCCATGATATTGTAATAAAAAACTCAGTAAATGGTATTTTGAATCGATCTGTTCCAATCTTTTTTTAAATCGCTCGAGTCGTCCTAGGCTATCAATTAATGACTGAGAATTAGGATAATAATTTACACACAAGGATTGTGTTACTAACAAAGATCGAAAAATATTATTGTGAGGTAAAAAAGCCGCTAAACACAACAGTCGTTGTTGTAAAAGAATATTTCCTTTTGAGTGACTTATTAACTCGTTGATTATTTCTTTAATCGACCCATCTTGACAATCTTTCAATAATTGGTAAATCGTATTCATAGCCCAGCCTTGACAATCACAAAAGTCCGCTACAAGAGCAGGTCGAAGCCAATTTTTTAATGGGGAATCTTCTTTCCAGATCTTAACTACACATTGTAAACTATCATTACTCGAAGGTTTGGCCATCACTTCTTTGATTAACTGTTGTGACCATTCTAAAGGTGCTGATTGGAGGAGTGTTTGCAAGATCCAATAGCCTCTCTGTTGCAGCTGAGATCTGTTGTATCTATCTAATAGATCAATAATTCCCGTGCGAAAGCCTGGGGTATCTTTGTAAGCAATAATGAGTTCTTTGTCTACCACCTCTTCAAGCACTAATTGCAGCACACAAGGTTTTCCCTCAGCTGCATACTGCGCAAGTTTTGCTTCTGCCCAAGGGTTTTTTGAATGAATAAGAGCCTTAAATTGCGCTAAAGCCCAAGGTTCGTTATTGAATAAATATGGTTCAAGAGAGTGTTGATTGATTTCATCTTTGTGAGATACAACATTTTGAAAATCTGTCAATAGAGCAGACACAGCTTTGACTTTTTGTAATAAGAGAGCATTTTCATTCGAAAAACAATCCGTATTTAGCTCTAGTGCGTTTGTAATAGCACTCTCAGTTTGAGCAGAAAGAAGTGTCCAATTGGCAGCTAAATAATTAGGGTTGTGTCCTTGTCTTTTTATTTCAATACTAATATTTGAACAAAGTTCTTGGACATGTTGACAAAGAATTTTTGTAGAAGGATTTTCTTTCTTTTGAATTGCAATAATAGATTTTTGGACACCTTCAATTTCGCGTGCGAAAGATTGAGCAAATAAATTTAAGTTTGGAGGTGGGATGCTCATTGTAAAACTGTTAAATTAACACTATTGAAACTACCTAAATCACAAATTACGATTGTAGTACAGGGAAATCTATTCTACAGAAGCTTAAAAGAGTTTATAATAACGTTGTTTGGAAGAAGACCTTTTAGAAAAGAATTTTTGCTTAGCTTATTGCTGATATAGCTTAAAGTTCTTCGCAGGTCTTTGGCATTCCTGCGGGTAATTCGGTCGGCATGTTGACGTAGCCCTGAACGTTTTCCCCGTTATTTCCTGTAAATGCCAATCGACCAAAATGGAGAGAAGGATTAACTAACTCATTGAAAATGAGGGGTAATTCTATCTTTGGGTTGATTGCATAAGAAAGAACATGTTCTGTATCACCGATTTTGATGTTTTCTGTTACTTGAGAACAACTAGGGTTGATTAATGTTTCTTTTATATTATATGACATGGGGCCGTTTGAATGTGGAAGAGTCCCAAGCATTTCACAATTGACACTGCCGGCAGTCTTTGAATTACAATTCATTGAATATCGACTCCAAGCCGTTGCTTGTTCTCCATTCCGATGAGTATCGCGTACATCACGTAAAATCTGGAGATTTTCTTCTCTACCTGATTGGTACCATGTCTCAATTCGATTAGATGATTGAGTATCAATACCAGGTAAAGGGGTATAATCATTGGATTTTATGGTTTCATAGGGGGTTTTGAGTCTATCAGAATCAAAGTAGACAATAGCTCGATGCATCTTGTCATCATAACTGGAAGCATTGATTTGCTTCAAATGAGCTTCTAAAAGATCATCTGTTTTCTCGCCCAGCTCTTTCTTTACCTGGAGCCATTTTTCGCGGGCTGCAGGTCCGCCTCTGGGAAGATCTTTGGAATCAACAGTAAATTTATTAAAAAGCATTCCATCTATCTGAAATAACGGACAAAAAACAACGCCGCCTGCTAGTTTTTCACAAATGCGTAGAAAAGCTTTTGGAGCTTCTCCCACTGCAGCAGCTAACTTTACAGCCTTGAATATGCCAGAGTTTACATCTACTTGGCTGAGATCTTTAAGGTCTGTTGTTATATATTGATCCGGATATTTTTCTCTAATTCTTAGAATGTCTTTTTGCGCATCTGTCAAAGTAGCTCTTTCTAAAGGCTTTGGTTTTGGGAGTTGAGAAGTAGGGGTAGGGGTTGTACTCTTTAAATTTTCAAACAATCTAGATGACAGCTCTACTATAGAGCTCCAGGTTGATTGGGCATAATCTGTTGCAAATAGAAGGGTCACATTTGCTCCCTGCAAGAAGCTGTCAAAACCAGTCGAAGTAGCGTTTAAAGTGCTAGAGAACAGTTCTTTAGCTGAATGAAGAGTTAAATTTTGGAAAGGGGAGCCATTTTCTGATGACCCAGCACCTGTAGGATTATTAGAAATTCGCTCGCCCATTACATAACAAAAAATTCCTAGAGAGCAAGCAGATACAGTGGCTGTCGTTAGTGATAGAGCGGTTCTTTTATTAGAACGAGATGGGGTCATTTTGGGAGCTTGCGTGGCTAAGTCCTTTGAGAGCGTTTCTAGTGCAACTCTATCTAAATCAGTAGCTTTCCTTGGCAGCTGAGATTGGGCCCTGATCGCTGTTTGTGGTTGAAAGCTTCTTTTGGCGCCTTGAGTCTCAAATAAAGACCTATAGGAACCAGGGGCAGGGTGAGGTCTTTGAGGATGTGAGTGACTGATGTTAAACATGTTTACTCTTTTTTGCTCCATTAAGAGACATTAGGATTTAATAAGATAACCTAATTATAAAGATAAAACATTAATAGAGTATTAAGAATTTGGGAAACTTTACAAGAATTTTTTAGCTATCAAGTTATTATTTGAATCATCTCAAAAAGGGCCCCATCATAAGAAAGCTTGTGTTAATGCGCTATTGTTAAGAGTGTTAAAAAATAATTTTAATTTTTATTTACAAAGAAATCCTTGATAACAATAAAGAATTTAGGAGGCAACTTGTGCGGGCAGCTAAAGCTTTGTTGTATCTGCAGCACAAAAATTGTGGGTTTAAATATGCGTAGCAAGAACTTTTTCATACCATTGGCGTGTTTGCTTTTTGCACTTTGTCTGGAGGTGCCACTTTTTTCATCGACTGCGATGAATGTAGAGGTGGTCAAAGGGGACGTGTCATTAGTAGAACAGAAAAAAATGGTTAAAATACATGCTTCAAATGAAAGTATTATTCAATACGAGCAATTTGAAGTACAAGAAGGGGCTGAAGTTAAAATTATTCAACCTTCTCAGGACTCTATTTTAGTCATTAATGTGAAGTCTAATCAGCCTACTCGCATCAAAAGTAAACTCTCAGCCAATGGAGTTGTTTACATTTTCAATCCACAAGGCATTTTTATTGATAAAGAAGCATTAGTAGAAAAAGGGACCTTCTATTTTATTGGTTCTGAGTTCAAAGGGCAAAATCTAGCCAATCTTCATTTAGATATTCCGCCTACCACAGGAGATGTTGTTAACCATGGTAAAATCAGCTCGTTTGGCGAAATCCATTTAATGGGACGCCACGTGGTCAACTCAGGAACCATTCAAGCTTCAGAAAAAGTATTCATCGCCAGAACAAATGCTAAAGATCAACTTTCTATTCTTCATACAGGATCGATTCAATCTAAAGATGTTTTTATTGAAGCGCGCGATGGAACGTGTGAAATTTATGGTAAAATTAACGCCAAGAACGCCGTTGATGATCAGTATGGCGGTAAAATTTGTATTTTAGGGCAGCAAGTACGTTTAATAGGAGCATATTTAGATGCTTCAGGAACCTTTAAAGGTGGCCAAGTTAATTTAGGGGGTGATTTTGAAGGTCGAGGCGATTTATTTAAAGCAACACGTACATCTGTAGATGATGCAACTATTATTGATGCTAGTGCAATTGAATATGGTGAAGGTGGTCAGGTCATTTTATGGTCTCAAGAATTGACCTCTTTTCAAGGGGAGATCTACGCTCGTGGAGGGAGAAAATATGGTTCTGGGGGACTTGTTGAAACTTCCAGCTTAAATCATTTGGGCATTTATAGTGGTCGGGTAAATGTGGATGCCGCCTGTGGAGAAGCAGGTCAGTGGTTACTAGATCCTTCCAACATTGTTATTTCTGATAGCGAAGATGCTACTGATGATTTAGCAGCAGTGACAGAATATCCTCCAAAGAGTGGCTCACAAGTTACGATCAACGTTAAAGTATTGAATAATTTTTCAGGTGGAAAGCTCCATTTATCTGCTTCTAATCGTATCACTATCGATGCAGATATTAGTAATATTTCCTCTACACTCGATTTAACTCTTTCTGCAGGAAATCAGATCCGCTTTAAAAATAAACAAATTAATGTACCTAACGGCAAGATTTCTTTTATTATTGAAAATCAGGAATCTGGACAAATTATTTGCTCTAAAGATTTTAAAGGGATCACGGCCCATCAAATGGTCATGATTGCTCCTACAGGAAAAGGAAATGGTTTCCAAGTAGAGACCCCTTCTTTAGTACTCAATTTAACAAATTCCAATCGTTCACAACCAGAGTTTATCTTTAAAACAGATGTTTTTGCTCTCCATAACAATCAACATCAGCTCTATTTAAAAAGAGCGCGTGCTCAAATCGGCACCGTTCATTTTGAAGGGGCCTTAGAAGGTTTTGACTTTGTCAATGCAGAGACAAACCTAATTGTTGAGGGAAAAGCTCAAATTGCTCATTTAGCCACGAAAGGGGCCACAAAAGTTGAATTATTAGGAGGTGGTGAAGTTTCTGAAATCGCAGAATTTGAAAACCTTCGTGGTATTGCTCTCGGTGGAAAAAATAATAGCCATTTAAAGATTAATGGAAACCTAAACACGACAAGCTCTTTAACAAAACTTTCTGGAATAATAGAAACAACAGGTTCTTTTGAAGCTGGTGATGTTAAGTTAACGGGCCATACAGTTGTTAATACCAACAACAATCCTTTCACAGTTCATCAAAACATTACTCAAGAAAATACCGTAGCTAATTTAATGTTGATGACTGGAAGTGCAGTAACGACAGTAGAAGGAAGCGTTTATGCGAATGATTTCACTATTCGTTCTCAAGTTGCACCTGCTATTTGTGGAGAAGTCTGCGTCTTTAACTTTACCTCAAAAACTCCACAAATTTCGATTGCGCATGATCTGATTGTTTCAGGGCAAATGGACTGCCTCAACTTAACAACGAGCGGTGAGAATAAAAAAGTAGCCTTTGCTAAAGGGGGTTTCTTTAAAGGTAAAACGACCTTTAATCATAACGGGACTACAACTTTAGGAGATGACAAAGCGGCCTCTTTCCACTTTGAGGATATGCTAGATACTCATCAGAGCATTACCTACTCACATGGATTAATTTATGTGCAGGGTCCTGTAGAAATCAGCGATCTTTACTTAATAGGGGATACATCTATTCAATGCGAGAGCTATCAATGTAATATTAATGGAACTCTCCAGCAGCAAGAAGTTCAGGCTCACTTAAATATCAATACAAAAGATGAACCGATTACTATTAGCAAATTTATTGAAGTTGAAGGGATTAGCTTAGATACAACTCATCCTTTGAATATTGAAGTTCCAGTGCATGTTTCATACTTTTCAACAACATCGCCTTCTATATCTTTTAGTGATCATTTATTTGTTCAGCAAAATTTTGCAGCCAATAATGTCACGACTAAAGGAGCGGAGAGCCAATTATCTATTTTAGGTGGAGCCAATATTCAGGGATCTGCTTTATTTGATAATGGATCTAACATTACACTCGGCGGTAATACAGATAGTCAATTTGTGATTACTAATCGCTTCAGCTGCAGCCAAAGCCCAGCTAAAATGCAAGGTAACTTTGATGTTAGTGGTCAAGTGGATCTTCTTGAAGTGGATCTTACAGGTCATTTAAACTTTAAAACCCATGGACATCACTTTAATGTGAGTCAGTCTCTTTCACAAAATGCTAACCTCTGTAACTTAGTCGTTGATTCTGAAGAAGGGGAAATCAATTTTGGTAAGACATTGAATGTCCAAAATTTAGAGCTTATCACTTCAACACCTATTTATATAGGTAGTGAAATTGAATCTCTGAATTTTTCGACAAACAGTCCGCTCGTGACTTTTGCAAATAATACCCTTATCGGAGAAAAGATAGAGGCTAATTCAGTCATTACTTTAGGGAAAGATAAGAAGTTTCAATTGAATGGGGGCGGATTTGTTCGGGGAGATGCCAAATTTGCTAATACTGGATTATTGATTTTAGGGCAGTCTAGCCAAGATATTTTGGAACTTATGGGTCCATTTGATCGTAGCGGCGGAGAGACTATTGCTCAAGGAACGCTGCGCACTCATGCCGCAGCCATTGATTTTGAAAAGCTTTCTCTTTCTGGTCCTTTAAATATCTTGAGTGTTTCAAATGATGGAACAGGTGGGGAAATTAACTTTCATTCAGAAGTGGATGGAGCTTACCCGCTTCATATTAATGCAGCCAGTTCCCAAGTGAACATCAATAGAGCTTTCGGATCAGAGACAGCGCTCAGTCAATTGACTGTTTATGCCAATCAAATGATCAGTAAAGCAGACTTATATATTGAACGCGATGCAGGAGAGTTTTTTACTAACATCCATTTAGCAAATAATATTCAAATTGAATGTAAAGGTCGTGAAGGGCTGTTTTTCTATGGAACCATCGATGGAAACTATGACTTAAATGCCATTGCCAATGATCTTGTGGTCATTAAAAAGGATATTGGTTCGCAAAACGTCCTTAATGCGCTGAATGTTGTAGCTAAGAGAATTGATGTATGGGCAAGCATTAGCGTCAATTCTGGGGCTATGAACTTTGAAGGAGATCTTGAACTTTGTGAAAACGTCAAGTTCATTAACTCTGGAAGAACTGGAATCTGCTTTAATGGTAAGGTAGATGGGGATCATTACGTTGAAATTCGAGTCAGTGATGAAAATGGTAAAATCAGCTTTAATGAAGATATCGGCTTACATAAACCTCTTCGTCATGTTGTTTTAGCAACGCATATGCCAATCCATTTTAATAAGAGAGTGTATGTCGATCATTTCGAAACGACTTCACCTAGCGCTACTTTTTATAGTGACATCACAGTGGCTGGTTACTTCAATGCAAAGAATGCAAAATTTGATGGAACTCGTCAAAATGTCAACTTACTAGGTGGTGGACAAATTTTAGGGAACGCCACTTTTAATAATAAAGGGGATCTCTGCTTAGGGGATGATGATCGAGTCGAGTTTGATTTTGGTGGACAACTTTCGCGAAATGAAGGTCCAACTTATGCTCGTGGCCTCTTACAATTAAAGGGTGCTTCGGCAGACTTTAGTGCTCTTCATGCTGTAGGTAACTTAAAACTGATCTCTACAAACTCAAAAGGGACAGCTATTAATTTTAATAGCACCGTCGATGGAACCCATCAGTTAATGATTGATTCTAAAAATGGTGCCGTTCATTTTTATGACTATGTAGGTAACCATTATCCGTTATTATCTTTAGAAGTGAATGCTCCATCGATTTCTATGCAGAGACAAATCGTTGTTAAAGAAAATGACCTTCTTTTAAACGGTAATCTCTATTTAATGAATCACTCGAGCTTGAAAAACCTCGGCGGTAAAAAAGTCTTTATTGCAGGAACCGTGAATGGAGAGTGGGACTTAAGTCTTTCAGCTCACGCTCAGGATGCAGAGATTATTGTTTTAGGAGCGATTGGTGATCAAAAACCAGTAAATCACTTAAGCATTAACCTTCCAAATCAGGTGAACTTTAAGCAAAACGTTTATGCTTATAACCTTGATTCTACAGCGCCTGTCCTTGTTTTTGATCGCAATGTAGAAGTTAAGCAACATTTACAGGCCAATACTGTCGTAATGACAACTCAAGATGGGCAATTTAGTGTTCTTGGGGGAGCTTATTTGAAAGGAAGCCTTGAGCTTTATAATAAAGAAGGATCCACTATATTAGGAGAAACACATTTCTCCACATTTACTACGGAAAATGGCTGTGTCATCTTATCTGAAAATACCTATGCACAAGGGTTAATCCAAACTTTAGCGGCCCCAATGCAATTTGATAGACTCCATTTAAGTGGACCTTTAAAAGTATCTTCGGTGGCTCAATCCACTCAAGGGGCTCAGATTTCCTTTAACAAAGAGATTTCAGGTGGGCACGCTATAGAGGTATCAGCGGGTAATCATGTAGTCCTTTTTGCAAAAGAAGTTGGGCATCAGTTGGCAATGCAGTCAATCAATGTTCAAGCATCGTCCATTGAGCTTGGTGCAGATCTTAATATTTTAGAAGGAACCACTCTCTTTAGTGGAGATGTTGTACTACGCAATAACATTAAGATTGAAGATCAAGGTAAGGGCTGTATTTCGTTTGCAGGGCAAGTGAATGGTCCTTTTAGTTTAGAGATTATTAATAAACATAAAGATGGACAAATCTCTTTTACAAAATCAGTTGGACAAGCAGGCGTTTTACAAAATTTAGTGATGACCACGCAAAATCAAGTGGAATTTCCAATGAGCTTGGATGTCGTAGCTTTAACGACAACAGCTCCTTCCTTAGTTTTTGGTGATGAGGCAACGGTTCATGCCGAAATTAATGCTCATCATTTACTGACTAAAGGAAAATTCCGTTCAGTAAGACTTTTAGGGAAAGGAAACTTTTCTGGTATGACTACCTTTTCAAATAGTGGAAGTCTGATTCTAGGTGGACATGATAAATCAGAATTTGTCTTCTCTGGACCTCTTGCTGTAGAAAATTGCGTATTAATCTCAAAAGGTCAGATCATTACAAGGGGTGGGGTCAGCTTGAAAGAGTTATCCTTGAAAGGACACACTTCTTTTAACACTAACGGCCATGAGTTTACTGTGATTGGAGTCGTTGAACAGATTGTTGACAATGCAGATTTAAACATCGATGTCGGAGCTGGTCAAATCACTTTTGGTAGCGCAGTCACTGCCAATAACCTAAAATTTAACACAGCTTTACCGGTGCAGTTTGATCATGCTGTGAATGTCGCTGGATTTGAAACAAAAGCACCTCATGTGCTCTTTGCTCACAACGTGACTGTTCGTGGGGAAATCATTGCTAACAATGTGACAACAATGGGTGTTGAAAGTAAAGTGAAGCTGCTTGGCGGAGGAGAAATTAAGGGAAATACGATCTTTAAAAATGGTCGTGGCATTGTCCTTGGTGGTCATGATCAAGCCGTAATCACTTTCCATGGACCGATTGATACTACAGCTTCATTATTAGAAGCCCGGGGAACGATTGAAACAATTAATAAAACCATTGATATAGGAAGCTTGAGTGTTGTTGGTAATACAACTATTCGATCTACCTCTAAAGGAACAGATGGGAAAAACATCTACTTCTTAGGAGCAGTTGAAGGTCCTAAACAACTTCGAGCCAATGCTGGTAAAGCAAAAGTTTGTTTTGAAAACCATGTGGGATCACAAACAGCTTTAGAATCATTACAAGCAACCGGTTCTAAAATAGAGCTTGATGGCGATGTGAGTTCACTCGATGGTAATGTGGTTTTTGCTGGAGATGTTGTTTTTACAAATACATGTAATTTAACAGCTCAAGGTAAGGCAAGCATCATATTCCAAGGAACAGTTAACGTAGATGAAAATGCTCAAGGTCCAGTCGATCTGATTTTAGATGCTACAGGAAAGATTGAGTTTCAAAAAGATGTTGGTGATGATAAGGCGTTCAATGAAGTGATTGTCACTCGTGTTGGAGAGCTTGTCTGTCGTTCACCGCTTAAATCGAGCATTATTCAATCAAAGAGTAAACCTTTTCAAAAAATAGAAGCTAAGGTGGACTCTAAAGATAGTGAAGAGGCAGCCAAGCCTACTGAAAAACAAGAAGTTTTACAAAGTGAGCTGAAAGAAGATGTTTACCAATCTTAAGATAGAAGCTGACAAATGGCCTTGGTCAACTCTTGCAATTACAGAGCGAGTTGAGCAAGCTAAATGGATAGAAATGCAGGATACGATACCCACTATTCGCCCGCAAAATGGTCTTGGTTCTTCTCATGATATTCGGCATCAATTTAAAGATATGTATACCGATCTTTGCCATGATGTCCAAAGATGGGGTGAATTGTCTGAGAATTCAGATGGGACAGGTGGGTACCTTTATTAAGAGACCTTTTAAGTAACGGATTTTTTATAGATGTTGGTTGCCCAAGCAAAGGTAATCGATACAAAAGCAACAAGAATTAAAAAAGCATACAATACTTGCATGGATAAGATATTTCCCATAACGAGCGCCCTAGAAGCTTCAACGACATAATAAATTGGGTTAAAGTAAGCGATTATTTTTAGCCAGGCCGGGGCTAAAGACATTGGCAAAAGAGTTCCTGAAAGTAAAAGAATGGGCAGGTTAATCCCATGAACAATCGGCGCATATTTATCTTCACTTTTACAGATAAGGCCCAGTGCATTGCCAAATGTGGAAGTAATCATTGTTAAAATGGCTAAAAAGGCAAAGAGAATCAAAAGCCCTAAAATATTGGCTCGAAAGCCAAACGGAAGGGCAATCAGAATAAAAATAGCAGATTGGAAAAGAACGGAATAGACATCAAATAAAACGGGGCCTAGAAGAATTGAAAAACGGCTCACGGGAGCAACTCTAAAGCGCTCCAAAACGCCTCCACGAATATCATCAATCAAACCAAACCTGTAAAAAGACCTGTTGAAAAAGCGATGATGGGAAGCATTCCCGGAATAAATAAGGTCAAGACGTTATCGGTTCCCAAGCTTCCATTAACAGCGAGTGTCTTTAAAAGGGGGGTAAAAAGAGCCAGATAAATCACTGGTGTACCCACTCCCATAAATACGAAAACGGGGTTGCGAAGAGCAGCTTTAATACAGCGGTAGGTCAGTAGTTTGATTTCGGTTAAAAAGCTCATTGAAAAGTTTCCTCTCTTAAAAGTCGCCCTGTTTTTTTCAAAAAGACATCGCTTAAACTAGGTATAGACATCTGAATGGTTTCAAGAGGGATATGGGCTTGATCTAATAAGCGCAATATTTGTGGGAGAGCAGCAGCTCCTTTATCTACATAAAGGCGAAGGCTGTGATCATCTGATGATACTTCTCGAAATAAAGTCAGTTGAGTATCCAGCAAGGAAATGACGTGGTTATGTAATTTTTTTTCCAATCAGATGGTAATAATATCACCTGAAATTTGTTTCTTTAACAAAGAGGGGGTACCTTCGGCTACCACTTTGCCATGGTCCATAATAGCTAAAGAATCCACGAGCGCATCGACTTCGTCTAGATAGTGAGAAGTTAAAAAAATAGTGACCCCTTGAGCTTTTAAAAATTTAATTTTTGCCCATAGGTTTTCTCTATTTTGAGGATCAAGCCCTGTTGTTGGCTCATCTAAAAATAAGATTTTAGGTTGATGCATCATAGCAAGAGCAAGATCGAGCCTTCTGCGTTGGCCGCCAGAATAAGTTGACGCGAGTCTCTCAATGCAATCTGTGAGAGAAAAGTCTTCGGTTAAAGTATTTGCTTGAGCGATCGCTTTTTTTGAATCTAAACCGTATAAGCGACCTTGTAAAATTAAGTTTTCTAAACCCGTAGCGTTGCGATCAGCTCCCCCTTTTTGGCTGACATATCCAATCGATCTGCGCACTTCTTGGGGATGCTTTTTGATGTTGATTCCAGCGACAAAAGCTTCTCCTTGATCGAATGGAAGAAGGGTCGTTAGAATACGCAACGTCGTTGTTTTTCCAGCTCCATTGGGGCCTAAAAAGCCAAAGATTTGCCCTTGTTGAACTTTTAAATCAACACCTTGTAAAGCTTTAACAGGCTCTTTGCTTCCTGTAAAAGTTTTATGAATATTAGTTAAGGTGATATCAAATTCAGTTTTCATGAAAAGAAGGATAGTTCATTCAAGATTTATTACAAAATATAAAACGTTCTTCTAACTTTCGAGCAAAATGACATTGAGGAGAGTTAGTCTGTGACTTGGATATTGAGCCAATAACGGGTGTGTTTTAGTTCTCCTGTTTTATAGAGAGCTTTTTTTTCAACTAAATCAGCCAAATCCCTTGTAGCCGTTGCTCTGGAAGTTTTGGTGATGGCAAGATAGTTTTCTGCACTTAATCCTCCGCTAAAACCTGCTAATCCAGCAGAGAACATTTTTAAGATAGCCTTTTCTTGCCTAGGGTTCAGATCGTCTTTGAGACGATTCATTAGTTTAGACTTTTCCATTAAAAAATTTACTAGAGCAAAAGATGTTTTTTGGGATTGAACGATAACATCTGAAAAAAACAAAACCCAATTTTGGGCATTTAAGTTTTTGTTGCACTCGCCTAAATATTTGTAATATTCTTTTTTTCGCCCAGCAATTGTTTGAGAGATTGCAAGTAATGTAGGACGTTTTAAAAAAGTGGACAGCATTTTTTCTATCAGGGCCCTTCCTATCCGGCCATTTCCATCTTCAAAAGGGTGGATGCTTTCAAAATAAACGTGAGCGATCGAAGCTTTGGCTAAAATAGATTCACTTAATGAAGAGTCGTTAAACCATTCTATAAAACGGCTCATTTCATCATAAACTCTATGAGAGGGGGGAGCTTCAAAATGGACCTGGAGCTTGTCGTATCGACCCCCAATGATTTGCATAGGATCTTCGTGCGTTCGATATCTTCCAATATTGGCAATTTTGCTATCTCCTTTCATTAAAAGCTGATGCCATTGGTAGAGTGTTTCATGGGTTAATGGTTTTTGGTAATTTTGGTAAACCTCCCAAAGGAGCTCTCCCATTCCTTGTTCTTTGAGGGGAAGTTTTGGGTTATTTTCTTGAAGGCCAAAATGACGTTGGATGGAGCGTTGAAGACTCTCTCTTTCTAGAATTTCACCCTCAATTTCAGCGCTATTGACCCCTTCTGTACAAAGGATTTCAACAATAAATTCTTTTTGTTTGTCGCTTTCTAAATGCTTTGAAATGGCAAAGCTCCCTCCCATCCCTTGAAAAAAAAGCTTTTCTAGAGCCTCGAGAGGGGTAGGATCGTATTCAAAATAAGGCCAAGAGGGCAGTTCCCAGTTCCAATGCATGAGCTATAATCTTCTCTTCTATAACTCATATTTATAGCGTTTCTTGGTTTATATAGCAAGTTGAAAGATATACATGGGGTCTATGAGCTATAGAAACAGTTTTTATAGCTCATAATTACAAGTTTTATGAGTTATAGAAGGGTCGTCTACAGAGCACGGAGCATTTTAAAATAGAGGGCTGTTCCCTTTTTCTCCCT
>CAZTEX010000001.1:21751-411541 GCA_964612505.1 uncultured bacterium | reverse complement strand
GGAGGGCGAGGAACGAGAATAAAAAAAGGCTCGCCCATCACTGCAAGGGCTACTTCCATTCCTCCGGTTCCAATGGCCAGCATTCCCATGGATCCTGCGGCGCAAGTGTGGCTATCTGAGCCAAGAAGGGTGGCTCCTGGTTTCCCAAATAGTTCCATATGAACAGGATGACTTACTCCATTGCCGGCAGGGCTAAAGTGAATGCCGAATTTTTGGCAGGCGCTTCTTAAAAAAAGGTGATCATCGGGGTTTTTAAAGTCTGTTTGTAAAAGGTTATGGTCAACGTATTGTACAGAGACGTCAGTTTTGGCTCTTTGGCATTTCATAGCCTCTAACTCAAGCATCACCATTGTACCGGTGGCATCTTGGGTCAAGGTTTGATCTATTTTGATCCCAATTTCTTCGCCTGGCACCATATTACCAGATACTAAATGGCTTTTAATCAGCTTATGACTAACCGTCAGTCTTTCCACAAAAGGACCCCTTGATAATTTGTGCTCAAGAGAATTTTTATACTGCTCAAAAGCAATATTTGTCTAAAAGATTCTTTATAATTTTGAAACACTAATAAAATAAAAATAAGTTTTTATAGCTTATTTAAAATTATTTATATCACTTGTTTCAAGTTATTTATAAAACAATATATTGATTAATAATAAACTAAATTGATATAATATTCATGCAGGATGAGAATTTTGTAAATAAGTCCTGTGTTTTTTTGTTTATAAAGTATCTGTCTTTTTAAGTATTTTAAAGTCTGTCTATTATAATTATTTTTTATAAACCATTGAATTTTAAGTAAATAAGCTATTTGCAAGTTGTTGATAATAAGTGTTTTGTTAACAATTTTGTTAAGTTAATTAACTAATTGGTAATTTAATTAACTAAGTAGTATTGGTAGAGTTAAATAATAAAATAATAAATAGGGAGGCTTCCATGTCTCGCAAGAAGAAAATCGAGGTCCTTGACCACGATCATCAAAGTCATCTTACCATTATAGAAGCAGTAGAAAATCTTTCCAATTTGGCAGAGATGAATAGTAATGACCGCATTGGGGTTGTTGAAGATCATTTAATTATCCACGATCAAAATGAAGAAGAAGAGAATACCCCATTAGAGGCGATTCATTGGCTAGAAGAAAAGAGTCAACACCAGACTGAAGAGGTTGTGGCTGACACTTTTAAGGCTGTTTTAAAGTATGTGAAGGACTTTCATAAAAAAGAGTTTAACCGCTTTTATGAAGAGAAAAACCAAGAGGGCTTGAAAAAAATCATGCTCTTAGTGGGACAAGCATCTGATAACCTGCGCAATTATACCCACCTTTTTAGCGGGACTCAACAAAAAGGGATTGAAGATACCAAAGAGTATAAGCAGCTGACCAATTTTTATAACGAGCGCATTGCCATTGAAAGCGAAGATCAAATTTCGTTAATTGACTTAAGCCGCAAAGAACGCCAGTTGGATCTTACGAAGCATCCTCTTCAGGAAGAAGATGAAAGCGTAAAGCTCTCTAGGCAATTCATTTTTGATATTGATAAAATTAAAACAGACGATTCTTATGAGCTGCTCTTTATTCAGAGGGATGATGGATCTCGCTTTTTCAATAGTAACTTCTATCGCAATCTAAAAGTCGCCTGTAATTTTGGGGAGTTTGCCAATAAAAACCTGGAAAGAGATCCTTTAGCAGGATTGAAAATCTGGCTAGATACGAGCCTGCAACAAGCGGCGCAAAAAATGTTAACGCTCATCAAGCCTCATTTAACCTCCTTTTATCAAGAATCAGGAAGATATCGAGACATGGAAATGGTAGCTTCTGTCAATATGGCTGTGATGGCGCTGATGATGGCGGCCAATCCCAAGAATAAATTAGAGCTTAGCCCTATTAAGTCGGCAGGAGAGTATTTTCAAGATTGTCAAAAATATCTTCGCGATGCTTTAGGCTCTTTTGAATATCACAAATTGCAAGCATTCCCTCCTCCGTCTTCAAATGTGTTTCTCCATAATTTAATCGATATTGTCCACTTACTTTCATGGTCAAGTTTCTTTAAACACATGAATGCTTACGCCTTTGCTCCAGTTATTGATGATATGATTGAAGAGGGGAAAGCTAGTTTTCATAAAAAAGTAGCTCGTTCTGAGAATGCCGATATCTGGGACTGCTTGGAAGATGACTACCTCAATGTGAGCCGTTACTTAATGAGCTATCCGCTAGGCCCTCTTTTTGAAACCCTTCATCGGATGCAAGAAGGCTCTATTGAAGAGTTTGATACACTCATGATGAATAATTATCCCAGTGAGTGGAGTACTTTTAATGTTATGAACAAAAAAGTCTCAATGCTAAGGTTGCCTTCACCGACTCATCAAGAATTAATTAGTAAAGTCCATTTAAATCAAGAATTTATGGGATTAATGGATGCTTATAGTTCTTCTAAAGATCCAAGAAAGCACCTGTTAATTAATATGCAAGATAGAACCACTTGGAAAGAGTATCCAAGAGCTGCTTTACTAGAAAAACTGCCCAAGCAAGCAGAGTATTATCAAAGTATTGATGTCGTTACTTTGTGTAAAGACTCAGACTTCTATTTTCAAACAGGGGCTTACAAAGAGCTTAGTTCCATTAAACACTTTTTTAAGCAAATCGTCCTTCAATTGCACTCTCCAGAAACAGGATTTTATTTTCCTAAGTGGATTGAGGAAAAGATTTTTAATGGATTTATTGAAAAATTAATTCAGCAAGTTCATCGTTTCTTTTTCGATAGTAAGTCCAATCTTTCTCAAGAAGAAAGGCAAGATTTTATCGAGATTTTATATCAATTTTTAACCTTAAAACTCGTTGAAATTTGCTCTGCCAATTCCTTCAGCTTCACCTGTAAAGATGGGCTCGATGTGGGACCTACTTCAATGTGTGGCTTTTTCGCTTTTATCAAAACACTGAGCGGTGAAAGCTTGAGCAAAGAAGATCAAGAAAATATGCAAATGTTGCTATTTGCCCATCCTGTGTTGGCTCGTCAGCGCTGCATCAAAGCTCAACATTTTAATCGAATGATTCAATCTCAAAGAAGAATTAAAAAAGGATTGCATAAACATTCAAAAGGAAGAGTCCATGAGGCTTTAAAGCAATATTTTGGAACCCTTTATGAGACCTCTTTTGATCGATTAAATGAAAAGTCAAGCTAGGTAGGTGCTTAAAAAATTCTTGAATGTAAAAAATATTTTTAATTTTTCCATGTCATGAATGACAACCGCACTCAAGCCTTATATGAAAGCTACTAACCTCACTTTCGTGTAAGGCTTGAACTTTTTTCACTCTATTTTCAATCGAAGCTAATGAGAGATCGGCTACTAAAAAATAGCTTTGTTAGATTTTTTTACTGCCCTTTATAACTGCTAAGGCAGCAAACGCCAGAGCAACGTAAGAAGCAGCTGTTAAAATGATGATGTCACCACCTCTTAGTGGCAAATCAAAAGAAAAGCTATCGCCGTGGTAGGAGGGTTGAAGAATCACCGTATTGTAGTTATAGACAAGGTATGCAGGAAGGGCTAAAGCCATTGAGAATTTGGTTATGGCTGTTACTTTACCGGCAATAGACTGTAGTTTTTGATTTTCAAGGATTCTTTGAGAGGCAGCTTTTGAAGCTAGAGGGACTGCTATCAATCCTTCTATTTGGGTCTTTTCTTTTACGGTTGATGTAGATATTGAGTTAAACATAAAAGCTCTATTATTAAGCACCAATTATGTTGATATTATTAAATGAATTCAACTTCTTGTTTATGAAATAAGAACTTAGTTAAATTATTTTTTTAATCTTTAAAAGTGTTGTCTGAGCTAGAGAACCATCTCAGTTTAGGGTAATTTTTTATTTGAATAGTTTAATAGTTTATAGTCGATTTTCTGCCTAAGAAAATAGAATTTAATCTTTATTTATTCTATAATTAATTTATTTTTAAAATTTTTATATTCATAATGAATGCAACCAGCCCATTCACAGCTCAAGAAAGCGACTATAAGTATGGTTTTGTCACGCCTATTGAAACAGAGAGCTTTCCTAAGGGTCTTGATGAAGAAACCGTCAGAGCCATTTCAAAAAAGAAAAATGAGCCCCCTTTCTTACTAGAATTTCGCTTAAAGGCCTTTAAAAAATGGCAAGAGACTAAGGAGCCGGACTGGGCCAATTTAAACCATCCACCTATTGATTATCAAAATATTTCATATTATTCGGCGCCCAAGAATAAACCGAAATTGGATAGCTTAGAAGAGGTAGATCCTGAAATACTGAAAACATTTGAAAAGTTAGGTATTCCTTTAGATGAGCAAAAGCGCTTAAGTAACGTTGCTGTTGATATTGTTTTTGACTCTGTTTCTATTGGAACCACCTTTCATCAAAAATTAAAAGATGCAGGGGTTGTCTTATGTTCTATTTCAGAGGCTGTTGAAAAGTACCCAGAGCTTATTGAAAAGTATTTAGGCAGTGTGGTCCCAATTGGAGACAACTATTTTGCTACTTTAAACTCCGCTGTTTTTACCGATGGCTCTTTTGTCTATGTTCCAAAAGGAGTGCGCTGTCCTATTGAACTCTCTACTTACTTTCGAATTAATGACAAAGAGTCTGGGCAGTTTGAAAGAACTTTAATTATTGCAGAAGAAGACTCCTATGTCAGTTACCTAGAAGGGTGCACAGCTCCTGCTTTTGACACCAATCAATTGCATGCAGCCGTGGTTGAACTCATCGCCCATCGAAATGCTGAGATTAAATATTCGACTGTGCAAAACTGGTATGCTGGGGACCCTAAAACAGGAAAAGGTGGAATCTATAATTTTGTAACCAAAAGGGGCGTTTGCCAAGGTGATTACGCTAAGATCTCTTGGACTCAAGTAGAAGCCGGAGCAGCCATTACCTGGAAATATCCAAGTTGCATCTTGAAAGGGGACTATTCAGTTGGAGAATTTTATTCGGTGGCTTTAACGAATGGTTATATGCAAGCAGATACGGGCACTAAAATGATCCATGTTGGCAAAAACACCTCTTCAACGATCATCTCAAAAGGAATTTCAGCAGACCATTCTCATAATAGCTACCGCGGTCTTGTCAATATCATGGGCAAAGCAAGTGAGGCGCGCAATTATACTCAATGTGACTCGATGCTTGTTGGGAACCGTTGCTCTGCCAATACTTTTCCTTATATCGAAGTGAAAAATCAAACATCTACTGTAGAACACGAAGCCTCGACCTCTAAGATGAATGAAGAGCAACTTTTTTATCTCCAATCACGGGGGCTTTCTCGCGAAGAGGCCATTCAAATGGTGGTGAATGGTTTTTGCAGCGATGTCATCAAAGAGCTGCCGCTTGAATTTGCTCAAGAAGCTCAAAAGCTATTAACTTTAAAGTTAGAAAATTCAGTAGGATAATCATGCTAAAAATTAGTAATTTACATGTCGAAACAGAAGGGAAAGAAATCTTAAAAGGACTTTGCCTGACGATTAACGACGGAGAAATACACGCTTTAATGGGACCTAATGGGGCAGGAAAGTCGACATTGGCCAAAGTATTAGCAGGTCATCCAGCTTATCAGATTACACAAGGCTTTATCGAATTTGAAGGGAAAGATCTTTTAGATCTTGATCCAGAAGAACGGGTCCATTTAGGGTTATTTCTCTCTTTTCAATATCCTCTTGAAATTCCAGGAGTAACTAACAGAGATTTTCTTTTTGAAAGCTTCAATGCTCAAAAAAAAGCCCGCTCTGAAAAGATTTTTAGCAAAGAAGAGTTTAATCAGTATATCCAAAGCTTTTTACAAAAACTTCAAATCAACCCTGAGTTTTTAAATCGCAGTCTCAATGAAGGATTTTCAGGGGGAGAGAAAAAGCGCAATGAAATATTACAGATGAATGTGTTTAGCCCCAAATTGGCCATTTTAGATGAAACAGATTCAGGTCTTGATATTGATTCCATGAAAATTGTGGCTGAGGGGATTAATGAGCATTTTAATGCTCAAAAGAGCATCTTACTTATTACCCACTATCAGCGTTTGCTTGACTATGTCAAACCGCATTTTGTCCATGTTATTATCGATGGTAAAATTGTTTGTTCAGAAGGGCCCGAGCTTGCTCACGCGCTCGAAGAAAAAGGATATGATTGGCTAATGGAGGGGACCGCTTCATGATGCTGGCAGAGTCTGTTTTTCAACAGTCACTATCTGAGCTGATCAAGCTTTCTGATCCACTCGCAGACTTTCGGCAAAAAGCCTTTGCAAAGTTTGAAGAGATCGATTTTTTTTCTAAAAAAATAGAAAGCTATCAGTATCTGCGTTTGAGAGGGCTCTCTTCACTAAAATTTGAGCGAGCTTCACTCCAGCCAGTCAATGTAGATCTCATCAAAAAAGCGACAGCCCCTTTTGCAAATCAAGCCTATCTTGTTTTATATAACGGCTCTTTTTTGCCAAGATTTTCAAATTTAGATAAAGTTTCAAATAGGATCATTATCAAACCTCTCAGCGATGCTTTTGGAAGCTATGGAGTCTTTTTTAAAAACATTTTCGAAAAATGGCTATCAGAAGAAAAAGATCCTTTTGCGCTGCTCTCATTTGCAATGCATCAAGAGGGGCTTTTTGTGTATGTGCCAAATTCCTTTTCTCAAGAAACGCCTCTCCATATTGTGGAAATAAGTGATTCAGATGATTGTCATCTCTCTGCACCTTTAACAGTCATTTCCTGTGGAAAAAATAGTCAGCTTCAATTTTCGACCAGTAGCTTAAGCGATTGTCATAAAGAACATTTAACACTGGCTAATACCTTTTTAAATTTAGAAGAAGGGGCTATTGTAAGAGAGACCCATTATCCGCAGGCAAAAACAGAATTGCGCCTTGAATTCTTAAGAGGATGGCTTAAAAGTAATAGCAGTTATAAAAACAGCTCTTTTTTTAATGGAGTTAGTAAAATGCGCTCAGATGCGCACCTTCAACTACTAGGCCCTTATTCTGAAGCGGAGATCGTGGCTCTTTGTACTTTGCAAGAAAAAGAGCAGGTTCATCTTCATCTTCTAATCGAACATAAAGCAGAAAGCTGCTTGTCTCGCCAGCTTGTCAAAAACTTGCTGGATGATGAAGCTATCAGTAGTTTTGAAGGTAAAATTTGGGTCCATGAGAATGCGCAGCAAACCAATGCTTATCAGCTCAATCAAAATTGTTTACTCTCTGATGAGGCAAGATCTTATAGCAAACCAAACTTAGAAATTTTTGCCGATGATGTTAAAGCCTCGCACGGATCCACAACAGGGCAAATAGATCGCCAGCAACTGTTTTATTTACAGTCTCGTGGTCTAAATAAAATAGAAGCGCAAAAACTTTTACTGAAAGCCTTTTGTTATGAGGTAATCGATAAAGCCTTTGATCAAACGATTAAAAGTTGGGTGATTGAAAATTTGACAACCTTTTTTGAGCGCCCATGATGCAACAAGAAAAGCTTCAGATTCGTGATGACTTTCCAATGCTTGAGCAGAAAATGCACGGGCACCCTCTCATTTACTTTGATAACGCAGCTACAACACTAAAGCCTAGAAAAATGATCGAAGCACTTACTCATTTTTACGCTAATGATTACGGTACCGTCCATCGAAGTGTTTACCAACTCTCTGAAAGGTCAACTCATCTTTATTATCAAAGTCGGCAAGAAGTACAAAAGTTCATCGGCGCTCGCAGCTCTAAAGAGATTATTTTTACTTCAGGCACGACTGATAGTATTAATAAAATAGCCTACAGTTTCTCTGAAGCTTTCTTGCAAAAAGGGGATGAGATTTTAATTACAGAGCTTGAGCACCACTCCAATTTGGTCCCTTGGCAGATGGTTGCTGAAAAATACTCAGCCACTCTTAAGCTTATCCCCGTTTTAGAAAGTGGGGATATTGATTTAGACGCTTTCAAAGAGCTTTTAAATGAGCGAACAAAAATAGTAGCTTTTGCTCATGTTTCAAATGTGACAGGGGCTGTGCATCCAGCAAAACAAATTATCGAGCTTATTCGCGCTCGTTCCAATGCCAAAGTGATGCTCGATGGCGCGCAAGCAATTGCCCATATGCCAATTAACGTGCAAGATTTAGATGTCGATTTTTATGTTTTTTCAGCTCATAAAATATATGGTCCGACAGGGGTTGGGGTATGGTATGGCAAAGAAGAGCTTTTAGAAAAGATGCCACCGCTCTTTGGCGGGGGAGATATGATCGAAAAGGTGACTTTAAAAAAGACGACCTACAACCAATTGCCATTTAAATTTGAAGCAGGCACACCGAATATCGCTGGAGTCATCGCTCTGAAAGCTGCCATTGAATATGTTAAAGAAATAGGCTTTGATAAGATTGAAGAGATCGAGCTTCTTCTCATCGAGAGGCTTATTTCAAAACTTCAAAAAATACCCTATCTTCATTTCGTGGGCCATCCAAAAAATCGCAGCTCGCTTGTGGGTTTTAATATTGATAAAATACACCCTCTAGATTTAGCCACTCTTTTAAATTTTAAGGGAGTTGCTGTTCGTTCAGGCCATCTTTGCGCGCAACCGGCGCTCGAGCATTTTGGTATTTCATCAATGCTGAGAGCCTCTCTTTCTTTTTATAATACGATTGAAGAGGTCGATCAATTTATCGATTATCTTCTCCAATCGATTGACAAACTAAAGTCATAAAAAATCCTTTAGATTGCTAAAAAAAACTCTTTTGCAAATCATGCTCCGGCATGAAAGTAAATTCTTGCACCTCTTTTTTTGCCGTCAATCTAAGTAAACATCAGGTCATATCTCCCTCTTTAAGTAAGTTAGATCATTTGTTTGAGAGGTATTCTTTTAAACGGAGTTTCTACGCAGAAAATGCAAGAGCTGATCGCCGATTTGCTAATTGGCTCAATGTTCGCAATTTTATTTCGATTATGAAAAATAGTAAAAGCCTTTCTAAAACTGCAAAAAAGTTGCTGTTTATATATTTGCTAGCAAGTCAAGCAAATCAACTAGAAGGCACGTTACTTGATTTTTCAGAGTTTAGGGATGAAATCAATGAAAGCAGCAAGAAGATTCATTATAAAGCCTTTTCAAAAGAGTGCTTGATGAGTAATTTGCCAACAAATAATCCAATAATTTAAAAAAATAGAGTTTTTAATAGCTGCAACTAAATGCTTTTAAAATCGTTATCACTTTGAAATCTTGATTGTTCATTTATGTTTTTGGGAGCTTTATTGGTCGAGGAACCAAAAAGTAGAACTGCAAAAAATAGTTGTTTTACTTGAACTTTTCTTAATTCAAGATCATTCTGTACGAAACTTAAATGGAGAAAAGAAAAGTGAGTGAAATTTTTCAAAAGTCCTCATTTTTTTTCATAATTTTATTATTTTTAATTTCAACTTCATTAAATGCACAAACGCACTTTAGTTCTCTTGAGGCTGATCCAGCTGCAATCATTGAAAATGTAAATGTCATTTCTGGGGATTATTCCGAATTAGAAATAGACCTAAATATTGCAGGGCCAGATCCATTAGTGCTTGCTCGATTCTATTCTAGTCAAAAATTGGATTTGCTCACTGATTTTGGAGGGTGGTTTTTAAGGCCGCAGAGAGTTTTTAAGATTGATCAAAGAAATGCTGATTCCTATTTTACAGATGAAGGTGAATTCAAATTAACTCATATTTATGTGGGGACTCCCGAGGGAAGTATTTTAAAGTTTACGGGTTGGCAAAATGTAACTAATCTTAAGGTAGGTTCGACTTTTTTTATTGAGCCAGAAGAAGAGTTTTTAGGGATTGTAAACACTGCTAGAGGGACGCTCTCTTCTTGGACAAATATTAAAAATTATAAAATCATATTCCATCCGAATGAAAATACCTATGAGTTTTTCTTTTCAAATGGAAGAAAGCATATTTTCTCTTTCAATCAGCTTAGTCAAACTTATCAACTTCAATTAGAACAGCTTCCTAGCGGGAATAAGATTTTTAGTGATTATGATTCCCAGGGAAGATTAGCTAAAGTCAGAATGACTACAGAAGATGAGCATCAGGAAATTAGTTGGATCTCATTTGATTATGGTTTAACCATTAAAGCAATTTCTAGTGAAGGTCATCACATTGAATATCACATATCTTCTAATTTGAATGAGATTTCGTTGCTAAAAAATGTCATTAATAGTCAATCGATTAGCGTTAATTATGAATATCGACTACTAGAAAATCAACCTTTGTTAACAAGGAAAATCTTTCATTTGGAAAGAGTTATCTCAATTAGCTATGAGGACAATTTTAAGCATCGAGTAAAAAGCATTTCCCACCCTTATAGTTCAAATCAAAATGCAATCACAGCTTTCGATTACCATGTTAATGCAGATGAGAGTGGATATACCCAAGTAATCTATCCAAATGGAGCTAAAAAATGCTTTTATTTTGATCAGGATTGTCAACTGACTACAATCGAACATTATCTAAGTGGGTCACTTTATCGAATAGATAAAAAAGTGTGGGGTAATAATAGACATACAGGAAATCTAGTAGCTGCTTCTATTGAGGATGCTTATGGCAATACTTTATACTATAAAACATATGACTATGATGTAGAAAATCATCTCATTGAAGAAAAAGAATATGGCAATTTTACTGGCGATTCGCCCAACTACATTGAGTTTGATTATCGAAGGGTTCCTTCTGGAGAATGTCATATTACTAAATATAATTATTCTTCAGAAAATAATATAGACATCGTCGAGCAGGGAGACGGAAAGGGCTCAGGTCTCAAATTTGGGTATAAAAAAGGGACGGATATTTTACTTTTTAAAGCAATTGTTGAAGGTAAAAAAATTTGTAAACGAACGATATATAGTTATAAGCATGGAGCGTTAACAGCCTTAATTGTCGATGACGTGAATAGTCTTGATGTCAATAAAAACTATGGTTTTTATGAAAGACGTATCACAAGAATAACTACTAAAAAAGAGCTGCCGAATATGGGAGCTCCTGAAAGCATCGAAGAGTTCTATTGTGATAAAAAATCTAAAAAAGAGATTTTGCTTAAAAAAATAGTTAATAAATTTAATCATCAAGGCCGAGCAATCTCTCAAGAAGTTTACGATTCGAATGCAAAGCTTTGTTATACCTCACATAAAGATTATAGTCCTAAAGGATTACTTATATCTGAAATAGATGGCATGGGACATAAAATAGCTTATTCCTATAATGATTTTGGTAATTTGACACTAGAGCACACAGATACAAAGAAAACTTCTTGTATATACGACCTTCAAGGAAACTTGATTGCTCAAACTGAAATATTGACAAATGGAAAGTCCTTTGCAACCAAGTATGAATATGATGTGTTTAGCAATCAAATTGCAGAAATAGACTATGTCGATCATAAAACATATTATTCTTATGATGATTTAGGACGACTAACTTCTATTATATACCCTGAGCACGTAGTGAATGGAGAAAAGTTGATTTCCCCTCAATTTACTTATGAATATGATCTTTTTGATAGGCAAATTTCGATTGTGGATCCAAGTGGTGCTAAGACACAATATGCCTATAACTGTCGCGGAAAGCCTACAAAAATTGAATATACAGGTGGCAAAGAAGAATTTTATCAATATAACATAGCAGGTTCGTTATATAGACATCTGGATATCAGCGGGAACTCAAAAAAATATTCCTACGAATCTCAAGGAAGAATCAAAGAAATTGAGTATTTTTACCCAAACACCAATGATTGCTATAAAAAAGACACTTTTTCCTATAACAATTTTCATTTAGTTTCAAAAAATGATTCCAATGGAAGAGAAACCTTTGAATATGATGGGGCCGGAAGATTAGTTAAATGTAGTGCCGAAACCGATAAAGGATCGTCAAAAAAATATAGCAAAGACGTTAAGGAATTTTTATATGATAGTTTAAGTAAAGTTTGTGGTACGAAAAAATGGAAAAATGAGACAAGGTATTCTCTTTATTTGCAAGAGCATGACCCTTTAGGTCGTGTTATTAAAGAATCTATTGAGAATGAACAAGCAAAAGTGCTTTCTCAAATTGAATACGTGTATGACAACCACAATCAACTTGCGCAAGTAATTGGGTATCCAAATAATCAACGGCACCTTTTGGTTAACTATACTTATGATGAATTGGGTCGACTCGTTCAATTACAAGATGCTTTAGGTAATACCAAAAAAATAGAGTATAATGACGTTTATTTCGATTCACATGGTCAAAAAGCTCTTCTCAAAAGAACAGTTGATGCAAAAGGTAATCTAACCGAAGAGATCTTTGATTCAGCTGGAAATTTAACTCAATATAATCAAAAAAATAGCTTAGGAGATTTACTTGTCAGCGAAAATTATGGTTATGATTATTTTGGAAATAGGGTTTCTGAAAGTATTCAAGGAAAGTTAGACTATTCTAATATTTATTCATTTCAAGCAGGGGGTGAACTCGATAAGGTAACTATCGGTTCTAACCCAGACTCAAAAGTACTGTCTCAAAACACCTATGATTCCTTTGGCAAACTTATTGAACAGAGAATCCCTGGATTTGCAAACCCTATTAGTTATTTATATGATCGAAATCATCAGTTAGAAACTATCCTTTATCAAGATCATTTAGGTGATAAAAAATGTCAGTTTCGTTGGGATCGATCAGGTAATCTTAAAGAGATAAAATTAGATAAAAAACAGAAGATTGAAACAGAATTCAACTCACAAAATAGGCTACTTAAAGAATCTTTCTATGATAAAAATGGGTCTTATTGCATTAGTTTAGAATACGATGGCGAGGGGAGCATTGAAAAAATCACTTTGCCCGATGGCTCGGACATTCATTATAACTATGATGGACCCTTCATTCAAAAAATATCCAGATATTCTTCTAATAAACAAAAACAATATGAACATTTGATTACAGAGCGAGATTTAACGGGGGCTGTTATTTGTGAGCGTTTGATTGGAAATACTGGCAGTAAGCAAACATTTTATGACACTCTAGGTAGAAGCAATTTAATTGTTACGGATTTCTTTTCAGATGAAGTTTTGGGTTTTGATCCAAACAACAATGTGTCACGCAGATTAGTTAAATCAAAGCCTCAAGAGGTCATATACCATTATGATTACGATGGAATGGACCGACTTGTATCTGAAGAAGGAATAGAATCTCATCAATATGAATATGATGCCCTAGGAAATTGGGTGGCTCATAGCGGGTCTTTATATCAAGTCAATGCTTTAAATCAATTAATCTCTCAGGATGAAAAACAATATATTTATGATGAGGCAGGTCACTTAAAATTCAAAAAAACGCCTTATGAAACAATTGAATATTCTTTTAATTCATTAGGGCATCTTCTTGAAGTTCAAAAAGATGACAATTGCATAGTTAAATGTACCTATGACACATTTGGTCGTCGCCTGACCAAGACTGTTGAAAATGGTCAGCAAGAAGTCACTGTTTACCGCTATTTTTATTTAGGATTTTATGAACTGGGTTGTTTAGATGAAAATGGAAAAATTGTTCAGTTACGTATTCCAAATAATCCTAATGAATTAGAAAATAGTTCTATTGTTGCCATTGAGATAGAAGGGCAGATCTTTGCAGCGATACCTGATTTTCATGGAAACATCGCTTGTCTAGTAGATTATCAGCGAAGGAAGGTGGTTGAAAGCTATCTTTATGATGCATTTGGGAAAGAAATTATTTACAATAACCGAGCTAGGCCTATTTCTAAAGAAGAGGCAATTAATCCTTGGCGTTATCAGGGCAAATACACAGATCGAGAAACAGATTTCGTTTACTTTGGAAAGCGTTACTATAATCCCGAGATAGGTAAATGGATCAGCCCTGATCCAGCCCTTTCAATTGACGGGCTCAATCTATATACCTATGCTCACAATAATCCATTAAAATATAAGGATTTTATAGGATTAGAAGCATGTCCGAACGCTCCTTACTGCTGTTGGGAGCGAATTCTTTCTCCTTATTGTCAATGCTGTAAGGAATGGCAAGAGTCGCAAACTGGAGGTATAAAATTTAAAAGCACTTTCTGTGGCATAGCTCATGGGGCCATCGATGTAGGTTGCGACTTTATGCAAGATCTAGACACTCTAGCATTTTATGGGGAGCTGTACTCAGTAAAGTTATTTTCTAGCTCTCAGAAAAAAAGAGAGAGAATTCAAGCTTTTGAGAGACCTCAAAGGGAGAGATATTCAAAAGTTTAAAGTTGGATACAAGATGCCCTCGGAATCAATCCTAATGATCCAACCCACGCTAGTTATCGTAGTAGTAGTAAAACGGGTATTGAGATGGGGCTCGTTGTAGCAGGGGGATATGGAGCACATAAAAGTATTCTTTTAGCTCGCAAAGCAGCTAAAACTATATATGCCTCAAAGTCTATAGCAAGAAATGCACAATCTGCTTCTAAAGTATTAGAAGTCGGCAAATTTAGATATTCTAAAACAGCAGCTCAGCACTATAATACGATCATCAAAAAGGGTGCTCATGCAGGTAGATTAGATAGACCTTTTATGAGATCCCCATTGACAATAGAAGAAATTATGAGGGCAAAACAACCTATACCCGACCCTCGAGGATTAAAGGGTGGCTTACGTTGGGACGTACCTGGTAAATTTAGAGGCAAAGAGGGTATTTGGGAATTGGTTATTTATCCCGAGACTAAAACTATTTATCATTTTAACTTCCAACCATAAATAATATGAAATTTGAGTGCGAAGAAATAAAAAAAGCAAGAGTGGGTTCTCTCAAATACATAGAAGAAGATTATTCTTTTGATACAGAACCTTTTGATGAAGATGGTATTACTTCATTCATGCTTAATGACTTGAGATTGGAAATAGATTGTAATGGGTTAGTCTTATTTATATGGGGGTATTGTCCATTAGTAAATTATTACAATACTTTTGACTCTCCTAAAAATACTGAGTTTAAAAATTTAAGAGTTGTTCTATCTGAAGAGCCTATCCCGGGAATTTCTTTGAGTGAAAAAGATAAAAGAAATCTCCCTATTTACATTAATAAGAAGAAAGGTTGGGTCTGCATTGGTAATCCTGATGAAATGGGCGATAAAATGATTGAATTTGCCCCAGGATCTGTCGCGACAATGAAAGATAACGAGATAGCTGCTTTATGGCTACATCCAGAAAAAATTCCAGAGAACTTGTAATTCACACTTAAGAAAGGGAGAATGGTGTGTTGGAATTTTTATTAAGGAGTGGATCAAACATGCTTGAGGATCTACTAGATTATAATGAGCGTATTAATGTTATTCTCAATTTTGAGATTGCTCAAAAAAGGCAATCCTTGCAGGTTGAATCAGCTATGCAAAGTTTTTTAGGAATGGGCCAAAATGATTTAACTTATACTGTATATCGTTCGAATACTAAATTCATGTTAGAAGTAGCTGGCCCACATACTGTGCGATTTAGTCAAAATAGCATACGCAATACATTTAAAAATGGTTTGACACTTGAAGAGTTGGCAGCTTCTTTGAGGCAGAAACAGATTAAAATCACTGCAATTGAACCTATCAGATTAATAAATCGAGATGGTATTTTTTACACGCTTGATAATCGGCGCTTAGAGGCATTTCGAAGAGCAAGATTAAGGGTTCCTTATCGAATGGCTACAGAAAAAGAAATTGCTGATGAAATTTGGAAATTGACAAGTAAAGATGGGGGTTTTGATATTAAAATTAGGGGCAATAAGTTATGAATTTTTATAGAGAAAAAAAAAGATTTTCAAAAAAAGATTTCGTATCTTTTTTAAAGGATCTACAAAAGGACTACATAGAAAATCCAAATTCATGGGAAAATGGTAATATCGGTTCTTTTTTAGAAGCTATGGCGTTTTGGGTGGAAGAAATGGATAACTTTTATGAAAATCAAAACCTTTCTCTTCCGAAAAACATTAATTGGGAAATATTTGCGGATATTCTGCAAGCTGCAAAAATTTACGAATGAAAATCAAAAATTAGACAAAGAATTTTCTGATAGATCACATAGAAGCTGAGAGTTATTTTTTAGTTCTTCAATTGGGCATTCTTGGTATATTATCAGCAAAAATACACAGAACGAGAAATAGGTTTCGTTTATTTTGGAAAGCGTTACTATAATCCCGAGATAGATAAATGGATCAGCCCTGATCCAGCCCTTTCAATTGACGGGCTCAATCTATATATTTATTGACCTTGCCCCTTAAAGCATACCATTAAAGTTATAGACTTTATGCAAGATCTAGACACTCTAGCATTTTATGGGGAGCTGTACTCAGTAAAGTTATTTTCTAGCTCTCAGAAAAAAAGAGAGAGAATTCAAGCTTTTGAGAGACCTCAAAGGGAGAGATATTCAAAAGTTTAAAGTTGGATACAAGATGCCCTCGGAATCAATCCTAATGATCCAACCCACGCTAGTTATCGTAGTAGTAGTAAAACGGGTATTGAGATGGGGCTCGTTGTAGCAGGGGGATATGGAGCACATAAAAGTATTCTTTTAGCTCGCAAAGCAGCTAAAACTATATATGCCTCAAAGTCTATAGCAAGAAATGCATAATCTGCTTCTAAAGTATTAGAAGTAGGCAATTTAGATATTCTAAAACAGCAGCTCAGCACTATAATACGATCATCATAAAGGGTGCTCATACAGGTAGATTAGATAGACCTTTTATGAGATCCCCATTGACAACAGGCCCAGAAAATACAAGTTTTTATGAGTAAGATTTTATAAATAGAAAAAACATCAAAAAAATTAACGCGATAGTTTTGACCTTATCGAGCTGAAAACTTGCTCATAAATAAGAAAAAACTATATAGGGATAATTTTGGAGAAATTTATGAGCTCAAATGGAAAGACAGTCAAAGAATCTATGATTGAGGGGCATCACTATGAAATCTATCCCCCTGATTTAAATTCTAATAATACTGTTTTTGGCGGAAGAATCATGGAGATAGCCGATATGCTTGCTGCTGCTTGTGCCAAAAAGCATTCAGGGAAAACTTGCGCTACTTTATTGGTCGATTCATTGCGCTTTCTTTCTCCGGCGACTCGCGGAGAAATCTTAATGTTTTTTGCTGCGATCAATCGAACTTGGAAAACCTCTATGGAAGTAGGCATTAAAGTAGTAACTGCTAAAACTCTTGATAAAGAGCCTAGAAAAGTGGTGTCGGCCTTTTTTACCTTAGTGGCTCTAGATCAGTTTAATAATCCCTCCCCTGTTCCACCGATTATCCCAGAGTCTGCTGAAGAAAAAAGACGCTATGGGGAGGCTCAAGTGAGACGAGAGCATCGCCTTGAACAAGCGCGCCTTAAAGAAGAACAGCGCAAGCATAATCCCCATCATCATGAATAGTCTTGCCAACATAGGAATCTAATCGATATCCTTTAAAGCCTAATAAATAGGGCTTAAGCATGTTTTGGCAAGAAAAATCTTTTAAAATTGAAGTGAAAGCAGGGGATAAAAAATCCTTTTGCAGCTGTGGAAGAACAGCCAATCCTCCTTTTTGTGATGGTTCTCATAAAACCTCTCAAGATGTTCCCTATCGAGAAAGCTTTGACAAAGACCAAATCATCTCTATTTGCGGATGTGGAAAATCCAAAAAAATGCCTTACTGCGATGGGTCTCATCGCTGCTTACCTAAAAGCGAATAAATTTTTTAATCGGATAACAAAAGAAAAGTAGAAAAGGGATCCAAAGAGCAATCTGCGGGTAAATCATCCGATTTTCACTTAAAATATAACAAGCGTCCATTGAAGTAAAAAAGGTGAGCATGGCAATAATCGCTCCCATGTAGATCAGAAATGTTGGAATATTGCGAGAAAAGCGGGTGCAAATCGGGGCAAGGGAGATGAGTGTAAAAATGGGAAGTAGGGGTAAAATCAACTTATAGTTGAGCAGGGTAAGCATTTCTGCTTTATCAATGTTTAAGCGCAAATTAGAGTCAGTTAGATAGGCAATCAAAGAGCTTATCGAGTGAATCCTCACAGTCAGAGTCGACTTTAGCTGCGGGTCGAAGCAAATTTGCATCTCATAAAAAGGTTTAAGATCCTCTTTAGTAACAAACTTAAGATCCTTAGATTCCTCTTTTTGAAATTGAATGACTTTATGTCCAATCGGAGGATTGCTATAGGGATAGAGCTTTTTTGCATAAAAAATTTGAGAAGAGTCTTTGAGCCAATAAACTTTTTCGAGACACTTATCTTGAGCATTGTAATGACTAAAAACAATTTTACTTCCATCATTGAGGACATAGGATTTCACTTTGGACTCTTTGTGGCTTTTGCGATCAATCTTAATCTGGGCAATACGCGCTTGCGCATGGGGCTCTAAAAATTGAAAGTTTAAATAAAGCAATAGAGTTAATAGTCCAGCAAAAACAAAAAGAGGGGTGAGCAGCTTTTTATAGGAGCGCCCCGACATCAACATGGAAACAAGCTCATTATGGCTGTTCATGGATGTTAAAACTTTGATGACAGTCACCATGAAAGCAAATGGGATTAAGAGCTCTGTTTTTTGTGAGAGAGTACAGATATAGTAATGTAAAACACTGAGTACAGAAAGATGATTATAGTAGTCAATGCGGCTTGAATAATCGATTAAAGAATAAAGGAAATAAAGACTGAGAATAAAAAACACAAAGACTTTTAAAGTCTCTTTTAACAGATGCTTTGTCCAGATAGAGATCATTCAATACCTCTCATGATCTTTGAAAGGTTGGTGCAAGAAAAAAATATCGAGATTAGATGGGGTATTAAATAGATTAATGTCGCTAGCCAAAAATAAGTATGAAATATTTTTCCGATAAAAAAGCAAAGCAACCCAAAAATAGTCAAAGCGGTCATGATTACTAAGTTTTTCTTTTTGCGATTTCTACCAATTTCTGTGGAGTAACTTATGCCAATGAGTGTGAAGGTGAAAACAGCAAGGCCAATAGAAAGCCTGCGAATAATCTCAGAATTTAGATCCGCAATTTCACGAGTTACTTTCTTTTGCTTAACAGGTTCGTTTAAGGTTAGTAATCGCTGAAGCTCCAGTTTTTTATTTTCTAATGTAATATAGAGGTAGGGCATGGTTAAGTGATGAGGTTGCAAATGCAAAAAAGAATGATGCATAATTTTTGTTAAATCAGAAGCCGTTGCTTGAACGTTGGCTTCATTTTCAATGATTAAATGATCATGGTCAGATCCTTTTTCAGCCTCAACTATTGAGACTAAATGTAGGCTAGGGGCATAGAGCTGTCCTTCATCAATTTTAAGACGATCAATAGACATTAGGTTGAGTCTTTTATTTTCTCGATCGGGTGTGATGATAATCAAATTTTTGGCCGAGCGTCCCCTTTCTTCAATAGTCATATCGACAAAGAGATCTTTCTTTTTTAATTTATTTCGATGCTCCAGCATAAAAAAAGGGTTGGTTGTAATAAGCTCATTGATCATGCGACGAGAAAAAACTTGGCTGTAGCTAGTAAGCTCAGAAACAATAAAAAAGTTGACCAGTGAAAAAAAGAGCGAAACAGCTAAAACCGGAAACATAATTGAAAACAGGCTGTAGCCTGCGCAGCGCAGGGCTGTGAGCTCATGAGACCTGGATAGTTTTTGAAAAAGAACAATAGCAGATAAAAGAGAAGCAATGGGCAGAGCAATAGGCAAAATATAGGGGATGATATTGAAGATAAAAGCAAAGACATATTTTGGCTGAGGACAAAGAGAAATAAACCTGGCAATTTCTTTTAGCCTTGTGACGAGTAAAATAAAAATAAAAGATACAGTAGTTAATAGAAAAACTTTGAAAAATTGCTTATAGATATATCTCCAGATAATGGGCATAAAGGGTTGCTACTTTTCAAATCAAAATTTCACCACACTATATGGCAAAAAAGAGTAAATGTCTTGTGATTAGCTAAATTATTGGTTTATAATGCCCTCTTGTTTTTGTATAATTTCAATATGAACGAGATCAAAAAAGCAGTAAAATATTTCCTAGAGGGGCAGCTTCAAAAGAAAGGGCCTCTTCTGATTGGGTTTTCTGGAGGACCTGATTCTTTAGCCTTAACCTCAGTGCTACTAGAAATGGGAGTTCCAATAGAACTTGCCCATTTAGATCATGGTTATCGAGCCGAAAGTGCGCGCGAAGCTCTCATGCTTAAAGAGTGGGCTGCGGAAAGAAAAATCCCCTTTTATCTCAAGCGACTTTCTCAGCTTCCACAAAATAATCTTGAAGATTATTTTCGCCAAGAGCGCTACCAATTCTTTTCAGAACTGTTTGATCAAAAAAAATATCAAGCCCTTGTTTTGGCCCATCATCAAAACGATTTAGAAGAAACGACTCTAAAACGTGTTTTGGAGGGGGCTTTTTTAACCCAGCTATCACCCATTCGAGCGGTGAGTCAACGGGAAAAGATGGTGGTTTGGCGCCCCCTTTTAACTGTTTTGAAAAGTACTCTTTTAAAGTATATTGAAGAAAATAACCTCCGACCTATTTTAGATCCGACCAATGAAGATCAAAGCAACTTACGTTCTAGAATGCGAATGCAAATATTGCCTTTTTTAGAGCAATCTTTGCAAAAAAATATTCGCTCTAGTCTTCATGCTCTGGCTGAAAATTCAGAACTCCTTGGGGATTATTTAATGGAGCAAACTCGGGGGAAAATCTTAGAGCACTCCTCCTCTTTTGGAACCCTCTTAGATTTTACAATAGCCCCTTTGCACAAGCTAGAATACCTTTATATTCTCAAAATGACTTTTCATAGAGAGCAGCTGGCAGTCAGCAGAGATAGCCTTCATAAAATTCAGAGATTGCTGGATGAAAAGGTGGCTAATAAAAAATTTCTAGCCGGATCCAAAACATTATATATTGATCGAGGAAGACTTTTGATTTTAAAAACAATCGAAAAACCTTCAAATCAAGAGGTTGTCTTAAAAGTAGGGGAGTTTGAGTTAGGTCTTTGGAAGGTCGTTGTTGAGAAAACCGAGCAATGGCAAAACAGTTTTTCTGATTGGAAAACAATATTTTTAAATAAAGGGCTAATTTTTATTCAAGTTCCTGAAGATGAATACGTTCTTCGTTACTCCCTTCCTGGTCAAGACAAAGCTTGGCAAACATCTAAAACAATGAGTCAGTTTTTAAACGCAAAAAAAATTCCTTCAATTTTGTTAGAAAGGGTTCCTGTAATTGGCAAAGAAGGACATGTATTTGAATTTTTAAGTCAAAACAGAGTCTCTTTGAAGTCAAAAGCTTATCTAAACATCTTTTTAAGTATGAAAAATGATTGAAATTCTTTTATTTCTTTGACATAATGAAGTTTTAGACCTCTAGAAAACATAAGTTTCACAAAATTAAGAGATTACCAAAGTTCTCTTGGCTAGTTGGTTTTTTTACCAAGAAAGAAGAGTACTCTTGACTAATAATTAAGAGTGCGAGATAGCTAAATTTTAGGAAGACTTACATTACCACCAAAGAGAATTATGGCAGATAATAATAACAATAATAGTCCCAAAAAATCGTTTCCTGGCAGTTTTTTTCTTTTTATTTTGGCTGCTATTTTTATTGTGTTTGTTATTCAGAACTTTACAAATCAAAAAACGGCTAAAGTTTCTTTTAGCCATCAGCTTGAACACCTTACTAACTTAAACTTGATTCATCCAGAAGAGAACCGAAAAACATCTCTAAATGATAATTCAGTGACCTTTAGTGGGAAGTTTAGATCTTCAGAAACTCCTGAAGGTAAAGCTCGCTACCGCTTTTTAGAACTACTAAATACCAACCATGAATTGACGAGTGAGCAAAATCGAATTGTGGGGGAGCTTGGAGTTCAAGAGCAGAGGGTTCGCGATGCTGCAGATTGGTTCTTAAAAATTTCTGGTGTTGCTATTCCTAACGGTGGATATGTCGTTATCGGGGGAATTTATGATAGCCCAGAGCGCGTTAATAGAATTGTGATCCAAAATCTTTCAGATCGTGATGTGCCAAGTTTGATCGACCTTGAAATGAAAGCAAAAAAATTAGATGTCACTAATGGAGATCAGGTTGCAATCTATGGTTCAGAGTTAGCTACCTTGATTCAAAACTATCGATCGCCAATTTTAGGAATCGGCAGCGATTCCATGAAGCAGCAGCTCAAATCTTTAAGTGATCAATTGCTGGCCGTTCAAGGCTCTTCGACTGCAGAGCAAATGAATGTCTATCTCGGTTCTTTGACGCAGTTGAAAAATATTTCAGCCCAACTCAATCAGTTTGAAAATCATACACATCTATCTCAATTGCGCAGTGTTCGCGCCTACAAAGAAGAGCTGGATCAATTTAACATTTATAATTCAGAACTGCTTGAAAACCAAGAGCAGCTCGACAAAGCCCGTCAACCAGTAGCCAATGCTATTTGGTTTTTTAATGATAAAGAGCTTTCAACAAAAGCTTTAGAAAAACAAGATCCTGAAGTTTATAGTCACTGGTTTGCCAACGCCAAGCAAGAATGGGAAGGTTTCCCGGCTAATAAAGGTTATGCATTCAAAGTGCCAGATCAACCTCGCAACACGGTCTTAGAACGTACCTTTAAAAGTGAAGAACCAACACCCAACTATTTTAGCTATATATTTAGCTTCCTTCCCGTCATTTTAGTCGTTCTTTTACTTTGGTTTATTTTCTCTCGTCAGATGAAAGGGATGGGAAACAGCGCGATGAGTTTTGGGAAGTCTCCTGCAAAAATGCTTAATAAGTCAGACTGCAAAGTGACTTTTGATGATGTAGCAGGAATTGATGAAGCTAAAGAAGAACTTGAAGAAATTGTCGACTTCTTAAAAGCACCTCAAAAATTTACAGCGCTCGGTGGTCGTATTCCTAAAGGAGTGCTTTGTATCGGACCTCCAGGAACGGGAAAAACCTTAATTGCTAAAGCGATTGCTGGTGAAGCAAACAGACCCTTCTTTTCAATCTCTGGATCTGATTTCGTGGAGATGTTCGTAGGGGTTGGGGCTAGCCGTATTCGCGATCTGTTTGATCAAGCTAAAAAGCATGCTCCTTGTATCATCTTTATTGATGAGATCGACGCTGTTGGTCGCCATCGCGGAGCAGGAATTGGAGGGGGCCATGATGAAAGAGAGCAAACCCTAAACCAGCTCCTTGTAGAAATGGATGGATTTAACTCCAATGAAGGGGTTATTTTAATTGCCGCAACAAATAGAGCCGATGTTTTAGATAAAGCTCTTCTTAGACCGGGTCGTTTTGACCGCCGCATTGTGGTAGATCTACCTGATCTTAGAGGGCGCTATGAGATTTTAAAAGTGCACGCTCGAAAAATTAAATTAGATCCTTCTGTGGATCTTATGTCCATTGCTCGCGGAACTGCAGGTTCAGCAGGGGCAGACTTAGCCAACCTACTCAATGAAGCCGCTCTCATTGCTTCTAGAAAGGGAAGAGCTGCAGTCACTGCTTCGGATGCTTCAGAGGCCTGCGACAAAGTGCGCTATGGAAAAGAAAGAAGAAGTTTAGAACTTTCTGAACAAGAAAAGAAATCTACAGCTATTCATGAATCGGGTCACGCTGTTGCCGCTATTAAAGTAGAACATGCCGATCCGGTTGATAAAGTCACTATTATTCCAAGAGGCTTTTCTTTAGGAGCGACTCACTTTTTACCAGAGAAAAACCGGGTGAGTTGGTGGAAAAAAGAATTATATGATCAGCTAGTTGTTTTGCTAGCAGGACGCGCTGCAGAAGAAGTCTTTATCGGAGACATTTCTTCAGGTGCTAAAAATGATATTGAAAGAGCGACTCACATTGCTCGCAATATGATTTGTGAATGGGGTATGAATGAGCATCTTGGCAATGTCGCTTTAGATGATTCTCAGGCAAATCAATATTATCCAGGTATGGGTGGTAATGAGAAAAAATACTCTGAAGAAACGGCGCAAGTGATTGATCGAGAAGTTAAAAAAATGATGGATGATGCTTATCTGCGCGCTTTGAATATTGTTAAAGAGAACAAAGCTCAAGTGCAATTAATGACAGATATGCTCATTGAGTTTGAAACGCTTGATGCAGAAGATATTCGCGATATTATGAGCAATAGCTGGAACATGGATAAAAAACGCAGCAAGCTGAAAAAAGCAGACGAACTGCAAAAGCTAGCTCCTACAGAGCCGCCGCCGCCTCCAATGCCTAATAAAATACCAGGCAAGCTAGCACTTGACTAAGCTTAAAAAGTGAACCCGTTATCAATAAAAAAAGCCGCTGAATTCAGCGGCTTTTTTTTTATCTAATGCTCATTTTAAAGAGTGCAATACTTAGCAACTCTGCCGTCTTTCAGCAAACCCTGTCGCTTTACCATTACCCGTGGGACGCAAACCTCTTGATCGATTAATAGCTTTGGCTTCAGCTGCGTTAAAATATTTTGTCAAGATTGTATGAATAGATGGATCCCTACCATATTGTGTACAATAACGGTTATAAATATCTCGTTTTGAGACTCCGTAGGGACCATATGTGCTTTGATGATTTTGAATATTTATAATAGCATTTTTTAAGTATTTAACTGCTTCAGCCACTTGTTTCGTTAATTCGGTGTCTGATTGATTTCGATTTATTGTGCGTTCAAGATACTTTAAAAATAAGTTTTCATCACTTTCTAAAAACTGAAATGAAGCGTTCTTGTTTAACTCGTCAAATTTTGTTTGAACTGCATTAACGACTGTTTGCCAAGCCGCAGTTTTCCTTTCATTAGCATAATTTACTGCTTGAGCTTTAATTTGTTCTCGAGACAATTTGGGATCGCCTGAAGTAGAGTTAAAATGCTCTTTTATTGCTAATTTTGAAAGGCCGCATTCTTTTAAAGCAGCGTCAAAAATACTTTTTACAGCTCTTGCTTCCCTTGCTTCTTTAGAGATATAATGTGCAAACCTTGTAAAAGATTTAGCGACTAAAGAAGAGGAAAAATAGGTCTTCACACGGCTCCAAGCACTCGAGATCCTTGCTGAAAGAGAAGTAGGAGGAAGGGATGTTTGATTGGTTACAGTCCTGCTTCCGAGAATTGAAGGGCTTGATCGCAAAGAAGAAGATGCAGAAGAGCCTCCTCTAGGGGAGCTCGGCTTTGTTATTGCTCTAAAGCTATTCGTTGATTCTCTTTGATAAGTCTGCACTGCAGCCATTTGGCACCTATATTCTTATTACTATCTATATAAATAATAGCACGTAAGTATTTAAATGTCAAATGTTTTCTTTTAATTTAAGGCAAAGTTATCTTATAATGGAATGTAACTACTTTTTAGTAATATGCTTTAGCTTAAGCACTTATAGTTTCTTCTGAAAGTGCCTTGAGTCGAAGATGCTATGAAATTGGGTCTTTGAGCGATGAAAAACTCTAGTAACTCTGTAGGTAAGCTCCAGTGTTTTTCTGCATAGCCTGGGACATCTCGATGGGTCAGATAGTCATTAATGACTTGATTAATCGCCGGCTCAAAGACTTCGTCGCGGCCATTGGTCCTATGAAACTGAGGGCTCAATGTGTTTAGCTTTTTCTCACAAGCTTGAATCAGCGCCAATTGTGATTGATGTTCTCTATATTCATCACAGAGCTTTGCTTCAAGTTGATAAGCTAAAGAGTGGTTGCTTAAGTAGCCCTGATCACAGATTTGGTCAAGGTGGATTTCAAATGGGCCAAACCTTTTTTTCATCTGTGCGTCTTTGTAGTAAGCCAGTCTTTTTTCAGAGATCTGTTTTAGGGGATAAAACTGGTTATCTAATAGCTCTTGAAGGTTTTGCTGATAGAGGCTTGGGAGATAACTGTCTGTAAATTCAACTAAAACTGCTTTTATTTTCTTTGCTTCTTCAGGAGCAGGAGAAGGTGCCTCAGAGGGCGAAGCAAGGGATAAGCTTGCCGAGGAGGACATGCTAATTCCTGCAGCAGGGTTTTGAATATCGTTAAAAAAGGCTGTCAGCTCTGGGGAGTTGCTATATTTTTTATTATAAATGTCTGCTAGAAAGTGATCAAAGATACAGTCATAAATTTTTCTTGCTAGGGCAAATGGAACAGGTTCACTCGGGGCTTGGGCTAGCAAACTGGCGCATTCTGGATCTTTAACATATTTTCGGCCAAATTCAGAAAACTGCAAATGTTTTTTTTGATTTATAGAGGCCATTGATTGGTTATAATAAAGCTCTTCAAAGGCCTGAGCTTGTTCCTTCCATGAAAATTCTTCAGGGGGAGGGGGAGTAATATGTGGCGTATTTGCCGTGGCGAGTGTCCCTTTCTGAAAGACAATAAAGGCAATCAGGCCACAAACGCCCCCTATCACAAGATTTTCTAGCCCATTTGTCAGTAGTGAAATACGCTCGGCTAAGGAATCGTTTCCTATACAAGCGATTTTCAGTCCTGTAAAAAGATTATTTTCTTTTGCTAGTTTAATTCGATTATTTAAAGGGGTAGAGCCACAAAAGGAGCTTGCAAAGCTTGCAAGGCCTCGTTTTATGCTTAAAATGCTTTGGACGGAAAAAGCCCCAGCAATTCCATAACAAACCAACGAACGCCAATTAACAGTGATAGGTGAATTCATAATGGGCAAAATTATGCCTTGAAAGAAGCATTTTGATCAAATTATTATATGACAAAATTTATCAAACTAATTTTAATTTTAAACCTTGGCAAAAATTAGTCAAAGTCGATAAAATCTTGGTCAAAAATTTTTACATGCGGAAGCGATATGATAACAAAGAATAATAAGACCTACATGGCAAAACCTAATGAGATTGAAAAGCTTTGGTTCTTGCTAGATGCGGAAGGAAAAAACCTTGGACGGTTTGCTTCTGAAATTGTCAACATCCTCAGAGGGAAACATAAGCCAACTTTTACTCCTAACGTAGATACAGGTGATGGCGTAGTGATTATTAATGCAGAAAAAATTGCTGTAACCGGTGCTAAAGAAGCTCAAAAAATTTACCGCTATTATACAGGTCATGTCGGTGGACTTAGAGAAGTTCCTTTTAGAAGAATGCTTGAGCGTAGCCCAACGCGTATTCTTGAGCTTGCTATTAAAGGAATGATGCCCAAAACAAAATTAGCTCGTGCCCAAATGAAAAAGTTAAGAATATTTGCAGGAACTCAACATAACTTAGATGCTCAAAAACCTGTCGCTGTGGAAATTTAGGAGTAAAATATGAAAGAAAAAGAAATTATCGGAATAGGTCGTCGCAAATCTGCAGTCTCTTCAGTGAGACTTCGCAAAGGAACAGGTAAAATTAAAGTCAATGGTAGAGAGTTTGAAAGCTATTTCCCACTTGCTCTTCAACAAGTCACTGTTGTCTCTCCTTTAAAATTATTTAATTTGAATGGAAAGTATGATATCGTGATTCGCGTGAAAGGGGGCGGATTAGAAGCGCAAGCTACCGCAACAAGACTAGGCGTTTCTAGAGCTTTAGTGATCGAATTAGAAGAAAGACGTCAAGAACTTAAGTCTATTGGATTTTTAACACGCGATCCGCGGAAGAAAGAACGTAAGAAGTTCGGTCTTGCCGGTGCTCGTAAGAGTTTCCAATTCTCTAAACGTTAATTTAAACTTAGGTCTTCAGGGATCATTGAGAGTGAGGCAAAACGGCCTCCCATCTCTTTTAAAACTGATTGCCAAACGTTATCTACGGGGGTTTCAAATATATGTTTGTAACTCCCTTTGCAAATAAACCATTGTCCATTTAAGAATTCTTTTTCAAGCTGTCCTGCAGACCAGTTAGCATAGCCAAACATGAGTCGAATTTTAGGTCCTTCAGGATTTAAAAGCGCCTCTTGAAGAAACTCTAAATCACCACCTAAAGAAACACCCTTGAGAATTAAATTTGACTGATCATTTGGATGGTCATGCAAAACAAGCATTTGATTCATTTGAGTGGGGCCCCCAGCGCGTAGTTCCACATGGGGATTGGAAAGCTCTTCGACTTCAATAATACTTTCTCCTAGTTCAAAGTCGATATCTTTATTGATAATAAGGCCCAGTGAGCCAGAAGTATTATGCTCGCAGAGAACAATGACGCTGCGATAAAAAATACCACTTTCTATTTCTGGAGTAGCGATTAAGAATGTCCCTTTACTGAGCTGAGAATATTCATTGTTTTGATTTTTCATTTAAGCCGGCTGGGTTACTTTTTGGTTATAAAGCTCGATCAAATTTTGTAATCGATTTACTTCATTTAATAACTCATAAAAGTATTTCTTAAATTCGTTGCTGTCAATAATTTCTTCATCACCCATGTCTGCTTGATCGATCATGTTACTCACTTTTTCTAAAGATTGATTAATTTGCGACATTTCTTTTTCAAAAGCTTGTTTGAATGCATCGGGTGATCCCAAAGCTTCCATGGCTTGAATTTTGGCTTTTTGTGCTTCTTTCCATCTTGAGTTGCGGTGGAAAAGAAGACCATAGTTATTTAAGCTATAGATCAGTTCATTGACCCGTTCCATAACGCCAACGGCTTCTAAGTATAGAGTTGGATCATTAACGAGCTTGCCAAGGGTTCCTTTTCCATCCGAAATTTGTTCAGTGATATAGACTAAATTAGTGGCAGCACTATCCACTTTATCGACAATATTGGTGCTGCGAATCTGATCAACGAGCTGATTGGTATTATTCATCATTTTGGAAATATCAATCGCAGCGCGATTAAACGATCCGACAATGTCTAATTGGTTGGCTTGATAAACAAGTTGAGTGACCTCTTCAAGAGTCGTGCTGAGGTTTTGAATGGTTGAATTAATTTGATCTTGATTTTCTTCTAAAATAGAGGAGATCGTACTCATTGTACGAGCGACTTCGGAGGCTGCTTCAGCTACTGTCTTTAATGTGCTCACAAGGGGGTCTGCTGATTGGGCGTAAATGACACTACCAATGACAGATTTTGGTTTTTCACCCGGAGGGAATGGTTGAGGGACAATGGCGATTGATTTTTCTCCTAAAAGCCCTGAGGTGTGAATTTCAATTAAGTCTGTGCTATAAACTTTTACAGAGGAGTCTATGGCCAAAATTAACTCATAAGTATAGGGGAGTCCAAAGTCATCCGGACTTTTTTCTCTGGCATTGATAATTTGGTTAATGGCAATGACTTCACCCGCAGGTCTTCCTGCATAAGTGACCCGTGTACCAATATCAATATTTTCAACATCGGCAAAACGAACGGTGAGTCGTTGCTTATTATCTCCTACAGAGGGCTTAAAGAAAAAGATCGCCCAAACGATGATGGCAATGCCAATCACTGTAAAAGCCCCGATAATCATAGTGCGTACTTTGCCCTGAAGTTTTTTCTTATCCATGTGGTGAGATTCCTTTAGGGATTGCTTTTTCTAAAAAGTTGCGGATTAGCTCTTCTTTAGAGCGGATAAACTCTTCTTGATTTCCAATAAAAATAATGCGTCCTTCGTGTAAGACCGCAATGCGGTCAGCTACAATAAATGCAGAAGGGATATCGTGAGTTACAACGACAGAAGTTGCTTTGAGCTCTTCTTGGGTTTTCACGATCAATTCGCTGATTTGAGCTCCGTGAATAGGGTCTAGGCCTGTCGTTGGCTCATCATACAACAAAATTTGAGGCCGATAGACAATCAGCCTAGCTAAAGCAGCTCTTTTTTTCATCCCTCCAGAAAGCTCTGAAGGCATTTTATTTTCCGTGCCGCTAAGGCCTACCATTTCTAACGCTTTTAAAGAGCGTTCTTCAATTTCTTGAGGATCAATATGATCGTGTTGATCTAAATAAAATGATGTATTCTCTAGGACGGTCAAAGAATCAAAAAGAGCTCCTCCTTGAAAAAGCATGCCCGTGTTGCGAATAGCTTTATACAGCTGTGGGCCACTTAGATCAGAAATAATCGTTCCGTCAATTTCTAAAGTGCCTGAATCTGGTTTTTCAAGGCCAATGACATGCTTTAAAAACACACTTTTCCCAACTCCTGAACGACCTAAGATAACAAGGGTTTCTCCTGTATTGATTTCAAGATCAAAGTCTTTTAAAACCACAATATCGTCATAATTTTTGCAAAGCTTACGAGCTCGGATCATAGAGTTCCCCCCAAGAATTTGGAATGAAACAGGTTTAATCCTAAAGTCAGTAAAAAGTTAGTAATCAAGATAATAGAGTAGTTTAATACCACGCTGTTTGTGGTTGCTGATCCAACCCCAGCAGCTCCACCGCTGGTATTAAGCCCTTTAAAGCACGATACTGTCACAATAATAACGGCAAAGACAAAAGCTTTGATAAAGCACATGACCATATCAAAATTGGTGATACTGTCAGGTAAGGGGGATAAAAAAGTGGTCGGGGGCATACTAAAAAAATAGATCGAAAGGAGATAGGCTCCAAAAACGCCCATTAAGACATTAAAGACCGTTAAAATAGGAAACATGGCGATTGCAGCAATAAAGCGAGGGGCAATTAAATAACGCAAAGGATTGACAGACATGGATTGCAGGGCGTCAATTTGCTCAGACACTTTCATAGTACCCAGCTCTGCACAAATCGCTGCTCCCACTCTGCCTGTAACCATAAAAGCAGTTAAAATAGGCCCAAGTTCTGTAATCATCCCTTTTGTCACCATAATGCCTGTGACAGCGGCAAGCCCTTTGTCAGTCAGTTGAAAAATCGATTGGGCAGCAAGGACCAGACCTGTTGCAAAACCAGTAATAGCAACCACTCCAAATGACAGAAAACCAATATTATACATTTGGTCGCGAACTAATGTCCAGCTAGGAGGTCTAAGTATAGAGACTTTGAAAACTCGTCCTGTTAAAATGACATATTTTCCTATTAATTCTAACAGTCTTAGGGACGATTCGATCATAACAGCAAGGCCTCCTTAATCGGTGTATATGCGATGGGAGGATTTAGGGTCAATGAAGGAACTTATTGAAAGGGATCAAGCTAGGCTAGCAAGCAAAAGAGTGGCCTTATTTACGAATATTCTTGTTTTTTGATCTATCTAAAGAAGGGGATTAGAATGTCTCAAATGAGATAATTTCTTGGGGCTTTAAACCGCATGGAGAAAAAAATGCAGGGCGTCTTAAAGTTTTAAATTTCGCTTTCCATTTTAGGGCCTCTTGGATGAAGTGGGGAATAGCTAGTGCAAGGCTATTTTCTTGCGCAGAGTCTAAATGGATTTCATGAAGATACTTTACAGCAAACTCCTCTGGGTATGCTACCAAGCGGCCAGAGTAGTTCTTTTGAAGCAGATCGCCTAGAATTTCATTCATGAGCGTTTGAATACCCAAGCGAGAGCTTGGCATATGGGTGGCTACAAGGGTATCGATTGTAATCACATTTTTCTCTAAACAGTAATGGATGTTGAGCAAAAATGGATCTTCCTGGTTACAAATGAAGGTTGCACCGAGGTTATCATCTAACTCGATGGGACTCGTAAAACCAAAGAACTTGGCTAAGGTTTTGATGTTCTGTAAATATAATTCAAATGCCATGCACTTATTATAACCTATTGATAATTAAAAGTCAATATCTTTTTTAACCTAGGGGTAGGCTTGTCATCCAGCATCTTTTCTTTTAAGTTGATAAAAATTCTAAAGATCAAGGATAATTTGCGGGTACTTTTTAATAAAAATCCAAAAGGAGAAATAATATGTCCGTTAGTTTAGCATCTTCTATCCCAGCATTTGTTCCTGCTACAGAAGTAGTAAAAGCAAACACTGTAAAATTTGAAGCAGCTCCAGCTCTTGATGCATCAACTTTAGTTGCACAAGCAGATGTAGCGCAAGACGCAGCTCCTGCAGTAGTGGAAGCTAATTTGCCAAGAGCTTCTCTTCCACTTGAGCAAAGAGTATAATTAGCTAAACATTCATTTTGTTTAAAAACCTAAAACGTTTGTTTTAGGTTTTTTTTATTTTCCAGTTTACTCTTTTTCCCATCTCTTTATAATTGATACAAATTTTTTTAAATTAGCTGAGATTATGGGGAGTGCCAAGTGATCAAAATTGAGCAACAATTAGAAATGGGGCGAACATTTTTTTTAGGTGAGCGACAAGAAATCAATGGCGGGATTACCGTTCAAGATTTGCAGTCTATTGTTATTAGCGTAGCTAGCAAATACAAAGACGAGCAAATCAACGTGAAGAATGTCTTTGACATGATGAAGCAAGTTTTTCATGAGCTTGATAAAGTTGCCACTCACCTAAGTGAATCAAAGCGCAAAGAAATTGCAGAAGATTTAATACAGAACATTATTTCAGTGAGTCGCGGCAACGATGTGCAAGCTTTCACAGATAGAGCCCTTCTTTTACTTGTCGAATATTCTTTAGATGCCATTGCTGTAGAAACGTTGCAGGAAGAATCTCTCCCTTCTAACTTTTTGACTCTAAGGCAAGAGTCGTTAACTACAGAAGAACAATCGATAAAACTTTCACCGAAGATTCAACAAGAAGATTTACTTTCTCGTTCTAGGGTGGAGCAAAATAACTTTGATTTATTGGAAGAAGTGCAAGCTGAGCAAACGATGGAAAATAAATTATTAGATCCTTTTTTAAATGAATCTGCTACAAAACATTGCGCGGTTAGAGATTCTTTAGTAGTAGGCCACTCTGAAGAGATGGAAGAGGAAGTTTTAATCCCTAGTCTTCGCACCTCCCTCGCTCTTTCAAAAATGGCAACCGATAATCCGATTGCTATTGAGAACCAAGTTGAAGAGGTTGTTCAATACATTCGCAATACTTCTATTGAAGTAGACGAAAAGATGGCTTTAGCTCAGGGAGAAATTCAGCGTTGTATCGGTCAAGCATTAGAGCGTGTTGGTCTTGCCCATGACAAACTTAAAGAGGTCTTAGAAAAGGCCCAAGAATTATCGCTAGAGGCACAAGGACAAGTTGTCGGTATGGTCAGTGATCTAGCTGAAAGACTTATTGAAGCAATTCAAAGATCCAATCTTCCCCTGGCTGACAAAGAGTGTGCAGAAGAGGTTCTGATTGATTTACCTAACCGTTCTATGCAGCCAGAACTGCCCATCCAAGAAATCATTGCAGGTTTGACTACTTAAAGTTCATCAAAGGTGAAAACCCCTTCGGTTTTAAAAAAAAGCTCTTGAAGGGGTAAAATAGATTTTTCTGTGAGTTTATTTTTATCTAAATGCAGTGTTTTCAACTGCTTTTTTTCAACCAAATGACAAAGAGATAATGCCCCTTCATCGGTAATGTGAGTATCGATTAAACTTACATGTTCAATGGTTTCATTATCTTTTAGAGCGGCGCTAATAGAATACAACCCTTCATCTAAAATAGCATTATGATCTAAGTGAAGAAAGACTAAAGAGGGGTGTACTTTGATAAAAACAGCTAAGAGTTTCATTTCATAGGGTTTTAGCGAGCAGTTATCGAGTCGTAAAGCTTTAAGAGAAACATTTAAAGAAAGGGCGATCACAAAAGCTCTAAAGGAGCTTTTTGAAAAAGGGATATGTTCAAGGGTGAGTGTTTGTGGAAAGCTTTGATGGATACGGCGTCTCCATGCAGAAATGAGAAGTTCAAAGCATTCATCAAAAAACTTTTTTGGAACTTCAAAAAGAGCGAGTTGAGCCACATTGAATGAATAAAGCTCTTCAATGATTTTAGATTGAATTTTCTCAACAGGGGAAGTTGCATTAGCTGTGGTAAAAGGGGAATCGGTGACGTTGATTTTTACTTTTTCACTCTGAATTAAAGCCTTCAAGAGTTTTAAATTTTTAACAACTTCACCTTCAAGCTCGGCAGCCTCAATTTTTTCTTTACGGGCCTCTTTCTGGTGAAGTTGGTCATGAATAAAGTGATAGCGATCTTTATCAGACTCAGTCATAGCTTGCTCCTATAGATGAGACCTGTAATCTAAAGACTGATAATGAGCAAGGGGTATGGCAATTAATGAAATAAAAAATAAAGAAGAATATTCTTAACCTTTCATCATTAGCAAGATAAAGATAGCTAGAAACGCTCTATTGAGATTTCTGCAGCAGCTTGTAAATCTCTTGTCCTTCCATTGAATGAAACCAAAAACTTTTTCTGACTTGCTCAATTAAAGATTCTTTATTCTCATTTTTTTCATGAGCATCTGCCCCTAAAGCTAATAAAGTCTGAATGATTTTTACATCCATTTTATCTTTGAAGGACTCTGTTTGAATCAAATAACTTAATGGAGTCATTCCATTGTTTGAGCGCTCATTCGGATTAAAATCAGTGCGGAGCATTAAAGCCTGTAAAAGATTAGAGGTATAACCCCTTCCTGCTAAGAAAAGTTTTTTATACCAACGATCATCATTATTGAAAGCGTATAAAAGGAACCACAAAACAGTGTCGCCTTCTTCTGTTATGGGCGCATTTAAATCGGTAGCTGGATGATGGAGAAGAAATGTAGCAACATCTGTGTCGATATTTAAAATAGCCTGATAAAGGGGTGCTTTACCGTTAATAATGGGTTGATTTATCGCTCGACCCAGGCCGATTGACTCTAGTACAATCTCATCATAATTTCTAGCAAAGAAAGCTTCTGCAAACCATTTAATCTGTTGGTCTAATTTAGAAATGGGTTGATCAACTTCAGGAAGGGCGTCTTTTTGATAAGTTTGCAAAATATTTTGGATTTGCATTTGCTACCTAATATGCTTGTTTGATAATTTAATAAATTATAATTTATTGTTTTGTTTTTATAAAGTGATATAGTTAACTAAGTTTTATTTTATTTTTAATTAAAGTTAAAATTAACTCTTTATTAAAAAGAAAGCCATGTCTCTTGAAAATTGACAAAAGATTATTTGAGAGAGATCGATGATGGTGGAAAAGCGAAAGCTTTCGTCTTGTTAACCAAACAAGAGAAGAGCATTATTTCAATAACGTGGACATTGAAGAGCTCAACATCTGGATTGTTCTAAGAACTTCATCATGATAGCGCAAAAGAGAGGATTTCTTTTCTTGATAAAAGTGATGCTTTAATTGAAGGTCTTGTTTCTTTTGTTCATGGTAGGATTCGATCCGCTCAAGAAGAGGCTGCATTTTTTTAGGATTATCAAATCGATAAGTGGGATAGAGATCTTCAAATTCTTTCAGCTGGTATACGCGTTCAAGTAGAGCGCGATTGGGTTTATTTTCCCAATCAAAAACTTGATTTTGAGAGGACTCTTGATCAATTTTAAGGCGCAGATCAGCAATAAATTGCTCTTCACCTTGAACTTCATCTAACTCTTTTTTATAGGATGCAAGAGCGGCGTTTTGCTTGCGATAAGCAGAAAAAACTTGATTTGCGCTAATACTCATTTTAAAAAATTCATTTAATTCTTGCAGTTAGTATAGCACAGTGATCGATTTAAAAAAAGGGACTAGAAATTTCTTTAATAACTGAATCTCCACTGTAGCAGGATCTTAGAAATCTGAGATTGGTCAAAGTAGGTTTGCAATTGAAAGCCCCCTCTAATTTGGGCCGTAATTACAAAAGGAGATGAATCTGCTGTGATAGGTCTATTTAAAGTAATGAGAATGCTGCGGGTGATATATTTACCTACTTGAACAGTTGTGTAGTCAGAATTATCATACATCATGGAACCTAAAGAAAGCTGATCAAGACCAATTCCTTTTCTTAGGCGATCGACAACACCTGGGCCCCTATAAATACCCCCCAAAGTGGCTAGGGTGTGAGTTAGCGCCACCGCTTGGAAAGGGGTTAGCCGCTGAGCTGTTTGACCGAAAAGAACTAAAGATAAGACCTCTCTTTGACTTAATGAAGGCTCGGAGCGCAGTCTTAAATAAGGGGCTTGCAAAGGTCCTTTAAGATTGATAAGGATCTGATGCCTTTCAATCAATTGAGCAGCTGTTAAGTTTAAAGAGGTGTCTTTTTCAATATCCCCGTCCACATGAATAGTTCCTTCTGTGAGTTCAAAAAGGCGTCCAGCAAAGTCAAACGTTCCTTCATTGCTGGTTAACTTTCCTTTAAATAGGGGATTAGAGTCGCTGCCACGAATGAGCAATTTTCCAGACCAAGAAGAGTCTAATCCTCGTCCGCGGATGATTGTTTGTCCACGCGTTTCTAAATCGATATCAAAGTAGATGGGAATTGCTTTTGTCGTGCGTTGCATAGAATCACAAAGGTTTTGTTTTCTTGCATAGACATATTGCACCTTTAATTTAGGTAGACTGGTAGCTGTGGAGCCGGGTAGGTTGATGTCTGCTTGGGTTAATTCAAATTTACCATTGAGATAGGCTTTTTTAAAGTCCCCTTCAAAGACACCTTTGCCTAAAAGGGTCGCATTTAAAAAGTCAAACTGCACCACTTGCCCATTTTCGATATTAAAGTGGATGGAGTAGGGAAAAGATCTTAAAAAGCTAAGCGCTAGTTTTCCTTCGGCTTCAATATTTGCTCCAGCATCATCATGAGCAGTGAGTTTTGTTAAATGAAGATTTTTGCCCTTGGCAAGCATTTCTAGACTAACATCTTTTAAGACAAGGCCAATAAATAAATTTTCATAATAACCTTTTCTCAAAGAGACAAAGCCTTTAATTTTGGGTTCTTTAAAAGATCCTCTTAACTTAAGTTGAGCATTTAAATTGCCATCTAGTAAATGATTTTGCGGAGTGACAAGTTTGATAAAAGGATTTACAGGGCCCAAATATTCTAAAGATAAAGCTGCTTGATGGTCGTAATCTATTTTTGATTTAAATGGAAAGAAGACTAGATTAAGAGGTATTTCAGCACTTAATTGCGCATAATCTTTTTCATTACGCGCGCAATAAACATCGCCCTTTAAAACATCTTTATTGAGGGTAAGATCAAAAGAACCATGATATGGATTTTTCTCTTGGTAGTCTTCAACTCTTAAATTTGTAAACTTTCCAGCTAATGAACCACTGACATTAGAAAAGATTCCCTGAAGTTCTCCATTGAGTTGTAAAGTTCCACGGACATCAAAACCTGGGATAAAATAGGTCACAGATTCTACAGGCAATTGGCGAAAATCCACCGCGAGAATGTCTTTGCTATAATCCTGATTTAAATAGATTTGACCATTACCCACTTTGAGTAGGATAGGGGTAAATGAAAATTGGGGTTTAAGATAATCAAAAGTAAAAGGATTAATCAAATTAAAATGACTTTCATTTACTGAGCCTGAGAGTTGACGAACTTCAATAGAAGAACTTTTCTCAAGGAGCTCAATCTGCCCAGAAGAGATTAAAGAAAACTCTCCTGAAGATTGTATTTTATATTGGTAGTCGTTGAGTTTCGATTGAATAAAACAGCGAACAGAATCCCAGCTAAATGTTTTGAGGTTGGTTACGTTTGAAGTTAAAAGCGTCTCTCCTTGATAGTTTTTAAGGTTATTCCAATCTAAAACGCCAGAGGTCCAAAAAGAATAGTCATTTACGTTAAAAAGTGGGTGTTGAAGATGAGAGCCGTTTGCTTCAAATTGCAGCGTTTGAAGGAGTCCGGTGTTTTTGACATCTAAATCAAAAACTGCATATCCTTTAACATCACCATGCATCTCTTTTCTGATCAATGGAGAGAAAAGGGCAATCTTTTGAAAATCGTAATCTAAAGAACTTTGATAAAATTGATTTATTTTTTTGAATGAATGCAATTGAAGGTGATTGTTGCCATAAGTGAGGGCGGCGTGATGGAAATCAAAATGAGAAGGATTGCAATAGGTGAAATGGCCTTGCAAATTCAGTGGACTTTGGTTGAGTGATGCAGCGATTTGATATTCACCGACATATTGAGTTTGAAAAGGTTCTATTAAAAATTCAGATTGCATTTGGTAAGCTATAAAATGTTTATAAGCTAAATGATCTGAATTCAATTGCAAGCGAAGGCAGGGATTTTGATAATTTTGAGATAGAATTGCTTTGACGTCAAGCTCTCCTTCGATCGGGTCTTTAACCCATGGATTCATGAAATCCAAATCAAAAAGATGACCCTCTAAATGAGTATTACAAAATGAGTAGTGGCGATCTAGAAAACCAGCCCCTTGGAATTTTATTTTTTCTCCAGTTACATTGATTGAATCTAACCGGAGTCCTTTTTGATCAAAAGAAATTTGAGTCTGACATTCGATATCTTTATTATTCATAAATTCGCGCCAAAAAAGAGCGTCGTGATGGGCGTAGATATGTCCTTTCAAGTGGCCTCGAAAACGAGCCTCTGTCGCCATTTGGGGTGTGCTAAAGGCAATCATGGCATTAGGTGATCCTGTGATACTTAACTTAATATCCATGGGAGGAAGAGATTGTTTTATAAAATGAGTCACAATGTTTTGATGGGGATTCAAAAGCTCTAGCTGCAGTTGGACAAGGTCGTGTCTTTGAAAACCTCTCGCAGAAAATTTTAATTGAATTTCTGGATATTGCTTGGATGTTAGCGAGCTAGTGATGTTAAATACTTGACCATTTCGTCTGAAGAAAAGATCTGTTTTGAGATGTAACTTTTGAGGAAGATTTTGTCCAAAAGCTTCTTCTGCAATGTTGATGTCTTTGGCGTGAAGATCCACATTCATTGTTTTAAAAGGGAGATTGGGCCACGAGAAGGAGGGAGTCGTCTTTTCTGGATTGAAAGTTGGTAAAAAGTAAAGATGGACCTGATCTAAAGTGATATTTAGATTTTTGTGCTTTAAAATTAAAAAATGAAGTAATGAGCGATTGAGTTGGATCCGGTCAATAGAAAGCCATGTTTTATTTTCATGTTTGAATTCTACAGAATAAAAATCAAAACTTAAGGGGATAAAGCCCTCATACTTTGAAAAAGAAACTTGAGACTCTGTTAACTGAGCGAGCTCTTGGATGATCTTTTGAGCAACTTGTTTTTTAAGCCAAGGAAGTTGAATTGCAATTAAGGCAAAGATAAAAAGAGTTGCCAAGATGCTTATTTTAATCTTTAAGAATTTTTTCCAAAATTTTTTCTTCATTTTAAAAAGCTTGTCCTATGCTAAAATAAATTTGGTAATTGCGATTGACATTGGGCCTTTTATCCAAAGGAAAGCCAATATCTAATCTTAAAGGACCCACAATGGAATAATAGCGCGCGCCAACTCCCACCGATTTCACAAAGGCCTCATCAAAATCTGGCCAGGTATTTAAATAAACGTTACCGACATCTAAAAAACCAACAATAGCAAAAGATTTAAGAATCATTACCCGTGGTTCTATACTCCCTAAAAATAAAGAGCGTCCTCCTGTTTCTCTTCCATGAGCATTCAAAGGACTTATTTTTTGATAAGGATATCCACGCAGGTGCTGTGGTGAACCGGCATAAAAGCGATAGGAGGGAGGCATGTTATCAAGGCTGCTTCCAAAAAGAGAACCCACCACGGCATTCAGGGCTAAGATAATTCGCCGAGAGGGGATCAAGTATTGGTAGACGGAGCCCTCAAGCTTGATTTCAGCAAAATGGTCTGTTGTGCGATTAAGGCCAAAATAAGGGGTAAAATTAAGAGAGAACCATCCCCCTTGTGTAGGATTAATAAGTACTTTATCAGAAGATTGTAGGTTGGCAAAAAAAGGGATGCCAAAAATAGAGTAGTAGCCATTTCTTAAAGAGTCGGTGGTACTAAATTGGTCAAATCTAGATCCTAAAGACATCTTATAATAACGACTAAACATTCGCTCTACAAATAAGTTAGTATCGACCCCTTTTTCTTGATAGTTGGGCATGACGTTGCGAATCAGCGCCTCTGATTTAACGACTAATTTATTTTTAGCACTAAAAAAGTCAGGAAATAAAAATTCAAGACCGGCTTCTTGTCTTTTTTGGTTGATTGCATAATTGAGTTGTAAGTTGAGACCTAATTTAAAAATGTTGAGGTTTTGCCAGCTTGCTGAGCCCCCTAGGCCTTCCCAGGTTGTTGTATAGCTTCCACCAATCGTGAAGTTGTTGTGTTTACCGCCGAGTAAGTCAATCTTCATAGGTAAAGCCTGAGAGGAGTTCAAATCTTTGCCATGAGAAATAGAGACGATGGCAAAAATACCTGAGTCATAGAGATTTTTTTCGGTCTCTAAAATCTTTTTAGTGCTAAAAAGCTCTCCCTCTTTCCAGGCAATTCGGTTGGTAACAAAACGCTTTCTGACACTTTCTCCCCCTTTAATGGTTACAGAGCCAAAATAGGCAATAGGTCCTTCATCAATGTGAAGATTAACAGCGACTGTTTTTTGAGCTTGATCTACTAAGATGGACTGATCTTTAATTTTGGCAAAAGGGTGGCCATTTTGATTCAAAAGAGTGATTAATTGTTTTTCAGCGTCGACAATTTGAGTGGATACGGCAGGTTTACCCAGTCTAATTCCTAGCTCTCGGAGCTTGACTTTTTCAATTTCATATAGCTCACTACCGCCCTCTTCAACGAGCTGAAAATTGAATTGGCTTAACTTATAAGGGTCTCCCTTGTTCACCGCTATGACCATCTTATAGCGTCCGGAGTCTTCGCGAAAAGCTCGGGTGGTTACGCAGGCATCATAATAGCTATAAGCATGTAAGACCTGAATAAACTCAGGGACGTCTTTGTCAGCTCGGTAACGAAGAGCTGAAAGGGATTTTGGGGCATTTTTTTTGTAGCGAATCAAGCTGGAGGCGTTTTTAAGGGAACGCAATTGCCTGGTGCTACCGACCCCTCTAAATTCTACTCGATATTTGGGAGATTTGGCCCAGAGCTTAAATGGTCTAAATCCTAGCAAGATAAGGAGAAAGATCAAAAGGAAGGTAATATTGGGCTTTCTCAGGAAGAGTCTTGTCATAATTGATTAAAAGTTAAGTGTTTACGCCAATAATTCCAATTTGATTTTTACATAGTAAGTCATTCTAGACCAATTAGCAAGCCCTTAATTCATTAGAAATTTTTGAAAACAGGGTGTTTTTTACTTGATATTTTTTAAAAAAATAGCTATAATTAGCTAAGATAGCGAGGGTTACTTAGTTATGACAAGCATAAGTCAAAAAATTATCGGCGGTACATACGATTTTCAGAGCAATATTCTTAGACTGAATGTGGAGCTTACCGAGGGTGTTCATACGCATACAGAAGTGCGAGAGTTTGACATAACCTCTCTTAAAGTGACTCGCGCAGGCAAGCAAGGAACTCCCAATACGACAGTAGAAATCTTAGGAGCTCGCACTGATGAGGCAATGCAAAAGATCATGCCTCAAATCATCGAAACTTTTAAGGGAATGGAAAGCGGGGCTGTTGCGGGCCTTTTAAGACATTGCTCAGCAGATTCTGCAGGACTTAAAAAAACGATCAAATTTGAAAAAGCGATTGTCAATAACCTTGAGGCTGCCCTTCAAGCTCAAGATCAAGGAATTTCATTAACTCAAATGCCTCTTAAAATGGCTACTCGCGTTTCAACCACTAACCAAGAGATTTTTAATGACAAAGGGACCGGAGTCTATACATATCGGGAAGTTGGACACAGTGTCTCTACGGTAAGTAACCCAGCGATTACACAAGCTTTACTGAAGGCTTCTAATTGGGAAAATATGATTGGCGATGTGGAAGGAAATAAAGATGGGCGGCCAATAGCGCCTGATCATGCCTGGTCAAATAATCCCTCTAAACCCTTAAGAAATTCAGCGGCAAATTTAAATCAAATTCTGGATCATTTTCAGCAAAATCCAACTTTATTAAATCAAGCTTGCGAGCATTATCACACAAAACTAGCTCCTCAAATTTTACAAATAACAGAGCAGATCGCTCAAAATGAAGCGCAGATCGAAGCCAATAAAAAGCGTTTGGCAGCAGCAACTCCTGAAGAAGAGACTTCGCAAGATTCACTTTTTGGAACACTGAGTCAACAGATTGCCAAATTGAATCAAAAATTAGTTGAGACCAATACAGCTCTTACAAAAAGATTGTATGTCATTGGAACACTACCTAACCTATATCGAGAGCTAGCAATTACCCTTTCATTAAAACAACTTACAGAACAAAAATTGATCAATAAAGGACACGCTCCAATGGGATCTAGCGCCACCAGTGAGTGGGATGATATTATTTGTGCTTATAAATTAGCTCCTGAACATGGAGTTGATTTAACCACACACATAGCAAAGCAATTGGGACTCACCATCAAAGCAGAATTTAAGACCTCTTCGACTGCGGATAATGCAGCAGCCAGTGACAGCATATTTACAACTTATGATGAAGCAATAGAAGATGAAAATCATTTAGACTACCGCGTCTATCCAGATGATGATGAAGAGGATGATTCGATTGAAAATACAAGACGATCAGAAATTGCAGCAAGAGCTCAGCAGCTGGCCCAGCAAACTCATCTCTTGCGAAAAAAACCAGCAGCGCGACCTACCTTAGATTTAGAAGTTGCTTTAGATGCCCAATCTATTCATTCTCAATCTGAAGATGAAGCTGATGAACCGATGGCAGCAGCGGCTGCTTTTAGCACGGCAGTATTACCTGTAGAAGGGCCTTTGAAAAGGCAACGTGAAAATACGGAAGCTGTCAGATTCTTATTAAGAAATGGATTTACTGAAGAAGAGATCGCCCTCAATCCAATTCTTGCACCTTCTTTAAGGGCCATGGCTTTAGAAGAAGTTTCTCGAGTTGAAGGGCCAAGAGTGGCTCTGGCGACTCCTGCAAATCCAATGTCTGCAGAGCAATTAGAAACTTTGAGAAAGCATCCACTCACGCTTAAAATGGTGAGCTGTTTACAAAAGGGTGTTCCAGCAGAAAGACTAAATCCCAATGGTGGCTATAACTATCATTTAGATGCTGCTTTAAGAATTGTTGAAGCTGAAAAAAGAGCTCGTTCTTAAAATTTAAATTCTTTCCATCGCTCAATAATAAAAATAATTAGCGCACATCAATTTTATTTATTTTAAAAGTCCTGTTGTTATAAACCTTTTTTTTTGCAAATAAAAAAAAGAGGGTTTTATGCGTCTGAAAACAAAAAGCATTTATAACGAACTTTGCCAAATGATGCCAGGTGGCGTCAGCTCTCCAATGCGAGCTTTATATGGATCAAAACAAATTCCCTTAATCATAGAATCTGCTTGCCAAGATCTGTTACAAGATATTGATGGCAATGAATATATCGATTTTTGTGCATCATGGGGGGCTTTAATTTTAGGACACGCTGAACCTAAAATTATGGATGAACTCGCTGGTCTTTTGAAAAAAGGGACCTCTTATGGAATAACGAGTATTTATGAGCATAAGCTTGCTAAAAGAATTATTAGCTACATGCCAAATATTGAAATGCTCCGCTTTTGTTCTTCTGGAACAGAAGCTACGATGTTTGCTCTCAGATTGGCCAGGGGATTTACCGGTAGAGATTACATTGTAAAATATGTTGGTAATTACCATGGGGGAGCTGACTTTCTACTCACTCAAGCAGGGTCGGGTTTTGCCACTTATCAAGCGGTCAGTAAAGGAATTCCTAAAGCTTCTGTAGAATATACATTAAATTTGCCCTATAATGATCTAGAAGCTTTAGAAAGTTTATTTGCTGATCCAAAATATAAAGACAAAATAGCAGCTATTATTATTGAACCGGTTGCTGCAAACATGGGGGTCGTTCCTGCAGAAAAAAAATATCTCGAATCGTTGCGCAAGATCACAGAAGAAAATGGAACGCTGCTTATTTTTGATGAAGTTGTGACAGGGTTTAGAGTAGGACTTGGGGGAGCCGGGCAACACTATGGCATCAAAGCTGACTTAACCTGCCTTGGAAAAGTGGTAGGGGGTGGTTTTCCTGTAGCCGCTTATGGAGGAAAAAAAGAGATTATGGAGATGCTTTCTCCATTAGGTCCTGTTTATCAAGCAGGAACTCTTTCAGGTAATCCTCTGGCTATGGCAGCAGGTTATTTTGTCATGAATGAAATTGGGCAACCAGACTTTTATAGATTCTTGCGTCAAAAAACATTGAACTTTATTGAGCCTATTCGAAAAGCTATTCAGCAAAGTTCCTTGAAAGCATGCATTCAAGATGTAGGGTCAATGTTTACTTTGTTTTTTGGTGTAGAAAAAGTGAGTAATATGGCGCACTCACAGTCATCGGATAAAGAGATGTTTTGGAAGTTTTTTAATTATTTATTAGAACGAAAAATTTATTGGCCACCCTATCCTCATGAAGCTGCCTTTATGACAAGGGCTCATAGCCAAGACCATTTAGATTATGTGCAACAGATCATTATTGAATTTATTCAAAAGCAATGAACGTTATTGATCAATTTTTTACTGAACTAGAGCCTCTACTTCAAAAACTTGGTAAAACAAAAAAAGAGGTGCAACTTGTCGTTGCCTCTAAGTATTTCAATATTGAACAAATACTGAAGCTCTATGCCATGGGGCAGCGCGATTTTGGTGAGAATCGCATCCAAGATGCTTTAGAAAAAATCTCACAACTACCCTCTGATATTCGCTGGCACTTTATCGGTCATCTTCAAAAAAATAAGATTAACAAAGCGATTGATTTATTTTATTTAATCCATTCAGTGGATTCAATAGAGCTAGCTCAGCGAATTTCAGAAAGAAGCTCTCATCTGCAAAAAATTTTACTACAGGTAAATACCTCTTTAGAAGAGTCAAAAAATGGTTTTTCCGTTGAAGAGTGTCAAAAAGCAGTTCCTATCATTTCTCAATTTTCAAATGTTCAGATCTGTGGGCTGATGACCATGGCTCCTTTTGAAGCTTCTAAAGATACGGTGAGAGAAACTTTTGCTAAACTCAGTCAGATCAAAGATGATTTTGGAAAAAAAGATTGGCATCTTTCGATGGGCATGAGCCAAGATTATGAGATTGCCATTGAAGAAGGGGCCGACATTGTTCGTATCGGCCGCCGCTTTTTAGATTTAAAATAAACCGTGACCATTTTTGTGATTAGGATCATTGGGATGGCCACTTGGGTTTTCAGGGACGTCTGCATATGGGTGCTCAGCTGAAGGAACAGCATAATGAATATCTGGCATTTTGATCGGTTTGACATTCCAAATTTCTTCAGCATATTCGCTTACAGCACGATCAGAAGAGAATTTTCCCATATTGATAGAATTTAAAATGGCTTTTTTAGCCCATCCTTTTTGATCTTTATAGAGCTGGTTGACCCTTTCTTGGCATTGAACATATTCATTAAAGTCTAGAGTAATGAAATAGGGGTCTTGCTGGCGTATTGCCTCCATCATCGGTTTAAACATTTGTGGCTCTTCTAAATTAAAGTGGCCATTTTCAATGAGTTCAATGACCTCTTTGAGTTGGGGATCTTTGTCTATTTCTTGCTGAGGATTGTGCCCCTCTTTTTTTGCTTTTTCTATTTCATGAGCTTTTTTTCCAAAAATAAACATATTTTCAGCGCCCACTTCTTGAGCCATTTCTACATTGGCCCCATCGAGTGTGCCGATCGTAAGAGCGCCATTAAGAGCAAATTTCATATTGCCAGTTCCCGAAGCTTCATAGCCTGCTGTTGAAATTTGTTCAGAAAGATCTGCTGCAGGGATAATTTTTTCAGCTAAAGACACTTTATAATCGGGGATAAAAACAACTTTTAAAAATGGATCCAGATCAGGATCGGCATTGATCACATATGAAACCATATTGATCAAGCGGATAATATTTTTAGCCACGATATAAGAGGGGGCCGCTTTTCCACCAAAGATGACGCAGCGAGGGACATGATCCCCCTTAGGATCTTTTTTAATCTTAATATACATGGCAACAACATGAAAGAGGTTTAAAAGTTGTCTCTTATATTGGTGGATGCGTTTGACTTGAATATCAAACATCATATTAGGATTAATAGTCAGCTTCATTTCCTGCTGAATATATTTGGCCAATTTTTCTTTATTATAAAGCTTAATAGCCTGCCAATCTGCGATAAATTTTTCATCCTCAACAAACGGCTTAAGCTCTTTAAGCATATCTAAATTCTTTAAAAAATCTTTGCCAATTTTACTCTCAAATAACAAAGTTAATTTGTAGTTGCATTGAGCGAGCCAGCGACGTGGTGTAATACCATTAGTCTTATTAATAATGCGTCCAGGAAAAATTTCGTTAAAATCTTTAAAGATGCTTTCCTTTAAAATTTTGGTGTGGAGTTCGGAAACACCATTTACTTTATGGGACCCTACAATTGAAAGGTTTGCCATATTGATCCGCTTACCATTATGATCTTCTTCAATAATAGAAATGCGTCTTAAAAGATCTTTATCGTTTTGATGGCGATTCGCAGCTTCACGCATAAAATGACTATTGATTTCATAAATAATTTCTAAATGACGAGGGAGAATTCTCTCAAAAAGGGTAATAGACCAACGTTCTAAAGCCTCAGGCAAAACAGTGTGATTGGTATAAGCAAAGGTTCTTTGACAAATAGCCCACGCTTTGTGCCATTCAATTCCTTCAATATCTGTTAAAAGACGCATTAATTCAGGAATGGCTAAAGCAGGGTGGGTGTCATTGAGTTGAATGGCTACTTTATTAGGAAACTCCTCAAAATCTGTCCCCTTGTACTTAAAATGGCTTAAAATATCTTGGAGCGAAGCAGAAACGAGGAAGTATTCTTGAAATAGGCGCAGTTCAATCCCCTTGTCAATAGAATCATTGGGATAAAGAACACGTGTAATGGTTTTAGAAAGGGCAGCCTCTTCGACAGCCTGCAAGTAATCGCCATGACTAAAAGATTCTAAGTTAAATCCTTGTATAGGCTCGGCGCTCCATAAGCGCAGTGTGTTTACATTGTTTGTAGCATAGCCAATATAGGGGATGTCGTAAGCTTCAGCTAACACAACGTCAGTATCAGTCCACTGGTGAAAAACAGTACCATCAGCACGCGTTTTTTGTTTTACTCGACCCCGAAAATGAATTTCATGAACATGTTCTGGGCGTTTAATTTCCCAAATGGAACCCTCTTTGAGCCAGTTGTCTGGCTGTTCAATCTGAGCGCCGTGTTCGATAATTTGTTTAAAAATACCATATTCATACCGCAAGCCATACCCATGAGCTGGAAGCCCTACCGTAGCCATCGAATCTAAGTAGCAGGCAGCAAGACGCCCTAATCCTCCATTTCCAAGAGCGGCATCATGCTCAAATTCGCAGATTTGATCTAAATCTAAGCCTAAATCTTCTAAGGCTTTTCGACAGTTTTCTAAGATACCTAGATTGAGCATATTTTTTTTCATCGCTTGCCCTGTAAGGTATTCAAGCGATAAATAAAAGACTTGTTTGGCATCTGACTCGTGGTAATGTTTTTGTGTTTCAATCCAGCGATCAACAAGGCGATGTTTTAGCGACCAGGCGAGTGAATGCAAATAATCTTCTTCAATAGCAGTCTCTTCATCTTTACTTTCTTCATAACGCAAGCAGTTGACAATCGATCGTTTTAAACTTTCGATATCCATGCCGGGATGAAAGAGCTGAACGCCGGACTCTTTGATTTTCGTTTTAAGCTTATTACCGGGACGCTTCAAAGATTTATAATGCATATCATCTCATTTTTAAATGATTAAGATAATGTGCATCTATCAAATTGACTTTTAAAAAGTCAAGGTATTCTTATCGAAGTGAAATTCGATAAGAATACGAAGAACGTTGAATGCTTTAAAAAAATGAGACAATTAGCTTGTTGACTGTAAAGAACTGTAAGCTTTAGATCCTAAGTAAACTAAGCCAGCACCAAATAAACCAGGAATTCCTGCTACTGCAAGTCCAACAGCTCCTGCTACAGTCGCTATAGCTACGTGCTTTGCTAAGTTAGAGAAGTTTCCAGCAGGCTCATCTTGTGTAAGCTTATCGGCTTCAGGGGTGATAACCTCTGCGGATAGCCTTGCAGATGGTGTTGCAGGTCTGCTAGTGGCAGGTTTTGAAGGTCTCGTCTGAGATGCTGCTGTCAACACGTGTTGGTATAGATTTTTCCAAGCTGCTGAGCGTTCATAAGCAAAGTTAGAAGCTTTTCTTTCCCAATTTCTTCCCGCTGGGGCTTGGAAAATGATATTTGCAGTTGGGTTATGGATATTATGTTCTGGTAAAACAGGGCGAAGTGTGCTTTGCAATGCTTCGGTAGATGGATACGCTCGAGAGTGAGCATCTAATCCTGCAGTTATAGCTAATAAAGCAACTCCTTTACTTACGGGACTTTCATCTCCATTCATCTCTCTTGCTTTATCTTTAAAAGCTTCGTAAGCTACATTAGCAGCAGCCAAGTCAGGTGCTTGAATCTGAAAAGTGACGGGGGTAGGGGCCCCTTCTTGAGTTTCTTGGCAAATTCTTATATTATTGAAATAAGCACGAGCTACATCATGAGTTGCGAGGTGTTTCTTAAAACTGTTTGCATTGACTTCTACCTTACCGACACCGGCTATTTCAAGCTGGATTACATAACGTTCTTTGCCACCGAATTTAGAGCAAAACCACTGACCTATTTTGTGAAGAGTCGAGGCAACGCGAATGCCTTTTGTAGATCCTTGTAGAAAAAGCCTTTGTCCGCTTGCTCCAGATGTATGGCCAAGTCTGGTTTCACTAGTTGGTGCTTGAAGAGATGTTGATAACATAAATTTACCTAATTATCTTGGTTATCTATGATAATTATAGCAGAAAATTGATTCTTTGTCAATTAATTTTTAGCATATATCCCTGTAGTCTAATGAATTAATCTTGCTAGGGCCAGAAATAGAGGGGATTTGCCTATAACTTCTCTTAATAATCGGCAAATCTCGCGTTTTTCCCCCTTTTGACTACAAATAAATTGAAAAGATAGGTATCTTAAAAGGCTTTATTAAAATTAATAAATCTCAAGCTTGCGAGGTTATTCCAGGATGGTTTATACCCAAGATCAGGAGGGGGCTCAAATAACTCAATCCCTTCAGCGTGTAATGGATAAGAAAAAAGGCGAGTCTATCTATCATTTTGAGCATTTTGACCGCTCAGCGATGATTAAAGAACTGGGAAAAGAAAAGCTAATTTACCTCTTAAATAAGATGCTTCTTATTAGAAACCTTGAGGTTAGGTCCGAAGCGGCCTATTTACAAGGAAAAATAGGGGGGTTTTTTCATGCTTATATTGGGCAAGAGGCGATTCAAACAGCTTGCGTAGATGTTTTTGGTCAAAATAACTGGTGGATCACATCTTATCGATGCCATGCCCTGGCTTTTCTAACAGGAGCTACAGAAAAAGAGATTATTGCCGAGCTTTTTGGAAAAGAGAATGGAAATGCCTTTGGACGGGGCGGATCTATGCACCTTTATGCAGAGCGGATGCTAGGAGGATTTGGTATTGTTGGTGGACAGATTCCAATTGCTATTGGAGCTGCTTTAAGCATTAAGAACCTTAAGAAAACGGATGAAACAGCCATTTGCTTTTTAGGAGATGGGGCTGTTGCTCAAGGAAGTTTTCATGAATCGATCAACTTGGCAGCTCTTTGGGATCTTCCTTGTGTGATTGTGGTTGAAAACAACAAATGGGGGATGGGCACAGCTGTTCAAAGAGCGATCGCAGTCGAGCCTATTGCTGAGCGATTCGCAAAATGTTATGGGATTGAAGGTTATAGCATCGATGGAATGGATATTTTAGCTAGTTATCATAGCTTTAAAAAAATTAAAGAAAGTTCCTTGAAGAATAGAAGACCTATTTTGGTTGAAGCCGTGACAGAGCGTTTACGCGGCCATTCTATTTCTGATCCAGGACTTTATCGAACTAAAGAATGTTTGCAAGCAGCAATACAACAAGAGCCCATTTTGCGCTTAAAAGAAGATTTAATTGAAGCGGGGATGCTCACGGAAGAAGAATTTAAAGAATTGGATAAAAAAGCGCGCGAGCAAATTATTGCAGCTGTTCAATATGCTGAAGCTAGCCCAGATCCAAATCCTGTCGTCTTAGAAGAGGGAGTTTATAAAGAAGAATAATGGAAATGCAAACGGTTGATATACGGGAAGCCATTCGACAAGCTCTCGACGAGGAAATGGAACGCGATCCTACAGTCATTATTATCGGAGAAGAGGTCGCTGAATATAATGGCGCTTATAAGGTGACTAAAGGGCTTTTAAATAAATGGGGCCCAGACCGCGTTTTAGATACACCCATTTCGGAAAATGCTTTTGCAGGGATGGGAATAGGGGCTGCCATGACAGGTTTAAGACCTGTTGTTGAATTCATGAGCTTTAACTTTTCATTTGTAGCAGCCGATCAAATTATTTCCAATGCAGCAAAGATGTTTTATATGTCTGGAGGGCGATTTAGTGTCCCTATTGTTTTTCGAGGGCCCAACGGATCAGCCGCTCAAGTCTCTTGTCAACACTCACACTGCGTCGAAGCTCTTTATGGAAATTTACCAGGTCTTATCGTCCTTAGTCCAAGCAATGCCTATGATGCCAAGGGGCTTTTGAAAACAGCTATTCGCAATCCAAACCCAGTCCTCTTTTTAGAAAATGAATTGGCCTATGGACTGAAAATGGAAATCCCTACAGGGGAATATCTGATTCCTATTGGACAAGCTAAAGTGGTTGAAGAGGGTACAGACATTACCATTGTAACTTATAGCCGTATGGTGGGCATTTGCCAAGAAGCAATTAAAGAGCTCAAAAAGCAAAATATTAAAGTGGAGCTGATTGATGTCAGATCCATTAAACCGCTCGATATTGCTACGATTAGCAAATCGGTGAAAAAAACAGGGCATTGCGTTCTTGTGGAAGAAGGGCATAGCTTTGCTGGTATTTGCTCTGAAATAGGATTTCAATTGAATGAACATTGTTTTGACTATTTAGATGCGCCCATTGAACGGGTAACTCAAAAAGAAACGCCTATGCCTTATTCAAAAATATTAGAAAGAGAAACATTGCCTACTGCTAGTAAAGTCATTGCTGCAGTGCTAAAATCTCTGAACCGTTAGGAGAATTTCAGAATGCCTTTTACAGTAACAATGCCTAAATTATCACCGACCATGGAACAGGGAGTCATTGCCAAATGGCATAAAAAAGAGGGTGAAAAAGTAGAAGCAGGGGACGTTCTTCTGGAAATTACTACAGATAAAGCGACAGTTGAACACAATGCTCTGGATGAAGGTTTTTTAAGGAAGATTTTGGTCTCTGAGGGAAATTCTGCGATCGTTAATCAAGCAGTTGCTATTTTTACCGTTGAAGCAGCTGAGAGTATTGAGGGTTATCACCCAGAGGGGATAGATGGCTCTAAAAAAGTTAAGGCGTCAGAAGCTCCCGTAGAAAAGGCCTCCAAAAAAGAAGAAAAAATCTCAAGCCCAGCTATTGCCACTACAAGTTTTGCTCAACCTACGTTCATTCCAGAGCCTCCTCTTGAAAATTATCGCTTTCCATATCATCTTGGTGAATTACCAGGTAAAGTTTTAGCCTCTCCACTAGCTAAAAAACTTGCCAAAGAAAGTAATCTTGATTTGAGCTCTATTAAAGGGTCAGGTCCTGGTGGGCGAGTGATGAGTGAAGATTTAAAATTGGCGCAGCAAAAATCTTTAGCTAGTTTTGGTCAAGGTGAACTTCCTACGCAAGCAGCAGGAAGTTTTGAAGAAGAAAAGATGTCGCCGATTCAAACAGTCGTTGCAGCGCGCCTGCAAGCAGCTAAAACATTCATTCCCCACTTTTACTTAAACCAAGATGTGGAAGCCACCGCCATGATGCGTGTGAGAGCCGAATTAAAAAATCAAAATATTAAAGTGAGCTTTAATGATTTTGTTATCAGAGCTTCTGCCCTAGCTCTTAAAAAACATCCTAAAATTAACAGCGGTTTTAATTCTCAAAATCAAACAATCATTCGCTTTAAAACGATCGATATCTCTATTGCCGTGAGCCTAGAAGAGGGTCTTATTACTCCTATTATTCGCTTTGCAGACTATAAAAATTTAGGGCAGATATCTCAAGAAGTAAAAGATCTAGCACAAAAAGCTCGTGACCAAAAATTAGCTATGGAAGAATTCAAAGGGGGCTCTTTTACAATCTCCAATTTAGGGATGTTTGGAACGACTTCTGTCCTGCCCGTGATCAATCCACCGCAAGCTGCTATCTTAGGAGTGGGTGGAATTTCAGCGTTTCCAAAGATAGAAAATGGGGAGCTTGTTGAAGGACAAAAAATGACGCTCACGCTCGCTGCAGATCACCGGGCTATCAATGGAGAAGAAGGCGCTCGCTTTTTAAAGACGCTGAAAGATCTTCTTGAAAATCCTTCGGTCCTTTTAATCTAAAGAGAGTTCTTTAGTTTGGTAAAGTGCTGCATTCTCTCATGGACTGCCTCTAACTAAGAAAAGCGGTTATTTTTTAGCTTCGGCCGGATTTTCTAGGGGCAAGATCACTTTCATGCTCTGAAATAATTGCCGAACCTCAGATAGAGGTGCTTGAGCTAAATCTGTGATGCTTCGTTCAGAGATTCTAACACAACGATCTATTAAGATTTCTGTTTCCCAGATTTGAACAGTTGTTCCATAATTTTTTTTAAGCTCGCGAATCTCTTCTGGACGGCACCTTAATTCTCTACTTGAATGTACAAATTGTTTGCCTTCAGCAAAACTTCCAAAACATCTTGTGTATTCTTCTTTGATAAAGTCGGGATTAAAGAAATTATCTGGGGTTGGGGGTTCGTTACATTGATTGGATAAAAATGTATCCATTTGATCTGTGTCTAAAGGGAGCCCCCCCTTAGGAAATCCAAGTGACACCACCCTTTTATCACCTGAGTAAATTGCGTTATAACCCCTTGAAGAACCGAAAGGATGTTTTGAAACATATTCTTCAATATTTGGAATATATAAAAAATCCCCTTTTCGTATATCTGTGGGCTCTATTACCTTAAATAAGCGTTTACAAGGGTCTTGTTTCCCAATAGACATAGGCGTCGGTGAATCAGACGCAAATAGGTAGTCAAATTTGTCTTTTCCAAGAACTTCAAGCAGCGCTGTGTAGGTTGCAATTTGCCTCGCTTCATCACATCCCAGAAGAGAAAGAGAGTTGAATATTTTGCTTAAAGCCTCAGAAGGTGGTACGTTTGGCTTGAGTTCATGGTTGAATGGATTCGTTTTGGTCCAAGAAAAACAGTCGAACGGCAGTCTTCCAAAAACGGAGGCTCTTGAATCAACCATCCATTTAAAGCGTTTTTCTTTACCACATTTTTTAAGGGCCCTACTGTATGTTATTGGATCCCAGATGCCTGTAGCTAGTAGTTCTTCGCGATTTGAAGACTTTTCAATCGTTGGGACTGCTTCTCTATTCGTCTGTTCTTGGTCAATAATCTTGTTGAGAGAGGCGATCATAGACTCGCTGAAGCGCTGACCTATCGTTAATGAACCTGACGATGCCATTGATCTTTTCCTTTTTATAATCAATCCCTTAGGTAATTTTATTAAACTTGATATTTTTTGTCAATGGTCTTGTTCTCATTTGTAAGAGCAAAATGATGCTGGTAATTGATGAAGCATCTGTCTTGAGCTAAAACAAGCAAATTGCCCCACTTTATGTTGTCGAAAATGGCAATGCGTTCTGCTCTTTATTCTAAAGAGAGTTCTTTAGTTTGGTAAAGTGCTGCAGAGATCTCGCTTAAAAGCTCTCTGACTTTAAGAGGGGACTCGAGTTGATACGTAGAGTTTTGACATCTTTCTCCCACATGAATAGAGATGGCTTTTTTAGGAAGAGCTGCATACATCTCTTCGTCAGAGCGATCATCGCCGATACATAAAATAAAGGGATCTTTTGAAGCTGACTTTAAAAGATGTCGCACATAGTTTCCTTTTGAAACTCCTTGAGCGCGCACTTCAATGATTTTTTTTCCGGCTATCACCTCTACAGGATGGTTGGCAAGATCATGCATTAAAGAAGTGTAAAGCTCTTTAGCTCGCCATTGGCCATAATCTAGATCGCTTAAACGATAGTGCCAGCAGATGGAAGACTCTTTAAATTCTAAAAAACTGCCTGGGACTTCTTCGACAACTTTATTTAGAATTTCTTGAACATAACCTTTCCAGCTAAATTCACAATCTCTCAAAATGTTCCAATCATTGCTATGAGCTTCTTTATACTGATAACCATGCCCTGCAGCAAGAGCAATGGGCAAATGCCCAAACCAGCTTTGCAATGTCTGACTATCTCGGCCACTTACAATGTGAACTTCAGTCTCTTCACAGAGCGCCAGTCTTTCTAAAATTTTTAAAAGAGCTCTACTTGGAGCTGCTTTCATCGGGAGGTTTTCTAGCTCTTGTAAAGTGCCATCGTAGTCTAAAATGAAAATTCGCTGATTGGCATGAGTCGATCTTTTAATCAAGTAGTGGTATTGCTTTTCATTCAATCCAAACAGTAGTTTTAAGGAGCTATTTTTTTGAGCCATTAGCTCAAGTTTTTCTAAAAATTTAGCGGCCCAAATAGGACTATCTAATCCCTTGACGAGACTTGCCATCTTGTCTATTTTACTTTTCTTTTCTTTTGTGGGCATCTGAAGAGCTACTTGTATCTGATCTGCCATGCCTTCAATATCCAAAGGATTGATTAAAGTAGCGTGAGGCAAATGATGAGAAGCTCCTGCAAATTCACTTAAAAGCAAGACCCCTGTCTCTTTCATATGGCTTGCAGAGTAGACAAACTCTTGTGCTACTAAATTCATTCCATCTCGAATCGAGGCAATCATGCAGATATCTGCTAAACAAAAAAGAGCGACTAACTCATCAAGGGGTAAATGGCGATAGAGATATTGAACAGGGATAAAACCAGGCTTAGAATATTTTCCATTTAAGCGGCTAATGGCTTGTTCCACTTCAGAGCGATAATGTTGGTATTCTTGACTACTGTGTCTGCTGGGTACAATAATTTGTAGTAAAACAATTTGGCCAATGAGTTCAGGATTTTTTTCTAAACATCGCTCAAAGGCTTGTAGCTTGAGTAAAATCCCTTTAGTGTAATCGAGACGCTCGACACCTAAAATAACTTTTTGATTCTGGTAGCGACTTTTAATTTCGTTAATATAACTGGAATAATTTTCACTCGATAAAATCTTATCAAAAGAGGCAATGTTCATGCCAATTGGATGGGCTCCAACCCCTGTTTTTCTTCCCTGAAAAATGACACCCTCTTCGGTAGTGTCGGCACCTAAAACACGCAAGCAAGCCAAGCGAAAATGGCGCGCATAATCAGAGGTGTGAAAGCCGATATAATCAGCACCTAAAAGGCCCTTCAAAAGAAGTTCTCTTTTAGGAAACATGCGGTAGATCTCTGAAGAAGGAAAAGGAATATGCAAAAAGAAGCCAATTTTTAAATCGGGTCTTTTTTTACGAAGTAAAGAAGGTAGCAGCATGAGATGAAAATCATGAACCCAAACGGTCGAATTGAAATTAGCTTGTTGAATCACTTCATTGGCAAAGATCTGATTGACTTCTTCGTAAAATTCCCAAGATTGGCAGCTATGTGTGACAGGGTCTGTAAAGTAGTGAAAGAGTGGCCATAAAATAGAATTGCAAAAGGTATGATAAAAATGTTCTTCTTGTTCTTTATTGAGAAAAATAGGGATTAATTTTTGTTTTTGCAGCTCATTTTTAACCTCTTCTTTTTGATTTTCAAATAACGAAGCTCCTGGCCAGCCAATCCAGGTAAAATCTATTTTTTCTTGGACTCCCGTCAGAGCAGAAGCGAGCCCGCCAGTGGAGGGCTTAATTTCCCAACGATCATCTTGACAATGCAGTGAAATCGGCAGCCTGTTGCTGACAACAATCAAAGATGAACTTTGGTTTTGCATATATCCTCTCTAGGCTCTGTTTTGGGTCGATAACAAGAGGGGATGATTTAGCGCAAGCGAACTCTTCTCCTAAGAGAGATCTAAAGCATCTGAAGGCTCTCTGTAACATTGAGTTATATAGGTCTATGGATTATACTTGCATCTATATTAAAAAATTCAGTAATTGAAAAAACATGGACTTAAGTGATAAAGAGCTAGCTTTTCCTTGTCAGTACCCCATCAAGATTATTGGTGAGTCCAGCGAGCATTTTAAAAAAAGAATTTTACAAATTATTCATCGTCATTTTAAAAACCAGCTGACCGATGATCTCATCAGCTTTAAGCACAGTAAAAACAAGAAATATCTCTCTATTACAGTAGATTTTGAAGCAGAAAGTAGAGAGCATGTCGAGACTATCTATAAAGAGCTCAAAGAGTGCCAAGAAGTCATTTGCCTGATCTAATTCTTGATTGGTAAAGTACCGTTAAAAAAAAGAGTTCACAAAGGGTTTATTTTAAGCTGAGATTTAAAAGAAAGGGGGCTTTATACTCTCTTAATCAAAAGCTGAAATAATAGTCTTTTTAAGAAAGGAAAACTTATGGTTCAATCTATAACACCAGCTCAATGAGCAGCATTCAATACGACGAGTTCTTATAGACTGCAAGAGGGCTCAAATGGAGCCGAAGCAGGATATACAAAGACAGCTCAGGCGGCTGCTTTAAATAATCTAGCCAGCATGAGCGCATCAGGGCTAAAAGTCTGTCATAGAACTGTAGGTGTTGTCGCAGCGATAGGCGTGGGGTATTATTCGGTGCTCTTCCCTGCGGCGGTGCTAAAGTACGTCAATATGATCATAACTAGTATTGCAGATGATTTTATTTGCGGCCCGGGTCCTTCTTGCCATGGGTTTACAGCTAACCTTAGCCTTCGGGTATTCGCGGGATCTTTAGCGTTAAAATTGGTTTCCGAACCCTTTTTAAAGCTAGCTCGCCAGCATTTTTCTCAAGCTGCATTAAGTTCCAAAAGTCCCTCTTTAGAAGATCCCAATCAAAATGCTCAGCCTTATCCGTTAAAAGATAGAATCAACCATGCTGCAGCCGGCCTTTTTTGTGGGGCTCTCGCCTTAACTCCTTTGGCTTTGATTTATCAAATGTACAGAACCTTCCCAAGTATATAGAGCCAATCTCGTAGAAAAAGGGCCAATGCTTTTTTTGTATATTCTTTTTTTGAAATAGGCGGGCACGATACTATTTCTCTCTTTAATTGGTTTAAAATTCGCCCCTCCCTGCTTTTTCCAAATAACAAGCATATAGAGTTGATAGTTTCGTCTTTTTTTTGTAAAATAGTGCTTTAATTATCAGGTTATCTCCATGAAAGAATCATTTATCATAGACGCAGATTTTTTGGGCGTGAGTATAAGAAATTTTATTAAAAAAAAGTTTTCAACTTATACAACGCGAGAAATTGAAGCTTTAATTTCTCAAAATGGGTGCATGCTCAATCAGAAGATCGAACGTTTTGGATCGACAAAGTTAAATATTGGAGATCAAATTGAAATTTTTCCGAAATTTTTAAGTAAGAAAACGCAAGAAAAAGAAAAAATCCCTGTTCTGTTTGAAGACGAATTCATACTAGCTATTGATAAACCTTCAGGTCTTTCCTCTATTCAAAAAGATATTGAAGAGGCAATCGGGCAGAAAATCTTTCTTGTCCATCGCTTAGATAAATTGACTTCAGGTATTTTACTTCTTGCTAAAACAAGTCAGGCGCAAAAAGCGATTGAGAAATTGTTTTTTGATCGAGAAATTAATAAACAATATTTAGCCCTTGTTCACGGCAAGATCTTAAAGGAAGAAGGAACTATCGACAAACCTTTAAGATTGAAAAAACGCTATGAAGGTGGAGTGATTTACCAAACTACTTTGTATGGCAAGCCTGCCGTTACAGAATGGAAAAAAGTGATGGGTTCATCATCAGAAACACTTTTGAGCTTACAGCCTATTACTGGACGCACCCATCAACTACGTGTCCATTTAGATTCCATCGATCGCCCTATTATGGGAGATCCACAATATGGGACAAAAACAAAATCAACTTATCACGTGCCAAGACTGATGTTACATGCTCGTAAAATGTCATTTAAGCATCCCTTTTTGAATAAAAAGGTTGAAATCATTGCCCCCGTTCCAATTATAATGAGGGATACTATTTCAAAGCTTTTTAAAAAGCATAAAAAATGCGCATTTTAATCGTTCGCCTCAGCTCTCTTGGGGACATCGTCATGAGTATGTCCTGCCTGCAATATATTAAAAAAGCATTGCCACATGCTCGCATTGAATGGCTGGTCGATAGCCGATTTAGTGACGTTCTTTCTAATAACCAACATTTGAGTGCTATTCACACACTACCGCTGCGAGATCACCGCAATAATATTCCCAGAGCTATTTTTGAAGTTCTCAAGCTCAAACGTAAACTCGGTCGATTTGATCTTGTCATTGACATGCAAGGTCTCATGAAGTCGGCAATCATTGCGCGTGCCCTTGGCAAGTATGTTGTGGGATATGATAAAGACAGTTGCAAGGAAAAGCTCTCTTCTTTTCTCTATAAGCAAAAAGCCCATGTCTCTTATAGCGCTCATATTCACCAGAGAAATTTTGCTCTAATTAAAAAGGGGCTTGGCATTGAGGTAAGCGCTGAACAGATTAAAAATAAAAAACCCTATCTTTTCTACCAACCGCCACTGGAAGATCTTAGTAGCTTTTTAAGCTCAGATAAGAAAAACATTTTGGCTGTCATTGGTGGTTCATGGAGCTCAAAAATCTATCCCAAAGAATCTTTAAAAGAGGTCTTTAATCATTTGAGGCAAAATGTACTCATTCTTTGGAGTAATCCCGAAGAATATGAAAGAGCAAAATGGATTGTCAGTCAAACAGCGCATGCAAAAGTTTTGCCTAAAATGAGCTTAAATGATTTAAAAGCATTAATTGATCGCTGTGATCTTATTCTTGGTAATGACACAGGTCCCTGTCACATGGCTTGGGCTATGAATAAACCGTCAGTCACCATTTTAGGATGCACCTCTATTACTCGAATACCTGTCAACGCGAAGAACTTAGCAGTAACATCTAATACTTGCGTTAATCCTTATAAGATTAACAAAGATGATTTGTCTATTCGAGATATTTCTCCTCAGGAAGTTGTGCAGTCGATGCAACAATTACTTTGAGAAGTCTTCAATCCACCCGCCACCAAAAACATAATCTTCGATATAAAAAACAGCAGCTTGTCCTGGCGTAATGGCGCTTTGTGGTTCATTGAAAACGATTTTTGCTCGGCGATCTTCAAGAGCTGTTACAACGCCATCGACTTCTCTAGTTCGCGCGCGAACTTTGATTTTAAGAGGGTAAGATTGTCCTATTTGAGGCTCTTGGTATACCCACGTCGTATTTTTAACATAAAACTCTTGCTTAAGTGTTGCTTCATGGTCTCCTAAGACAATTTCATTTTTGCCTGCATCGATAGAGGTGACGTAGAGAGGTCTTCCAAAAGCAACTCCAAGCCCCTTTCTTTGCCCAATGGTGGCGCTATGAATGCCTGCGTGTTCGCCTAGCTTGGTTCCATCTGTATGTTTAATCTCTCCTTTTGCAGGAATGCGATCGGGAAAATGATCTCTTAAGAAGGAGATGTAGTCATTATTAGGAATAAAGCAAATATCTTGGCTTTCAGGTTTATTGGCCGTTACTAATCCTTCTTGCTTGGCAATTTCTCTAATTTCTGGTTTGGTAAATCCACCCAGAGGAAAGAGTGTCTTTGAAAGTTGCTCTTGAGTCATCGAATATAAAAAATAAGATTGATCTTTAACAAGATCGACCCCTTTGCGCAAGAGCCAGCGATTTCGCGCTGAGTCATATTCAATACGAGCATAATGGCCTGTACATACTTTTTCAGCGCCAATAGAGATTGCTTTTTTGTATAAAGCATCAAACTTCATTCGCTCATTACATAAAATACATGGGCTGGGTGTTTTTCCACTAAAATATTGTTCTGCAAAAACCTCAATGACCTCTTTCCAGAATTCTTTTTGAAAGTTGATGGCATAAAAAGGAAAGCCAATTTTTTCAGCAACGAGTCTTGCGTCCTCAACAGATTCTGAGCCACAGCAGCTTTTAGAGGAGCTTTTTTGAGGGGTCCAAAGGCGCATCGTCATTCCCACACAATCATAGCCCATATTTTTCATGAGGGTTCCACATACAGAAGAATCGACTCCTCCTGACATAGCAACGACCACTTTTGTTTTCTTTTCTGTTTGAGCAGTATTATTCATGGCAAAAATCTAGGTTGATATATTTTTCAATTAAGTAAATAGCACGCACCACTTTATCGATATCTTCATTGAGAATTTTAGAAGTGTGCTTGCTAATCATCTGCATGGCTTCGTAATGTTCTTTATTGGTAAAAATAACAGGAACCATCGCTTTTTGTAGTTTTTTAATTAATTTTTCATCAGGCAATGTTTTGCCTGTTAAAATAAGCCCTACTTCAAAGTTTTGTCCTTTGTGTTTTTGCACTCGGTCAATTAAAGCTTTAATGACATCTGATCGAGCACTCGAAGTAATGATGAGTTGATTATTAGGAATGTCTTCGTGAGAGATTTTAGTAGAGGTCGCAACAAAGTGAATTTTTTCAAAATGATGATAGCGATAGGTGAAGCCAGAAAGTAGTTCTGTTTTAAAAAGGTTTTCATAGTCGTTCATGGAGGAAGTACTTAAAAAGTGATCAAAAGGAACACAACCTAAAAGGGGAATGTCTAAGCGTTTTAAGGCTTTGCCAATGTATTCTTTAATCATGGCTTTTTTGTCTTCCATGACTCTGTTTAAAATAACGCCTCTAATTTTGACTCCATAGCTTTGAAGCATATTGATATTGAGAGCAAGTTCATCAAAAGCGCTGCCAATGCCTCCTGTAGAAATTAACACAACATCCAAACCTAAAATTTGAGCAACTCGTGCATTATTTAAATTAGTAATGGATCCAACGCCGATATGTCCTGTTCCTTCAACAATAGTAAATTGGTTTCCCTCTTGAACTTTTTCATAGGCTTGAATGATTTTTTTTTCAAAGTCGATGTGATCGTATTTTCCATCTAAAAAATCTCTAGTAAACCCACTTGGAAAAATGAGGGGGCTCATATCTTGATATTCATCTTGTAAATTAAAATGCTTTTTAAAAAGGATGACATCTTTATCTACAACAATGCCTGTCTCAGTGGTCACGTGACGTTGCCCGACAGGTTTAATAAACCCAATTTTAGAGTATTTTTCTTTTAAGAGAGCGATTAAGCCCAGGCAAATGGTCGTTTTCCCTACATTTTGCCCAGTAGCTCCAATAAAGATCCCTTTTTTTGACATTTCGTATCTCAAAGTTAATAGAAGCATTTATTATAAAATAATGGAGGTAAAATTCCGAGGGTTTTATTAAAGGTAAAGATTAAATTTTAGTTTAATAAAAAAGTGGCATTTTTTACCCCTTTTGAAGAGATAGATTAAGTGGCTTTGATACGTTTATTTAAATTTGTAAAGGGCGCCAGTAATGCCTGTTATAAACCATAAACCCAAGATAACAACGACTTGAGCGAGGTCATCGCCTGTGATTTTTGCGCGAATTGGCCCTTCTTTTTTATCTTGGACCATTAAAGAGTCTTTTGGATTAAGCGCGTTAGCTGCCAGTCTAGTTTTTGTTTCACACGGCGTTAAAGAGTCTGCGTAGGAGATAATCCTTGAAGGAGAAGTCAAGAGAGTTATTGTACTCAAATTTAAGCTATTCTCAGGTGCTGTGACGGGGGTTTCTAGAAGAGAAGCGAGTCGATTCTCTATGATATAAGAAGGAATGATTTTCCAAAGAGGACATGCTGGCAAAAAGTGGATTGATGGGTAAACCATTAAAGCGGTCATTTTTTTATCAGCTAGCTTTTCAGGGTGCGCTATGAGGGGAACCGTAGGTGGTAGGTTTGTCTCACAAGGTACCAAAGTAGCGGCCTTCTCAATTGCTATTAAAGGTGAAAGGTAGCTGACCACTTTTTGAGCAATAGCAGCAAAGTCAACGGGAGTCTGAGGTTGCAAAGGAAGTTTTTCGCAAATGTTAAAATGTTCATCATTGGCTACTGGACGAATAGAAAGAGCTGTCACTGAAGCGCACATAGGTTCAAATTGGAGCTTTGGATAACTCATCAGCCCTGCGTTATTAGCAAAATATCTTTGAATAAAGTAAGTGATGCCAGCAATAAGAGCCGTGGTAAGCAAACTCACTGAAAGATTGCGAGTCGTTATAAAACCACAAGGCTGATTATTAGGTACAGCTTTTGGAGTATGGCCCACTTCTAAAGGTGGTTTCCCAAGTAAAACGATAGAGGGCATATTAAAAAGTGGTTAATCTTTAAAATTATTACCGCATAAAATTGCGAAGTTGAAACATAACAAAACCAATAAATGAGGCTGCAGAGATTAAAAGTATATCGCTACCTCTAAACGAGAAATCGAATGATAAATAATCACTTTGGAAATGAGGATGAAGAACAACCGTATTATAATTATAAAGAAGATAAGTCGGTGTTCCAAAAATCAAGGCCAAACCAGCAACTGCTGCAGTCGCTTCAGCAGCTTCTCTTAATTTCGGACTTTGATAAATTCGTGTAAAAATAGATTTTTCAGGTTTTGAAGAAGTTTCTACTTTTGCTGACTCTGGTGAAAATGCGTTCAAAACCAACATTCTTGGAGCAACTATTGCGTTTGACATAAATAAATTCCTTATATTTTTGAATTAAAATAGCAGAGCTCTTTAAGATTTTGCTTTTAGCTGAGTCATTAAACGCAGCTAAAAGCAAAACTACTATTATTTACTTTTTGTAACACCCTTTTGCCATCCATTCCTGCTGAGACAGGAGTGTTTTCTTTTGTATATTTTTTATATTTGTACAACTATAAGGGTCTATAGTCTCAATCAAGGAGTTTGCTGCGATTGCTGTTAAATCTCGGGCTGTAGTAGCTGCTTCTTTTACAAAAGCCCAGATCCTGCCGAATCCTTCTTGTACAGAAGGAGATAATGCGCTCGTGTCAAGATTATCTTCATTGGGAGTCTCTGTATTTACTACTTTTACTCTCGTTCTTGTAGACGTTTTTTCAGGTATAAGAGTAGGGAGGCTATTGGAAGCGCTTTCTACTGCTGCCGTTAATGAGGTTATTGCTTTGCTTCCAAGGTTGTTTGCAGCTTCAGCCCCTCTAGCTAGTAATTTTCTTGATTCGGTAGCTGCAGTTTTTACTCCTGACGCTATTAATGCTCTTGCGTTATCATGCCAGCCGTCAACAGTTTTCTTTGCCTTCAATGCTGCTGTAGTATAGGTCTTTGTTGCAAGTCCTGATAAACTTGTTACTGCATTAGAATAGCTGGCAGCTCTTTGTTGGATAACACCCGTTGCTGAAGAACAGACGCTAGGAAGATTCTTAATTATAGGAAGGGCATTATCCGCCAATCTATTTCCTAAGTGTGCTACACTGTTTGCTACTGTTGTTAAATGGGTTGCTGCTTCAGAGTGGGTAGTAGTGACAGTTTCTAATGCTGAAGAAAAAAAGTCATAAAAATAAGAACTTTGTTGAGTTTGTAAATTTACATTGTCTGTGTTTGTGGTACTTCTAAATGCAAATTCACCGATTCTATCTAAAGTAGTGGTAGGAAAAGTCAAAGGTAATTCAATTTGTTGTGCTCGTTGTGGGTGGATTGATTCTTGATTTGCTGTCGGGAGAATGATGAGAGTTTGAGCAGGTGCTCTTGTTGCTAAAGCAATGGCTTTTTCAATCGTTGTTGATGGAAAAAGAGTATTGGCTATTTTTTGAGCTATTGCAGAAAAATCAATCGGAGTCGTTGGTTGAATAGGTGGTTTTGCGCAAACAGGCGCACACGTAGGTTGAAAATTAAGCGTAGGATAACTCATCAGGGCATTTTTTGGAGCAAAATATTGTTGAGCTAAGTAAGCCGCAGTTAGTGCTGCTGTCGCAATAACAGCGCCCATTGCAAGACGGCGAGTTGTCATCACTTTGCTAGAGGGCAGTGCTGGTGGTAAAGTAGGGGTTAAAGAAATTTTTTCTATAGATAGTGACATAGTATAAATCCTTAATATTTTTACATTAATAGTGATGTTTTAATAATTAATTTGGAAATTATATAACAAACACTATCAAATTGCTATTTCTTTATAAGCCTCTTATTATAAGCAGGAAGTTTACTTTTTAAATTTTTTATTAACATCATGTTAATAAATTAAACTATTGCAAATGAGCTAAATAAAATACATGCTACAACTTTTTTGCGCATATCAGAAGATTAAGAAATCCGCTCTAAGGCCATATCTATTTTAGCAAGTCCTCGATAGGCCTTATCGCGATCTGCTTGAGAAAGGTGGCCGCTACTAATAGCGAGAATTAATTTATCCTGAATGTCTTCTAAACCCTCTCTAAGAGATGCCCATGAAATCATTCCAATGAGGCCAGGAGCGCGACTTGAAGGATCTAAAAATCTTAAAAAATAGTCTATTCTATTCATGAGAGAATCAATTTCTGACGAAGGAGGAGAAAAATGTGAACTATTCATATTGGAAATGTGGCGAACCATGCTTTTACCTTTCTTTATTAGTTTAACAGTAAGGAATATAGTTAAACAATATTAAGATCTTGTTAAGAATCAAAAAAATGAATGAAAAGAATCCAATTAAAGAGTGTTAATGAGATTATAAATAAATTTTTAAAAATTAGTTTAAAATCATAGAATCATTTAGCGCCGGCAAATTTTGAAGGCGCTCTGCAGCTTTTAAAATGTTTTGGCGCGCTCCAAAACTGCTAAAGCGAATAAATCCCTCTCCTGCAGCTCCAAAACCAGAACCTGGAACAGTTACTAAATGAGCTTCTTCTAAAAGCCAATTGAAATAGTCCCATGAGGTTTTTTCACCCATATAGACCCATAAATAGGGAGCATTGATTTCTTCAAAAAGTTTGAATTTTTTATTCAAAGCTCTTTTTAAAATGGTCGCATTTTCTAAATAGTAATGAGTGATTGCCTTGAGCTCTTTTTGTCCTTGATCGCTTAAACAAGCAAGCCCACCTTGCTGGGAAATATTAGAAGCCCCATTAAAAGTCGTAGATAAAAAACGCATCCATGATTTTTTAACAGAAACCCCATTTTCAAAGGTGAGCTTTTTAGGGATTGCCATCCAACCTAGACGAACACCTGTAAAACCAGCGAGTTTGGAAAACGAGCCCACTTCAATAGCCACTTCGTCAGCACCTTCGATCTCATAGATGCTACGAGGAAGGGTAGGGTCTTGAATAAAAAAGGAGTAAGCGGAATCAAAGATAATAAAAGCATTGTTTTTTTTTGCATAGAGAACCAGTTTTTGCAGTTGTTCTTTTGTACTCACAGCGCCTGTTGGGTTATGTGGCGAGCACCAATAAATAAGATCGACATTTTTAAGCTCTGAAAGATTAGGAAAAAACTGATTTTTAAATGTACATGGTAAGAGAGTCAATCCCTGATAGCCATGCAAAGCTTCAGAGTAGGGACCTGTTTGACCCGCAATAACACTTCCATCCACATAGACAGGATAGGAAGGGTCTTGCATAGCAACTCGGGTCTGTGATCCAAAAAACGTTTGTAAACGGCTAATATCACACTTGGCGCCATCAGTAATAAAAAGATCATCAGCAGCAATATGAGAAGGGTAGTATCTCTCAATTATTTTTTCTCTTAATGGGAGTAATCCTTGATCTGCACCATAACCACAATAACCCTCTTTAGTTGAAAGTCTACCTGCAAATTGCTTCATTTCGTTCGTGATGCAAGAGGGAATAGGCTCTGTTGTGTCGCCAACACTTAAACTAATTAGGTCTGCAGTGGGATTTTTTTCTAAGAAGAGATTCTTTCTACGGACCACTTCTGGAAAAAGATAGTTAGATTGCAGCTTGGCTATATTTGGATTTTGCTTCACCATAGACTAAAGGAGTTTGGTTGATGATTTGTTTTAAATATTCTTGATTTTCGCTTTGCAGTTCAACGAGGGGAAGGCGCATGGATCCTGCTGCTTTCCCACATAAATTCATTGCAGCCTTAATAGGTACAGGATTGATTTCGATGCAAAGAGCTTCGAAAAATTTATAGAGTTGAGAATGGATGCTTAGGGCCTTAGCATAGTCGCGATTGAGCATTAGCTCAATCCATTTTAAAATAGTTTGCGGAATAAGATTACTTGCAACAGAAACAAGCCCATTGGCGCCAAGAGCCATAAACGAAAAAGCATTAAGGTCATCCCCTGAGTAAATGAGAAAATCAGAGCGAATTTGTCCTCTGGTATACATTAACTTTTGAATATACTCTAAACTTCCTGAAGAGTCTTTAAAGCCAATAATATTGGAAATCTGCATCAGTTTTGAAAGTGTTTCCATGCTGATATTTTGCCCAGATCTTCCTGGATGGTTATAGAGCACAATAGGAAGGGAAGTATTTTCAGCAAGGCATTTAAAGTGTTCATAAATGCCCTGTTGTGAAGGTTTATTGTAATAGGGTGTAATCGCCATTAAACAGTCTGCTTTAAAAGCTTCTGCCAGTTTTGTTAATTCAATAGAATGCCTAGTACAATTAGTTCCTACACCGACCATGAGAGAGATGTCGGGTTGAATCTGAGATCGGATTAATCCTAAAAGTTTTTCTTTCTCGCTTAGTGAAAGGGTAGGAGATTCTCCAGTAGTTCCAAAAAGGAGAAGACCTTTAATCTTACTATTGATTTGCTCTTGGACGTTTTGGCAAAAGCCATCGTAATCTACTACATCGCTTAAAAAGGGAGTAATTAAAGCAGTATAGAGCGACCTTTTCAGCATAAAAAAACTCCATGATAGATATCTTTCATCATATCATCTAAAGAATAAAAACCAACTTTAGAATATAGCCATAGAGCTGCTTTTAAAGCACCAATGGCAAAACTTTTTCGGTTTTTGCAAGTGTGTTTTAAAAGAATCTGATCAAAATCACTATCGATAATAATTTGGTGTTCTCCAAAAATAGAGCCGAGTCTTTGAGAGTTAATTTGTAGTTCAGATAGGCTTTGAGGTGACTCTGTTGTGACTGATTTTTTGCGCTCCATATTTTTTAAGATAGATTGAGCCAAGTGAAGAGCTGTCCCTGATGGGGCATCTTTTTTTTCATGATGATGCGTTTCAGATATTGCAATGTCATAGTCTTGTAAAGGGTCAATTAGAAAGGCCATCTTTTCCACAATCATTGAGAAGAGATAAACGCCTATGGAGAAATTAGGTGCAAAGAGAATTCCTATTTGCCCTTGAATGGCGATTTGTGAAAGCTTTTCAGGATCGACCTTCCAACCTGTGGTGCCAATCACAACACTTTTCTTAAGGTCTGCAAGCTTTTTAACATGATTTAAAGTGTCGCGAGTTGAAGAAAAGTCTATGCAGAGATCTGCTTTTTCTACACTTTGAGCATTAATTTCTCTGTAGCTAGTTTTAGGATGCCTTGGATCAATAATAGAGACAATCTCATGATGGCCTTGAAGGGCAATCTCGTGGATGAGTTGTCCCATTTTGCCATAGCCAATAAGCGCAAGTTTCATATTCTGTGAATAGACTAATTTAAATAAGACTCATCGTAATGAGCTTTTTTAAATTAGTCAAAACTTTTCATTTTTCTGGCCGAGATCATTAAGAAAAGGGGAATTTCTTTACGGATAAAATTTTCAGCGCGTGCTGCTTTCCCATAACTTTTCTTTTTTGAACAGATCTCTAGCATGTCCTCAATAAAAAAGCCGGCCGCTTTTAAATCGCGCATGTATTGAGAAAGAGGCCAATGAAAACTCCATGTTAATGGAGATTTCTCTCCTTTTGAAGGATGCATCTGAATGGAGGATTTAAAAGGGTTAAAGTAGCGATCAATGCGCCGATATTGCCCTTGGTAATCGGGCAATACTTCCCAAGAAGAATGCTTGGGAATTCTAAAGCATGGATGATTTAAAACAAGGACGAGTTGCCCTTCTTTTTTTAAAACTTTAGAAGCATTTTTGAGGGCTAGATCAGGTTTTGCAATATTTTGCAGCGATAGTAAAAAAACAGCGTGAGAAAAAGGAATTTTGCTTTCAATGGGCTCGAGTACATCGTGATAACGATAATCATGTTTAGGATTTGAGTCTTTGCTTTTAGCAAGTTCGATGAGCGACTTAGAAGCGTCTAATCCTAAATATTGAACAGAGGGCAATATAGCCCTTGCTAAAACTCCTTGACCACAGCCGAGGTCTAAAAGCCTGTCTTTTTCATTGAGGTTTAGAAGAGGGAGTAAGTTAGGTAAAATGAGCTCTTTGTGGTTATAACCACCTTCCTCTTTCATGTGTTCATTATACCAACCGCTAGACTTTTCCCAACTGGTGTCCTTTTTCATAAATAACTCAAAATTTAAAGAGAGTAGTATAGCAATTTGAAGCTTTTAATCCTGCTAAAACTATTATGTAAAAAATATATTGAAAAAAAAACGGCTAGAGCGATAGACACTAAAAGATATGTGTTACAAAGTAATGCAAGGTATTTTTTGAAAAATACCAAAGAACCTTATAAGGAGAACATCATGAGAAAACTCGCAATTGTACTTACATCAGCTGTGCTTGCGTTTTCAGCGGTGGGCTGCGCGTCTTGGGGATCTTCTTCAAGCGGCTGTTCACAATGTTGCTGCTGCTGCAAAAAATGCACCAAGAGCAATCAATCTGGGAAAAATAATAACAGCAAGTGCAACAACTGTTGCAGTAAAAAAGGCCGCTAGTTTTTAGCGCTAAAAAATGCTTAAGCTAACCTCTAAGTAATTCGTATTTAGAGGTTTTTTTAAAGTTCATCATTTGTTTTTTGATTAAATGTAGCTTTGGCTTGATCCAGTAATATGCGAAGATGAGAGTATGTCGCTTTAGCTAAATCTTTTAATTCGCTGATTTTTCCTCTGGCCTCTTTTTGCAATGTTTGTTGATAATCATTTTCATATTCCTGCAGACTTCTTAAGCTTTCCTTTTTTATGTCCAATGCCTCCTTTACTTCAAGAATCTTTTCTTCTACGTCAAAAAGAGTTGTTTCTGAGGAACTAAGCCTGCTTTCTGCATCCGCTAAACTTTGATAATGTTTTGCAAGTGACTGTTCAACACCTCTTATAAGTTCATCATATTTTGCAATCATAAAAGAAGTCTGATCGGACTGTTCCGGGTGGTCTCTTTCTATCTCGTAAACATTATTCTGTTTTTGTTGAAGGCGTTCTATATCCGCTTGAATTAGAGGAGTTTTTTGATTTAAAGATTCGATGGTTGATCGATGGCGAGCGATCTGGGAATTGATCGCGGTTTTTTGTTGATTTAGCTTGCTAAGGGTATTTTGGAGAGGTTCTATTTTTAAGTTTGCTTTAACTTTTTGTAAAACTTTTCGATTCTCATCCATGGCTTGGCGAAAAGTTTGTTCAAGAGTTTGAATAGATGTTTGTAATGTTTGAAATTCTTGGTATACCTGCATTATTTCTGCTAAAGTTTCAAAGCGGTCCAGAGCTTCTTCGGCAAAAGCATCTCTGATCGTCGTAATAATACTTGTAAAGGGGCTAAGAACAGTTTGTATGTCGTCATTCGTTTGCAAAAGCGCACTGATAAAATGTTGGAGAGCTCCCGCATCTTCAGTGTCATTGTCAATCACATGGGCTATTTGATTGGTCAGCTTCATTTGCGAAATGACGGAATGTAGATCAGAAATTCCTTCGCTAATTTGATTAGCTTGAGTTAGCAGCGACTGAAGGTGAGAAGAGGCTTTAACTTGAGAAGAACATAAGATTAGAAGGGGCAGAGTGGTCAAATGACCAGTGGGGGAGGGAGATGTCTTGAATTTCAAGGCCAACGCCCCTAAGCAAGGAAGGGTAGTCATGAAACTCTGATAAGAACCAATAATACGACTTATTTGTCTCAGGGTTAAATCATATAAATCTAAAGATATAGGATTTAAAACTCCAATATCTGATCTGGACATATTTGAGGCCTCTGGGAAAAAGGGCTGTAGAAATAGAGAAGTACTGTTTTGTATAGAAGGCATGAGACGACCTATTTTAAAAAATTACGATGAAGGGAGTCTAATAGGACGAAGATTTTTTCAGTATTTAAATTTTAATTATCAAAGAGTTTGTACAGCAAAGTTAAAAAAATATCTTTGCAGTGGGCAATTTCTCAATAGTTATTAAAATTAAAGGGAACAATCGATATAATGGTCTAACGCCTTCATGGATATATCAGAAAAAGAGCTGAGGTGAGTGTATGAGACTTAAAATAGAGTCGTTAGAAAAGCTAATCGATCAATTAATGGGGCCCCAAGGTTGTCCGTGGGGAAAGCAGCAAACTCCTGAAGCTTATATTCAATATGTCATTGAGGAAAGCTATGAAGTCTTAGATGCTCTTCATCAAAAAGATGGGCAAAAAGTTCAAGAAGAAATGGGCGATGTCTTATTTGCTTATCTTTGTACATTAAAAGCAGCCTCTCAAAAATACGATTTAGATCAGGAGCAAATGCTCAAAGCTATTTGCGACAAAATTATTCGCCGTCATCCTCATGTTTTTGAAAACCCCCGTACCATTACTTTTGAAGAATTGCGTGTTCAGTGGGAGAGAATCAAGGCGCAAGAAAGAGCTGAGTTAGGAAAAGTGACTCAAGAAGATCTTTTTGCGTCGATTGCTCAATCGATGCCCGCTGTGATTCGCGCCATGAAACTTGTGGAACTTGGTGTCAGCAAAGGATTTCATTATCAAGCAGATGAGTCTACCCTTGAAGGGCGTTTCATGAAGCTGGTGATGGATGGACTAGATCAATTTGAAAATTTAGAGAAGGTTTGTGAAAAGTCTCTTCGAGATTATAAAGAGCAATTTAAAAGGTTTCTTGAAGCTAGCGACGTCAATATAGTCTCGGAATAGAAAACCGGAGATAATCTCATAACATAAAAAACATCTCTTAAGGCTGCTACTTTCCAGTCCTGACCTGATTCGAGAGTCCTTATCTTACAAGGTCCCCGGTTAAAAGAAAAAATTATAAAATAACGAGGCTTTAATTCGCAAGGGCTTATCCTAGCTCAAATGGGGTGTCCAAATATTAAAGTCTTTTTTTTAAGAAGACCCTAAAATTTTGTTGAGGATCTCATAGGTGTTTGAAGACAGGTCCTTTTTTTGTAAAAGATTTTCAAGAGATTTTTTCATTAGCTTTTTACGTTCAGGGTCGAGCTTGGAAAAATCTAGAAAAGCAGCAGCTAGAGTTGCTGCCGTTTGTGGGTTGATTTCATCAAGTGAGGAGATTTGATTTTCTAAAAAAGCATAGCCAGAGCCATCTCTAGAATGAAAATGAATTGAATTTCTGAAAAAACCTCCAATCAGAGCCCTATTTTTATTAGGTTCTTTAGAAGAGTAGGCTGGATGAAGGGTTAAAGATTTCACGGTGTGTAGCGTTCCAGCCAGTGGGGAAGAAGCTTCGATATAAAGCCATTTATTGAGTACGAGAGTATCTTCCTTCCATTGTTCATAAAATTGATCTAGTAAGAGGCGTCTTTGAGGGCAATTGACTAGATTAAGAAAGCAAAGCGCAGCAATTTGATCTGTCATATTATCTGCTGTTAAAAACTGATTTTTGCAAAGATCTATATAGCGTTCTTTTTCCAGCGAGGTGAGATAAAAAAGGCAAATATTTTTCAATTCGCGATCAGCTACCGCTTGAGAATCAATCGAGTAGGGCGCTCCCTTAGCAAGAGACTGGTATGTTTTATAAAAGAGCTCTTCGTTGACTTGCGCCAATTCTTTGATAAGCCATCTGCGCACATAGTGGTTAGAATCAAAATCAATAACAAGTTGAGTTTGAGCTATTTCACTTTCGTTGGGTGGGATCAGAGCTTCTGCTTTTAAAGCGGGATCTAAGTGAGGATCTTTAAGCAACAGTTGAAAGGCGCGGCAATAGTCTTTGGGAAGTTGCAATTTTTTACCCATTTGATAATCGCTAATGAGCGTTTCTAGGACAGAAAAAGAGAGAGCTCTGGCTGCTTCCCAACGATTAAACTCATTAGAATCGTAGGTCATTAAAAATGCATAGTCTTGCGGAGTGCAATTTGTTTCAATAATAATGGGAGCTGAAAAATCACGATTTAAAGAGAGAGTCGGCTGACTTGGGATGTTTTCAAAAATAAAAGTTTCCTTTTTATTTTTAATTTCAAGGAGATCACTTTTTAAAGGGATCTCTGCTCCAGTTGAGTCTATCAACCCAATTTTTAAAGGAAAATGGAGGGCTAGAGCATCTGGACCTTCTTTGGGGTTGGATTGCTCTGTATAAAGAGTGAGTCTCTTTGCTTTTGGGTCATACTCTGATTTTACTTTAAGATGAGGGGTTCCTTTTTGATCATACCATCTTTGAAATTGAGAAAGATCTTTATGAGAAGCAATTTCCATTGCATGAATAAATTGATCTGTAGCAACAGCTTGACCGTCATAAAGCTCAAAATATTTAGCCATTCCCTTGTTGAAATTTTCTTTTCCGATCAACGTTTGGATCATGCGAATGATTTCGGGGCCTTTGCAGTATACTGTTGAAGAGTATAAATTTCTTGTGTCGATAGATTCTGTGGGGCGAATGGAGTGAGCTGTGGGACCTGCATCTTCTGGAAATTGGAATTGACGCAGGGTGGCAACATCTTCAATTCGCTGTTTAGACCATGGGTTCATGTCGAGTGAAAATTCTTGATCGCGAAATACAGTGAGAGCTTCTTTAACATTGAGTTCATTCCAATCTCTTAAAGTGACCCTATTTCCTGTCCAATTATGAAAATATTCATGCGCAATGACTCCCTCTATGCGAGCAAACTCAGCATCTGTCGAGGTTTTGGAGTCAGCTAAGATGCAACTAGAATTAAAAATATTAAGACCTTTATTTTCCATTGCCCCTGAATTAAAGTCGTTGATGGCAACAATCATATAAGTGTCTAAATCACACTCTAGATTAAATCGATCTTCATCCCATTTCATGGCCCTTTTTAAACAACCCATAGCATGATGACATTTGCTTTCTAGGCCCTTTTCACAGAAAATCGTTAATTCAACCGGCTTATTAGATTTTCGAATAAATGTATCTTGAATAGATCCTAGATCACCTGCAACTAGAGCAAAAAGGTAAGAGGGCTTTTTATAAGGATCCTCCCACGTCACAAAATGCTTGCCTTCTTCTAAATCTCCAAAATCTATTTTATTTCCATTGGAAAGTAAAATCGGGCACTCCTTTTTATCGGCAATGAGCGTTGTTGTATATTTAGCCATGACATCAGGACGATCTAAAAAGTAGGTAATTTTTCTAAAACCTTTCGATTCATTTTGAGTGCAGAAAATATGATTGGACTTATAGAGTCCTTCAAGTTCTGTGTTTCCCAAGGGGTTAATTTCATTGACAATCATTAAATTAAAATGATCGGGTACATTAAAAATGGTGAGAGAGTAATCGGTGAGTTGATATTCATTTTCTTTTAAAAGATGTCCATTTAATGAAGCAGAAATCAAACGGAGCTTTTCTCCATCCAAAACCAAAGGGAGGTTGGGATGTTTGCTTTCTCTTTTTATTTCAAGCTGCGAAGTTACGATTGTTTGAGTGTCATCAAGCTCAAAAGTCAGATTCACATTTTCAATGCGAAAGTCGGGTTTTATATAATCGAGAGTAAACAACGATTGAGAAGAGATCAAAACGAGAATCAAAAAGTGGAAAAGGTATTTCATAAATAAAATTTTAAAGTTGAGTAAGGTAATTTCTAAAAGGCTATTTGATTTTAATATTTACAATCAAATTTAAAATGGGGGAGATCTTAAAATTCGGGTTTAAATAAGATCATTCCTCTTCAAGTAGAGATGATCTTCAAAAAGTATATGGAGAAGGCCACTTTTGGGAGATGAAGCTTTCCCATGAATCTAGTTTTATAGGAAAATGAAAAAAATCGGGTAAACGTATAAGAAAAGCGAGATCAGCAATTGAAAAAAGAATAAAATTATTTTTCTGGGTTACTGGGCTCTGCAAGTGCGCTCTCAACGACACTTCTTACAATATCTAGCCCTTCTGAGTTTTCGTCTGCTGAAGGGGTTGGTCTAGCTGAATAAGAAGGTGCTGCATGAGTAAATGGGGGCAGAAGGATAGCTGGCGGCTGTATTTGACTTTGTTGCTCTCTTTGAAGCCTTAAAAAAGCCTCGTTTAGCCGGCATCTTTCCTGTATTGCTGCAGCCAATCGTAGAGACATTTCGTTTATTTGTTGCTGTATATCAACTGCTGGTGCTGCGGGCAATGCCGAAGAAGCCTGGGGTTCGGCAGCTGTTGAAGACTTATGACTCTCAATTATGGGTGGTGGCACCGTTATTTCTTGTTCTTGAGAAGAAGTAGATGAGGGGGTGGATGATCTACCTATTTCAACTGGAAAAGTTGGTTGAATCTGTGGTTTCCATACAAATGTCTTTTTCTGATCCTTTGTATCTTTGTCATTTTTCTTTCTTTTTGGTCGGACTTGCTGAAAAGGTTCAGTCCCTTCAGTTGAAGTTGCGCTGCTAACTTCAGTCGCTGGTCTCTCAACTGTAGGACCAAGATTCCTTTTTAAAAATTGTTGTATTGCTGTATCCCTTGTGGGTTCTTGATCCACTAGAGCATTTACCTCTGCAGGAGGCGGAGGGTTCTGAACCTCAACATCTCTTTTTGATAAATCCGGGCGATCCTCTTCTTCTCTTTGTTGTCTTCCGATATAGAGCTTGGCTAAGGCAACTGCGCCAATGGCAACTATTAAGCCTAGAACAAGCGAACCTGCATTCTCTGTTAGAAGTTCTAAAGAGGTCGCAAGTGTAGAAGTGCAGAGCTCAGAGCCTACGCCAATTGAAGATGTCAAAGCACGACAAGCGCCTGTAACTAAGTCATTGATATTCATTAAATTAAACCTTTTCCCTTGAGCTTTAAAACAACAAGTACATTATTAATTTTAGGTTAAAATAATAAATTTGTCAATAAAAATTGGTTGTTAGTTCAAAAGCGTTATTGCGATATTGACTCAATATAACTAAATAATTGGAGACAACTTTTTGCCAATTTGTTTTTATTTTCAAAATTGGTAGTTTCTGCTAGTTTATTACCACTATTTATCTATTAAAACCTTTAGGATTTTGATCATGAAAAAGATTTTTTTACCCATTCTTTGCGCTCTCGCAGTCAATGCATTTGCTTCAGAGCCACTAACGCCCTTACTGCACCAGAAAGAATTTGCAGATTATTGGATGCTGGTAGAAGAAAGTGATGGAGAAAAAGAGTCTTTTCAAGAATGGATTCCCAGCTCTGAAGCAGCTGATAAGTGGAGCAAATCTTTTGGGATTCAGCGCTATCAGCTCGAAAGGGGATATGATTTAGAGCATTTTTATAATTTATTTATCGAAACTCTTTCTAAAGATTTTGAGAACAATAAAGAAGTTTTGCACTATGAAATCCTTTCCCAAGATGAACGCAACCTTGTCTTTACTTGGTGGTGCGAAGATCAAGATTATGAAATTGGTCGTGAGTGGGTCCATCTGGTTAAAGAGGACAATTATTGCGTTCTTTTCTTACGTTTTGCAACCAAAGAGAAAGAAGTTAGTCCAAGTGATGAAACTTGGAGAGAGTGCGTCACAAAAGCGGCCAATTCTACTCTCTAGTGAGTTACTTCAAGCAAAGCTTAACCCGTTTGGAATAGCCGTTTTAGGGTTGACTGAAAAATAATTTCTTGTTAGAATCTGTCTAGGAGACTCATCTAGAACATATATTCCTCCGTGAAGATACCATTCCGTTAAGAAGGGATGAGTGCCAAATTTTTGAGACCAGTTACCAAGCTGACCTTAGAACGGCGCGCTGGCTTAAAGCATGTGTTCCGATTGGACTTGCTTTATCATTTATCACGAGCCTTTCGAGTATTAGCGCCTACTCGGATTGGACAGAGGGCAACACCGTGAGAGCTTCTTTGGCAACAACAGTGGCAATAGGAGCGAGTTTACTGGGCACTTTAATCTCTTATGTCAGTACTGGGTCTAATCCGCATTTTGCTAGCTGCGCAGCCAATGATGCGCAAGATGTTTACCCGGTGATTACAGATCGCTTTAAAAACTATGCTTATTGTTTATCGGATTTACACGAATCAAATGATCTGGAAGACAAAAGGCTAGCTACTCGATTAGCAACAGCCTTTTTAGAAAGGCATTTACACCAGACATTTCAAAGACTCCATTTAAATAAAAGCAAAATTGGTTTAGCAATGGAACCTCTTGAAACTGTTAGTAGAGCCGTACTTGGAGAGACCAGGGTTTCCTATCAACCTTCGTCTGCTTCAAGGGAGATTCTCCGAAAGCGTATTCCCATTGCGATTACTCCAGAGGGTTCAAGAAATCACCCATCACCTAGTAGAGATTATCCTTTCATGAGTGGAGATAACAGCAGAAATACTACTCTGGTTTCGGTAGTTTAAGGTTATTTTATTGTAAAAAAGGTTGCTGAATCTTTAAGAAATCTTCAAGCGACTGGCCCTCTTCTGGGTAGGAGTAGATAGGGTTGTTCACAAAAAGATGAAACCAAATTTCAAGAACTAAAATGGCCCAAAGCCTTTCAAATTGATGGTACTTCCAAACACCCTTATCTAAAACTTTCTTCAAGTTTTCGCCGTTAATGATATTGGATTCTACTAAAACCCCTTTGGGCAACATATTAAAGATACTCTTTACTTTTGGGTGATTCATCCAATTTGATAGAAACCAAGGGTTGCGGTCTTGAAAATTCAAGAGCTCTTCGGCCTTAAAATCTTTTTGGAGTAAATCATAGAGGGGGGTTCCAAATTTTTTACCTTTAAACTTAAAGGATTCTGGAATTTGGAGCATGTAATCGACAAAGTCTCGATCAAAAAAGGGTGAAAAGAAGTTAACATTAAAGCTTTCAAATAGTTTCTCATACTGAAAAAGTAATCGGTTGGAAAGAGACGTTTCTGCATCAAAGAAAAGATAGTCTTCAATCGAAAAATTTTGAGAAAGGATAAACTTTAAATATTGGTAGGATTGCTGTAAAAAAAGATGAACATCAAATAAACCATCCAAAGCAGGGGCCACCTTTTTGAGGCTTCTTAAAGAAAATAAAGATTGTTGCTGTACATATTCATAAGCCCAAAAGTCCCTTTGAAAAAAGCGAAGCATGTTGAGAGATGTTTTTTTGTTAATGCTTGAAATTCCAGGAATAATAGCTTTTAGAAATATGGGTTTTGTAAGGTATAAAAACCATAAATAGAGAGGTTCATAAGGAATTTCTCCGTGTCCGAGTTGCCCCCCCAGTAATTCTAAGCTTCCGAGTGCTGAAAAAATATCACAAGAATTTTGTTGAGCCCACTGCGCTGCTTTCCAAATTCCGGCAGCATTTGGGTCTGCAATAGGTTCATCTAAATGCCAAATAATATGTTGTAAATTATCAAAAATATTATCTGGTGTTGTCAAATGGTTTTGATGTTCAAAACCATAATGAGAAGCATCGCGCTGAGTATAATTGGCTGTGAGCCTTTTTGTGCCGTCAAAGTCAAAAGAAAAACTTTTGATCTTATTAGAATGAAGTGATTTGAGATAATGGGCGATTGAGGTTGACCCTAAGTCGGAGGTTAATAAGCAAGCGACATTAGAAGAAAAGTTGAGTCTTTTCTGAACTGCATTTTTTAAATAGTAGGCTGTTTTTTCATTGACCTCTTCTTGGCTCAATTTTAAATGATCTCGATCAATATCTTTAAAAGACCAATATTTATTAATGCTGATATCCCCATCTTGGTTAATTTCCAAAAAATGACCCGGATGAAGTCGATTAATATTGCGAATTGGTGTTTTATCCTGAGGAAAATAACCTAAAAAAAAGTAAGAGGTAATGGAACTCAAATCAGGGGTTTGAGCGATTAGACTTGAGCAGAGCACCCCTTTTAGATGGGTTGAAAAAAGGACGTTGGGCCCAACCTTTCCCCAAAATAAACTTCTTGTCCCAAGGCGATCACGAGCAATCGTGATCTTTTTTTGTTTCACATCAAAGACGGTAATGACAAAAGGCCCACTAAAATACCTAAAAGCATGTTGCCCCCAAGTCAAATAAGATAAGATAAGGATATCTTCTTCTTTATCACTGGTGATAACTTGTCCTGCTCTTTCGAGTTCTTGTTTGACTTCCTGTAAATTTAAAATGAATCCATCGATGCCGATGTAGAGTGTTTTGGTAGAATTAGAAAAAAAATGACTTCCAGTGGCTCCGATAATCACATTTTCAATTTTTAAAATAGATGGCTTTTCTAAGGGCTTGGGCAAGGACATGGCGGTCAGCATTCTTTGAAGTTCTTGTTCTAAATGGATGAAACTCCCTGAAACGATTCCTGCAAATTTGCCCATTGACCGATTTGTTGTTGAAATGTATTTATACTTTTTTCAAACTCCTTTCCTTATTCTAAAAATAGTTTTGGGTCAAACCAATTTATGTCAAACGTCCCTTTATTAGATCCTATTGTACTCATCCCAGCCTATCAAGATTATTTGTGGGGGGGGAGCAAAATTATTGAGATGTTTAATCGCAAAGTAAACTTTGCAATTTGTGCAGAATCATGGGAGGCTTCCGACCGTATAGAAGGGCAAAGTAAAATCTTAGAAGGGTTGTTTAAGGGTAGGACTCTAAAAGACCTTCTAAGGCAAGTTCCTCATTTTTTTTCTCCCAATAAATTAGAGAAATTTCCCCTTTTAACCAAGCTAATCGATGCAAATCAAAGTTTAAGTATTCAAGTTCATCCCAACGATCAAAAAGCAGCTCTTTACGGGGGAGATGCTAAGTCTGAAATGTGGTATATCATTGATGCAGAAGAAAATAGCAAGATCTATTTGGGTTTGAAGAAAAATTTAACGGCGATTGAAATCAGAGAAGCTATTGCTCATAACGCTTTGGAAAATTGGATGAATGCGATCTCTGTTTCTAAAGGAGACTCCTTTTATATCCCTGCAGGGCTCTTTCATGCTATTGGCAAGGGGTGTTTAATTTATGAAGTGCAGCAAAACTCTAATACAACATACCGACTCTATGATTGGGATAGAAAAGATCATAATGGACAGCCAAGGCCTTTGCATATTGACGAAGCCTTGAGTGTGATGCTAGACGATCAAATCTATCAGAGAGTGGAAAAGTCAAAGCAACCATCAAATACTATAGCGATAGATGAAGTTGAAACTCTCATCGAAAGTCCCTATTTTAAGTTTAATAGGCTCTTGCTAAGTTCTATGTTTAACGTAGAAAAAAGAGACTCATTTACCATTTATTTTGTTCTAGAGGGGCTACTCAAAGTGCAGACCCCTACCAGTGAATTGTTTTTAACGAAGGGTCAATCGTTTATCATTCCTGCAAGCTCAAAAAACACCGTGTTGAGGGCTCTCTCTGCAAAAGTAATTCTTTTGGAAACAATTCCCAATATTAGGCTAGCCAATAATGAAAAACTTTTGTTATCTTCTCAACAAAAGTGAAATAATGCTTTAGGGAGGGTTTTGTGTTAAAGGTAAAAGTTCTAATATCTACGATGTTTTTTGCAGTGCTGCTTGTGGGTTGCCATAAAACAACAACAGCCATGCAAAGTTTTAAATACTATGAAAACGCAAAGAGAAAACCCATCGTAGCCATGCTTCCCGTTGTAAACCGAGTGGAGAATTATTTATCATGGGATCTTTCTCAAGAGTTTTCTTCAGAAATACAAAGACGCTTAATTAATGATTCAGTCGTTTATTTAAATTCAGTGGAGATGCCTGAGAAACTACGTCAAAAACTCGAAAAAAGCGATTCTGTCATGTTAAAAAAAGACGATTTTAATGAGCTTGCTGCTCAAAATGACTTCGTCGTTTTATTAGAACTTATTGAACATTCTGAGATGCCTTTTTATCAAAGCCAGCTCAATGAAGATCTTGCTGATCGCACTATCGACCGTGTTTTAAATATGAAAATGAGAGTTAAAATCACAGACATTCGCTCATCAGAAGCAAAAGTTGTTCTTCATGAAATATTAGAAGTAAGTCATCTCATTCCTCGTGATACAGGTATTGTAGATTATGGGCGTGTAGTATGGGGATCTGATTCCTATCCTGCTACAGCTTACGGACGAGCTCATGCCCGTCTAGAAAAAGATTTGTCAAAACAAATCGAAAAGTACATCACAATTGCCCACTAAGAATATGGAAGGAGTTTGGCAAAAAGCCTTTGAAGAGCATTTGGGGCTATTCCTATTTGCTCTTTTCTTATCTCTTATAACTTGTTTCATCGCTTGGTACCGCGGTTATTTTAAGACGCTGGGGCCTAATACTGCTAAGAATGAACTTCGCTTTGTCCATGTTGTGGGTGCTTTTTTAGTTTATTTTGTCGTCGCCATGGTGATTTCTTTAATCATTTATATGGTTTTGTCTTCCTCTTCCTCAGAAAAAAAAGCATTTATGGCTCAGCAAATTAACGCTGTGAAAGCTTGGGTTAATTTAATAGCGATGTCCGCTGTTTTTATTTCATTTTTGGTCTATCTAAAATTTTTGAAAAAAGAAATTAAAGAGGTCGTTTTAGGAGAGAGTGGAAGAGGATGGAGCATTCATCATCTTAAAAATTTTGGGATGGGCTTTTTAACGTTAATTATTTGCTTTCCACTTGTGATTGCAACCACTCAATTAGCCAATATGGTTTTAATATTACTTCAAAAGCAACCGCAAGAACAGTTGGCCGTTCGTTTTCTGCGATCTGCCTTTAATAATCCGGTAGCCTATATTTTTAGTTGCATTTTTGTTGTCTTTATTATCCCTGCAATCGAAGAGCTTTTATTCCGTGGTTTTTTACAAAACTGGCTCTCCAAACTGCTGGGGCAAGTTGGGGGGATTTTAAGTGCTTCACTGATTTTTGCATTCTTTCATTTTTCGATGCAGCAGGGTTGGGGAAATTTGGAAATTATTCCTGCTCTATTTGTCTTAGCGAGTTTTGCAGGGTATATCTACTTCCGGCAAAAATCAATTTATGCTTCCATTGGCCTTCATTCAACTTATAACGCGGTCAATGTTCTATTAATGACATTTACAAGTAGTGGAGCAGGCTCATGAAGATAGAGGCTTTTGCTTTAACTGACAAGGGCAATACTCGGGCTAAAAATCAAGATGCTTACGGGATTTTTCCTAATGAACATTTTTATGTGATAGCAGATGGAGTTGGGGGACATCAAGGGGGCGAGGTTGCAGCTGTTGAAACGGTCAATCAGCTTTTTTATGGTATTCATCGCTTATATAATTTAATTTCAGGATGTAGTCAGCAAGCAGTTCAAAATCTTTTGACGCTCAATGTGAGTGAGACCAATCAAATTGTAATTAATAAAGGCAAAGCACACCAAGATTTGCAAGGAATGGCCTCGACTTTTTGTTTCATTTTTGCTTTTTCGAATGTGGCCTATTACTCACATTATGGTGACAGTAGAATCTATCTTTTTAGAGAAAAGAAATTGAGTCAGCTAACTAAAGACCATACCGTTGCTCAAGAGCTCAAAGACTCTAACCAAGTTGTCTTTGCGCGGCGTCAAGAAAATACCTTAACTAAAGCAATTGGTTTGACCGCTCAGCAAACAGCTTCCGTAAAGCTAGAGCCCATCCAATCCAAAGATATTTTTTTATTATGCACCGATGGGTTAACTGAAAAATTTAAAGAGGGTGATCTGCAAGGATATTTATCTAGAAATCAATCCTCAGATGAGCTACTTAGAGAAATGATTTTGGATGCAAGAAATCGTGGGGCAAAGGATAATATCACTGCAATGCTCCTAAAAGTAGTTTAAATTAGTATGTTAGCCAAAGACAACCGCATTTATCTCGATAATAATTCAACGACCGCCATTGATCCGCTCGTCTTACAGGCAATGCAATTTGATTTGTGTTCTATCCCCCGTAATCCTTCTTCAGTTCACTCCTTTGGGCGAGAAGCTCGCAATGAGCTTACTCGGGCTAAAAGAGCCATTGCCGATTCCTTTGGGGTTTCTTCTGAAGAGATTTATTTTTCATCAGGAGCCACAGAGTCAAATAATTTTTTATTAAAGGGCTTTTTTAAACGTATTTTCCCAAAGACAGTGATTACCACTGAAATTGAACACAGCTCGATCTATAAGCTTGTTCAAGAATATCAAAAGGCGGGGGGTAAAGTCATTTTTCTACCGGTTGATGAAACGGGCGCTCCAAAAGTGAGTGATTTACAAAATGCCCTTGGAAAAGAGTCTGGTTTGATGACCTTTATGGCCATTAATAATGAAACTGGGGTTAAAACAGATTACTCCACTTTTGCCGATTTAGCCTATCAAAGCCAAGTTCCTTTTGTCGTCGATGGGGTCGCTCTTTTAGGAAAAGAACCCTTTAAAATGCATCAAGGAATTAGTGCAATGAGCTTTAGTGGACATAAGCTCCACGCTCCAAAAGGGATTGGCCTCACCTACTTATCAGAAGATTACGCCCTAGATCCTTTAATTGCAGGCGGGGGGCAGCAGAAAGGAATGCGTGCAGGCACCCAGAATTTAGCGGGGATCCTAGGTTTGTCAAAAGCTGTTGAAATTCTTTCAAATCTATTGCCTGATAAAACAACCTATATGGAAACGCTCAGAGATCATTTTGAAAAAATTTTACATGACCATCTTGAAGATATCTGTATCAATGGCTCTGCAAAGCGTATTTGCAATACTTCCAATATTGCGTTTCTTGGCTGTGATGGGGAAAGTTTAGCGATGAATTTAGATATGCATGGGGTTGCTGCAAGCTATGGTTCGGCCTGCTCTTCAGGCTCTCTTGCTTCTTCACGTATTTTAAAATCAATGGGTCTTCCTAAGGAAAGGGTGGAATCATCGATCCGGTTCTCAGTAAGCCGTTTTACAACAACGGAAGAAATCGAAAGAGCAGCTTCCATCATTATTGATGTTGTCAAACAAATGAGATCTCTTTAAGACTCAATCAAATGCTCTTGAGTTTCCTTAATAATCTTTGAAGAATGCCCGATGAGACCTACCATATTGGAAACAACCATCAGTCCTATCGAAATATCTGCTAAAATCCAAACAGTTTTTGTATAGGTGAATGCCCCGACAGGAAGCATTAAAATGTAGAGATATTTGAATTTTTTGATCGCTTTCGGTGAGAAAAGATATTCGCAGGCTTTTTCCCCACAATAGGCCCAAGTGATGATGGTTGTGAAGGCAAAAAGGGCTAATGAAACCATGACAACATACTTACCAAAAACGTGATTGAGCCCCGTTTCAAAGGCCCAAGTACACATATTAGTACTAAATTCTCCAGAGTGTGGCCAAGCGCCCGTCACTATTAAGACTAAAGCTGTCATTGTGCAGATAATCATGACAATAAAAGGGGCAATCATGGCAACAACACCTTCTACAAATGGATCTTTACACCTCGCTCCAGACTGTAAAATAGGAGCAATCCCGCAGCCAGCATCAGTTGCGAAAATACCCCGTTCAAATCCAGTTGTAATTGCTCTGGAAAGTCCATAGCCAAGAACGCCTCCCGCCGCCGAGTGATAAGAGAAAGAGGACTTCAAGATGAGTAAGAATGCGTCTATTACATGCTCTTTAAAGAAAAATAAAATAGTTGAAGCTGCCAGTAAATAAATGCAAGTCATTAAAGGGACCATCGTACTGACAACTCTGGCCAGTCGTTGCAATCCGCCCAATAAAACTGCAGCTACGCTAATCACTAAAACAAAAATAATGATCATGGAGGTGGCGCTTTTCTTTGCGAGCGGCAACATCATGGAATTAACTTGAACTAGATTGCCCACAGTAAAAGCTGCAATAATGGCAAAAATAGAAAAGAGAACGGCTACTTTTTTTAAGCCAAGTCCTTTAGAAAGGTAATACATAGGGCCTCCCACGTATTCTCCTTCGCTCGTCTTGACTCGGTATTTCATACCTAAAAAGCAACCAGCAAATTTAATAATGGCTCCCATAGAAGCCATGATCCACATCCAAACAATAGAACCTGGACCGCCGGTAGACAATGCTACAGCCATTCCAGAAATATTACCTGTTCCTAAATTACCAGCAAGCACTGCAGACAGGGCTTGAAAATGAGAAATATTGCCCTCTTCCGTGCTGTCGTTTTTTCCTAACAATGTTTTAAAACCGAATTTCAGTTTGGAAAACTGAATAAATTTTAAACGGAGTGAAAAATACAATCCCACTGTAAACATGAGAGGAAAAATAATGTATAATGTTAAATAGTGATTAAGATGTTCTATAATAGTTATCATATATAATAAGTAAATAGTTACTACGTAAAATAAAAATAGAGCAACAGTTTAACAATTTCACAATTTAATTTGTAATACTTTATTATTAAATTAAAAATTTTAATAGATAGTGTTATGACCTTCTAATAGGATATTACTTATAAAATTTTTGAAAATTTGTGAAAAATGATAAAAAAACTCATTCAAATTTTTAATACGTTTATTTTAGCCAACTTTCTTCTTTTTGCTAAAGTTAAAACGAGCCTATTGAAGAGAATACAGGTTTAAATTGTTGAGCGGACCCAAACTTTTTTGACATTTCCTAAAGAAACTTCTTCAATTCGCATTTCATAATTATCAATTTTTATAAGCTCTCCCTGCTCAGGCAGGTGGCCTAAAATCTCTTCAACGAGTTCTCCTAAATTATCACATCCTTCCAATTTTATGTTGGCGTGGAATTCTTGATTAAAAAGATGGAGGGGCATCTCTGCAGGTAAAGTCCTATCGACTAAAGAAAATTGTTTAGGTTGAATTATCGGGGTATAATCTTCAATAGTATCTCCAAAAAGAGCTTTAACGAGGTGATCTAAAGTCAAAATACCTACAGCTTGCCCTTGATGATCTAAAACAATGGCCGTATTTTGGTTATTATGGCGAAATTGGTTGAGGATTTCGCTGGCTGAAGTATCCAAAATAACAAACCAGGGTGGCCTAATAAAATCTTTGATCTCTTGGTCTAGATTTGCTTGAATTAAACGATGGGTGTCAACAATACCTACAATGTTATAGCGATGTTTTTGATAAATAGGTAGGAAGGGGTGGTAGGTTTTATCTAGAGCATCCTTTACCTTATTCACCGTTTGAGTACTAGAAGCCATTTGAACTTGATGGAGCGGAGTCATAATATGGGCAGCTTGTTTTTTCTGTAGATTTAAGATGTTATTAACTAGCTGATTAAAATCTTGATCTTCTTCAATAGGCCTTAGTTCGTGGCTTTGTTCTTCGACAGCTCTTTGCAATTCGTCGCGAGTAATGTCCATAATGTGACTTTCGCCTTTGCCGGTAACTAGATAGTTGATCGATTGGCTAATAAGGCCGATAGTCCAAGTGATAGGGATCATTATTTTAGAAAAAAGATAGATAAATGGAATTCCCCACATAATGACGTAGCCTGAAAATTTTCGAGCAGCAAAGAGGGGAGTTAATTCAGCAAATATAAGAACAATAATAACTTGGGTTAAAGGAGCAAAGTCGGGATTGATTCCCAGTTCGTAATAGAAACGACGTGAACACTCTGAGCCTACCTGCAAACAAAAGTTGACTCCAAAAAGAGTTGTACCAAAAAGGCGAGGAGGATTTTGCAATAAGCTATAGAGCCATCTAGCTCGATTAGACCCTTTGCTCACATGATATTGTAGCCTCACTTTATTGTAAGAGACGGAAGCCATTTCCATCATCGCAAAGAAAGCTTGGATCAGTATACAAGCCAGGGTTAATATGAGCCAAAAGACAGCTTTATGCATGCATCTACTTTTTTAATTTTCGAATATAGACTCTTCGGATTCTATTTGGGTCGGCAGATAAAATATGGAAAAAGAAACCCTCTTCTTCAATTTTATCTCCAGCCCTGGGTAAGGCTCCGATTTTTTCAATGAGCCAGCCATTAATGGTAACCATGTTAATAGGGCTAGTAAGATAAGTTCCAAAAATTTCTTCAAACTCTGTCAGCTCTAGTTTTCCACTAGCAATAATAGCCTCTTTACCAACCATGCTATAGCGCGTTTTTTTGTCGCGCGTATCTGTGATTTCTCCGACAACTGCTTCAATCAAGTCTTCTTGAGTAATTAAACCGCTAATGGCGCCATATTCATCGACAACAATAGCTAACGATCGCGTGTTATTGTCTAGGTGTCTTAGAAGATTTTTAGCCGGCATAGATTCGGGAACATAATATGGACTTGTTAAAAAAGGGAGAAGGTCTTGAGCTCTAGAAAGCTTATCTTTTTGCAAAAAGTAACTGCGAATACTAAGAATACCCTTGATTTTTTCTAAAGAGCCATCACAGACGGGCAAGCGAGTCACCTGTTGTTCAATAAAAATTTTCTCGAGCTGTTCTAAAGGTTGGTTGAGGTCATAATAGATAATTTCTTCTCGAGGCCTTTTAAATTCTTTGACCGCTTTATGGCGTAAATAAATATACCCCTGCATTAAAGCTGCTTCTCTTGTGTTTAAAATGCCTTGTTGTTCTCCAGCCTTTAGAGCATGTTTAAGCTCTTCCTTTGTTATCTTTTTTTCTTTTTTAAGAAAAAAGAAAATGGAGCGAACCATAAAGCTTGCAAAAATAGTAATGGCAGATCGAACAGGTCCTAAAATAGCTCTTGCTCTTGAAATAGCCGGAGCAATGAAGGTGGCATAGGCTTTATTATTTTGCATAGCTAGGGTTTTGGGGATAATTTCCCCAAAAATTAAAGTTAGGCACAAAGGAATTCCTACCGTTAATAGCCAGCTAGACATGGTGCCAAAGATATGTGACGTGGTGTTCTGAATCAAAATATTGACAAAGACATTGATCATTAAAATGGTGACAAGAAGTTCATAAGGAGACTTTAACAGATTTGAAATGAGCCTTTTACGAGGTTTAGAGTCTTCTGCAAATCCCCTTACAGCCATGGGAGACAAAGAAAACAGGGCCGTTTCGGAAGCAGAGCACATTCCTGAAATAATTGTTAAAAATGCAAGGAGTACAAAGGCCATAATTTATTGGGGTGTCGCAAAATACACTTTTGTTTGGCCTTCCGAAATGAGGCCAAGTTCTTTTTTAAGAATCATTTCAACCGTTTTTTGATCATGTAAGCTGTTAATTTTGAAGGACAGCTGACTTTTTTGCTTCTCTAGAGTTTGTTTAGATTTCTGGAGTGTTTGGTAGGTATTTGCTAGTTGCTGAGTTTTGTGGTTAGTGTGTTGAAAGATGGTTTTAAAGCCAATAAAATTAATAAGAAGAAAAACGTAAACCCACCAGGAGCGCTTAAGGATTTCCAAGCGGATCCTTTTTTTCATTGAAAGAGTGTGATAGCTATTCAACGTGGTCATCTTCAACCATTTAATTCATAAATTTTAATAGAGTAGTTATTTATGCTACTCGGCTCCTAAAAGTTATTGTTCTTTTTTCCTTGTTAAATGCAAGGAAAACCGACTCTGAAATAATTGTAACTAAAATTGAGCAATTTAAATATAAAAACAAGGTTTTTTTGAAGAATTTTCAACTCTTTTATGAGGAGACGCTTAGTTGTAATTTGCATCTATTTCAAGTTTTTTATATATAGAAATTTATTGAAAGATTGATAGGGTCTCAATAACCCTGTCTATGATCAATGTAAAAAAGGCTACAATAGATCAATTGTAGCCTTTTTAAATTTATTCAGGGTTCGAGAGTTCTCTAATTACTCATCACTGGGTAGCTGCGGTTCGTCGTTATTAGTTTGCTCAAGTTCATTCTTAGTAACCCAGTCTCCGTTTTCGGTTTTGACCAGCTCTAAGTCCTCAATAACTTGCCTTATCAGTGGCTGTTCAATAGGGGCGGGGTAGGTAGCTAAGAATCGATTCAATCTATTTTGATCCCCTATTGCCAAGAAATGCTCAAGTTGTCCTTTAAGGTAAAGAGGATAGTCTTCATCTTTAACAACTTGTTGTTGAAATAATCCATTTAAAATAACAGCTTTAGGATTTACATACCCTTTGGTTGCTAGATTTTTTTGTGAATCAAAAACATTGTAGGCTTTACCTTCTAACTTGACAATGACTTGCATGTCTACATCTTCAGACGTCATTGGATCTGTCTGAGCCATTGCATAAGAAAAAGGAATATCCTTGGGATTCACGCCATTTGCTTTAAGAGCATCTTTAATCTTTTTAAATGTCCCATAGTTTGCAACATCTGCGGAGGCCAGTAGTGCGTCATGGAGAGCCTCTTTGCTAAAACTAGAGAGGAGGTGTTCAAAATTTGTAAAGGTAGTGGTGCAATGAGATAGAATAAGGGCTCTAAGTCTTGAAACGTGATGTAATGTTATGAGGTCTCCATTGGGAGTTTCTAAAGTTAACTTAGGAAGAACTTCTGACAAGATGGAGACTTGTTCCGCATTTGTTTTATTCATCAATGTTTGAAAATTAGCAAACTTGGTTCCAAAAATCATATTTCTTTGATCATTGGGCTTTGAAAGTAAAATGTCTAAGCATAATTCATTGCTAGGCCCGCCATCATAAAGGGCATAGGTAAAACCAGTGCCTGGATTGAATTTTTGCAGCATATCACTCATTTCTTTTCGGTCCGCAGCCATCAAATGGTTCTGATAAGCTAGAGCGGCAATCACTAAGAGAGCCATCCCTGAAACTAAATGAGCTGTTTTATTGCTGTTCGTATTTGCAACAGAGGCTTGGATCGCTTTTGTTGCATTAATGATATCGCGATTCACATCATTGCGAGTTGATTCATCAGCTGTAACAGTTGTTGCTGCTACATTTTTTGCTTCTGCTCGATTGTTATAACCAAAAACATTTGGTTCGGATCTATGAATTCTTGCCATGGCTTTAAACCTTAAATTTTAATTCTTAATAAAAGAAATTTTTAAATTAATTTAGTGTTATAAGGTTTTTTTTAGCAAATTAAATTTATGATTAGCCTTCTGAGACAATGGGAATTGTGATTCCGGTTTGATTCATATATTTACCTTTTCTCATCGCGTAAGAAACTTCACAAGGTTCATCGGATTCAAAAAAAAGAACTTGGGCTAGACCACCGTAAGCGTAAATTTTAGCTGGCAGGGGAGTTGTATTAGAAATTTCTAAGGTGACATATCCTTCCCATTCTGGCTCAAAAGGGGTCACGTTTACAATAATTCCGCAGCGAGCATAAGTGGATTTACCCAGGCAAATGGTCATTACATTTCTAGGAATTCGAAAGTACTCGATGCTACGAGCCAGGGCAAAAGAATTTGGAGGAACAATACAAACATCTGTGACGACATCGACAAAAGAATCTTGCCTGAAATTTTTGGGGTCAACAATGGAGTTATGAACATTGGTAAAGATTTTAAATTCATTAGCAACTCTTAAATCATAACCGTAGGAAGACAAACCATACGAAATAATGTTGGTTGAAACTTGTCGATCGACAAATGGCTCAATCATTTTGTGTTTTAAAGCCATTTCGCGAATCCAACGATCTGTTTTAATGCTCATAAAAATGCTCCGGATTTTTTTGATTTAATTTTTCTGGTTTTTATGTTTAATATAAGATTAAATCTCAATAATAAGTTACTTTTTATTAGTCGATCAATGGAAAATCCAAATCAGTATATCCACTCTAAGCTCTCTGAACAGGATTTAACCTATGAAGAACCGCTGCGTCCTGAGAATTTGGATGAATTTAAAGGGCAGGGGGCTATCCAACAAAGATTAGAAGTTTCTATTAAAGCAGCTAAAATTCGCAATGAAGTCCTTCGTCATGTTCTTTTTAGTGGGCCTCCTGGTCTTGGCAAAACAACGTTAGCTCGCATTTTATCTAAAGAAATGGGAACGAACATGATTATTACATCAGGTCCTATTTTAGAAAAAGCGAGTGATCTTGCGGGTATATTAACTAATTTACAAAAGGGTGACATTCTTTTTATTGATGAAATTCATAGACTCAACCGAGCGATTGAAGAATATTTATATCCTGCAATGGAAAATTTTGTATTAGACCTAATTATCGATAGTGGCCCTCATGCCCGTTCAGTTCAGGTTAAGCTTCATCCATTTACTTTAGTGGGAGCAACGACAAAACAAGGGCTTATCAGTTCACCTTTACGTTCGCGTTTTGGGCTTTCATTTCGTTTAGAATATTATGCACCTGAAATTTTACAACAAATATTAATGCGCTCTGCTTTGATCTTAAAAACAAAAATGAATGAAAAAGCAGCACTGGCCATTGCTAAGCGATCCAGAGGAACTCCGCGTGTTGCCAATAATTTATTTCGCTGGGTTCGTGATTACGCGCAGATTAAAGCAAATGGAGAAATTACAGAAGAACTAGCCTTAAAAGCGACCGAAATGCTTGCGATTGATGATTTAGGCTTAGATGAAATGGATAAAAAGATTTTAAATATTATCATAGATGATTATAACGGAGGACCCGTTGGGTTAAGCACTTTAGCTGTTGCGCTAGGGGAAGCAACTTCAACTTTGGAAGAAGTTTACGAACCTTTTTTAATTAAGCAGGGGCTGCTTAAGCGCACTCTTCGTGGAAGAGAAGCAACCGCAAAAGCTTATAGTCATTTAAATAAAACAATGTAGGAGACAAAAGATCATGAAACTAAAAACCTTTGTCGGTTTAATAATTGCGTTGATTTCATTCCACGCTGCCACGACTTACGCATCTCCGCAAAAGTATGTTTTGATCGAACAGCCAAATAATTTGGGAATGATCAAAATTTTGCTATGCAAAGATGTTGAAGCAGCTAATTTAGAAGTTCATGGTGGGTATAAAATTTTTGACCCAAAAACAGGAACCAAAATTACAAAAGGTTCCATGAAAAAACAATATTTGCTACGCCCAACATTAGATGGTTTAGTTTGGGGGGAAGCTTACCCTGGAGTTTTCCAGGTGGCTTTAGTGCCCAATCAACCTGAGGGTTATTTTTTAGTAGATGGAATCCAATATGCGGGTAACCTTTATGTATACCAAATTGGAAACACTCTGAGCCTTGTGAATGAAGTTGCTGTTGAAGATTATGTAAAAGCCATTTTAAATCCCCAAGTGAATCAAAAAGCGGACCCTGAAGTTCTTGCTGCAATGGCAATTATTGAGCGTACACAAGCCTATTACCACGCGCTGAGAAATCAAAATAAATTTTGGCACTTAGATGGAAAAGAAATTAACTATCAAGGTCGTGGTGTTTGTAGTAGAAATAATGGGGTAGATCGCGCTGTTGAACTTACACATCATCTAGTGATGAAATCCAAAACATATGGAATTCATGATGGCTTTTTTAATGCGACATTTACTCAAAATTGTGCTGGTAAAACAGCTCCTTATCATTTAATTCACAGAGTTGAAGGTCATACTTTTAAAAAGACTGTAGATTCTCCTTTAGCGCTTGCAGCTCGCTCTCAATCACATTGGACTCATAAAGTTTTTATAGAAGACTTAGCCGAAAAATTAGGTTGGGATGGAATCACAAGCTTTGAAGTCTACAAAGATCCAGATTCAGGTAAAGTTTATGGAATGAAGTTTGAATATAAAAATGAGACTCAAGATTTAGATTTTGTAAAACTTCAAGCCCTTTTGGGAGATACGAAGATTAAAAGCACAGACTTTACAGCGCAAAGTAAAGATAATGTTCTTTTCTTTGATGGCTATGGAGAAGGCTTAGGTGTTGGAGCTTGCCTTTTTACAGCTGAAGAAATGGCTAGAAGAGGGCATAACGCTGCTGAAATTTTGGCAATGTTTTTCCCAAACACTTACATTGCTTATATGGATATTCGAAAATAAGTTTGAAAAAGCCTCAGGTTATCTTTAACCTGGGGTTTTTAAAAGGTTTTTGTAGCTCTTCTATGAAAAGTCCAAAAGATCTTTCCATCAATTTTTTTCCTTAACTTAGACCTGTTTTTCAATTAAAGTGAGAGCAGACCGAGCAAACCTATCACAAGTGTTATCAAAACAAGTTGTAAAAATTCATCACTTATTCTCGCTTTCCATGAATCATTATAATCCTCTGGAAAAACAGCTGGTTTACGGGTTGATCGATGCGCATCATGAATAATGAAGGCAATAGAAGCTCTTTGAAGTCCTGCTAGAATAATGGGTATGAGTGGTTTATTTTTTGGAAGTATACTCCCAGCTATGAAGACTCCACTTGCGCAAGCCATTATCTGATTGGCGAGAAGCATATTATGAGGCGTTTTGAAATTATTAGGATGGAGAAAATCAAAATAGCATTCAGCTATTGGATTAATAATTAGTAGAGGGGTCACAAACTTTGTAATTTTCCAAGCGAGAGAAGGCAAAGAAGAAATAAGCTTAAAAATGGAGGCTTTTAGCGATCGAAAGTGCTGACTGATGAGTGGCCTTAGAATATTTTGATAAAGCACTCTAGGATTGGCTCGGATGGCTTCTCTGATGAATTCATAAACGGCCTCTTGATTGGTGGATAATTGTTCATGAAGAAATTGATCTTGTGAGGGAAGTTGGGTTATATCAAACCCTAATAGATCGCTCAGACTTTGGCTTGTACTAGTACGATTGCCTTGGATTGTTTCTCTAATGAGTTTATAAACTGCTTTTTGATTGGCTTCAATTTGGTCTTTGGTAAATTGGTCTTCTGAGGGTAACTGCTTTTTATCAAATACTAATTGACAGATCGGGCATTCGCTTCCAATAGTGGGATCGATGGGTCTACCAAATAGTTCAGCCTCCCGTCTAGTTGCAGTCTCTTTAGCTTGGATTGCTTGCTTTAAGCAACCTACGTGGAAAGCATCTACTTTTTGAATGGACAATCGCCCATTAGTGCAGGTGTGGTAGACAGGAATTTGTTGAGCTGTATGCGAAAAGGGTGCTAGGCAAATTTTGCAATCGGGTTCGCCCAGCGTGTGCATGGTTAAGGGATTGGATGTAAAAAATGCTATTGAGGAGGCTGGAACTGCCATTTTGGAGCCTTTAATGCTAAGTTCTTCATAAGTATTTTATCATTCAATAAATTGTTTGTCAGTAGTTGAGGGCCTAAATAGCCCCTTCCGTTCGAGGAAAAAGCAAGTGGAAAAGTCAAAAATAAATTGCAAAAATTTCAATGAATATGGTCTAATGACCAACTAAAATAGATCTTTGGAGGAAAATAAATGTCGCTTGAGAATGCAAAAGAGAACCTGAAAGAATTCGGAAAAGAATTAGGGCTTGAAGGGTTAGACTTTGATGAAAATAACACGTGTATCCTAGGAATTGATGATGAATTTTCTATGCATATGACGTATGAGCCCAATTCAAAAAGATTATATATATATTCTCCTCTTTTGGATGGTTTACCTAAGGATATTAAAATACGTCTTCGTTTATACGAAAAACTACTTGAAGGATCCATGCTTGGAGGCCAAATGGCTGGCGGGGGCGTTGGGGTCGCAGTTAAAGAAGAACTTATTTTGATGCACTGTGTTTTAGATATGGAACGCGCTGCAGCCCAATCTTTAAGAGCTTTTGCTCCTCTTTATGTCGAAACTGTTGAAAAGTGGAGAAAGCTTGTTAAAGCAATCATGGAAGGCAAAGAAGTCGAAATTCCAAGACCAACCACACCGGGTGGAATTGGCGGTCCAGGAGGACATCCCCAAGCAGGGGGGCCTCGTAATCCACCATCTTCTGGTGGCGGAGGAGCTCCAGGCGGAGGCTTTATCAAAATTTAATTATAGGCAAGAGGCCACAGTGAAAACTGTGGCTTTCTTATTTCTTTTGTCTTGATTTTTTCTTCTTTTATTACGCATATTATCCAGTTCTAATCAGAATTAAAAATAGCTCACAACTGTAGGAGGTTCAAATGAACTTTACACAAATCGCAGGACATCTTGGAGCTGATCCTGAAGAACGCACGACCCCGGGTGGCCAAAAAGTAACGACTCTCAGAGTAGCTACTCGCTCTCGTAAAGGGGGACAAGATATTACCATTTGGTGGAAAGTGACAATTTGGGGAGACCGCTTTGAAAAAATGATGACTTACCTCAAAAAAGGCAGTTCTGTCATGGTTATGGGCGAGATGAATAAACCTGAAATTTATACTAACAAAGAAGGGCAAGCTCAAATTTCTTTAGAGCTTGTTGCCTCTGATCTGCGTTTTAGCCCGTTTGGACGCTCAGATAAGCCTGAAGCGACTCCTGGCGCTGCTCAGCAGTCATCACAGGGAAAGCAACCATCAGCACCTGTAGATATTGATTTTTCAGAAGATGAAATCCCTTTTTAATTATGAAAACAAAATGCGTTTTTAAACACACTCAAAGGACCCAGGCTGACGCCCTTGTTTTGCCCTTTTATTATAAAGGAAAAACAGGTGTAAGCCCGGCTTTTTCTGTTAAGACTTTTGAAAAGTGGACAGAAGAACCTGTGGCTTTGGGTGACTTCCAGGCTAAAGTTGGAGAGGTTTTTCTTACTTATCCTAAAGGAGCCTGTAAAGAAAAACGCATTGTGATGCTAGGGCTTGGTGATCTTGCTCAAATTACGACAGAAGGGTTGCGAAGAGCTTATGCAAAGTTTGTCCAGTTTTGCCATGAACATCGAGTGGAAACAATAAATGTAATGATGCCTGAGTTAGCAAAACTTGAGGAATCTTCCATTGTACAGGGAATCGCAGAAGGGCTTTTCTTGTCCAATTATGTCTTCGAGCATTTAAAAGGTGCGTCCTTTAAAAAGACAGCCTTACTTTCTCAATGCAACTTTTTAGGTTTGCGAGATGAGAAAAGTAAACTTTTAGATAAGTGGAAAATCTTGTCGGAAGGAGTTTGTCTGGCTCGCGATCTTATCAATGATAATGCAGATCAAATTAATGCTTCAGCGCTTGGGTTAGAAGCTGAAAAACTGTCTAAACAGTTTAAGAAGATTACAACTACTATTTTAAATAAAGAACGGCTCGAAAAGGAAAAATTAAATTTAATCCTTGCAGTCAACCGCGGCGCTCACATTGATCCAGCTTTAATTATTCTCAACTACCAAGGGACTCACAAAAAAGATAAACCTGTGGTAGTGGTTGGTAAGGGGATTTCTTACGATACGGGTGGTCTTCAACTTAAGCCTAGGTCGGGTAATATTATCCACATGAAATGTGATATGAGTGGAGCGGCTACAGTTTTAGGTGTTCTGTATGCTGCTGCTAAACTTGATTTGCCCTTAAACATTGTGGGAGTCATTCCTGCTTGTGAAAATTCAATTAGTGCTGAAAGTTATAAGCCTGGGGATGTCTATCAAAGCTATTTAGGCAAAACAGTTGAAATCATCAGTACAGATGCAGAAGGTAGGCTTATTTTAGCAGATGCTTTAGCTTATGCTGAAAATAAATTTAATCCGGGTCAAATGATTGATTTAGCTACTCTCACAGGGGGCGTTGTCGCCGCATTAGGGGATCGTTTTACTGGACTCATGTCAAATGATGAAAAATTAGTTACCCAATTTAAATTAGCCTCCAAGCGAAGTGGAGAAAGTACTTGGGAATTGCCCCTTCATGAAGATTACAAAGAAGCTATTCGATCGAATATCGCTGATTTAAGAAATACTTCCCCTACTCCTGATTATCCTAGCGCCATCGTAGCTGGGCTTTTTTTAAAAGAATTTGTACAGTCAACTCCTTGGGCCCATCTGGATATTGCTGGAACAGCTTACTTAGGTAAGCCCAGAGACTATCATAAAACAAAAGCGACAGGTGTCGGCGTTCGTCTTGTGATTGCCTTTCTAGAAGATTTGCTCGAATCTTAAATTTAATTATCTTTTTAGGATAATTAATATCTTAAATTTTTTATTTATTGATAAAAGTCTTTTAATTTAATTTTTTTCTTGAAAAAAAGAGTTGATATTATGTAATTAGTATTTTTTCTGTTAAAAATTAATTTTAATTGAAAAGCTAAAAGCTATCAAGGAGGCAAATTAATGAAAGAAACTCATATAGATACTAACGATCAGTCGAAAAACAAAAATCGACTTATTCGCAAAACTAAGCGCACTCAAACAGCTGAAGGATGGCGCCGTTCTGTGGAAAAAATCTGTGAAAAAAGACGCGAAAAAAAAGAAGAATAAGAGTTTGTTTTTTTAGCAAAAGAAGTTGTTTCTATAACCTTATTAGGGTATAATTTTCTAAATATAAATCGATAATAGCTCTTCCTGTTTTGCAGGAAAAAGATATTTTTTATGAGATTATACCCTAAATATCAATCCGCAGCTCAATCGACAAAAATAACTACGAAGTCATTACAGTCATTGCTTCCTGATTTTTTAAAGGAAGTGAATGAAAATTGTCATAAACGTTATGACCTTATTCCTCTGGCTTGGCCAGAGATTATCGGAGAGCAACTGGCTCCAATGACAAAAGCAGAATCCTTCAAAGAAGGCACGCTCTATGTTAAGGTTTTTAACTCTACTTTATTGAGTATCTTGACACATCGTGAGAAGAATATTTTATTAAAAAAATTGAAGGCAAAATTCCCTAAAACTGATATCAAAGAAATTCGTTTTCAGTTAGGTTAATTTTCAATCGAAGGAGAAGCTTACTTTGAGTACACAAGATCCTGAAATAATGGGCGAAGATTCGGCCGCAGAAGATAATAAATATGGAGCGAGCTCCATCACTGTATTAGAAGGGCTCCAAGCTGTTCGCGAAAGACCCGGCATGTATATTGGTGATACCCATAAAAATGGTCTTCATCACTTAGTGTATGAAGTTGTTGATAATAGTATTGACGAAGCTTTGGCAGGATATTGTGATCGCATTCATGTCATTATCCATAAAAACAATGCTGTTTCTGTTGAAGATAATGGTCGCGGTATTCCTGTGGGCAAGCATGAGCAAGAGTCGGCAAAACGAGGGCGCTTTGTCTCTGCCTTAGAAGTTGTCATGACGATCTTGCATGCGGGAGGAAAGTTTGATAAAGGGGCTTATAAAGTTTCAGGAGGGCTTCATGGTGTGGGAGTTTCTTGCGTCAATGCCCTCTCTAAGCACCTTCGTGCTGAAATTTTTCTAAATAAGCAGACTTATGTTCTTGAGTTTTCAAAAGGCGCTGTCATAAAGCCTTTAGAAAAAACAGGTCCCACTACAAAACGCGGGACTAAGGTGACATTTCTACCCGATGATGAGATTTTCACAGTTACCGAATATGACTTTGATATTTTAGCAAAACGCTTAAGAGAGCTTGCCTTTTTAAATTGTGGCATCACCATTAGTTTAAAAGATGAGCGAGATATCGCAAGAGAAGAACAAATCTTCTATTATGAAGGGGGGTTATCCTCTTTTGTAAGTTACCTCAATGAAGGAAAAGAACCACTTTTTGAAAACCCTATTTACTTTAAAGGGACCAAAGAGGGGCATGATGGACCCGTTGAGTTTGAGGTGGCTTTGCAATGGAATAAGACGTTTAATGAGATAATTTATTCCTATGTTAACAATATCCCTACTGCGCAAGGGGGAACACATCTTACAGGATTTTCTACAGCATTAACCCGCGTTCTCAACCAATATATTAAGAGCAACAACTTAGTTAAGTCTGAAAAGATCGCATTATCAGGTGAAGATATGCGTGAAGGTTTAACAGCGGTGATTTCCACAAAAGTTATGAATCCTCAATTTGAGGGGCAAACTAAACAACGCCTTGGTAATAATGAGGTGGGAACGGTGGCCCAGCAAATCACAGGTGAAGAGCTGACAACCTATTTAAACGAAAATCCCAACATTGCAAAAATCATTGTTGAAAAAGCCGTTCTTGCAGCTCAAGCTAGAGAGGCTGCTAAAAAGGCGCGTGAATTAACGATTAGAAAATCAGCCTTAGATACAGCCAGGCTCCCTGGAAAGCTCGTCGACTGTCAAGAAAGAGATCCCAAGAAGTGCGAGATCTTTATTGTTGAAGGGGACTCTGCGGGCGGTTCTGCAAAAGGGGCCAGAGACCGTAGAAATCAAGCAATCCTTCCAGTACGCGGAAAAATTCTAAACGTTGAAAAAGCGAGGCTTGAAAAAGTATTACAAAACGAGCAAGTGGGAATCATTATTTCTGCCCTTGGATGTGGTATTGGTTCCAATAACTTTAATATAGATAAATTACGTTATCATCGAGTTATTATTATGACGGATGCCGATGTTGATGGATCTCATATCCGAACATTGTTGTTGACGTTCTTTTTTAGAAATATGCCAGCTTTAATAGAAAGTAATTTTATTTATGTGGCTCAACCACCGCTTTACAAAGTCTCAAGAAAAAAAATTAGCCGCTACATTCATTCAGAAAAAGAGATGGATGCTTATTTATTAGAGCTTGGAATGAGCGATCTGTTTATCCGCTTAAAAGGCCAAAACCGCAGTTTAGATGCTCAAGAGATGAAAGATTTGCTCGCCATTATTTTGGAAGTTGAAATCTTTATTAATACAGTTGAGAAAAAGGGGATCCCCTTTAAAGAATTTTTAGCTGCAAAAAATGAAGAGGGTTGTTTACCTAAATATCAAGTTAAACTCTCTTACGAGTCTAAGTTTGTTTACTCTTATGCAGAATTTGAAGCCCTTTCTCAATCCAATCAGCAAGAGCAAAAAATAATTCATGAAAAAACATTAGCTTCGATTCCAGAAAGCGAAATAACCGAAGTTATGAGAGTTTTTAAACCAAAAAAACTTTCATTTATGGAAATCTATGAGCAATCACTTTTAGACGATATTAATGAAAAGTTGAAGAAATTTAATTTTGAGTTATCGCAGTATATTACTCCAAATGAGCTCAATTGTGAGCTTGTTTGTGAAGGTCATCCTACACCGATTGAAGTCTTTACACTTAAAGAGATTGTTGACTTTATTCGTACAAATGGGCGCAAAGGGATTGTCATCCAACGCTATAAAGGTTTGGGGGAAATGAACGCCGATCAACTTTGGGAAACAACCATGGACCCAGAAAAGAGAACGCTTATTCAAATCACCCTTCCTGATGCAATTGCTGCTGATCATATGTTTAGCAAGTTGATGGGAGAAGAAGTGGCTCCACGACGTGAATTTATTGAACACCATGCCCTTTCTGTGAAAAACTTAGACATTTAATTGAGGAGGATACACACCATGAGCTTTAAAGGTTTTGAAAATATTCTTCCTCGTAACGTTGAAGATGAAATGAAAGAGAGCTACTTACGCTACTCTATGTCAGTGATTATTTCCCGAGCGCTACCCGATGTTCGAGATGGTTTAAAACCCTCACAAAGACGTATTTTGTATGCTATGAAGCTACTGAATTTAACACCAGGGAGTAAGCATCGTAAGTGTGCTAAAATTTGCGGGGATACTTCAGGGGACTTTCACCCGCACGGAGAAGCGGTTATTTATCCGACACTGGCTCGTTTAGCTCAAGAATGGGTCATGCGTTACATGTTGATCAACGGCCAAGGGAACTTTGGTTCCATTGATGGAGATCCACCAGCTCAAATGCGTTATACAGAAGCTCGCTTAACAGCCTGTTCGATTGCCTTGATGGATGATCTTGAAAAAGATACTGTCAAAATGGATCCTAACTATGATGAGACAAAGCATGAGCCTACAGTATTTCCTGCTAAATTCCCAAATCTTTTATGTAATGGTTCTTCTGGAATTGCCGTCGGGATGGCAACCAATATTGCACCGCATAATTTACAAGAGCTTTGTGCAGCGACCGAACTTGTTTTAAGAAATCCTCAAACATCGATCGATGAAATTCTTGAAGTGATGCCAGGTCCAGATTTTCCAACAGGTGGAATTATTTGTGGCTATCGCGGTATTAAGGAAGCATTTCATTCGGGGCGTGGAAAGGTCATCATCCGAGCAAAGATTGACACAGAAGAAAAAAATGAACGCTATATATTGGCTATTTCAGAGTTACCTTATGGCGTCAATAAATCGAGATTGATTACTCAAGTCGCAGAATTAATTAATACAAAAACAATTACAGGAATCAGTGATTTACGCGATGAGTCAGATAAATCTGGGCTTCGAGTGGTTATGGAGCTTAAACGGGGAGAAGTTCCTGATGTAACGATCAACCAACTTTTTAAATTTACCGATTTACAAGTTACTTTTGGCTGTAACATGCTTGCCTTGGACAAGGGCCTTCCTCGAGTTATGAATATTAAGCATATGATTAGCGCATGGATTGACCACCGTATTGATGTTATTCGCAGAAGAACCCGCTTTGAATTGAATAAAGCAGAAGCGAGAGCGCACATCTTAGAGGGATACCTCAAAGCTTTAAAACATTTGGATGAAGTCGTAAAAATTATTCGTTCAAAATCCAATCGCGATGAAGCTAAAACAACTCTGATGCAATATTATGATTTATCAGAAAGACAAGCCAATGCTGTTTTAGACTTGCGCTTATACCAATTAACGGGTCTTGAGCAAGACAAAATTAATCAAGAATACCAAAGCTTATTAGAAAAAATACAAGACTATAAAGCGATTTTAGCTAGTGAAGAGCGTGTGCGAGGCATTATCAGTGAAGAACTTCAAGAAGTTGCTCAAATTGACAAGTCGGGACGCCGCACTCAAATTATTGCTGCTGAAGGGGATTTTAATGTTGAAGACTTAATCACCAACGAAGCTGTTGTTGTGACGATTTCTCAAGATGATTATATTAAAAGAATGCCTATCGACACTTTTAGAGAACAGCGAAGAGGTGGAAGTGGAGTCATTGGTTTTGATATTAAAAAAGAAGAAGATGCTCTTAAAGAACTCTATATTGCCAATACACACGATTACCTATTAGTTTTTACAACTTTAGGAAGATGTTATTGGCTCAAAACATGGCAAATTCCTGAAACAGGAAGACGTTCTAAGGGAAGACCCTTAGTTAATTTCTTAGAAGATTTGCAAGCCGGTGAAAAAATAGCTACTGTTTTAAAAGTCAGTGACTTTAACAGTCAACAAAGTATTTTTATGACTACCCGCAAAGGGGTTGTCAAGAAAACACCTTTAGATCTTTTCTCTAATCCTAGACGCAAAGGTATTTTTGCCCTCACTATCGATGAAGGAGATGAACTCATTAAAACTCATTTAGTTTCTCTGGGCGAGCAAGTCATGCTTTTTACTAATAGTGGAATGGCTATTCGCTTTGATGAAGATCAAGTGCGGCCCATGGGAAGAACAGCACGTGGAGTGCGCGGTATTAGCCTCAAAAATGACAAGCAAATAGTTGTTTCTTCAGAAGTTGTTAAAGGAACCGAAGAAATTTTAATTGTTTGTGAAAATGGTTATGGGAAACGTTCTTTTGTGGAAGAGTTCCGTAAAACAAATCGCGGCGGTATTGGTGTTCGATCTATTATTACCAATGATCGCAATGGAGAAGTTGTAGGCGCCCTGTCTACAGGTGACAATGACAGTGTGATTATGATGTCAAAACTTGGTCAAACGATTCGCTTTGGAATGGCCGATTTACGTGTAATGGGAAGAGCGACCCAAGGTGTGCGTTTAGCAGCTTTAAGTAAAACAGGTGACACCATTTCATGTATTCAAAAGATTGAGAATGCCCATCATATTGAAGCAAACCCAGTAGAAGTAACCCATGAGCAATCACTACCCGATGAGTCATAAAAATAATCCTTTATTGATTACTTTTGAAGGAGGAGAGGGGGCTGGTAAGTCGACGTTGATTGACCGCTTACTTGAACGCTTTCAAAATTTGGGCTTTAATGTCATTAAAACTAGAGAGCCAGGGGGAACTTTATTGGGTGAACAAGTGCGCAACTTGCTTTTACATCAAAATAAATATCCGATTAGCTCGATTTCAGAGATTTTATTATTTTTGACTTCTAGAGCTCAGCAAATTCAAGAAGTGATTCGCCCTCATTTAGATCGTGGCTATATTGTCCTTTGTGATCGATATAATGATTCTACAATTGCCTATCAAGGGATCGCTCGAGGGGTTGGACAAAAATTGACAGAACAGCTCTGTGAGCTGGCTTGTCAAAGTTTAGAACCTGATCTAACTTTTTTTTTAGATTTAGATCCTGCCGCAGGGCTTCAGCGTTCCAAAAAAATGAATAAAAATTGGGATAGACTAGAAACGCTCGATTTGTCATTTCATCAAAAAGTGCGCCAAGCCTACCAAAAACTAGCTACAGAAAATAAGGATCGTATTATATCAATTGATGCTAACAATACGGCCGAAGAAGTTTGTGAGCGCTGTTGGCAATCCATTGAAAAGAAATTATCTGCCCAAACTTAAAGTATTTCTTAATTCCTTCAAAGAAAAAGTTGTAAATTTTATGTAGAAAATTTATACGAAAAATATGAAAAAAAATGTAGTCTTTGATTGGGTTGTAATAGGAGCGGGGCCTGCGGGAATTGCTGCTGTTGGAAAACTACTCGATTTTCAAGTCCAAGGAAATACAATTTGTTGGCTCGACCCGGCCTTTAAAGTTGGGGATCTCGGCGAAAAATGGCAAAATGTTCCGAGTAATACGAAAGTTGGTTTATTTCTCCGTTTTCTTCATGATTGCAAGGCATTTCGCTATAAAGAATGTAAAGAAAAATTCAAGCTCAACCAACTCCATCCTGATGATACCTGTATTCTTAAAGAGGTTGCCTCACCTTTGCAATGGGTCACCGATCATCTCAGCTCTGTTGTAGAAACAGTCCAAGGAGAGGCCATAGCCCTTAATCGTAAGGGAGGATGTTGGGAAGTGGCAACTCGGTCTTCCCTGATTCGCGCAAAAAATATCATTCTATGCATAGGCGCTGAGACCAAACTTCTTCCCTTTACAAATCCCTCAGTTATTCCACTAGAAATTGCCTTAAATCCATCAAAGCTTGCTCAAGAGGTCGATTCTCAAGATGTAGTTGGAGTCTTTGGTGCATCGCACTCTGCAGTGCTCGTTCTTGCCAATCTCCTGCAGCTCAAACCGAAAATGGTTCATAATTTTTATCGCTCTCCACACCTTTATGCTGTGGAGTTGGCGGATTGGATATTATTCGATAATATAGGACTCAAGGGCTTTGCAGCAAAATGGGCGTCTGAGCATCTAGATGGAACTCTGCCGAAAAATCTGAAACGTTGCCATATTTTAGATAAAACATTTGAGGAAATGTTAGCCGTTTGTAATAAGGTGATCTATGCAGTGGGATTCGAGCGACGCAAGATTCCTGTTTTAGAACAATTTCCAAATGCAACTTACCAAGACACAACAGGCATTATTGCTCCGGGCCTTTTTGGTCTTGGAATTGCTTACCCTCAAGTGCAATTTGATCCGCTTGGGAATCGAGAATATAGGGTGGGGCTTTGGAAATTTATGGACTATTTAAATACCGTCCTTCCGATTTGGATGAAATACGGAAGTTAACAACATCACTTCAAACCCCAATTTCTTGAGTGGCTCGATAGGCTATTTTGCTCATCAAAGCATATAACTTATTTGGAGTGATCGAATCTAAATTATTGTTTTCAACATTTCCGCCGCAATCAAAGAGCGCTTCTTGAAAAGTGCCACTTAGCTCATTCAGAGGGTTTTGAATAGAATTTAAATTACTTTGATAATGAAAGATGTTTCTCTTGCTATAGTCACAAAAGCCTTGTCCAGTAAGCGAGTCATGATAGCTGGCTCCCGTAGCTAAAACTCCGTTGCAAAGAGTGCTTAAATAAGAAGTGCCATTGTTTTGACTATGGTTAAGATGGCAGGTTAAGGATAGGTGGTTATAAAGAGGAGTTGTGCCGTTATAGATTTGCATAGGCAAATGGCTAATAGAATATTGAATCACAGAAGATTGGCGATCTGCCTCTCCTTGATGAAGGTAAAATTCTTTAATGCAGCGTTGCTGGGCTCCTAAAGGAACGCCTCCTGCAAAAGAGTAGGGAACTTCAAGGCATTGGCTAGCAACACCATGAATGGTTGAAGCATAGTCTGGGCAATTAGCAGAACCACAAAAATACTCACGTATTCTTTCTGTAACAGGCGCCATTAATGGAGGTAAGTCGGGTTGTTGTGGATAATTTAAAGGTTGATTCTGACATTGTTTAAGAAGGGTGTCTAAATGATCGTTTTGGCTAGATAGGCCCATATTTCTAAAAATGACTACTGCAAATCCTAAGATGGCAGCACCTGTGACAAGATAGCCTAACTTTGTAACCGAGTTTTGGGCGCGATCAGCTTCAGCAACAGCGACAAGGTAATCTTTAACGACATGTTCATCAATTGAATATGTGTCCGCTGAAGATGTGATCTCTTCCTCTTCTGCATTTTCATCTAATACGTTACTTGGAGTAAATCTTTGAAGAAAGGATGGTGAAGTTGGAGCACCTTCATCTAATGGTGGAGGGGAGAATAAAGGTAATTTAGATTCTCGTGTCACAGTGGAATTGAGATGAAGTGATGGGTGAACACTTGGTCCAACGCTACTTAAGTTTACTGACATTTTACAACTTTCCTGATTACCATTAAAATAATGGTTAAGATTAAAAATCAATAAATGTATTTTATCAATTAAAAAATTTTAAAAGTCAGCACCAGTGTCTGGCAATGAGTGGATCGGGTTGAAAACAATTTGTGACATCGGAAGGATTTGGCTCTCCATGGAAAACTAAAATCGAGCACTCTTGAGGAGGTGTTGTTTCCTCATGATAGCTTTTGTGCTTGGATGAATCTCTATCGAGGCGATGTTTAAGTTCCCATCGATAGCTTATGACCCAGTCATGTGGCCAAATTTCAGCATCAGAAATTTTTGCAGAGATCCAATCTTGGTCTCCGTGAAAGCCTGCAGTGATTTGATCCTTAAAGCTTATAAAATCTTCCCAGACATGGCTATAGCTTCCCAATTCAAGTCGAAAAACAGAGCTGTTTTTTATTTTATAATTAGGATCGCGTACTCGTAAAAAATCTTGAATAATGCAAAATTTTTGAGGTTTATACTCAAAGAGTTTATCAATGTCTTTGAGAATAACAACGTCAAGGTCTAAAAATAGTAAAGTGCCTTCAAGTCCTAAAGAAGGATCAAACATTTTTAATTTATACCACCAAGCTTTTGTAGGACCGTCCAGTCCCATAGGTGGAAGAGAAATAGTTTCGATATCAGGATCTAAGCCTGTAGAATCTTCAGTAAAGCACAAGAACTTAAAGGGGATGGACAGATGACGAGAGGTCATTCTCTTTAAGATGTTCACATAATTAGCAGAATATTTTTTTCCATATTTTAAACAGGCAATGTATCGGCGCATGCATTTTTCCATCAGCTACTTGTTTTGCTTTTAGCAAAGGTGTTAATTTATGAATAGAGCTAACGCTTTTTTTTGTACTAAAAATAGGATCTAAACTATTCTGAGCAAATTGAAATCAGTCACAATTATGAATGTAGAAGCAGAAACTTTCTTAAAAAGCTTTTTAGATAAAAATAAGATTGCGCATGCTTTGCTTTTTGTCGGCAGCGATGTCAAAGAAATGATGGAGAGCGCTCTTAGTTTTATTAAAGAAGTTTTTGTGCGCACAAGTCTAGGGGTGAATCATAGCGATAAAGTCGATCACTTATCACATCCCGATATCAAAATTTATTCCCCGGGATCTAAAATGGGAATGTATTCTATAGAGCAAATTAAAGAAATTTGCGATCAGAGTCATTTATATCCCAGTGAAGCTTCTAAGCAATTTTTTATCTTGAAATATGCTCATCGAATGCAAGATGCAGCCGCCAACGCGCTGTTAAAAACTTTGGAAGAGCCGAGCAGAAATTCTATCTTTATTTTAATTGTGGAAAGCTTAGATCAGCTTATGCCAACCATTATTTCAAGAACGTATCCTGTTTTTTTTCACAATGAAAATATGGATGAGACAAAACCCTATCATCAAAAGCTACTTCATCTTTTATCTCTCTGGCCACAAATTAATTACCATGATCTTTTAACTGCTTGTGAAGAAATTCAGAAACTTTTAGAAGAAGAGTTAATATTACAAAAAGAAAAGATCGACGATGAGGCCTCTTTCATGGACAAAGAAACCTCTAATCTATTCACTCAGGTAGAAAGATGGTATCAAAAAAACAAACTTTGCGAGCACAAGAGAATGCTAGGGTCAAAAATGTTTGCTAAAGTCATGGGGCAGGTTCAATCTGCTCTTCAGCGTTCCACAAAGCCTGCAATTTGTTTAGAATATTTATTGCTCCATTTTATTTCTTAAAAAATAAAGGAAATTTTATGAAAAAATTATTGATGGCTCTTCTTCTTGCCTTGCCAGTGAGCTTATACTGTCAGCCTAAAGTAGTCTTAGTGACAGGTTCTTCTAAAGGGATAGGGCGCGCCATTTGTGAAGAATTGGCTCAAAAAGGAGATATTGTTTATGGAACTATGCGTCATGCGGATGGGTTTAAGGGTTTTGATAACAAATCTATTAAAGTTAAAGAGCTTGATGTGACAAAACCTGAGCAAATTAAGAATATTGTTTCAGAAATTATCTCAGAGCAAGGGAAAATTGATGTTTTAGTCAACAATGCAGGTTTCTTGCTTTTGGGCCCTTGTGAAAAAATTACGTTAGAACAAGCAAAAGCACAATTTGAGACAAATTTCTTTGGAGCATTTTCACTCATGCAAGAAGTTTTACCACACATGAGAGAGCAAAAAAAAGGCCATATTATTAACATCAGCTCAACCTCGGGTTTTGACCCGGTCTCTGGTTTTGATGTTTATGCTGCTTCAAAATATGCACTCGAAGGATTATCTGGGGCCATGGTTGGGTATTTAGGACAATTTGGCATTCATATCTCTTTGATAGAGCCGGGACCCGTCAAAACAGCTCTCACTCACTCCATGGAATTAGGAGAACGTCAACTAGAAAATAATCCATATCAAGCATTTACAGAAAACTTAACGAGTTGGTATTTAGAGCGGGTAAAAAGTGCTCAAGAAGCTAACGAAGTGGCTGAGCTTATTAGTCGAGTAATGACGCAAGAACGCCCTAAGCTACGCTATCAAACAGACTTAAACAGTGTCAAGCGGGCTCAAAATCATTTAGTGGATATTACAGGATCTGCAGGGCTTAATGCTAAACAAACTTTTGTTCAGGAACTTTTTGCAGCTCATATCGATGGATCAAACTAAGCAAAGACAAGTCATCATTGTAGGTGGTGGACCAGCAGGGGCAACGGCTGCTATTTTGCTTGCTGAGGCGGGCATTTCTGTGCTGCTTTTTGAAAAAGACAAACATCCTCGTTATCATATCGGTGAATCGGGCATTTTATCGCTACCTTTTATCCTGCGTCAGTTGGGAGTTGAAGAGCGGCTTGTGGAGATGGGGACTAATCGAAAAGGAGGCGTTTTTTTTGATTGGAATGATCGTTGGCTCATTAATTGGGGCGCTACCGGAGATTATACATATCATGTTAAACGCGATGAATTTGATGCTTTATTAATCGAAAGGGCTAAAGAGTGTGGAGTGGAGGTTTTAGAAGAGTGTAAAGTCACTGAAGTTCTTTTTGATAAAGAGAGACCTTACGGTGTAGTTGTGCAAACTCCCAGCGGACTACAAAATTATTATTGTGATCATTTAATTGACGCTTCGGGGCGAGCCGCTCTTTTGGCTCGGCAGTATTTTAAAAGTCAAAAGCCTTTGGAAGCATTTAAAAATGTGGCGCTGTGGGGATATTGGTTTAATGCAAAAACACCCAATACTCTTTCAGGCTTTGAAGATGTCGATGGTTATAGTGAGAATATTGAAAATCCAATTGTGATCAGCGCGATTCCCCATGGTTGGATTTGGGGAATTCCCCTTCATAATAAAACGTTGAGCGTGGGCGTTGTCTTATCACAAAAATATTACGATGGGATTAAAGGTGGCTCTTCAAAAAAAGAGATCTATAGCAAAGCATTATTAGAGTCAGATGTCATGAGACAATTGCTGCAACCCGCATCACTGTTAACGCCTGTTCAAATGACTGCAGATTGGAGTTATTATACCGAGCAATGGGCAGGTCCTGGCTATTTTATTGTCGGAGATGCAGCTGTTTTTATTGATCCTCTCCTGTCGACAGGAATGACTTCGGCGATGCTAAGCTCTGTGAGTTGCGCTGCTTGCATTAAAGAACTTTATAACAAAAAAATAGACCCTGAAAAGGTATATCAATTTTATGCCGATGATTATTGTCGTCGCTTTTGGAGACTTTCTTTTGTCATTGGAGCCCTCTATTCTGCCAAAGGTCATCGCAGTGACTTATTTCACAAGACGCACAGCTTAACTTCTCAAGACTTAAATGGGGCTGCTTATGAAGATATCCGGCGCTCCTTCTCTTCAGTTATTTCAGGACTTGAAGATTTAAAAGAGCTGAAAGCGGCAGAACTTCAAAAAATTGCAGGGGATCGTCTAAGAGAGAATTTTAAACAATATATTAATCTTGTCCCTAAGATGCCTTATTTGCCTAGAAATGAGATTGAACTTGTGTTTGAGCCCTTGGGCTTAGAAGATTCGTGTTCTAAAGTCAAATCTTAAAGGTCAGCATTAAAGAGCAAAGATCTCGCCATTTTTAAGTTGATAGACTTTATCACAACGCTTGGCAAAATGGGGATCATGTGTGACAACAACCAACGCCTTCTCTTCAGCATTAATGGTCTCTAACAAAAGTTGCTGAATGGATTGGGCTGTTTCTTGATCTAAATTTCCTGTGGGTTCATCTGCAAAGACAATCGATGGATTATTGCATAAAGCTCTGGCGATACAGACTCGTTGTTTTTCTCCACCCGAGAGTGTTTTAGCAAGCTGGTGGCGTCTTTCATAAAGACCTACTTTTGTTAATAGTTCTTCGGCTCGTTGCATAGCGCTGCTTATTTTACTTGTCGATTTTCTAGCTATTTTTGCGGGCATTAAAACGTTTTGTAAAACACTTAAATGTTCAATTAAAAAAAACGATTGAAAAATAAAACCAATATTTTCATTTCTCACTTTGGCAAGATCTTTTAAGGGTTTGTCATAAAGGAGAATTTCACCTCGATCTGGTTTTTCTAAGGAACTCAAAATATGTAGAAGAGTGCTTTTACCCGTTCCCGATGAACCCATGATGGCAATGGACTGTTTCGGTAGAATTTCCAGTGAAATATTTTTTAAAATTTCCAACTTTGCTGGGGTATAAAAAATTTTGCTAATATTCTGAGCTTTCAACATCTTTTTACTGCTCCGTCTTTAAAATATCTGTGGGATTGATTCGCATCGCTTTAATAGCAGGAACCAGTCCAGAAATAATTGACAGAAGCGTTGTTGCCATCAGAACAAAAATAAAGGCCTCTAAATTCAAAGAAGAAGGGAGGGTATCACCAAAAAAAGCAGGGTTTAATAATTGGCGTCCTTGAATCTTATTGAGGAAATGAATAATGCCATTTAAGTTTTTTAATGTAATAGAGGCTAACGCTGTTCCAATGACGCTGCTGATTAAACCGATAATTAAACCACAGCCTCCAAAGATCAAAGCAATGCTTTTTCGAGAAGCGCCCATAGCTTGTAAAATACCGATTTCTTTTTTCTTATCGCTGACTAAAAGAATCAGCATAGAAATGATGTTTGTGCAAGCCACTGTGATAATAATCACTGCAATAAGAGTAAAGAGTACTTTATCGGAGGAGAGCTGCTCAATAAAATCTTTAGAATACTCATATTCTTTATATGTTTTGATTTGCCAAAAAGGGCTAATGTGCCTTTCATGAAATTCTTTTTCCAAAAACGTCTTAATTTGGTCCGCTTGACCAATTTGATCAAACCAAACATTGATACCATTGCCGATGAGAGAATCTTTGACAGAGATGCCAGAGTTAATCGTTGCGATAATTTTTTTTGGCGCTAAAATAACTCGTCCACTATTGGGTATTAAGCCTGGGTCATAAAATCCGGCAACAAAGATAGGTATTCTCATTTCTTGCAATGAGGAAGTCGTCTGTGTTTGATAGGATAAATAACCGCGATCACCACAAAGAACCCCATTTTCTCGAAAAGTTTTCGGTAGTAAAACTCCTTCACCGATTTCATAGTCGGTAGGTAAAATAAGATTTAACTTCTTATTTTGCATCGCTAGGTAAGACCAAAAAGGAGGTTCATTTAAAATAGAGTCAAATTGTACTTTAAGATCTGCTTTGGCAATTTCAAGATCTTTAAAAAAGACCTCATTGGAGAAGGCTGTCCCTTGAACTTTCGTTCGAATAAAAAATTTCACATGATACGGGACAATGGCGTGTTTGAGAGAACTTTTTACTAGCTCTGCATCTAAAAGGGCATTGCAAGGTAGTTTGAGATGAAAGTTGGCAAGAGGAACTGTTTGATTTTCAATAACCACTTGGTCTTTATCGAGATTAATTTTGACAATTTCAGCGCGAACATTTTGCTCTATGCAGCGTTGTTTAAATTCTTGAAGACTACTGAGAGTTTGGGGAATAATGAGCGTTTTTTGATCCACTAAAAGAGCTTTAATTTGCCCAGAGCGTGCTAAAAAATCTCGATTAAAGTAATAACCTTCAGGGCTTGTTTTTAGCTGAAGAATTTGGGCATATCTAAAAAAATGATCTAGCCGTTTTCTAAAAATAGCACTCGATAAAATAGAATCTTTTTCAGGGTTGTCTTGTTGGATGTTTTGTGAAGAAGATCCAAGAAGTGAAAAAATATTGGAGATGTCTTTGGTAGAAAGAGGGAGAATTGTTTTTTGTAGTTTGGTGTTTTGCGGTTCAAAGGAAGAAAGATAGGCAATTTGAGTTAAAAAGCTCTGTGAGTCTGCTCCGATTCCCAAATTGCAGTCGTTAGCAGATCGCAAAAGGCGAAATCTGGCATTGGCAATGCTAATTTGGTAATCATTGGCGTAAAGGGTTTGCAAAGACTTTTTGTTCAATTTGGCAATCGAATTAAAAACTTCTCGAACGAGATCTTTTCCTTGTGATGGAAACCAGAGGCTTGAGGGCTCTTCATCTATGAAGGGGTCATAGGAAGGCTCTGCGATCATTTTTTCTTCAATTGTTTTATAGCTATAGTTTGCTTCATGAGAAAGCGCATCGAGTTGATAGTAGTCTGATTGGTAATAATTTTCAGTCGGCGTGATTTGCAGTGGGGCACTTAAAGCGATGAGTTTTTCTGTCCAATTTTTTTCCATCCCATTAACAACGGATAGAAATACAAGGACTAACCAAACAACAAGGGTGATAACTAGAACTGAAACGAGAGAAATAATAGAGACGGAGAGCTGCTTGAAACGAGGGTGTAAATATTTTTTTATTAATGCTAGTTCAAACATAAAAACTCTGAAAAACAAACGCCTTTTCTAGGAAAAGGCGTTTGATGCGCGATTAATCGCGCTGAAAGGAGGCAAACCGTTATTACTTTGTTTCTTTAAAAGAGACATGTTTTCTGAGAGTTTTGTCAAATTTTTTTACGACAAGACGCTCAGGATTCTTCTTCTTATTCTTAGTTGTAAAGTAATATTCACTACTTTCTTCACTTTTTAGTTTGATATTTTCTCTGGCCATCGCTTTTTCCTTAGAAAAATAAAAACGGGATTATAGGTAAGATCTAAATATATTTACAAGCTAAAAACTAGATTAAATGGGGGATTTTAGGCAACGCTTTCAAAAAATAAGAGTCTTGTTGGTTCTGCTGGATAAATTGATGATAGGCAAGCCCTGCAATCATAGCGGCGTTGTCTTGAGCCATTTTGCATCCTGGCCAAAACTGTGGAATATTGGGGAAAGCCTCTTCAAACATTTTTTTGAGAGCTTTGTTAGAGCAAACGCCCCCTCCAAAAATGAGCCCATGATAGGGAAAATGATCGGTAGCTAATAAGGTTTTATTGACAATGTCTGAAAATGCTGTTCTTTGAAAAGAGGCTGCAATATCTTTTTTTTCTTCTTCGGAAAGGGACACGGTGTGATCTTTGCCACTATTTTGTCCTTTAATGGCATATAAGACATTTGTTTTAAGACCGCTGAAAGAAAAGTCTAAAGGATTTTTTTTCACTTGGCCTGCTTTAAAAGAATATTTATAGGCATCCCCATCTTTAGCAAGATTTTCAATGAAAGGTCCACCCGGATAAGGGAGCCCTAGCATGCTAGCTACTTTATCAAAAGATTCTCCGATGGCATCATCGACAGTGGAGCCTAAAATGCGGTAATTTCGAATCGCTTCAATGTGAACCAGTGCTGTATGCCCTCCAGATAGAATAATTCCTAGGCATGGAAACTGACTTGGTAAATCAGGCATCATGGAAGCGTAGAGATGGGCTTCTAGATGATTTACCCCTAGAAAAGGTTTTTGGGTGGCAAAAGCAAGTGCTTTGGCCGTATTTAAACCGATTAAGAGGGCGCCAATCAAGCCGGGTCCCCTGGCCGCAGCAATCACATCAATATCTTCTAAAGAGCATCCAGCTTCCTTTAAAGCCTTTTCTACCACTGGAATAATCACATCTAGATGTTTGCGGCAAGCAAGTTCGGGGATAACTCCTTTAAATTGATTGTGAAATTCACTTTGAGAATAGATAACGTTAGAAAGGACCTGGGATCCATCTTTTACTACAGCTGCTGCTGTTTCATCACAAGTTGATTCAATTCCAAGAATAAGCATTAAATATTTAATTCGGTTGCGGCTTCATCATCTACAATCCAAAGGGCTTTATGCGTTAAGATACCTACTTTTTGAGAAGGATATTCATTAGGAACATAAGGACCTTGAAGGACTTTTTTTAAGATTTGGGCTTTGCTTGCACCTTGCACAAAAAAACAAATGCTATGAGCCTGGTTAATACATGGGTAGGTTAAAGTCATGCGAAGGGTCTTTTTTTGGGGAACAAAATTGGTAGTCACCAATGTGTTTATGGTATTTAGAGCTTCGGTGTGAGGAAAAAGAGAGGCTGTATGTCCATCATCTCCCATTCCAAGAGTGATTAAATCAAATTGGCCATTAGGTACTTTCTCTTCAATTAGTTTAGCATAGGCCTCAGCATTTTCTGCTGGATTAGCTTCTGCAATCATTCGAAAGATATGTTCACGAGGAACATTCATAGCTTTTAGAGCATAGTCCATAGCCATTTTGTAATTGCTATCTGGATGATCTGGAGCCACACTTCTTTCATCCCCAAAGAAAAATAAAATTTTATTCCAGTTCACACGATGAGCATACTTTTCAGAGGAGAGTAATTTTAAAATAGCTTTAGGTGTGCTGCCACCAGAAAGAGCAATTGTAAAAAAATCTTTTTCCAGCATTGCCAGTTTTGCTTGCTCAATAAAATATTCAACGCAAAATTCAATAGTCTGATCGTGATTTCCAGGAAGGGCAATATCGCGCCTTGAATCCAAACTTTTTATACAGGGCTGCCACTTTGAAAAACTCATACTAATCCATTAATTGATGAAAGCATTTGAAGCATCTTTTTATAATGTAGGCTTGTTTCATTATAACAGATCTCTTTAGAGAGATAGACCTGCCATTCCTTTTTCATAAAGGACGTATTATAAAGACTATTCGGTTTTTGTTCATCCAGAATCTCAATGTGAATCATTTCTTCTCCGGCGTTTGTTTTAAAGGTAAAACTTTTTTTATTCTGAGTCTTAAATTGTAAAAACAAAAGCGTTCCCGCCGAGGCTTTAGTGCCACAAGATTGCTGTGAAATTATTACTTTAATCAAGCGATCTTGCTTGCGGTAAGTAATTTCTTTAATTTCTGCTTTATCGTTATACGCAACAAATTCCCAGCCAAGCTGAGCTGCAATCCAACCATGCATATAATGCACTTGAAAGTGATTATGACAAAAATATTCACTGGAGGTTGCGCAAAATTGAATATCTACTTGGTTAATTTCGATAAGATCTTTCACATATTTAGAGTCATTAAAAATGGCTCCAATCATTTCTCGCCATTCTTGCAAATAGATCCAGTTTAGATCCGCCACTTCCCATTCGTATCTAATCACTTCCGTGAGCAGTTTCTGAGAAAGTTGTTGTAAATGATTGCTACACTCTGAGTGGAAAATTAAACGCTTTGCCATGTGTTGAAGAGGGGAAAACAGAGCATGCTCTATTGTCGGATCTTTACCCCATAATAAATAAATAGGCAGGTCGACTAAAGTATGTTCTAAGATTAAATGAAGTAATTGCTGAGTGTTATTTTGTGAGGTGGATAAATAAATGCGATCACAAATAACAGCGGGACTATCGGAGGAAGAGATCATTTTTGCAGCAATAGAGGCTTCTAGATAGGGACCGCTGGGCTCTATATTTTCTTCGATAAAAATAATGCGGCAGGGAAATCGCTCTGCAATTTGTTCTACAAGTTCCACAAAATAGGGTAGGTTTCTATTTTTTTGAGCGTAAACAATAAAATTAAATAAAGAGGCGCGCAGTTGGTTATTTTGCTGATGCATCTCTTCAAGCTTATCTAGCTCTTTGCTAATTTGAGAAAGCTTTACCGGAATATAGGAAGGCATAATTTTTAACCTGTTTTAAATCATCCTCCACTTGCGCGCAGTGCATCCGATTAACTGTTCTGCTTCAAGTGGCCCCCATGTACCTGCTTTGTAAGATGCAGGGAGAACGGATGGGTTCTCTTGCCAATATTTTAAAATAGGATCAATGTATTTCCAAGAGGCTAAAACTTCGTCGCCCCTTGTGAAAAGAGTGGAGTCTCCTAAAATGCTGTCACAGATGAGTCTTTCATAGGCTTCGGGTGGAGTAAGCCCAAAATAATTTCCGTATTTAAAGTCCATTTTTACAGGTTGAATGGGACTTGCAATTCCTGGAACTTTGCAATTCATGTTCATAGCAATCCCTTCGTTGGGTTGAATGCGAATGGATAAAACATTTTGCTCGTATTTTTTTTGATTCTGTAAAAAGAGAATATTAGGAACAGGATGAAAAACGACAGCAATTTCAGTCGTTTTTTTAGGGAGCCTTTTGCCACTGCGCAGATAAAAAGGGACCCCTGCCCATCTCCAATTATCAATAGCAACTTCCATCGCAACAAATGTTTCTCGCTTGGAGGCAGGATCTACATTCTCTTCTTGACAGTAGCCTTTGACTAAATTGCCATTGACAAACCCTTCAGAATATTGACCGCGAATTACTTTTTGTCCCATTTGATCTAAAGGAATGGGGCGCAATGCATCTAATACTTTTACCTTTTCATTTCGAATGGCATCGGCATCCAGATTAACAGGAGGTTCCATGGCAATTAAACACAGTAATTGAATCAAATGATTTTGAATCATATCGCGTAAAAGCCCAGTTTCTTCCCAGAAGCGACCGCGCGTGCCAATACCAATATCCTCTGAGACTGTAATTTGAATATGATCAATATATTTTTGGTTCCAGATAGCTTCAAAAATAAGATTGGCAAAACGAAAAACAAGGAGATTTTGGACGGTTTCTTTGCCCAAGTAGTGATCGATGCGATAAATTTGTTTTTCAGAAAGATGCTTGAGTATTTCAGTTTGTAGTTCTACAGCTGACTGGAGATCATGGCCAAATGGTTTTTCCACAATCACCCGTGACCAAGGTGAATGATTTTCTTTATGGGGATAAATAAGGCCATTTTCAGAAAGCTTTTCAATAATAGTGGTAAACGAGCTGGGCTGAGTAGCAAGGTAATAGATCCGATTGCCTGCCGTATTGTATTGCGCATCGAGTTCTTGTAAGCGTTGCTTTAGGCTTTGGTAGCCCTGGCTTTCGTCAAAAGCACTCTGGTGATAAAAAAGGCGGGCTGAGAAGTTTTCCCATAATTTTTCATCAAAAGGCTTTGTTCTAGAATACTGTTTCACAGCTTCTTTCATTTCTTCACGAAAAGCTTGGTCATTCTTTTCTCGTCTTGCAAAGCCTACGCAAGTAAAGTGCAGGGGAAGCTGCCCTTCCTTAGCTAGATTGTAAAGAGCAGGCATTAACTTGCGAGCAGTTAAGTCTCCTGTCACTCCAAAAATGACTAAGCAGCAAGGCTCAATAGGCTTAGAGGATCTCGATCCTTCGGAAAAGGGATTGATAAATTGAGGTTCTTTATTCATAAATTCTTTAATATAAGGTAACTATCATACTTTATCTTCGGATTTTTAAAAAGGATGCATTAAAGTCTGTCCATTCATATAAGACAAAGTGAAGCGACTATAAAAATTTTAAGGGTTTTATGGATAGTAAAATTTTTAGATACAAGGAACATACTGCTAATTTTCTTCAATCTCTGTTCTTATTAGCGATCCGTTTATACTGGGGTTTTTTGTTTTTTTACGCAGGACTGGGTAAATTTGCCAATATGTCTCAAGTAATCGCTTTTTTTAATCACCTAGGTCTAGGATCTATTATTGTTTATCTGGTAGCAACGGGAGAGTTTGTCTGCGGTATCTTGCTGTTTTTTGGCTTCATCAGTAGATTGGCAGCTTTTTGCACAACCTGTATCATGCTGGGGGCCTATTTAATTGCCCATCCAGAAAACTTTTATAGCTTCTTTAGTTACCCTCCACTTTTCTTTACAGCGCCTGTATTTTCGTTCTTGATGGCTTCATTAATCGTTCTTCTTTTTGGACCAGGACTTTTCTCTATAGATGCGTTTATAAAAAGGCGTAAGTTAAAAAAAGAAAGCCACTCGCATGATGGCGATGGTCATGATTGCGATCATCAAAAATAGCTTTCTATTCCTAGCTCAGTTTGTCACAATTTCACCTTGTGAGAAAACAATCTTACAATTAAAGATAAAATATCTTTTGAATCTGCCAACCTAAAAGAGATTGACATGCAGAAGTTTTTAGCAATCAATCTTGCAGTATGCTCTATCGCTTTAGGATTATTTTACTATTGGAAAATAGCCTATCAAGAAAAGTGGATAGGTAATTTAGTTAACATCAACCAACCTCTTGTTATTTTTGATTTTGATGGTACATTGTGTCCTTCATATCCTCTTTTTGTCAGTCAAGTAAAAAGCTGGTCAACTAAAGGGCTAATTAAGCAGGTAAGTGATGAAGCCTTTGCGCAGATTCAAGATATGAATTCTCATGATACGATGAAGCTGCTTGGAGTCTCTTACTTTAAGCTTCCTTTTTTTATAGCAAGCGCCCGAAAAAATATCCGGAAAAAAATTTTAGAAATAGAACCTAATCAAGAAATCGTTCAAGTTCTTGCTATGCTAAAAAAGCAAGGATTTACCCTTGGGATACTGACTTCTAATTCAGAACAAACGGTAGAAGCGTATCTTAAAAAATACGAGATGGATTTTTTTGATTTCATTTATGCAGCGAATAATATTTTTGGTAAGGACAAAAGTCTTCGGGCGATTTTGAAAAAAGCAAATTTAAATCCAGAAAAAAAAATCGTCGTTTATATTGGCGATGAAGTACGAGATATTCAAGCTGCAAAAAAAATAAATTTGGCCCACATCGGAGTATCTTGGGGTCAATATGATTCTAGGTCTCTTCTTGAAAGTTATTATCCTAATTATGTTTGTGATGACCCAGAGTCATTAACTTTCTTAATCCAACAAGTCAAAGAAAATTATTTCATTGAATAACTTTCTTAAGCACTATGATTTTCTCAGAAAGAAAATAACCCATTACTTGCTTTAGTTGTTTGGGTCAATTTTTTGGTAAATATCTTTTCTATGTCCTAAAGTAATAATGACTATTAAGAGAATATTGTCCTGAATAGCGTAGACTACTCTATAGTCGCCAATTCGAATTCGATATAATGGAGGGTGAGACGGCCCTTGCAATTTTTTACTGCCTTCTGGTCTTGGGTTGTCTTCTAATTCAAGGATTTTATTTTTTATATGTTCTTGATCTTTTTTTGGGATCTTTTTTAAATCTTTAATATATTGCTTGTTCAATTTTACAATGTATTTTTTAGACACGCTTTTTCCATCCAGCTTCTTCGATGGCTTTATTAAAGGGAATGTTGTCTTTGTCATCCATTTCGCTGAGACGTTTTTGAGCAATCTCGCTTAATTCTGTATCTTCGTAGCTATCAATAGCTGCTAAAATTAACTCTGTAGCGAGGTCCTTGAAAGAAAGACCCTTTTTTGCACACATTAACTTCAAATATGGGTAAACTTCCTTAGGAAAGTCGAAATTTAGTCTAATTGTATCTTTCATAAGATAACTCCTTTATACATTTACATAATATCATCTTTACTTATTTAAGTATATACTCGTATGAGTAAGTATTTTGTGAAATCGCCTTAAATGTCTTAATTTAAGATAGTTATTGTTTTGTTTTTTGAGGTGTTTTGCAGGGAGTATATAAGGAGCGCGTTAACGCCTAAAACACTAGACATACGTCTTTGATAGAATGAGTTGATTACCAGAAAGTATAAGGTTTTGAGGCTTTTTTAGGAGCACTTCCACCTAGTTGCAAGCTAAAGTGCCATCGCCAAATATACTTTGAACCTGGATTGGGCGAGATGGTTCGTTGAGGAGAAAATTTAAATCTCCAATTACAAGGTAATAGAAACGTAACATCAAAACGCATCTCGTTAAAAGGAGGTGAACTTACGCGCAGCCAGCCTTGGCGCGCTTCAAATTCAAAAATGAGATTGCGCAAAACTCGCCAGTAAAGTTTTGATTGAGTAATGTTGCGCCGATCAGAGAGAGGAGAACTAAGCAGTTCTGCTTGGGTTCGGAAAACATCTAGTAAAAAACTTTCATGGTCTGCTTTTTTATAATCGTATGCGCTGCGATGCATGAAGAGGAAAGAAAGTGCAAAATCTTCAGAGATGGTAATTGCCGTTCTTACATTGGCAAAATCAATCTTGTTATGTTGGAAGTTATAGGCATAAGAAAAAGTCGTAAAGGCAAAAGGCAATAGCGTTGAAATTTCCACATACATGCGGGGGATAAAGCTGCCAATTGTTGAGTTATTAAAAAATCCATAGCTATAGACATCGATGTTGAAAGGATTTTTTAGCTTGCCTTCTTTTTTAGTGTAGATGCTATTCCGAATTCCCCAACGAAGTTGGTTGTTCTTAGCATAAGCATCGGAGAAGTCGAAAAAGTAAAGATTGTTTAAATCGACAGTTGGTTTTGTCATGAATTGATAAGAAGTATAAGGCTCAATTGTATGACGCACTTTGTTGTTAAAAATACGGCTAAGTTTGTAATTTGCTTCAGCACCCACAACGCCTAAGGTGTTCCACTGAGGGTGTGACTCTGGGCTTTGCCCATAACCAACGCCAATATATTGGCCAAAAGGGGTGAGAGAAATTCCCCAAAAATGAAGAGGCCAATAAAGGCGCGGAGTTATTTCTAATCTGGGAGAGCGAAAGTTTGAAAACTGATCGCTTACAAAACTACCAAAAACATAATCCAAGTAACCCAGATTGAAAGAGGCGTCTAAAATCATTCCCGTTCTGCCAATCGCAAGAGGCTTTAAATTAAAATGAAAAATAGGGAGCTCTTGATTGACTGTTTGAAAGCTATTAATGCGAACTTTAGCCCTCAGATAAGAGAGCCAGAGTTTTTCATTGACTCTCATTTCAAGCTCGGTTTCTCGTAATGTATGGAGGAAGTAATAGCGGTTAAAATAGGTTTCCATAATATAGGGGTCGCTGAGATATTCATATTGCCCAGTGATTAGTAATTTATTTGCGATGAATGATTTGAGCTCACCCACATAGCGCTGACGAAACATGTTATATGGAGCGCTTCCTGTGGGAGGATTCGAACCCTGTTTGTCGTAGGCTAAAAAGCTGTTGCTTTGAAAACTTGTCGGATGCTCAGGAGGCTTATAGTCAAATTGAACAGAACCGCTTGGGCCTTTTTTAAACCAAAAATCAAGTTGCAAATAACTTTTTAAAGAAAGAGTCGAGTAGGCTAAATATCTTAAACTAATGCGCTGGCCTTGAGAACCCCCTGTTGTAAAACTGTAATATGCAGGGAGATCTTTTAAGGTGGAAAATCGGGCTTTTAAATATGGAAACCAAAAAATGGGGACTTTTAATACCCTGACTTGAGCATTTCTTGCAGAGATGATGTCATACTCAAGAACGCGACCTTTTTTAATGTGAATTTCCCAGAGGCTATTGCCACTTTCACAAGTGGTTAAAGAAGTTTTGTATAGTTTATAAGAATTGTCTGGCAATAGATCGATTCGATTGCTGCTGACAAACCAGCAACCGATTTGAGTTCTTCCATTGGTTAAATGGCCTTCGCGCTTTTCAAAGTTATACTCGAGTCTTTCTCCCACAAACGGATGTCCGTTATATTTAACAAAAAGATTTCCTTCAGCAATGACAGACCACTCTTTAGAGGAGCCTTCTTTTTGGTCAGCGGGTGTTTTTACATAATAGATTTTTTGTGCTTGAATGCGGATGCCATCTCCCTCTAAAACCCCGCCTTGATCTGTTTCTAAAATACCGTTGTGATAGGTGGGAGAATTGAGCTGCACCTGAACCTGGCGATCCTTTTCTGGTTCACAACAAAGATAGCCGGCAACAAGAGTAAATAAAATAGCAAAAATTAAGCGCACGTTCAAAGATGAATAACAATTTATTTTTTAGACAAAAGACTAGCACATTGGCTAATTATGATAATGTGCTTATTGAAAAAAACAAAAGTTATTGAGTGGATAATATTAAAAGCCCAGCGATGGCATATTTATTTTTTAGGTCGTTGTTTGCTAAGCTATCTAATAAAATGGCTATTCCTTCTTCATCTTGCTTTTGAGCAATAGCTAGATAAGACTCTAGCAAAAGTTGTGATGTTTCAAGAGGATTGATTTCAAAAGGGTCGGTCCATTTTTTGCGTTGCAGTTGTGCAAAATCTTTCATCCTAACTAAGCGGTGATATTTTCTCTTTTTGATCCATGCTAAGAGATTGCTTTTCCAAGGGCCCGGTTCGTTGAGTTTAAGAAGAGCAAGATTACTCCAAGAGCGAACATAAGGAGACCCTACTTTTTGTTGCCAATCTTTCAAAAGTTCTTTGACTTTAGTCGTTTTTAAAATGGTCATTTGCTCAATTAAGTAGGGGATTAAATCATTTTGATTAGAGTCAACAATATGTTGAGCAATGTTTAAAAAAGCCTCTTCAGAAAGCTCTGAGCATTCAGCTAAAATTTTTTGTCTTATTGAAAGAGACATTTGATCGAGCGCTGCACTTTCTTGAGCTCGAAGAGCTCCTTTGAAGACATACTTAATACAGTTTATCGTCATCGCAGGTGAGGGGGAATAAGCAATAGCCATATTAGGATCACTATTGTCTAAAAGGGGTAAAATGTTTTCAATCGCTCTATGATCTTTTTTTTGTAAAAGGACTAAAGAGGCATTTAACGCCATATTTTTGTTTTGAGTTTGCCGAGCAAGCGCTGTTAAAAGAGAAAGATCACAGGGAGCATCTTTTAATAGTTGGACAGCGTATAAACTCCCTTTTTGAGCTTCAAGTTCAATTTGCTGTATCGCACTGGTGTGCCCTAGTTTTCTAAGAGCATCTAGCGCGGCTAAACGAGTTGTTTCAGAAGATGAAAGAGCGATCTTTTGAAGTATTTGAATGGACCCTTCGTCGTGAAGCTCTCCCAGCGCAAAAGCACAAGCTTCTTGAATTAAAATGTGATGTTGATGCGCTAGTGAGCGAATATCTGAAAGAAGTTCTGTTTTTCTCAAGCTTCCCACCGCATTAATCGCAGCAATTCGAACTCTATCTTGAGGGTGGTTGAGTAACTTGCGCAGCTTTAGAAGAGCCTGTTGATTGTCGATTAACGCAAGGAGTGTTGGAAAAAATTCTGCACATTCAGGAGGAGCTTTATCAATGAGAGACTCAATCATGCCAAAAGCTTCTGGGTGATGTCTTTCCGCTAAAATGTAAGCGGTCATAAATGCAACATCTAAAAAAGGAGAAGAACATCCTTTAACAAGGAGCGCGTTGGCGCGATCATCGGGCAGCTTAGATAAAGCTTGAATGGCGGTCATTTGTACTAAATTAAAAGGACTTTCAAGGGCTTGCTCTAAGATGGGGATTAGTTTAGGGTGTTTAGCTAAATCTACCCCATAAAGACTCAGTAATTGAGCTTCGACATCATCTTGAAAAATGGCTTCTTGTAAAATCTTAAACCCTATTTTTTGCAAGCTTTCGTAATCATGTGCGCCGAGGTGTTTATATTGCTCTTGATAAAAGCTTAAAGCGTGTTGGAGATTTTTGGGCATTTGCAAGTGCGCTTCTAAGCCAGTAAAAGTCGCATCAGGGTTAAAGACTCTCGTTGAATTTTTTAAAGTTAAATTTAAAAGATCCTGATCTTTAGAGCTCATAGCTGTTTGTTGATGATGGGAGCAACCTGCACAAAGCAGGATAAAGGAGGTTAAGAACCCTTTTTTAAATAGTCCCATAAGCTAATTCCAAATAGTTTTAAAGAGCGCTCAAGGACATTAATGGGTAAGCCCAATGAGTTATAAAAACACCCTTCTAGTCTTTCTACCATAATATTGCCAGCCATTTGAACGGCATAGGCGCCAGCTTTGTCTAAACAAGAAATACCTGCGAGATATTTTTGGATTTCTTGATCTGTACAATCTTTAAACAAGATGCGGGTTTCATCATAGTCAGAGACGATTTTATCATCATTGACTAGAGTTATCCCTGTATAAACAGAATGCCAATTTCCCTGCAATTTTTTTAAAATTTCAAAAGCATGGTTGATGTCTTTGGGTTTTCCCAAGATATCATTGTCAAAGTAAACTAAAGTATCAGCTGCTAAAATAGTTTGTTTGGAATATTTTTTTTGAAGACTTAAGGCTTTACCTTTAGAAAGTGTGATGACGTGTTGCTTGGGATCTCCTTGGTAGGGGATAGAAGCTTCGTCAAAATCGGGTTGATCGGGTTTAAAGGGTATTGAAAAAAAATTTAAAACTTCTCTTCTTCTGGGCGAAGTGGACGCTAGAATAATCATAAATCCCTTTTTAAATATATCTTAGAGGCTTTGGAGATAAAATTGCAATGATCAACTCGCTAGTTGAAAAATATCTAATTAAAAAGTAACTGTCGCTTAAATTTTAATAAACAAATAACAGTCAAATAATTAATTGAAGCTTTAATTATAATTGCTTGAGAAATGTTAAAAAATTAAACTAATGTAAATACCAACTTATGCCACTTAGTAAGGATTGTTTATGTCGGCGATTTATTTAGAAAAAAGCTATTCCACACCTAACTCAAACTTACTTGAACCTTTAAAAAAAGTAGTTGGATCATCAGATCCTTTCGCCTCTCAAATCATTACGAAAGACATTAACCTATTTTGGGAAGCTTATGAAAAAATGCCCTTGCAGCAAAGAGGGGAGTTTTTTCAATTGGAGTATCTAGAAAAGGGTACTCCCGGGCTCCAGGCTTATATTGAGGATCGAATTCGCGATGGCAACTATCTGGCCGAGGCTATTATAAAGCACCCAGGGGTATATAGTCTTTTAGCAAAAACAAGAACTCAAAATCTCTCAAATTTATCGGATCAAATCTATACCTTCTTTAGCAAGCTAAAAGAGCTTTATCCTGCGGCTATTTTCCCTGATGTTTATTTTGTTATAGGAGCTAATAATTCAGGTGGTACAGCAAAAGATGGTGTCGGGATTATTATTGGGGCCGAAGTCATGGTGCAAGATAAATATTATGATAAAATGGTCTATGTTGTAGCTCATGAGCTCATTCACCATCAACAGGTGGACCCACTTTCTGATGATGAGCTTGAAGATCATTTGAGTGTTCTTGAGTACGCAATAAAGGAAGGTGGGGCCGATTTTTTAGGAGAGCTAATCTCTGGGGGAATTGTGACTACGTCAGCTCAAGTTGAGTTTGCAAAAACACATGAAAGAGAAATTTGGGAAGCATTTTTAAAAGATATGCATTCTCGAGATTGGGCTAAAGTAGAATCTTGGTTTTATGGTGGAGAGCCTCTGCTTGAAGGTGCTCCTCACTTCCTTGGTTATCATGTTGGATATCAGATTTGCAAAAAATATTACACGCAAGCCAACGATAAGGATCTTGCTTTCAAAACGATTTTGCAAACAGGATGTGGTGAAAAAATTCTAAATGAATTGATCTGCAAATCTGCTAGCAAAGTTCTATTATAGAAGCTATCGCACCATTATTATAATGATCCCTAAGCGTGAAAGGGATCATTATTCTTCTATTGACACAGAGCTTGGTTCTAACTCTTCTTTGACTTTATTTTGCTCAGCTATTTTTGCTAAGCGCTCTGAAAATCTTGCATGAAAGTAAAAGATTGTTTTTGAAGCGGTCTTAGTAAATAAGAACGGAACGAATGCGTGAATAATCATCACGAGTCCTGAGTAAGTTAGCCGCACAAATAAATATAAAGCTTCCAGCAAATGTTCAAAGTAACTTTCGCCCACTTCATGTGGGTGTTTTGTAAAAGGATTATTCATTGGCTGCCCCCCTAGGATCATCCCTTCCCCTGAAGTTGTCTATAAGTCATGGAGAGAATTAGCCAAAAGGGTTTTTTGTAAAAACGTAAAAAAAATCCCAAAGTACAGAAGCAGAGCGGCTAAGATTAACTGAAAAGGGGGAAGAGTCTTAAAGATTAAAAAATCTAAAAGAGCGCATATAAAGATGGATAAATTGAATAAGCCAATGAAAGTAAGACTATTAAGTGCTTTTTTGCAAAGTGGAATTACTTGTTTATAGGCAAGCTCAAGAACTATAACAGTCAAAGCAATTAATAGACTTTGCCAACGAAAAGTATAGGAAGTGGCGATGAGCAAAAATCCTGAAGCTATTATAGAGACCCCATATCGAGTGATCCACAGCACCAAAGGAGGCTCGCTTACCTCTAGTTTTAGATAGCCTGTTTGGTAGATGGCTTTCAGAAGAATTGCAAACAAAGCCACCACAACTAAGATATTGTTGAGCTGGAGCTTTCCTGAGAAAGAGCAAGCAAATCCGATTAAGAATAAGAAACTCGGAATCCATAAAAAGGGGGTGAGCCGTTTGCCGATCCATGCTTTTAAAACCCAGGGGATCAAGATGGGGTATGAAAGATAAATAGCAACAAAGCTAATTAAGGGTAGGTGAGTCAGCGCTCCAAAAAAACAAAGTCCATATCCTAGATACACAAAACCCATGAGTAACTGAATACCCCTATAGTCCCATTTAAAAGGCAGCTTCAAGCGGTGGCGAATCTTATAAAGATCAACAAGAGCTAAAATAACCAGCCGAAGGATAACAAAGAGGATTAGGGGAGTTGAAAGGATCAGTGATTTAGCAAGCAAAATGAAACTACAGAAAAAGATCAGGCAAGATAAAAGATAAACTAAAGGCGAGAGTATCACTTGCAAAATAGAGTTCAAATTATAAGTTGAACAGGCTTATAGGATGTTTACTTGATATTTAAAAGCTTTATCTGATAAATAACTTTCAAAAATATTAAAAAAAGGGTCTTTGTGTCATTGCCCAATATCTTAACATTTATTCGAATTCTTTTAAGTCCTCTTTTTGTAATCGTCTATCTTTGGCACACAAAATTGGGGGTCTCCAATATTGCTTTACCCTATGTTTTAATTGGTATTTTAACTTTTTCAGAACTCACAGATGCTTTTGATGGATATTTTGCTAGGAAATTGGATCAAGTCAGCGACTTTGGTAAGATCGTAGACCCTATGGCCGATAGTATTTCAAGAATCTCTTGTCTGTTAGCTTTTACTCAAGGCCCTTTAAAGATCCCTCTTTTGCTCATTTTTGTTTTTATCTATCGCGATTTTATGATCAGCACTCTAAGGACGATTTGTGGACTTAAAGGAATTGCTCTTGCGGCGCGTCCGAGTGGTAAAATAAAAGCCATCGTACAAGCTGTAGCTATTTATCTAATTATTATTTTTATGATCCCATATTCTTTGGGCCGGCTTTCCATTCAAGATTTTAGAACCATTAGTATTTACATTGTAAGTTGCGCCGCGTTATATACGCTCTATTCAGCATTCGATTATTTTTACGCTCATCAAAAACAAGTGAAAAATATTATTCAAAACAAAGTAATAACAGATTAATTACTTCTCAGAAGTAATGCTTGAATAAATATCGAAATATTTTTTTGCAGAAGCTTTCCAACTATAATCCATTTTCATTCCTCGCTTGATAGTCTTTTTCCAAAGCTGAGGTTTGTTATGATAAACTTTAAAGGCCCGCGTTAAGGTTTCTTCGATCGCTTTTTTGGTAGGGGGGAGGTAGGAAAAGCCATTTCCTTTAATTTCAGCAAGCTCATGATTTTCTGTATCAAAAATGGTATCGGCAAGTCCTCCTGTTTGACGGACAATTGGAACGGTTCCATAATGAAGAGCAATCATTTGTGTAAGGCCGCAAGGCTCAAATAAAGAGGGGCAAATGAGCATGTCAGATCCTGCATAGATTTGATGAGCCAGCTCTTCGTTGTAAGATTCGAAAATAAATTTGACATTTGGATTTTCAAGATAGCTTTTTTTGAGATGATCAAAGTCCTCTTGAATGTTAGCAATAGGACTTGAGCCAAATAAGATAAATTGCCCCCCTAGATCGAGTGTGTGTTTAATGGCATGCTTAATCATTGGAATCCCTTTTTGAGGAACCAAGCGACAAATGCAGGCCACCAGTGGGGTTTGTTCTTTAACAGGGATTTGAAGCTCTTTTCGAAGATGGTCTTTCGTGAGGTACTTTTTTTCGAGTTCTTCAGGGGTGTAATTTAAAAAAAGAGCTTTGTCAATTTTAGGATCCCAAATGTCATAATCAATCCCGTTTAAAATACCTGTAAATTTTTGTTCATGTTCTACGACAACTCTCTCCAAGCCATGGCCACTTTGCGGATCTCTTATTTCATGGTAGTAATTGGGAGAGACGGTATTGACAAAGTCTGAAAAGACAATGCCTAATTTAATTAAATTAATTTTACTAGGGTCTGTAGGGTGAAAGCCTTGTTTTAGGTAAGGCTCTCGAGGGAGGTTTACCCAGTCTAAAATGGAGGTTTCGGCGATCCCTTGATAGTTCATATTATGAATTGTAAACACAATTTTCGCGTTCAGTTGATTTTTAAACTTACTCTGATAGAGAGGGGCAATAAAAGCTGTATGCCAATCGTTAATATGAATAAGGTCGACATCTTTATGTTCCTTATTAATGTATTCTAGTGCCGCAAGAGAAAAAAAACCAAACCGGTCTAAGTCATTTTTTTCTCCATATATTAAAGGAGTTTCAAAAAAAGAATGGGGGCTAATAGCATCTAGCAAGTAGACGCGCATGTCGTGTAATTGGGCTTGCCAGACTTTAACCCGGTAGTCTTTTCCTTGAAACTGAACAGAAAAAGTTTCATTTAACTCTTGGATGTTTTCTAAATATTTTGTTTTTAAAGATTTGTATTTTGGAATGATGACACAGGTCTGATTTCCCATTGCTTGAATTGCGCGGCTAAGTCCCAGTGTAACATCGGCAAGCCCCCCAACTTTAGCTATAGGACTCATTTCACTAGAAATGTAAATTATTTTCATAATCGATTTATTTTAAATGTTTTACGTCGTAAGTTTTCTTTATATCTCAAGGGGGAATCTTTTTCAAGAAAAGAATATAGATCTAGTTTAAAATTTAGAAATTTGCCTAAAATATCAAGCAAGGATTTAACAAGATCTTGATCTCCTTATTTATATAAAGAATCTTTCTTGAAATAATTCTGAGGTTAAACTAAAATCTTGGGCTTAAATTTTGTTGGGGCGTGGCCAAGTGGTAAGGCAACGGTTTTTGGTACCGTGCATCGTGGGTTCGAATCCTACCGCCCCAATTTAAGTTTTTTCTCGAGAAAATTTTAAATGTCTAGCATGCAAGAAGTTTGTATATTTAGCGGGAGTTCGCACCATGCGTTCGCTAAAGAAATCTCAGATTATATTGGATTGGAAAGTGGAAAGATCGACATAAAGTCCTTCCCTGATGGAGAGACTTTTGTTCAAATTCAAGAGAATGTCAGAGGCAAAACTTGCTTTATTGTCCAAAGTCTAGCCCATAATCCAAATACTTATTTGATGGAGCTTTTGATTATTATCGATGCTCTCAAACGCGCCTCTGCTCAATCTATTATCGCTCTGATTCCTTATTTGGCTTATGCACGTCAAGATCGCAAAGACAATGCTCGTGTGCCCATTACAGCCAGGCTAGTCGCTAATTTAATTGAAAAAGCGGGAGCGGATCGAGTAGTTACCATGGATCTACATGCCGAGCAATTACAGGGATTTTTTGATATTCCCACCGATCATTTAATTGCTAAAAATCAACTTGTCCATGCTTTTGAAAATTTAAATTTACAAGCTCATGTTGTGGCAGCCCCAGATATTGGGAGTATTAAATATGCTAAAAAAATTTCCGAGAAATTAGATATTGATCTCGTAATGATCGACAAAAAAAGGTATAATGCTCAGCAAATAAAATATTCTCCAATTATTGGAGAGGTGAATCGAAAGAATGTATTACTTGTAGATGATGTCTGTAGCACCGCAGAAACCCTTTGTCAAGCAGCTAAAGCTTGCAAAGAAGCGGGGGCTTTATCCATTTATGCGATGGTGGCTCATGGAGTGTTTGCAAGTAAAGCAATAGAAAAAATAGAACGAAGCCAAATCGAAAAGCTTATTGTCAGTAATTCTATCGCACACCCTTGGGTGAATCACCCCAAAATTGAAGTGGTTTCTGTGGCGAGGATTTTTGGAGAAGCAATTCATTCTATTATGAATGGAAGCTCAATATTATCGTTATTTGGTAGTTAAAAAAATTATATAATGTGTTGGAGTCTAAACAATGAAATTACAGGTTAAAGAAAGAGACGCTCAAGTCAAGAAAGAATCCAAGAGGATACGCAGAAATGGAGAAATTCCTGCCGTCGTTTACTCAAAAGGTCAAACTAATCGTACCATTAATTTACAAGCCGATGAGTTTCATGCTCATTTGCGTCGTATTCAACAAGGACATCTTTCTTCTAAAAAGTTTCACCTCGTTGATGAAAAAGGAAACAGTGTCTTAGCTCTTGTCAAAGATATTCAGTATAATCCGGTCAACTATCAAATTAACCACATCGACTTTTTACAATTGCACGATGATCAGCAGGTCAATGTTAACGTTCCTTTAAGTTTAAAAGGGGTTGCAGATTGCGCTGGAGCTAAACTAGGGGGCGTTATTCGCTCAGTTTTACGCTACTTCAAAGTGAGATGCTTACCTAAAGATATTCCAGACATGCTAGAAATAGATGTTGCTGATATGAAGTTGTTCCAGTCGCGTAGACTTTCCAGTCTTCAGCTACCAGACAACGTTCGTCCTTTGACAAACTTAAACGAGATTGCAGTTGTAATCGCTAAAAAGTAACGGATGGAGATTAAAAGTTCTAAGCTTATTATAGGTCTTGGAAATCCAGGTAGTAAGTACCGAATGACTAGACATAACCTGGGTTTTTTGGTTTTAGATGAATTAGCAAAAGAACTTAAAATAGAATTTAAAAAGCAAGAGCGCTTTAACGCAGAGCTGGCAAAAACAGAAGTTTATCAGCAAACTGTATACTTACTAAAGCCGCAAACTTTCATGAATGAAAGCGGCATTGCAGTTAAAAAGTGTCTTGATTTTTATAAGATTAAAGTACGTGACGTACTTGTAGTTGTAGATGATGCAGCTTTTGACTTTGAAGAGCTTAAATTAAAGCCTAAAGGATCTTGCGGAGGCCACAACGGGTTAAAAAGTATTGAAAGCCATTTGGGAAGAGATTACCCCAGATTAAAAATGGGAATAGGACAGCCCCCCCAGAGAATGGCATTAGAAGATTATGTGTTAGCAAATTTTAACACAAAAGAAGTAGATCATTTGGGTTATTTTATTGGAAAAGCCACCCAGGCCATTCATTTATGGTTGCAAGAGGGTTTGGAAAAAACAATGAATCAAGTGAATACAAATGGAAACGATTGACTAAAATAAAATAGGAGATCCATGAAGAAAAATAGCGACAACCTTTACGAAGGTATGTATATAATAAGTACGACACTTAGCGAAGATGCTAGAAACAAAGCTTTGGAGAAAATCCAATCTGGCATTACTGAGCGAGGAGGGGAAGTACATAAGCTACACGATTTAGGTCGTAACAAACTAGCTTATGATATCCGTGGGCGAAAAGAAGGGCATTATTATGTTCTGTTCTTTTCCATCAATCCCTGCCAGATAGATGAACTTTGGAAAAACTATCATCTTCATGAAGACTTATTGCGCTTTATCACTTTAAAAACTGAAAAAGTGCAAGAAGAAATAACTTTCAAAATAGCGGCATCGGAGTAGAAAGATGAGTATCATGATAAAAAGAAAACGTTCTAGTTTTTCTCGTAAAAAGAAAAAAAACTGTCCTTTCAAAGCCGATGGTGTTAAGGATTGTGATTATAAAGACACAGAGCTTCTTTCTCGCTTTATTACAGAAAGAGGTAAGATTTTACCAAGACGTATTACAGGTGTTTCTGCATACTATCAAAAGAAACTCACTGCTGCGATAAAAAAAGCTCGATATATGGCTATTTTGCCTTATGTTGCTAAAGAATAAACGAAAGGAATAATAATGAATAATCAACTATTGTTACTTGAAGACATAGCCAATGTAGGGCGAAAAGGTGATTTGGTCAAAGTCAAGCCAGGCTTTGCTCGCAACTTTTTAATACCTCAGCAAAAAGCTTTAGTAGCTGATCGCAGTGTTATTAAAATTCAAGCTCGCTTAAAAGAAGAGCGTGCTAAACAAGCGATTGAAGACAAGCGTGATTCTGAAGAATTAAGAGAAAAGCTAAAGCATTTGGTCGTTACTCACGAAGTAAAAGTCGATCCAGAAGGCCATATGTATGGTTCTGTTTCAGCAAAACACATCGTTGATTTATTGGCAGAAGAAGGCTATAACATCGAAAGACGTATGGTTTCTATCGACCAATCTATTAAAAAGCTTGGCGCCTACACGATTAATCTTAAATTAAAAGAGGGCATTGAAGCTCACTTTACACTTAAAATTGATCCAGATAGAGAAAGTGGAATTGCCATTGCTGCGATGGAAGAAAGAGCCCAAATTGCTGGAAAAGCAAGTAAAGAAAGCAAAGTCGAAGAATCTAATGAAAAATAGATTTGGAAGCTTTGAATGATCAACTTATTTTCACCTGCGAAAATAAATTTATTCTTCAAAATGATAGGCCTGAGAAAGGATGGATACCACAATCTTCAATCCTTTTTTCAGGCCATTAATTTAATGGACCAAATTACACTTTCTCGTTCATCTCAAGATGAATATTCCTCCAATGATCACACTTTAGGTTTTAATAATAAGAATTTTGTTTTTTGTGCGTTGCAACTGTTTCGTGAAAAAACAAAAATTGTTGATCCTGTTCGCATTCAATTACACAAAGAGATTCCGCAAGGAGCAGGCCTTGGCGGTGGAAGCAGCAACATTGCAACCACACTGTGGGGACTCAATGAGCTCTTTGACGCTCGCTGCTCTTTAGCCCAGTTGCAAAGTTGGTCTAGTCAGCTAAGCTCAGATGCCCCCTTTTTTTTCTCTAACGGAAGCGCGTTATGTGAGGGGCGGGGTGAAATTGTCACAAGTTATCCCATGCCAGAACAAAAAGAATCTGTGTGGATTGTAAAACCCCCTTATTCTCTTTCAACACCCGAAGTATATTTATACTCTAAAAAAACATCTAAGATTACCTCTAGTTTAGAAGAACTATTGCAGAGTGTTTATTCAGACAATCCGCAATGTTTCAATGATCTAGAAGAGTCTGCCTTTTTAATAAGCCCACAGCTTGCTCTCTTAAAAGATGAGCTAGAATACTTGGGTTTTTCACGTGTATTTATGACAGGCTCAGGCAGTGGTTTAATCTGCGTGGGTCATGAGATGCCTAAAATTAAAAGTCCCGTGCAAATTTTTCCTGTTCAGTATATAAATAGAGTTTCCAGTCAATGGTATTTAAGGAACTCTTATGCAATTACACGATGATCGTATTATCATTTTAACAGGTGGAGCTGGCTTTATTGGCTCTTGTATTTTGAAAACGTTAAATCAACAAGGTCATAACAACATCGTTGTTGTCGATTCATTACGCGACAGTTCTAAATGGAAAAATCTCGTCAATAAAAAGTTTATAGAATATTTGCACAAAGGGCAGCTTCTTGATTGGTTGGCTCTGCCAGGAAAGCATACTGAAATTCAAGCCATTATTCACATGGGCGCTTGCTCAAGCACTGTGGAGACAAATGTTGACTATCTGATGGAAAATAATTATCGATACACCGTGCAGTTGGCTGAATATGTCCTTAAGCACGACATTCGCTTTGTCTATGCCTCTTCGGCAGCAACCTACGGGGATGGAAGTCAAGGATTTCTAGATCAAGAAGACAAGCTAGAAGAGTTAGAGCCGCTCAATGCCTATGGCTTTTCTAAGCATCTCTTTGATTTGTGGGCCAAAGATCAAAAGGTGTTTGATAAAATAACAGGGCTTAAATTTTTTAACGTATTTGGGCCAAACGAATTTCATAAAAATAGAATGGCTTCTGTGATTCACAATCTTCTTCCTCAAATACAAAAAGAAAATGTTATGCGCCTTTTTAAATCTAACGACCCAGCCAACTTTAAAGATGGGGAACAGTGCAGAGACTTTGTATATGTAAAAGATGTGGCCGATATTGTTGTGAAAATCTTAAAAAAAGATATTTTTGGTATCTATAATTTGGGTAATGGAAAAGCAAGCACTTGGAATAGTGTTGCCACTGGGATGTTTCGTGCAATTGGAAGAACTCCAAATATTGAGTATTTGGAAATGCCCCAAGATTTACGAGGTAAATATCAAAACTATACTTGCGCAGATATGACGAAGCTGAGTAAAAAATTAAAAGAAATGCAATTTACCCCTTTACATGAGGCTATTGGAGATTATATAAACAATCACTTGATACTACAAAAGACATATTAAAAGCTTATGAGTTTATCGGCCTTATTTAGTCGTTTTAAAAAACACAATATTCTTGTCGTTGGAGATTTTATGATGGATTCCTACACAATAGGAACTGTCAAACGAGTCTCTCCTGAAGCACCTGTGATTATAGTTAATGCAAAGCAGGTAGAGAATTCTCCAGGAGGAGCGGGCAACGTGGTGCTCAATTTAATTTCTCTAGGAGCGCAAGTCACAGCCTTAGGTAGACTTGGTAATGACGTTGTCAAAGAAGAGTTGATCACTTATTTGAAAAAAGAAAAAGCAAATACAGCCCATCTCTACACACAAAAGGGTTATCGCACTCCGATTAAAAATAGAATCATTGCTAATAGCCAGCAAATTGTCAGAGTCGATTTTGAAGAAAATGATCCTCTTTCTGAAGTTTTAGAAAAACAGATTATCGATGACCTGCCTAAAATTTTAAAAACAATCTCTGTAATTGCTGTATCAGATTATGCAAAAGGGTTTTTAACAAAAAAGCTCTTGCGAGCGATTATTGACAAAGCAAATGAGTTAAATATACCTGTTATTATTGATCCGAAGGGAACCGATTTTGAAAAGTATCAAGGCGCTTACTTAATTAAACCTAATGCGAGTGAAGCCTACCTTGCTAGTGGCTATGATGATACAATGCCTCTAGAACTCGCTGCAAATAAAATTTTGCAGCAGACAAAAATTGAAAACATCATGATCACAAGATCAAACAAAGGAATTTCCCTCTTTCAGAACAATCGAAGAGAAGATTTTCCGGTGAAGGTCAAAGAAGTCATTGATGTGACGGGAGCAGGTGACACTGTTTTAGCTGTTTTAACTTTTGCGCTCTGCAGTCAAGTGCCCCTTTCTCAAGCAGCTGTTTTGTGTAATTTAGCAGCGGCTGAAGTTGTTGAACATTTGGGTTGCGCGAGAATTTCTATTAAAACGCTTGCAGAGCTTGTTTTAAGTCAGCATTTAGATAATAAAGTTTTCTCTCAAAATTACTTGCCAGTTTTGCAGTTTATTTTAGATCATGAAAACTTTGTCTTACTTCAAATGTCTTTGGGCTTGTATCTCACTCCAAGTTTTTTCTCTCAGATCAAGCAGCTAAAAAAAGAGCATAAAGATTGCAAGCTTGTTGTTTATCTTGAAAATGAACCACGAGATACAGCGCTCATTGAGCTTTTAGCCTCTTTAAGTGAAATCGATTTCATTATTAAAAAAGTGGATAACTTACAGAAACTGTGTGAGCGACATGCGCCTAAGAAAATTTACGCTATTGCCGATGACAAGCTCATTTCACATTCATCCTTATTAAGTCTAATTTCTATATCTTAATTAGATTGAAAGTAATTAAATATTTGGCCAGCTAGCTCGGGTATTGAGTAAAAATTGTTTGCAGTACCTTCTAAGTTGTGGCCTTTAGTAAGCTTAGAAAGTTCTTTTGCTGCCATAAAAATGGTAGAGCAACTTTCTTTCAACTCAGCTGAACACTTATCAGAGTGATACGCTAGAGAGAGGTCTTTATAGGCTTTGTGAATAGTTGAATCTGTTAAAGGAGTGTCACTGCTAATATTTAAAAAGTTTCTAGTAAATGGACCTGCCATGGCAGGATTAGTCTCTAAAATTCCCTGAAGCAATGAAGGCTGACCTCCAGAGGTTGGAGTGTTGAGTTTAGAAAATGCTTTAGACATAGCAAGGAGCTCTGGTATTTTAGCTTCTTTATCTGTAGTAGATAGGGCAAAAGGTTGGTTTGGAGCTAAGAGTTGATTGGTTTGAGAGCGAGATTTCAAAGAAGTGCAGACTCTATTAACAAATGAGGTTAAATCTTGGCGTTCTTGCTTAGGATTGTTAAATAGCCAGCTATTATTTGAAAGAGAGTGTAGTTTCTTACAAGCCCACTTCTCGGCCCAGCCTAAAGGATAGGTTGGAGTCTTTCTACACGCTGTTGTCATAATGTCTTTGTAGGTAGGATTCAAATTGGTGCCAGGTGAAGATCGCAGCTTTGAGCAGCCCAATAAAGACTCAGATAAAGAGTCTAAGTTCCCTTTTTGTTGAGCGCTAAATGAGAGAGCTTCAGGATCATTTTGAATAAAAGAAAGGGTGTCATTACAGCTTCTACCTAAAACCTCTTCATCAATAAAAACGGCGCCGTTTGCCATGGTATTAAAGAGGGGCTTTGGAGTATTGGGGGTGAGCGTTTCACAGTGACTACCCCAGCGAGTTAGTCCCACTGTCCAGTCACAAGCGTTTTTGAGTGAGCCTTTGAATCCCTCAAGTATTGTCGGTTGTCCTGTAGGCGCGTCTAAAACCTTGGTGGCAAACTGTTGAGTATTTTCATCAATTTGTGGTTGATTTAAGCTTCTTTCCCAAACTTGTCCAAAACGACCACCTTGCTCATTATAAGTATCCTTCCATGTGTGAAGATTGAATGTGCGAGATGTTCCACTAATAATGGCCGCATTTTCTTGTTGTTTAAGCTGATGATTATAAATTCTGGTTTGTTCTAAATCTGGGGTAGTCTCTGCGTTATTTTTTGCAAAAAGAGGTACAATTAAGGCTGCCGAAAGTAAAAATTTGATAATCGATTCAGCAAGCAGTTGAGCTCTTGTTTGTCCTTTCATGGAGCCGAAGACCCCCCTTGAGCAGAGGCTGATTCGCTCATTATATGAAAGCTCTGAATTGTTATATGCTCTCTTTAGAAACTCTTTTTTTATTGCGCGGGAGTCGTAGCCGAAAACGGCTGCACTGAGTGTTTTCAAGCCGCTAAAACCAAGATATCCACCTAAGGCTACAGGGAAAGCTTTATAAGCAATACCGCTAAATTCAGCATCTTTTAGCTTTTGAGCTCCATGAAGGGCGCCGTCTTTGACTCTTCCAAATTGCTGGTAGAACGAAGAATTTGTAAAAGTGTCATAACTAGAGCTAAAAAAATCAGAAAGAGTATTGAAATATCCTGAAGAAGCCATCCAAAAAAGTCCTTAAATTGATTTCATTTATATTTATTTTATATAATTCATATTAAGATTTTATAAATGGTAGTAAATCTGTCTATTAAAATAATTTTTTGAATTAATAAGTTTCGATTCTTTATAAAAAATTAATATAGCTCTGCCATAATTAACTTAGTGAATAATATTTTTGAAGACTAAAGGAGATTCTATATGCCAGTAGGGCCAACATCACCATATAAACCTATCCCAGGGTCTGGGTTTGCGCTAGCTCCAAATGAGCCATATAAAAAGAGCCCAATCTTGAGTCATGCAGAAGAACCAGCAGAGGTTGCTCCTTTTCAGGAAATGCCAGAGATGGCCCCAGCAGTGGTTGCTCCTTTTCAGGAAATGCCAGAGATGACCCCAGAGCAGCAAAAAGAACTAGAAGAGTTTCTGCAGATGCTCCTTCAAATGCAAATGGAAGGAACGCAGAGTTCACAAGGAGGAGCCTCAGGACAAATAAATCCAGGGATTGATCAATCAGGAAAAGGTCCAAATGACCCAGTAGAGTCGACGCCAGTATTTAATATGATGGATCCCAACCAGTTAGGGATACCTCTCAATCCACTCTTTAATGAGACATTTAACAGCAACAAACACCTATTTAACCTTCTTACAAAGAGCTTGGGGGGATTGGCTTTTAAATTTAGAGCTATTCCGACGAGTGCGATGTACATATTGTCTTCCTTAGGCTTTTCAATAAAATATGGCGTTCCAAGCGTTTTAGGGGGAGCTACAGCAGCAGCCTCTCTTTATGTTTTAAAGAACAACGTAGAGCACCTTCTTTATGGGGCAGACACACCTTCTGACTCAACATTAGGATGGGCCGCTGATAAAGCTTGGACTGTCGCTAAAATTGCCTTAAGTGGATATGTGGCAGCAAGTGGGGTTGCAGCCCTAGGGACAACCTCGACGGTCGTTGGCCTCCTTTTAACAGGGGGATCTTTAATGACAATGATAACTTCTAGAGGTGCAAAAGAAGCTAATACTGCCCCACAAAGTACACTTGGATGGGTCGGTCAAAAAGCTCTCACAGCTCTTAAAATAGGCGCGGTTGCCTATGGATTAGTGGGGGGCATTAGTTCGCTCTTTGGTTATTCGAATGCGATTCCTGGAATTGAAACATTAACCGCTCTAGTAGGACAAGCTTGTTCAAAAGCTTCTTTTGGAAAAGATCTTCTTTTACAAATGGGAACAGTCCTTTTACAATATCCTCTTTTAACTATATTACCTCTTGGAGTTACCTTAGCTCAGCAGTTAATCACTTTTGGTGTGCTTCAATCGGCAATGCAAAGTTTCATGAAAGAAATCAATGCGTACAATGACAGTGAGAAATATGCAGGTACTTATCAGCAGTTAAGCAATATCAGCCAAGAAGAGTATCAAGGGATTATCGCTGAATTAATGGGAGCAAAAAGTTTTCAACAAATCGCTCCAATTTTTGAGCCACTAAGAACTGTAGATCCACAGTTTCCAGAAAATGCAGCAAGAGCTGTCATTGCGAAACTTTATATAGTCGATCAAGAAGTGCGTGCAGCAGTTGAAAAATATTCAGAGTTAGTTAAAGCAAATCGTCTTAAAGAACTTGGAACTTTTGTAGCAGAAGAATTAAAACCAAAACTTCTTCTCCTTGTCTACCTCAAGCAGTGTCTGTTATTTCCAAATAGACCAGAGTTGGGCGACATGCCAAAAGATGGAACAAATTATCAATCTCTTATTTCTCATTTATATGCTCAGCTTCTTTCGCAAGCAACAGCTGAAGATAAAGAATTTTTAACGCAAAAAGTTGCAGAAATAACAGAGCAGAAATTAGCAGATGTGACTTTACCTCATATCAAGATGTCACTCACAGCTTTAGATCCTAACTCAATTATTAAAGAGATGGATGAGAAGTTAATGCAAGAAGTGCAGCTACAAAATTTCTATTATCAGCTTCTCTATCAACATAGAAAAATGATGGAGCAGTTAATAGAGTTGCAAAAACAACAACAGTCTGCTTCTGCTGCGTAAAAGCATTTGTAAAAAATGAAAATTGACTTGACTATATGGTCTGAAATCAAGTAGGTCTATAGCATATTACAAATTATTTTAATTGGCTTTAAAATGATTTGAGTAAAACAAAAATGGGACTTATACTGCCATTATGGAATCATCCAAACATATAGACATTCTTGCTTTTGATTTGCTCGGACAACTTAAAGAAGGCAAGCCTATTGCCTCCATTTCTTCGCAGTGGGAACATTTTCATTTTGAGCAAAAAGAACATTTAGCGTCAACGATCTTTGAAGAAGCAAAGCATCTCATATTACAAGGACATGACTTTGCTTTTAATGCCTTTGATCTAGTGCGTCGGATTGCCCCGCAAAGTGCTAATCTGCATTTTAAACAAGGGGTCTTTCTTTTTGATTATGGGATCCATAAATCCAATGATCAATATCTTTACTTAGCTCAAAAACATATTGAACAAGCGTTGAATTTGAAAAATGAAAGTATTGACGCCTGGGCTATTTGGGGTGATATTTGCGTTCATTTGGGTTTAATAAATAAAGACATTGAGAGTTTTCATAAAGGCGATGAGAAATATCAAAAGGCATATGATCTTTCTAAAGATGATCCTAAATTCTTAAGAAAATTCCTATGGGACTGGGCGCTTTGCTGGTATTATATTGGCAAGCATTCAGGTGAAGCTGTCGATATTAAAAAATCTATCGAGCTATTTGAAAGAGCTGCAGCGCATGATTCTCAACGAGAAAATTTCTGGCACGATTTTGGAAATGCTTATGTTGCAATGGGTCTTTTAATTTCCGATGAGCGTTTTTTACAGAAAGCATTAAGATGCTTTCAAAAAGCTTTAGAGATTAAACCTAGCTATTACCGATGCTGGCTTTCTTGCGCTAATACTTTTCATAAGATCTATCAAATGACTTATAAGGACGAGGATTTCACGCAAGCTTATAGCGCCTATTCCAAAGCTGCAGATATCCAGCAAGATCATGTTGAACTGTGGATGAATTGGGGACAACTTTTCTTGCAAATGGGGATTGTCAAAGAAGAAAGCAAACATTTGCAAATGGCTATTACAAAGTTTGAAAAAGCTATCGAACTCGATGCTGAATGTTATTTAGCTCATGCTGCTATTAGTGAAGCCTATTCAACCTTAGGACATTTAAACGGGGACTTAGAACAACTTAAAATCGGTGAGCAAAAGATTAAGAATGCTTTTCAACTTACCAATGAAGAGGCCCATCTATATTATTGCAAAGGTTACTCCAGTTACATGCTTGGGCAATACTTTGATGATACAAGTTATTATCTAATGGCAATTCAAAGCTACAAATGCGCCCTTGAATTAAAACCGAATCATTTTCATGCCCATTTTGGACTCGGTCGATGTAAGCTTGCTCTTGGAAAAACACATCAAGATGAAGAATATTATTTAGCGGCTCATAAATATTTTCGTGCAGCCTCAGAACACTCTCAGAGTTACCCAGATCTTTGGAATCAGTGGGGTGTTGTTCACTTAAGCCTTTCAGAGCTTTTAGATGACCCAGAAAATATTCGACAAGCGGTTGAAAAGTTTGAAAGAGCCCTTGCCTTTTATCAGGGACAAAAACCTCCTGCAACTCTTTTATTTAACTATGGTTGTGCTCTTGATTTCTTAGGTAACTATAGCGATGACCCCAGTGACTATAGCAAAGCAGCCGAGATCTTAGAACTTCTTTTAGAAAATTATAGCGGGTATGAATGTGTTTATTACAACTTAGCTCTTGTCTATAGCCATTTAGCCGAGCTCTACTCAGATACCGATTATTATTGTAAGGCTTTGGAAAATTTTCACCGAGCTTCTCAAGAAGATAATGAAGATAGTCTTATTTGGTTAAACTGGGCTGTGACGCTTATGCAGTATGCCCTCTTGATCAAAGAGCCACTTCAGCAAGAGTTTTACTCTACGTTATTAACAGATTCAGAGAAAAAACTAAGACAAGCTTTAGCCCTGGGTGAGCAAGAGGCCTATTTTCATTTAGCGTGCCTCTATTCAATGAAAAGTTCCCCCATGGAAGCCCTTCACTTTTTGCAGCTCTCACAGGCAAAAGGGAGCATGCCAGATAGCGAAGAGCTCATGTTTGAGCCACGCCTAGAGGCTTTGCGCTCTTATGAACCCTTCCATTCCTTTATTCAATCCAGCCCAATCAAAGAAAGACTTGAAGATAATTAAATTTTTATTATGATCGGCTGATCTATAAGTAATTTTTTAATTATAAATATTTTAAGTTGTTTTTTTTATCGAATCAGTTTAAAATTTTTGACATAAAAGCGTCGGAGGTGGAGCATGAGTGAACTTTTAATCGAGAAAGAAATTAATGCAGCCACTGTAGATGATATTCTCAAAGAAAAACTTGAACGGGCCCTTCATCAATTGACCTATGAAGTCCAAGTTCATGAAATGGCTAAAATTGCCAGTGAGCATAATGCTATTGACTTAGCTTATGCAGCCTCTCGAATGCCTGTCTCAGCTTTTTTGGTTCTTTTCGAAAATTTACGCAGCAGTGAAAAGGCCCCTTTTTTAATTAATACACAACCGATTGTCTGTGCTCATATCTTAAGACATTTAGATGATGAGGCAATTGTAAAACTCATCAACAAAATGCCTACAGACGAAGCGGTCTGGGTTCTTGATAACGTTGCTGATCGCAAATTTCGCAGACTACTCAAACTATTAGACGCAAAAAAAGCCCATCAGATGAATGAGCTTCGCTCTAAAGATCGTCATACAGCTCAACGTATGATGGTGAACGATTTTTTTGCTTTTCCTACCACAGCTACTATTGGTGAAGTCTCTGCATATATTCGTGAACATCCCCATATTGAAATGACCCGTCGAATCTTTGTGACGAATGAAAAAGGGCAGCTCCAGGGCTATGTTCCCGATCGCAATTTAATTGTGAATCCTCCCACATTATCGCTTAAGCAGGTGATGCGCTCCATTTCCCATAGCATAGGCCCTGAAGCTCATCGCGAAGAGGTTGTGGATGTTGTTGAAAGATATAAAATTCCAGCCCTTCCTGTCGTTGATGAAGATGACAAGCTTATGGGCGTTATTTGTTATGAAGATGTCGTGGAAGCCTTAGAAGACATCGCCGATGAAACCATTGCTTATATGGGTGGTACCAATGAATCAATTGGAAAATATGAGCCTATCTGGAGAAAGTTAATTGCTAGAGCTCCTTGGCTCTTAGTCACGCTCATTGCGGGACTGGTTAATGCTTCAAGCATGGCTTTTTTTGATAGTCAAGAAGGCTTATTACTTGCCTTTGTTTTCTTTTTTGTCCCACTAATTACTGGAATGTCTGGCAATATCGGCGTTCAGTGTAGCACGGTGCTGGTGCGCGGAATGGCTACAGGTCTTTTTTCGAATCGAAGCACCAAAGAAGCAGTTCTTCATGAACTTGCTATAGGAGGGTCGATGGGGCTCTTCTTTGGACTACTCACCGGAGTTCTGGTTTACTTTCTCGATATCTCTGCAGCCTCACACATTACTGTCAGTCCTTTTATTGTTGGAGTGATTGTCAGTGCAGGATTAATAGGGGCTTGCATCGTTGGCTCACTCTTAGGCGTTTTCTCTCCCTTGTTCTTTGCCAAAATTGGAGTAGATCCAGCAGTGGCTTCAGGTCCTATTGTCACAGCCTTTAATGACTTTTTCTCGATGGCTATTTACTTTGTCATCTCTTGGGCCTTAGGTAGTCTCTTCTTTGGACTATAAAGACAATAATGATTGAGCTTATTGATCAAGCTTCATATGATCAAAATCTATGCATACTCATATTTTACAATCTCAAAAAAGTCGTATTTTGATAGGTGATGGACTTATTAATGAAAAGATTTTAAAAGAGATTTGCCAGACCAGCTGCGCTGTCATTCTCTGTGATAAGCATGTTGAGTCTCTCTATGGAGAAAGTCTATCTCAAATTTTAAAAAATCTTTCTATAAAGACTTATCTACTCCGTTTTGAACCGGGAGAATCTTTCAAAACTCGAAAAACCAAAGAGCAAATAGAAGATCAGATGCTCTCTTTGGGTCTAGGAAAAGATACCACCCTTCTAGCCCTGGGCGGGGGAGTGACTACAGATCTCGCAGGATTTATTGCTTCCACCTTTTGTCGGGGCATTCCTTTAATTAATATTCCTACCTCTTTAATGGCGATGGTCGATGCAGCCATTGGAGGAAAAAATGGTGTAAATACACCTTATGGAAAAAACTTAATCGGCAGCCTCTATTTTCCAGATGCCACCATCATTGATTTTAAGATGCTAAAAACTCTTTCGCAGAAAGAATTAAAAAATGGACTTGTTGAAATCATCAAGGCAGCTTTAATTGCCGATGCCCCTTTATTTGAAATTTTAGAGAAAGGGTACGAAGTCATCTGCGCTCAGCATTTAGAAGAAGTTATTATCAGAGCTTGCCAAATTAAAACTCAGATTGTGGAAGAAGACCCCGAAGAACGTTTGGGACTACGTCGTCAATTAAATTTAGGGCATACAGTAGCCCATGCCATCGAGTGTTACTATAACTATCAGCTATCTCATGGAGAAGCTGTGGCTAAAGGGATCATAGCAGAATGTTTTATAGCAACTCGGTTAAATATCTTGTCCCAGCTGGACTTTCATCGCATTACGCAATGTCTATTGCCCTATGCTTTTCAGCAAAAGTTTGATCTTTTCAAACTGATAGAAATCATGAAGAGCGATAAAAAATCTTTAAAGGGGGAGCCTCGTTTTGTGATGCTAGATAAAATAGGCGTAGTAAATCCATGCCTGGGTCAATATTGCCTTTCGGTCACGCCCAGTTTAATTCAAGAAGCGTTAAAGTTTATACAAGAGCTGCAATGATTGTTTTCTCTATTTATTCTTCAGAGCTTATGGAAAGCCTATTAGATAATGTTCCCATTGATTGTGTGGTAGAACTCAGGCTTGATGCACTTGATTTTATCAATTGGGATCTTTTATCGATGCTTTTGCAAAAAAGGCCCCTTCTTTTAACCTTTCGTTCACAAAAAGAGGGAGGCTCTTCTCATCCTGAAGAAAAGCGAAGAGAGGCTTTAAAAAAAGCTATTATGCTTAGGCCCCCTTATTTAGATTTAGAGTATGACAGAGATTTATCATGGATTAAAGAATACCAAAATCATTTATCAAAGACTCAGGTGATCTTATCTTATCATTGCTTAGATTCACTCTCTCAAGAAGAGATAGAGCAAAAACTATCAGCGATGAAAAAAGTTTCCGCCTGGAAATATAAAATAGCTGCAGAGCATACAAGCACAATAGAGGCTATGCAAATGTTAAAGCTCATGAAAAAGCATTCTGATTTTATTGGTATTTCTTTAGGAGAAAAAGGTTATCTAACGCGTCTTTTAAATCCTATTTATCTTCAAAGGATCACTTACACATCTTTAGATGTAAAAACGAGAAAAAAGCTTGGGCAAATTTCTTATGAAGAGCTAATGAATCTCTATCATTATCCAACGCTTAACCCTCAAACTAAAATTTATGGCTTAGTCGGTTCATCGCTTTCAAAAAGCCCGGGTGTTAAAGTTTATAATAATCTTTTCTATCAAAAAAAAATAAATGCCATTTATTTGAATTTTGAACTTACTGAGAAGGAATTCATCCCTTTTTTACTGAATGCTCAAGAGCTTGCATTTTCTGGTCTGAGCGTGACAGCTCCTTTTAAAAAGGAAGCTGCAGGTTATTTAAGAGAAAAAGGAGATTTTAAAACAGAGCTCTCTATTAATACGCTTCTTTTTAAGGATCACAAACTATTTGGAAAAAATACCGATGGAATAGCTGCTCTTCAATTATTAAAGAGAGTCACTCTTTTAAAAGGAAAAAAAATAATGCTCCTAGGAGCTGGGGGAGTTTCTGAAGCAATTGCTTTTTCATTAGCTAAAGAAAACGTTAGGCTCATTTTTGTAAATAGAACAGAAGATAAAGCCAAAGAGCTAGCTCAAAGATACAAGGGAGATTACCGCTCACTTGAAAATCTCTCTTCTTTACAAGAAAAGGATTATGATATTTTGATTTACGCAGCTTCTCAAAAAGAAATTGCTTTTGAAAATATTATTTTTAACAATAAGATCATTTTAGATGTTTCTCATGATGACAAGGACCTTCAAGGGATAGCCCTTCAGAAAAACTGTATTTTCATTGGTGGAAAAGAGTTTTGGCTGGAGCAAGGGGCTAGCCAGCAGCAGTGGTGGCACCCCGAACATGAAAAAGGATTAAAAGAAACAATGAAGGCAGCCCTTTATGACTGATGTAATAGTACACCCTTCACTGCTATCGGGGTCACTGGAGATCCCCCCTTCAAAATCTCATTCGATGCGGGCGATTATTTTAGCTTCTCTGACCAACGGTACTAGTCATGTTCAAAATCCATTAAAATCACCTGATGTGCAAGCTGCTATTTTGGCTTGTCGTCAATTTGGAGCCAAAATTTCTGAAGAGAATACTCTTTTGACAATTGAGGGGACGGGTGGGCAATTTAATGGATCTAAAGAACCGATTAATGCTCAAAATTCTGGCCAAATCCTCCGTTTTATTGGGGCATTAGCCGCCCTTGGAGAAAATCAAACTGTTCTGATGGGCGATGAATCTATCTGTGAGCGCAGAGTGGTGGAGCCACTTGTTGAAGCGCTACGTCAACTGGGAGCTCACTCTCATTACCTGCAAAATCCATCTAAAGCACCGATTGCTGTTAAAGGAAAAGCTCATGCGGGTAAAGTGAAGATGGATGGACGGGATTCACAACCTGTTTCGGGTATTTTATTACTCAGCGCTTTTTTAGATGGGATCACGGAAATAGAAGTTTTAAACCCAGGAGAGAAACCTTGGATTGACTTAACACTATATTGGCTTGACAAACTCAAAGTCGTTTATGAGCGAAAAGGCTATTCCTTTTATAAAGTGCATGGAAAAACAAAAAGAGAGCCTTTTAACTACTCGGTCGCTGGAGATTTTTCTTCAGCCAGTTTTGGTGCAGCGATTGCTATGTTAAATAGATCGAAGATCATCTTGAATAATTTAGACTTGCGAGATCCTCAAGGAGATAAAAAAATATTCGATCTTTTTTCTAAAATGGGAGCGGATATTAAAATTGATCAAGCAAACCATGCCATTATTATAGAAGGGAAAAAGATTAGGGGAATAGAGGTGAATATGGATGATTTCATTGACGCCCTTGCTATACTAGCTGTTATGGGCTGCTTTGCAGGGGAAAAAATGCATCTTACCAATGCACAAGTGGCGCGTCATAAAGAATCAGATCGCATTAGCGCTATTTGCTCAGAGCTTAAGAAAATGGGCGCCAGGGTGGATGAAGAGCCTGGTGGATTGATTGTCTACCCATCCAAGCTTCATGGGGCCACTCTTCATTCTCACTTTGATCATCGCATTGCAATGTCACTGATCGTTGCGGCTTTGCATGCCAAAGGGAAAAGCCGTATTTGTCATATAGATTGTATTCATAAAAGCTATCCAGGATTCATTGAGGCTATCCAAAGGTTGGGAGCTCAAATAGAAGTCGTATGAATATTGTGTTAATAGGATTTCAGCGAGTTGGGAAATCATACTTTGGCAAAAAGCTTGCTCAAAAGCTCGCCCGCCCTTTTATTGACAGCGATGAGTTACTGGTCGCTGATCAGTTTAAAAGCACTGCCAAGAAAGAAGAGGTACACGAGATTTTCCAAAGACTTGGCGAAGCTCAGTTTAGAGTTTTAGAGCAAAAAATTATCGAAAATAACCAGATTTCTAATGCTATTTTTGCCGTTGGTGGGGGAGCCATTGTAAATCCAGTCTCTTTAAAAATATTGAAGTCATCTGGGATGCTAATTTATTTATCTCTTTGCAAAGAAAAAGTTTATGAAAATTTGCAAAAAGGAAGGATCCCCAATTATTTAAATGCACAAGCCTTTGAGCGCTCCTTTGAAGAAATGTATCAAAAAAGATGGGCACTTTATAAAGAAAGTGCAGATACAGAGCTCAATATCACAGACCTTACTGATGAAGCAGTGTTAGATGCTTTATGCCGAGTTTGTTTGTCTTGTTGAATTTCTCTTGACATCTCCCTTGTAATATTCTAATGAGAGGGGAGTTAGGAGATTTATGTATGAATCCTTTTACTATTGCTTTTGTCGTTAGTTTTGCTCTGATAGGCGTTATTTTAACTATCTGTAAATTAAGAGTCTTTTGGTTTTTAGGGGGATCTTTAATCCTCTCTCAAACAATTTGCATTTATGACATTTTGTTTAGAGATCCTGCTCAAATTATCTGGCTTTGCAATGTCGCGGTCTTTTTAAATATCTTCCTTTTATTTCGTTTTCATCAGAAAGTTTTTGATATCTATTATTGCTTTGCTTGGATTGGCTGTCTTTTTATTTGTCTAATGCCAACGAATCCCTATTCTGTGATGCTCAAAGAACTGCCTATTGTTTGGGTCGCTTATTGGATTAAACATCTAGCCCCACTTATGATGAGCGTTTACTTTTTATATGTAGAAAAGCGCAAGCTCTCTTGCTGGCTGATATATACCGGATCATTTAGCTTTTTAGTTTATTGCTTTGTGACTTATTTCTATAACCTTGCATTTGGTCAAAATATCCTATACCTAAATAAACCAGCCCCTTTCATGGTTAATTTAGGAAATTATTATTTCTTAATTGCAGTAATGTTAGGCTATTTTTGGTTAGGACTCTTAGAGATGACAGGAATCTTAATGGGAGTTGTCAAATACCCTAAGAAAAAATCTAAGGCAAGCAAACAAGTCGCTAAGGGTTATCTTTGATCTAAGGAAGGTTCTTGATTGAGATTTTGTTTATCTCTTTGGTAAAACCCAACTAAAATTTTTTGATGAACAAGAGGAAGATTTTGTTTCAGCCAAATGCCAAACTTTTCAACACCTCCAAGTACCCATTCCTCTTTGCGAGAGGGAATTTTCTTAATAATCTGGAGAGCACATTCTTCAGCAGGCATATTGCGCGCATGCCAAAGATCTAATTGATTATGAACACTTCCATCAGCATTCAAAGCGTGCATGGCAGATTCTGTTTTAACGCCGCCTAAAATAAAAAAAGAGACCTTAATACGATCTTTTAGCTCTAATTTCATAGCTTCAAAAAAACCATGCAAAGCATGTTTGGCTGCACAATAAGTGGAGCGCAAAGGAACACCAAATTTTCCACCAAGGCTACTAATGATCACAATATGTGGTTTCTCTGCTTGAAACAGTGTTGGCAAAATAAATTTAGTCAATTTAATCGGACCAAAAAAATTGGTTTCCATAATTTTGCGATCTACTTCATCAATTGTTTCGTGAGCTAGTGAGCGCTGAGATAAAGAGGCGTTGTGAATGAGAAGGTCTAGCTTGCCAAACTTAAGTAAGATGCGATCCCCAATCATTTTGATTTGATCTTCTTTGATCGAAGTTAAATCCATTGGTACTATTAAGCAGCGTTCAGGAGATAAATTTGCTAATTTTTGAGTCTCTACAAGTTTGTCTACTTGGCGAGAAGATAAAACAAGGTAGACGTTATATTCAGCAAGAGCAATAGCAAGTTCTCTGCCAAGACCTGAAGAGGCCCCTGTAATCCAAATAACTTTTTCATTATATCTTTTATTTAATTGCATCAATAACTTCCAGCTGATCGGTTTGAAAAAGATCTCTATATTTAAGGCCACTACCGCTACCTAAAAAAACTACCGTTTCATGACGATGAATCAGTCCGTGGTCTTTGAGTTTCTTGAGCCCTAAAATACATGCGCCCGCTTCAGGACATAAAAATAATCCCTCACTTTGACCCATTTTTTTGATCCCTTCTAGCATCTCATCATCAGAAACAGAAATAGCGCAACCATGAGATTTGTAAATGGCCTCTAAAACCATAAAATCACAAAAGGGTTTAGGTACGCGCAGACCATTCGCTTTAGTGTGGGCCCCTTCAAAAAATTGAGTGTATTGTTCTTTGGCAAGAAAAGCCTTTTCTAAAGGAGCACATCCTTGAGCTTGCACTGCGACAAGCCGAGGAAGTTTTCCTTCCACCCAGCCTAGTTCTTTAAGTTCCATACAGGCTTTATATGCTGCTGCAATGGAAATCCCTCCACCTGTTGGAAAAATGATCACATCGGGAAATTTCCAACCAAGCTGCTCGATGATTTCAAAAGTAATGGTCTTTTTACCTTCTAGGCGATAGGGCTCTTTGAGCGTTGAAACATCAAACCAGCCTCTAGCTTCTTTGTGTTTTTCAATATACTTGCCCCCATCTGAAATCATGCCTCGTATTAAATAAGTTTCAGCACCGACAGCTTGACAAATCATCTTGGTGACTTCTTGCGCATCGGTGGGCATGATCACTACAATGGGTACTTGTCCCCGCGCAGCGTACATAGCCCAAGCTTCCCCAGCATTTCCATTAGTCGTAATCGCTACTTTTTTAGCCCCAAGTTCTTTAGCTTTAGAAAGTCCACAAGAAGCTCCGCGTGCTTTGAATGTTCCACCTACGTTAGAACCTTCGTACTTAACATAGAGATGGTCTAATCCAAACTCTTTTTGAAGATGATTTAATTTTAAAAGTGGAGAGAAACCTTCTCCAAGCGTAACAACATCTTTAGGATGCAGGATTGGCAAAAGCTCGTGATAGCGCCACATGTCAACATCTCGTTTAGCAATATCTGCTTTAGAGGTGATCTTTTGAGCAAGTTTAAGATCATAATGAACAACTAAGGGGTATCCACAATCACAAATGTTAATCAATTGATCTGCAGAGTGTTTTTTATGACACTTGCTACACTCTAAATGATCAATTGTGGAATAGGCCATAAGTTTTTAATTCGATTTTAAAACTTTTTCTCTCGTCTTAATTAAAGCTTGCACCGTATTTTCAACATCTTCAAAAGTATGCTTAGCAGTCGGAACAAGTCTTAAAAGTAATACTCCGGGAGGAACAACTGGATACATTACACCTGAGCAGAAAATATGATATTCTTCTCGCAGAGTTTTCACAAACTCTTTTGTTGTATTAAGCCCTTCTGTTTCCATGTAAACAGGAGTAATTGGAGAGCCAGTTTTACCAATATGAAATCCCTCTTCAGTGAGTCTTTTTTGCAATTGTCTTGCAATAGCCCAAAGTTTTTCTCTGCGCTCAGGCTCTGCAATCATTAAATCAAGTGTAGCAGACATCGACTCAGTGTAAATAAGTGGGAGGTTTTTAGCAAAAATTACAGGGCGTGCATTCCACTTAATATGTTCAATAACAGCTTCTTCACCAGCTACAAATCCACCAATACCTGCAAAACATTTAGCAAAAGTAGAAAAGTAGAGATCAATTTTGTCTTGTACATTAAAATGCTCTCCGACGCCTCTTCCTGTTGCTCCCATGATACCAATACCATGAGCATCATCTACAAGAAGTCTGGCTCCATATTTTTCTTTGAGTTCACAAATCTCTTTCAAAGGAGCAAGCTCTCCGCTCATTCCATAAACGCCGTCGGTTACAATTAAGATACCCCCCTTAGAGCGCTCGCGTGTAGATTTTAAGATTCTCTCAAGGTTTTCCATATTGTTGTGTCTGAAAACTCTAAACTGGCTTCTTTTATTGGCAGCTAACTTAGCTCCGTCTACAATACAGGCGTGCGCATCATGGTCAATAATGACGGTGTCATTTTGGCCAATCAAGCTAGTGATGATTCCTAAGATGCCAAGGTATCCAAAATTGAATAAAAGAGCTGAAGGCTTGTTACAAAATTGAGCAAGCTTTGCTTCAAAGGCTTGGTGATATTTTGTAAGACCACTCATTAAGCGAGCCCCCATTGGGTAAGAGGTGCCATACTTTTCTAACACTTGGGCTGCTGCTGCTTTAGATTTTGGGTGGTCAGCAAGACCTAAATAATCGTTAATCGACCAAATAACCATGGGTTTATTGTTAAAGTTCATCCGTGTGCCCAAAGGTCCTTCTAAAATAGGCTGAGCAAAGTAGTTATTATCTGATTTACGGATGTCTAAAAATAAGCCGTGTTGGCTATAGCATTTATCAAAAAGATCACCCAATTGTGTGCTCTCCATGGACTGTCTCCTTTACCTTGTAAAAAACATCTTAAATCCCTTCTACAAAGATCGTTTTTAAAAAGCCATAAAAGTTATATAATTTTTTTTAATTATTCATTGTTAGCCAGATGGATTATAATGATCAAAGATCTAAAGGCTTGCGAGGTTCTGGCAAAATGCAAATGGGCTTGCAAAATGTTAAAATCTTTTTAAAATATTCAATTAGCTGATATAATAAGCCTTAATTTTGAAACAGTTAGGATTATTTATGGCAACTGTAACGGAAAAAAACGCATCGATCCAAACAGAGAATCTCTTTGTTCTCTATGACACAGGGGAAACTGAATTTTTAGCTCCAGTCATGCATTGCCTTGAAAAAACAGGGAAAGATTATCGAGTTTTAGTCATGGGTACTGCTGCAGAGGTGATTTTGCAAAAGAAATTGCCAAGCAATAAAATCATCTTTCTTGCTTCATTGGGCCTTGAAAAGAAGATTGATAAAACAACGTCTCGTTTTGAAGAGCTGAGCCAAAGCGAGCTTCAAATGATTCATAGCGGACTTAAAACCCATAATCTAGTTGTAGGGTTCGCTTCGATGGTTCAAAAGCAGTTGGCTACTGAATACTCTCAAGACTCTCATACTTTTATGGTTTGGGATAACTTTGTAGCCCCAGGCCCAGAAGAGGGAGAAGCGTTTAAAGTAGCTCACCAAATTCAACATGTTGTAGAGAAAGTCCTTTATCCTTCTAATTATGTAGCCAATCACATGGTCGATCGTCCATCCAACTTTGAGGTCGTCGGTCACCCATCTCTGGAGCCTTTTTGTGAAGAATTTTCCCAAATTAATCCGATTGTCGTCAGAGAAAAGTTGAATTTGCCGCAAGATCAGACCGTCTATGCTTATTTAGGAGGCTGGGGAGAAGATCCAGATTATCAAAAAGGTTTTGAGCTTTTTGCAAAATGTTTACAAGATAATCCCTTTAATAAAGCTCTTTTTATGATTCAACCTCATCCAAAAAGTGCCGAAGCAACCTTTGAAAGAGATGTTCTTCAGCGTTATGGGATCACTAATTTTTTTATCGCCCCACCTAAAACAGTCAATACTTCAGAAGTTGTGGCTATTTCCTCTGGTCCTGTCTTTTGTCATAAATCCACAGTAGGAGTCAAAGTGGCGGCACTTGGTAAAGAGATTGTTCACGTCTTAAATCCCGAAGATGCTTACACTAATGCTTTGCTTCAAGCAAATGTAAGTCCACGCATTGACTCTGCAAAAGATTTGCAGAAGCTTGTTGCCGATGGCCAAACTTTAAAAAAGAAAAGCGATCTGTATTCGATCATGATGATGCCAAAAAATGCGATCGATCGAGTTTGCGCTGAACTAGAAAAAACCTTTGAAACCACTCATTCTATTGTTTTATAGATGAAAGTTTTTATCCAATCCTTAATAATGAGCCCTTGGCTCAATAGTTAGGCTCAATGGCAAGCAATAGTTTTGGCAACATTTTTAAAATCACAACCTTTGGAGAGTCTCATGGCGCGCTCATCGGTGTTGTCATCGACGGATGTCCTGCCCAACTGCCTTTAAATGAAGAAGATCTTCAAAAAGAGTTAGATAAAAGGGCTCCGGGGCTTAGCCCTTTAACCTCTCCACGCAAAGAACAAGATAGAGCTACCATCGTTTCAGGGGTCTTTGAAGGACAAACAACAGGAGCGCCTATTGCAATCCTCGTGGCCAATCAGGGAGGAGATTCTAGTAAATACGAACCCAGTAAAGATTTGCTCCGCCCAGGGCACGCCAATTTTACCTACTTAAAAAAATATGGAGTCTTTGACTATCGCGGAGGGGGAAGAGCTTCTGCTCGAGAAACAGTCGCTCGTGTAGCCGCAGGGGCTGTGGCAAAAAAACTCTTGGCTCATTTTAATATTTATCCACTGGCTTATGTTCATACTATCGGCCATGAAAGTCTTTTAGAATCTACTGAAGAGACCCAGCAGCTTCAAGAAAAAATACATTCTAGTCCTGTTTATTGTCCTGATGATAAGTGCTCAGAAAAAATGAGTGCTGCGATTTTGCTTGCTAAAAGAGAAGGGGACTCACTGGGAGGAATTATTGAAGTGAAGGTAGAAAATCTGCCTGCAGGCCTTGGGAATCCTATTTATGAAAAACTGGAAGCTAATTTAGCTAAAGCGATGATGTCACTACCTGCGACAAAGGGAATCGAGTTTGGAGCCGGCTTTAAAGCGGCTCACATGAAAGGATCTGAGCATAATGATTTATTTGTAAAAGAAAATCAAAAGACGATCACTAAAACCAATCACAGCGGAGGAATTCTAGGTGGGATAACCACAGGGATGCCGCTTATTTTTCGAGTTGCATTTAAACCAACTTCCAGCATTTTAAAATCTCAACAAACACTCTCGCTATCGGGTGAAGAAAAAGATTTTTCATTACCTGAAGGATCTAAGCATGACCCTTGTGTGGTGATTCGTGCAGTTCCTATTGTTGAAGCAATGACAGCCCTTGTCTTGGCCGATGCGTGGCTAATGAATCGCTGTAGCACTTTATGATCATACTCATCGATAATTACGATAGCTTTACTTATAATCTCTATCAGCTCATTGCTGAACTTTATCCTCATGTTGAAGTGATCCGCAATGATCAAAAAAGTTTAGAAGAAATAAAGCAATATCCAGCAAAAGCTTTTGTCATCTCTCCAGGGCCCAAGAGGCCCAAAGATGCAGGCATTACTATAGAGCTCATTCAAAAGATGCAACACTTACCTATTTTAGGTGTTTGTCTGGGTATGCAAGCGATTGCTGAAGCATTTGGGGGAGAGATTGTTCACGTTCCAAAATGTGTGCATGGCAAAGCAAGTTTAATTTACCATCACAATGAAAACCTATTTGATGGAATTCAAAGCCCTTTTAAGGCGGCTCGTTATCACTCTTTGATGGTTCATCCCCAAAAAATACCCGCAGAATTGCAGCTCACTGCGCAAACACAAGAGGGAATTCCGATGGCTTTGAAGCATGTTTCGCTCCCTATTTGGGGAGTGCAATTTCATCCGGAGTCGGTATTATCAGACTATGGAAAAAAAATGATCCAAAACTTTTTAAAATTAGCCAATGTGTTATAACATTCTATTTATTGAAAAGTGGATGCAAAGTAAGTGAGATTCTTACCTTTGTTGCTCAAGTGAAGAGCCTTCTTTTACAAAATCATGAAGGAGTTCATCTTGATGTTGCAAAAAACTCATTTCAATGATACCAACAGATATAGTAAAAGTAATCTTCGATGAAATATCCTCTTTGCAAAAAGCAGAAGATGTGCGTGAATATGCGTTTGATCAAGTGATTAAAAAGTTCAGTAGACTCTAAGCGTTGGATCTTCGATGTTCACAATGTATAAAAAATTTAAACAGGCATTAAAAACTTAATGGCAACACTACCAACGGAAGCAATGAAAGAAGCTTTCTTGAAATCGCAGCCTTTTAAAATTGGTGAGCACACTTTTGGACAGGGTTTTTTTAATTTGATTGCTGGCCCTTGCTCTGTGGAGAATGAAGATCAAATTTTTCAAATCGCCGAATTTATCTCTTCTCTAAATGCTAAAGTTCTCAGAGGAGGCGCTTTTAAACCCAGATCTTCTCCTTATTCTTTTCAGGGGCTCGGTGAAAAAGGGCTAAAGCTTCTTAAAGATGCCGCAACTAAATATAACTTACTTTCTGTTTCTGAAATTATGGATGGCGAGGATTTGCCGATGATGGAAGAGTATGTCGATATTCTTCAAATTGGTGCTCGCAATATGCAAAATTATAGCCTCCTTAAAAAGTTAGGAAAGTCGTCAAAGCCTGTCTTACTCAAAAGAGGATTGTCAGCAACCTACAAAGAATTTTTAATGTCTGCTGAATATATTTTAAGTGGGGGAAATAAACGGGTTATTCTCTGCGAAAGAGGAATCCGCTCTTTTGAAACTCACACTAGAAATACGCTAGATCTTGCTGCTGTTCCTATATTACAAGAATTATCTCATTTGCCCGTCATTGTTGATCCAAGTCATGGAACTGGCATGCGCTCACTGATTGCCCCTATGTCAAGAGCTGCTGTAGCAGCTGGAGCAGATGGCCTTATGATTGAAGTTCATCCAGAGCCTGATCTGGCTCGCTCTGATGCTGCCCAAACGATTTCCTTTGAGCAATTCAAGGAAATAGTAGACTCTGTACGCCTCATTCAACAGGCCCTGCAAAAAGATCTTCAAAAAATAAATTAACAAAATAATGAATTTTTGAGAGACGCTTTTTAAGCTTTTATTTTTTATTTCATTAAGGCAAAATAGTGCCCATTATGAAAGGAAATAAGATTCATTTTACCTCTTTAGGCTGTCCTAGAAACTTAGTCGACAGCGAAGTGATGATCGGCATGCTGATGAAAGCGGGCTATGAACTCATTGCTGAGCTTAAAAAAGCAGACTATTTAATTGTGAATACTTGCGGCTTTTTACAAGCTTCGCGCGATGAATCTAGCTCGGTCATTGAAGAGTTTTTAGCTCATCGTAAAAAAGGGGCTAAAGTAATTGCGACTGGCTGTATGGTCGGACAACACCAAGATGAGATTCGTCAAAAGTATCCAAGTATTGACTCTTTGATTGGTTCTGGTGATGTCGAAAGTGTTTTAAAAGCAATTAAATCTGAAAACCCACAAGACTTTATTACCTCAGCAAGAAGCTATATCGAACAAGGGGAGATTCCCCGTACTATTACCACGCCCTCTCACTATGCTTATTTAAAAATTGCTGAAGGGTGTCGAAAAAGATGCTCTTTTTGTGTGATTCCTGCGATCAAAGGACCTTTACAAAGTAAACAAATTGAACAGATTGTTAAAGAGTTTAAAATCTTACTCAATCAAGGTGTGAAAGAGGCTATTTTAATTGCTCAAGACCTCGGAGACTTTGGTAAAGATCAAGGGCATCCTGAAGGAAATTTAAAAACCCTTTTAAAAGAAATGCTTCAAGTAGAGGGGGACCACTGGATACGCCTTCTCTATATTTATCCAGACGAAATTGATGAAGAGTTGGTCGATTTAATACAAAATAATCCAAGAATTTTACCTTATTTAGATATGCCTCTTCAGCATATTAATAACCGCGTTTTAACAAAAATGCGTCGCAAAACTTCTAGAGAAGATATTATCCGCATTATTCAAATGCTCAGATCCAAAGTTCCTAATGTCGTGATTCGAACTAGCTTAATGGTTGGATTCCCTTCAGAAACAGACGAAGAATTTGAAGAGCTTTGCAAGTTTGTTCAAGATTATCCAATCGACAATGTCGGTGTTTTTCAATTCTCACAAGAAAAAGGCTCTCACGCTTATGGCATGGAAGAGCAAATTCCTGAAAAAATCAAACAAAAGCGCTATGACAGGCTTATGAAGATTTTACGCAGAGTCTCTAAAAAGCAAAATCAACGATGGGTGGGTAAAACCTTAGAGGTTTTTGTTGAAGGTTATCACCCTGATTCAGAGCTTTTAATGCGCGGAAGATTTTTTGGTCAGAGTCCTGATATTGATGGCATGGTCATCTTAAATCAACACGATAAAGTAGACACTTTTGGTAAAAAGTATCTTGTAGAAATTACTGATGCTTTTGAATATGATTTAATGGGTAAAGTTTTAAAGCCTGTAGAATCTTTAGCTCTCGTCTCTTAATTCTCTTTATTGAATTTAAAAAATCAAACCGAATACTTTCAAAGCTTTCTGCAAATTCTAAGAAGAAGAGTATTTTAAAATATTATTAGAACTTGGTTTTTATTCTTAAAATGGTCAGACTCTTTGGACTTTAAAAAGCTGTAAACTCATTTTGTTAATTATTTATCCAATCATCTAGCAAAACATAAACAAAAAAATCATTCTTAAAATAGGTGCTCTCATGCCATATTCTGCAGGCTTTCCAAATTTACCAACGCAACCATTCCTTCCTTCTCTGCCTTCTTTGGTCGTACCTATACCTCTGAGTCTTCAACAGCTCGCTAAAAAAGCTGCACAGGTTATGGCTGATTTCTTTGAGCTTCAAATAAAAATTCAAAGGAGTGTAGATAGTTTTCCAAAATTCCCCATGACGTATCCTCTCAGGCAAAGTGCCGGCAATGAGGGTGGAGAGCCCCCAAAGAAACTTCCAAAGTTGAAAGAAGAAAAGCCTGAAGACGCAAATGCTCAAAACATGGATACGGGCGCTGATGAGAGTAAAGCTGATGAGCAACCTCCTATGGATACGAAACCGGATGGTGACACTGGAAGAAGATCTCCTGCTGATAACGATGGCGAGCCTTTAGCTAAAACCAATAGCCTGCCGGGTTGGCAAGATCGTTTTTTGTCTTGCGGAATAGATCCAAGGAATTGTCGAGATCGTTTCGCAGCCTGTGCAATTACTCCCGAAGGAGAAAGAGCCCTTGGCGAAGCAGCTCTTGCGGCTCTTAATGAAGCCTTGCAACAACAGACGCTCAAAGGACCCGTTGCTCTAATGGCATCTTCAATTTTAGCTACAAACAGTCATCCTTCAGATCAAAATGCAGCAATGAATCCTTCAAGCCAAACGGTCAATCCAAATGAGGGCTTTTTAGCTCACCATCAACAATTGCTCAACCAGCATGAGGGTGAGCTAGCTCAAGTAAAGCTTGCTCTATCGGCACTAGCTCAAAAAGAACAGGAATTACTAAATGGTCTAGATGGAAATTCAGGTTCATTAGATATTGAGGCCTTGCTTTTAGGATACGAATTAGATAAGCAGGACCTAAATCAAAGACAAAAACAAATCGAGGGTCAGATTCGTTATCAACAAAACGCTATAAAGTTGCTCTCACAAGAGGGTGTAAAAGTAGTCGTTTATTCTGATCCAGCAAAAGATTCGGGTAATGAAGAAAAAACAACAGATAAACCTACAAATGCCGCAGCTTCTACAAATATCCAACCTGTTAGTAGTTCTGATGTTGTGGATCCAGCAGCAGAAAAAATAAAGAATTTGCAGATACAACTTCAAAATGCGATGGAAGAAGATAAAGTTTGGAATGATCTTAATCGCAGGGCAACTGAGCTTTTAGAGAAAATGAAGCAATCTGTAAATGGAACGCCAGAGTATCAGCAATTAGACGATGAAATGAAAATTGTTATGAGTCAGATTAACCAACTCGTAAAGCTTAAGCAAGAGCAGGCCGAAAAGAAACAAGAACCTGGGAGTGTTTCTAGTGCTGTGGCAACCCCAGTGAGCCAAGCTATAAGTTATCCCTCAGAACCATTTCTTTCAGAGTTCCCTTTTCTTGACATGTCCGCTATTGCTTTTAGCTTTTGGTTAAATTCGCATTCCGTCCACGAGGCGATGGCTGCTATCAAAAAAAGTCCATTTCTGACTCCAGCTCAATTGCAAGCAGTGATAGCGTATTGTTTGCGAACAAACACCCATAATTCCCTCTTTGATCTTATTCAATATTATATCGCAAATCAGATCGCAATAGATCAGCAATCGCTTGTCTCGCTAGAGCCACTTCTTTTATACTTATTTGATTCTAAAAGATTCAATGATGCAAATAAAATTCTTGGTTTAGCCAAGCAAATTCCATCTTGCTATTTAAATTACCTTAAAATACTCCATCAATTTATTTGGGCTACAGCCCAAAACAGCGAGCTATCATTGAGTGAAAACCTAATAGGGGAGTTCCAAGGGCATTTTGATGGCAGTTGTCTTTTAGAATGGGTAGCTCAAACTATTGCTAGTAACGAGCCAATTATAGCAAATGAAGCACTTTTCAATGCAGCTTTGGGCAAAATACTATCAATACCATCGATCTTGAATCAAGATCCAGAGTCCTTTTTTATTTCTTTACTAGAGCTTTTAACCAAAACTTCCCATCTGGACTCATTTTTAAAATTCTATGAGTCGCATATTGTCCATAGTTCTAAATTGAAAATCAAAATATTGCAATTTTTAATCTCCAAACAACCCCATCTTTTTGAAAAACCCTTTTTTAAAGCGCTTTATCAAAAGTTGGATTTTTTATTTGAGACAGATGGATCAGGAAGACCGCTTTTGTCATTAATGAGTCAAATTTTGCCACTTCTTATTGAACTGAGTAAGTGTAATCAGCCTGAGCTTTTTCAACGATTATTAAGCCATTCAAGACTCATTCATGTTTGGGGATTGCCTTCTGAGGTTCTTGAGCCGATTTTAGTGACGCTGTCGAATGAGTTTCAACATGAAGTGATTTGGAGCGAGTGGCATGACTTTATCCTTAGTAATCGCTTACTTGATGTTGATTTTTCCCATGCTGCGCTTGGTCTCTCTTCTCAAACTCCGCACCAAATGCTCATGAGCCTTCCCTTTGACCCATCTAATCCAGCTCTTGAATTTTTGCTAGTCCATTCACCAAATAAATTTTATGCAAAATTTAAAAATTGTCCTCTAAGCATTGCTGAAAAAGCGGGGAATTGGCCCCTTTTATTACATCTTTTTAAAGGGGCTAATAACTCACAAAAAGCGCGCATGCTTAGAATCTTGTCTGCAAAGGTTATTTTAACTCTTATAAAGCTTCAGCCAGATTTATTTTTTACAGAACAAGAGACTATAAAACTTTTACAAGAGTGGTGTTGTTTAAAACCCAATCTTCTTATAGAGCTGCTATCCAATCTAGCTGAAGAACAAACTAATTTGATCTTCTTGCCTGAAGTCATCGCTCTTGCCATTAAAAATATACTTTCTTTTGAAGAAGATAAGCTACTTGCTCAAAAAATATTGATCCTTTTAGCTAAATACGCTCAAAAAAAACCTCAAGAGGTGTTTTTGGCGATTTCTAAAGCACTTGAGCTACCTATGCTTATCAAACTCTTGTCTTATGTTGAGAATCGAGAATTGTTAGACTTTGTGGGGGCTCTTTTAGAGGAGGTTCCTCTAGATGTCATATTAACTGAAAACGCTGGCGCTCAAGGATCTCTTTTGGGAACCCTTGTTCATGACAAGCAGTGGGAAATCATACAAAGAATTTTTGAGAAACTGCCAAAACAAGATCATAAGCGTTTTATGAATCATGAAATAAAAGGAAAGAGTTTCTTTAATATTTGCGATACAGAAGGGCAACATCAGCTTTTCGTACTATATGGAACTCAGGATTCTGCAAAAGAGGCTGAAGTGGCAGATGACGACATGATTGTTTCTGACCTAGAGGCAGAGGCTGATTCCAATGATGGTGAGTCAGTAGGTGATGGGGATCAATCGGAAACATTTTCGGCATCAATGGCCGATGATGGAAATGAGGATTAAAGCTCGTTAACATGCCAATAAATTAAGAAAAATAGTGCTTTAACCCCCCTTATTGAGCAGTTTAAGAAGAGGGATTAAGTTCGCAGTGAGAGCTTTTTTGGATAAAATAAGAAGGCGCTTTTCGCTTCACATCTATTTGACAATTTTAGACTTAGGTTGATATTTTATTGACAAATAAATCCTAAAATATATATTATTGGTATGTAGCTCTTTAAGGTTTGTAGGTTTTCTTATGTTTGGCCCAGTTAATCCCAATGCGCTCAGTGATCCCTCATTTTTACCATCTGGGGCAAGATTTGCAAGTGCAGAAGAGGAGCCTTCAGCAAAACGTCAAAGAGTCAGCCCGCCCTTTGAGCAAGATGCAGCAAAAGTAGATGTTATCCATGCCTGGTATCAAAAAGTAAAAAGCCACCAGATAAAAATATTAGAAATAGAACATCTTCTTCAGAAAGCAGAAAAAAGAATTAACAGGCTAAAAGACTCCCTGAGTGGACTATGTGATTGTACGCATCTCAGCGAAATGCAAAGAGAACAAATAAAAAATGAGCTGAACAATGAGCTAAATATTTTCTATTTAGAAGGTCGAAAGAAAAAGGAAGAATTGGCAGAGCAAAAAGCAGAATTGGATCTTTTAGAAGTAGAGCAATATTTTTTAGCTATTCCCCCTGAACCACTTATTCTAAAACGAATCGCAGAGTTGAGAGTGGATTTTTTTTCTAAAAACTAAAGATATTTAGAAAGTTTTGTGCTTTAATTTTCATTCATCATGATTTTGTGAATTCTTGCAAACTCCTTTTTATCCCCATATCGATTAATCAGTTCTTTCATTTAAAAGTATAAGAAATTAAATTAACTTTATGGAAAAAACCTACCTTTACCAAAAGCGAATTGAGCTCTATCATTTAGATGGGGCGGGCATTTTATTTTATGGGCATCTTTTTATTATCATTCATGATGCTTTTGCAGAGTTTTTGCGTGAGCATCATTTAAGCATTCAAGAGAGGCTTTCTAAGAGAGACTATTTTTTTCCTGTCGTTCATGCCGAGGCCGATTACTTTAAGCCTATTTTATTAGATGATCTTGTCGATATTCATTTAAATATTTTAGAGATCAAAGATAGCTCTTTTAAAGTTGGCTATAAGCTCTATGTTAGTAAAGTACAAGTTGCTACAGCTAACATAGTACATGCTTGTATTCAGCCCTCAGAATTTCAAAAAATAGCGGTTCCCCAAGAAATGAGAAAACAACTTTTGGATTACCAATCAAAAACGAGATAAGACTTCGAGAAATTAAAAAAAATCGCTTAATTTCTCATTTTCTAAAATCCTGATGTTTTTTCTAGTAATGGGAGGATTGTCTCCATCGATCACGATGAATGAGCTTCTTATTATTGTTTAAATTTCAAAGAAGCTTTATGAAAATGTTTGAAATAGAGAAGATTTTTTGAGTATGTCATTTCATCCGATTCATCCCAAAGAGGTTGTTTCTGCCATTTATCATCACCTGGGAAAAGTAAAATTAACCGTTGAAGGTAATCTGCATCAAGGCGTTTATCGTGTCGTTTTTGAAGCTTTGGCGACTGTTAGGGAAATTTTTGAGAGAAATCTCAACAATCCCGATTTAGCTTCCAAAGAATTTCGCCCCATTGTCGACCCAAGAGAACAAGAGCGCCTGATGATGCCAGTGCATCAGCTATTTTTAGAACTAAACGATAAATTTTCAATCGAAAAAGAATTTGATTCGATTATCCATAGCTTTCAACAAGCAAAAATCCATAAAGAAACCATGGCTAAAGAGGGTATTTCAAAATTTTTAACTGAAAGTTGGGCTCAAGATTTATTGAGATATGGCCTTGAGCAGGAGCATCCATGGGCGTTAGAAACGCTGCATTCAATGATCAAGGAGCAAAGTCAAAAAGATCTTGGATTTCAAATCATCCTTGAGTTATTTAAAAAATCGCAAGGTGTTTTAGCAATCTTAATCCAAATAAAATCTACCTCTGATTTTAAAGTTTATTTGGAAAAGGAGGTTTCAAACCCTGCCTCTCCTTCTAAGGCCTTAGAGGCTTTTTTCTATCTTTATTCTAAAGGCTATTTGGGCGATCTTGAGATCCCCTTATTTGATTATTTAAGAGAGAGGAAAGCGCTTGAAAAAGCAGGCTATTTTATTTCTCAGATTCCTCAAAAAGAATTAATACTCGATCTAAAACTTTTGGATCAGATGATTTTGGAATTCCACAAAGGAGAGGATTGGTCCATTCAATTTTGGTTCTCATTTTTTTCTAAAAGCTTTGATGCGTCTCTTATAGAGTGGACTTGTGATTATTTTTTCAAGAGTAGTTCATTTTCAGATCCAGGCTTTAGGATCAAGTTCATGATTCTCATAGAAGGAAGTTTTCGATGGTTAGATAAGTGTTTAAGAAAAAGATTAAATTCATATTTGATTCAATCTCAAAAATCAAATCAGCAAGAGCTTAGTCTTGTTTTACAGCGAATGATTGCCGATATAAACCAGCTCGAGATATCTTCTGCTTGCTTGCTCTCCTTAGGAGATGACCCACTTTATTGTTTTCGACTCAAAGAAATTTTCTTAGAGAGGAGCGCATGCCTTCGTCAATTACTTCTAAATCCTCAAGATTTCCCTCTTCCAAAGTACAGTAGATATCTGACCTCATTTCCGGTTGTAAAAGGAGTCATGTGTGGGTCTTGCTATAGATCAAAAGGTTGGTGTTTTCAAAAAGAGATAGCGGGTTTTTTACGACGAAACCTTTCATCTGATGGCATTGAAGTATTTCAAGTAGCAGATCCCAAAGATAAGGATAGATTCGATGATGTTCGCTATATAGAACAGGAGCCTGTTCAGATTGGGGATTGGGTTCAAGATTATGTTCATTTTGCTCATTCACCTAGAGGACTTCATTTTTTAGTTCCTAACTTGGCATTAGAATATAAGGATGATTGGACAATAGAAGCTCGTGAAAAAAGGATGAAACACTGGGGTGAAAACTTCATGCAACCCTTTTATACTGTGCCTGGAGAGTCCATCAAAATAAAGCTCAATGAAGGATTTTTCAATTTAGCTGATAGGGTTGGTAAATTAAAATCAAATACCACTGCCCAGATTTTAAATTTAGAAGGGGGAAATGTTTTAGTTGGAGTCTGCCCCAGTGGCCCCCGACAAGGAGAGCCATTTGCAATAGTGGGAAGAGATAGTTTGGGCTTCAATGAGCAAGGTCTTTTAAAAGAGTTTCAAAGGATGGGTTTTGTTCAGACAAAAGAAGGGCGTTGGATAGAAGACTTTCAAGGAAAAAGTGCTCAAGAGGTGCCCTTTATCCCTGAGGAGCTTTTCGGGAGAATTGTTCAACAAGATTTGGGGATACAAAACGTTTTTTTTGTCGAGCAGCCTTATAATTTTCATCTAGATATGGCGATGGCTATCATTGGCGATTGCATCCTTTTAAATCATGCAGAGGAGGCTTTTGAGTTGGGGCAAAAGATTTTTAAAGAGACAATTCCCTTAAAAGAGCAAGAGTCAGAAGATGTTTTAAAATTCATTGCAGAGTGTAGAGAGGAGGCTAAAAAGATCGCCGCTTATGAAGAGCTAGTCTTAAAGCAACTGACAGAACTCGACTTAAATTTGAGGGTAATTAGAATCCCGGGTATCTTTAAAAATATATTTAAGCCAGAGCCTCATCTTCATCGGGTTAATTTTTTTAATATTCTTTCTCTAACAACCCCTGCCAACAAAAAAATCATTGTGGCACTCGGGGCTGACCCAATAGAGCTGCAAGTTATTTTTGAAAAAATGATTAGAAAGTATAGTAAAGAAAAGATCGATAAATTTATTTTTTTAGATTCAAGACATTCTCAAAAGCTCCTTGCTAAAAATGGAGGGGGGGTTCATTGCTTTTCTCAAGCTCTAGAAGAATTGTTAGTTGTTCACAAATCTAATTGACTCTCATTCTTACAATAACTCAGAAAGAAAATTTTTAGATCACTTTAGTTGTCATTCAAATAAAGAGCCGTAAGATAAGCTCTATGTTTTTTATTTCTTAATGGTGGTCGAGAAATCCGATTTTCGATTATCTTCTTAATGGTTAATATATTGAGGCTTTATGAATCCTGAAGTTAGAGAAAGTGTCAAAATGTTGTTATTTAACTCTAAGAATGAACTTTTAATGATTCATGTAGATGACCCAGCAGCTACCTCACCAGGGGGGCAGTATTTTGGCCCTTTTTGGACGCCCATTGGTGGAACTGTTGAGCCTGGTGAAACTTTAATTCAAACGGCCTGTCGAGAAGTTTACGAAGAAACAGGGATTTTTATTACAGAAGCTGATTGTGGTCCTGTTATCTGGTATGGAGAATTTCAAATGATTCTTAAAAATAGACTCATCCATTTCAAACAAAAATTTATTCCAATTAGAACCTCAATAGAAGCGTTTTCTTTAGCCAATTTAACCGAAGATGAACAAAAGGTTGTAAGAGGTCTTAAGTGGTTTTCTGAAGAAGAACTTCGAAATTTGAGCGCAGTCATTTTCCCTGTAGTCTTAATGGACTATTTACCACCTATTTTTAAAAATCAACTTCCTCAAAAGCCTTTAAAAATTGACTTGGCTAAGCAGCCTTATTGAGAGCCTGAAGAGCTTTGCAGTTGATTTATTAACGATTTGCGACAAGGTTTGAGTGAAGAGTATTGGAGAGGTAAAAAAGTTTTAGGGATTTTAAAAGAGGGTAATACTTGTTTTAGAAAGCTTTTTAAATGAGCGGCATCAAAAGAAGAAGTTACTCGAATAAAGCCAATCGGCTCATTGTCAAATTCAGGGTGAGTTTTTGGAACGACAATGGCCTCTAAAATACCAGGATATTTTAAAAGAGCTTCTTCCACCTCTTCGGGTTGGATGTTTTCTCCGCCAGAAATAAAGAGATTATCCAGTCGCCCTTTGATAGCAAGCTCTTGATTGGCAAAAACTCCTAAATCTTTAGTTTCAAACCAGCCTCTCTTATTAAGGCTCGGTCTTATCTTATTTTCATGTAGATAACCTAAAAAGAGCGAAGACCCTCGAACAAGGATTTGATTTTGATTATCTATTGCAAGCTGGATGTGAGAAAGTGGGTGAGGTGGGCCGAATGGCTCTAAAGAAGTTGCCACTTGTGAACCCATTTCTGTTAAGCCATAAGTCAAGTAAAGAGGAAGTTTTAACTCTTTAGCCTCTTTGACTACATTGAAAAGAGGAGAGGCTCCTCCCAGCAATATGACTTTAAGCTTTTCTAAACATATTGGCTGACTGAGTAATCGAAGAAGCTGAGTATTGACGCAGGATAAGTGACTCACCGAAAAACGGACTAAATCAAAAGGGATATTTTCTGAAGGCAAAATGAGAGTGGCTCTGGCAAGAAGTGTCCTAAAAACAACGCTAAGGCCACTGACATGATAAAGGGGCATGTTGAGAAGCCAGCGATCTTCTTTTTGATAAGAAAGATGAGTATTGCAAGCTCTAGCACTTGCAAAGTGTTGTCCAATTGAATGAACGCAGATTTTGGGTTTAGAAGTACTGCCTGAAGTTAACAAATAAGTGAGGGGTTGATTTTCTAAATATGGGGAGGGCGCTACTAAAGTAGCCACTCTTGTCTTATCGTAGACAATAGGCTCATCAAAAAAATAAAGTGCTTTGGTTTGAGCTAAATAATCTGCTTTTTGCTGAGGGGTCAACCTGGAGTGGATGGCAAAAACAAGAAGTTTTTTTCGCATGGCAGCAATGAGCATCGCTATAAAGAAAGAGGGATTGTGGCAGCTCACTGCAATGACCTCTTTTTCGTGATAATCTTTTAAATAATCTGAAAGCTGCTCAACATAGCCCTCAAATTGAAAATAACTCATTTTTTCAATGCCATCGATAAAAAGATCTTCTGGGTGGAGCTTAGCTCCTTGAAATAAGGGACAATCAATTGGCATGAGCACCTGTTAACATAGCCCAATTAAGATAAGGATTGAAGATGTGTTGATCTTTGATACAGAGAGTATCTTTAGAAAATGTGAGAGGTTTTAATAAAATATCATTTTCTAAATAAGCATAGGTATCCAAGCCTATGGCCTCTTCAAGGGCAAAAAAGTGGGCGAGTTGGGCAATCATTAAGTGACCGAGTCCACTTTCAAAAGTACTTGTTAAAACAAATTGAAGGTTGTGAAGACGTGCTTTTGAATAAAGATAGGCTATTTTTTGGAGAGAACCAATCAAAGTGGGTTTAATAACAAACGCATTTTTAGTGGGAACCGTCAATAAAAGCTCTAAAGGAGTGTCTAATAAAGACTCATCATAAGCGATCGGGTGAGGGTATTCGCTAGCAAATGCCAATAGTTCCATTGGATTTGCCAAAGGCTCTTCCAAATATTCACAAAGCTCAAGAGGAAATTTTTCACAAAAAGTTAAAAGCTCTTGTAACGAATAGGAGCGATTAAAATCGATTCGCAGTTTTTGTGAGGATGAAAGATGAGGACAAAGCTGATCCATGAGCTGCAAAAGCTCACTAGGATTTCTTTTGCCCACCTTAACTTTAAGCGATGAAAAGCTTTTTAATGTTTGCACCTTTTGCACAATTTCTGCGTCAGTTCCTTTTAAATGAGCGTTGACTTTGATATCTTGAAAGAATTGCAAATTGGGCATGAGGTGGCAAAGAATAGCCATTTCGATTGCAAAATACAAAGAGGGGAAACGCTGGTAAGAAAGGGCCGTTGAAAGCACATGCTCGGTGTTTAAAAGAAGCTTTAAAGACCAAAAACTATTTTGGAGACTTTTTTGAACTTTTGGGAAAATAGCTAAAATCTCTTGGCATGTTTCTGGGTGAAAGTGAGGCAAGGGAGCAATATCTGTATAAATGACTTGGCCATTATCTGCACGAAGCTCAAGTACAAAACCTCTGCGCTTATTAATGGCGTGATTTTTTATGTAGAGTGGATTTTTTAATTTAATCTCATATGAATGTAATTGAAGATTTTGAACCTTCACAATAACCATCCTGTAGAAAATATCAGCGTAAAGAGCAATAAGCTCGCCGCTGTTTGCTTCAGTGCTTTATTTAATTCTTGTGCGCTGTGATTATCTTTCACAGCATCTAAGCAGGTTTTATACAAAGGAAGTAAAATAAAGCAACTTAAACAAATAAAATGTTTTTTGGTGATGGCAACTAAAAGAATAGGGATAAGAAAACCCATCATAATACAAGAGTAATATTCAAATTGAGCAAACTTTTCTCCTAGACGTACGCAAAGTGTTTTCTTTCCTTTCGCTTTATCTGTTTGATAGTCGCGCAAGTTATCAATGGTTAAAATGGCTAAAGATAAAAATCCCGGGATAAAACCGCCAATGATGACATAAGTAGGGAGATGGTGAGTCAATAAGTAATAGGTACCACTAACTGCGATAGGTCCAAAATAAAGAAGCTCTACAAGGTCGGCAAGCCCTAAATGGCTCAAAGGGTAAGGGCCAGCGCTATATGCAACAGCAAAAAAAATGGCAGTAGCAGCAATGATGGCTACAGGCCAGCCACCTTTAGCAATTAAATAAGCAGAAGCGAGCGCCGCGATCGATAAAATGGCATAGATCGCTTTGCGCATTGCTTGCAGAGAAATCATCCCCTCTACTAAGACTTTAGTGAATCCAAGGTGTTTTTTGTTATCGATCCCTTTTAAAAAATCACAATAATCATTGATGAGATTAGTAGCTATTTGAATGGCCATTGTCGCAATAAGGATCATGATTATAATTTTAAAATTAAAAAATCCTTCTTTTAAAGCAAAAGCAAACCCAAGAATGACAGGTGAAAGTCCTGCGGTGAGCGTTTTAGGGCGGATGGCAACAAACCATGGATTTAGAGTACTGACTTTACTTTTCATACAAAGACCTCGCTTTTTAAGGTAATCTTGGGAAAGAACTAAAATTAGGCTCACGCTTTTCAACAAAAGCATTGCGACCTTCTTGCCCTTCTTCTGTCATATAAAAAAGCATTGTGGCATTTCCTGCAAGTTCTTGTAGACCCGCTTGCCCATCACAGTCCGCATTTAAAGCTGCTTTCAGGCAACGAAGAGCGATTGGTGAATGCTGGAGAATTTCTTTGCACCACTTGATCGTCTCATCTTCTAAATCTTCAAGAGGGACCACGGTGTTAATAAGACCCATTTCAAGTGCTTGCTGGGCGTTATATTGACGACATAAAAACCAAATTTCTCGCGCTTTTTTCTGTCCTACAATGCGCGCCATATAAGAGGCTCCATAACCCCCATCAAAAGAGCCAACTTTGGGACCTGTTTGTCCAAAAATAGCATTGTCTGCTGCGATCGTAAGATCTGCAAGAAGATGTAAAATATGTCCACCACCAATGGCATAGCCTGAAACCATTGCAATAATCGGTTTGGGAAGAGTTCTCATTTGACGTTGGAAATCCAGCACATTGAGACGATCAACACCTTTTGAATCGCTATATCCTGCCTGACCACGAATCTTTTGATCTCCCCCTGAGCAAAAAGCTCTTCCTCCTGCGCCACATAAAATAACGACGCCAATAGTGGGGTCATTTCGAGCAATCGTTAATGCTTGAGACATTTCGTCAACTGTTTGTGGACGAAATGCATTATGAACATGGGGGCGATTAATCGTGATTTTTGCGATGCCTTCTGCGCAGTGATATAAAATATCTTCAAACAGATGCGGTTGTTGCCATTGGATCATAATAAAACCTCTGAAATTGTTTAAGGGTGTGTGTGAAAGTATGGGGCTCTTCAATATGTAGAGCGTGTGAACAATTTGAAAAAGTAGAAAGCCAGGCTTTGGGGTAATGTTTTTTTACTTTTGCAAGTTCGTGAGTATATTTTTTATCCTGGTAGCCTGCGACATATAAAAGAGGGCAATTTAAGATAGCTAGGTTGTGAGAGTCGTAAACAGGGGACGTCAGCTTTAAAATCTGGGCAAGAGTGGCAGGAGATTGTTGTTTTCTTTGACTAAGCATTTGATCATATTCCATAGAGTCAATAGTCAATGATTTGAATATAGGGTGACTATACCAGGTTTTTAAAAAATTAATAAAGGAATCATTCTTAAGTTGCTCAGTCAGATCTAAATCCTGAGCTATTTTAACGAGTTGCTCTTTTTCATTCAGAGGAAAGACTTTTGAAGAAATGAGAGAGAGCATGCTGGGTTGTAAACGACTTGAGAGCTTTAGAGCAACGCGTCCCCCCATGGAGTAGCCAACAAGAGTGAAGGGAGAAGAGATGTTTTTTTGGATTGTTAAAGTGACAAGGTCATCAAATTCTTCAATGCTTTGAGGAACAAAACTACTGCTATTGCCATGGCCTGGTAAATCGATAGCAAGACAATAAAACTCTGTTTGCAAAACTTCAATTATTGGCAAGAAATCAAGATGAGAGCCCATAAAGCCATGTAAAAAAACAAAAGCAGGATGAGAGGGATTTCCCCAACTTTTAAACCAAAGCATTGGCAATTTCAGAGTCTAATTGTTTATGAAAAGAGACATTTTCACTGCTACTAGATTGCACTTCAATCAATTTAGCTTGGCCCAAAGGTTGCTGAAGCACTTCGCAAAGCTCAGCATGAGTCGTTGGCAGAAAATAACTTAATTTAAATTGTGTGGCGGCTCCTTCAAAAGTAAAAGAATGTTCTGCATGAAAGTAGCGGCGATAGATCTCTTTTTTTTCAGCAATGGGTAGATAGGAAAAAATTTCACAACCATAGTTATTTAACACAACAATGGTGGGGGGGTGCTTCATTTCTTGAATCATCGCTAAAGAGTTAAGGTCATAAAGAAAGGTGGCGTCGCCAATCACAATAGTAATAGGAGCATCAGCCCCTTGAGAAATCCCAAAAGCAGTGGCTAAGTTTCCATCCATTCCGCTAGCGCCCCGGTTATTATAAATTTTAACAGGATGTGGGCAATCTCCATAAGCAAGGGCATATCGGATGGGCATACTCAATGCGATATAAAAAAGTTGGTTTTCTTTGGCATTTTGAAAAACGGAGCGGAGCGTGAGAGGCTCAGATAGATGAGTGTGCTTATTAAAAAACTGCGTCAAAAAAGTAGATACTTTTTGATCTGAAAATTTCCAAAACTGGAGCCAAGATAAATCTTCTTCCACAGGCTGAGAAAGGGTTGCTTTGCAAAAGTCATTCACCTCGGCGCAAATATGTTTACTTGGCAAATGATTGGGATCTGAGCGGCGCAGCTTTGAAGAAATCAAAAAGTATTCTTTAGGAGGGGTTTTCTTCAGATTTAAAAGAAGGGTTTTAGATATAAAGGTGTGTCCAAATTGTAAAATACAATCAAACTTTAAATCTTTTTTAGCCTTGATAATCGCTTCATAGTTTTCAATTGTTTTTCCAAGTAATGCGCGTGATTGAGCGGCCAAAACATCAGCAAAAATGGGATATTGCAGCTTTTTAGAGAGCTCAATAATAGGCTCTAAATCTTCTTCCTCCACTTCTCTGCCTAAGATAATAGCCCCTCGTGCAGGAAGAGAAGGCAATTGTTTAGGATTGTACTTAAGTTCTATAGGGGAAAAGTGGCATTGGGGCCCCGTTTGATTTTTCCATCTTTCATACTCTTCAGAAGAGACTTCCTGATCGATTAAAAAGGGTTCTCTAAGATGACAATTGAGATGAACAGGTCCTTCAAAAGATTTAGCATAGGCATAACCAAGTGTTGAACAAATAGAACCGATGGGGAGTTTTTCATCGCACAAGGGGATACTTGCCTGCCAACTCACATATTGGTTATAAAATTTCACTTGATCAATCGCCTGATTAGATCCGCAATCAATGAGTTCAAAAGGGCGATCTCCTGATAAAATAATGAGAGGAATACGACTATAGTGAGCTTCAATCACCGCTGGAAAAACATTGGCTAAACTCGATCCTGAAGTAATAATAATAACAGCAGGCTTGTGAGTTGCTTTAGCATAACCCAAAGCGTGAAAGGCAATGCCTCGTTCATCATAATGGACAAAATCTTGTAGATCATCTCGGAAGGCTACAGCGCAAGTTAAAGGTGTCGAGCGAGAGCCTGGAGCGATGCAAAAATAATCAACACCTAAGCGGTGAAGTTCTTCAATGATAATTTGTCCAGAGAGGTTATTTACTTTCATAGCCAAGAACCGAGAAAAAGGGTTTCATTTTAATATTAAGTTCATTCCATTCTTGAGTGGGATCCGAACTTTTTATAATCCCGTTACCAACAAACAAATGTACTTTTTGATCTGATATTAGACAAGATCTGATTGCAATAATGAGTTCAGCACAGTCTTGAGAGATCCAGCCAACAGGAGATGCATACCAGCCGCGGTGAAAAGGTTCAGTCTCTTTAATGAATTTTAAAGCTTTTTTGGAAGGGTGTCCACAAAGGGCTGGTGATGGAAATAAGCTTTCAATAATCTGCTCGTGAGAAATCTTTTTATGCAAGGTAGCCTTAAAAGGAGAGTGTAAATGCTTTAAATATCCTGTGTGAGTTTCTCTATTAGGCATTTTTAAAATGTTGAAAGAAATCTTTTCCAAGCGCTTTAGCAAAAAATCTGAAACATAGTTAAATTCATGAAGTTCTTTGGGGCTATGCAATAAGTTTTTGTTTTCATGAATGCAGCAAGTTCCTGCGAGCGCTTCTGTTTTAATTTGATCATCTAAGCGAGTGTAGAGAATTTCAGGGCTGGCCCCTAGAAAAGCAACCTTAGGTTGCAATTGGAAACAGTAAAAGGAGCTATTTTTAAAGCTTTGCTGCAGTTTTTCTAAAAGCTGGAAAGGATTTATTGGGGTTTTTGTTTCAAAGGTGCTTTGTCTTGCGATGACTACTTTTTGCAATTGATCTTTCTCCATTTTTTGGATAAGCCCCAGTAGAGAGGTTTTCCAAGAAGAAAAATCCGGAGAGTGGAAAAGATGTGTTGCATCTAGTTTAACTAAAGGTTCGAGTTTTGTTTTAAAAAGTGTGGGCATTTCTAGAGAAATGTGTTTTGGCATTTCAGAAAAAATTTGAGTGTTTATACAAACAAAATTCTCTTTTGCTTTTATAATTTTAAATTGTGGCAAGAAAAAATAACGGTTACCAAAAGAAGCAAATAGGGAATCTGACTTCATCTCATTTTCAAAAGAACACCCTCCATAAAATTGTAGTTGGAAAGAGTTCCCTTGGATTTGCTCAGTTAAATGAATGGAAGGAAGAGATTGGAACTCTAAAATTTTTCCAAAAGCAATATGAACCTCCTCATTATCTCGATGAGCCCAATAAACTTTAGGAAAAATTGAAGTCTGATCTAATTGTGAAAAGAGATCTAAAGGATCAATCTGAGTGCTTTGTTGAACTACATAATAGAGCTTTGAATTGATCTCAAATTGCGCGAGATTCAAAGTTTTGAGTTCATTTAACGCCGACATACAGAGTTGTAATTCCTCCTAAAATAGGTATTGCTTTGCAGTTTGAAAATTTAGCTTGTTCTAAGTGGCGTAAAAAGGGTTCACCATAAGGAAAACTTTCGATAGTTTCATTTAAGTAGACATAGGCGGATTGATTTTTTGAAAAAAAATGTCCTACGCGAGGGACAATCTTGCGTAAATAAAAAAGATGTAATTTTTTGAGTAATTTATTTTTAGGTAACGAAAATTCCAAAATCAACGCTTTGCCTCCGGGTTTTAAAACTCGGTGCATTTCTGAAAGAGCTTTTGCCACATTTTGCACATTTCTTATCCCGTAAGCGATGGTTGTTGCATCAAAACTTTCTTTTCCAAAAGGCAATGTTAAAGCGTTGCCTAGAATAAACGTAGCCTGTGGTCTATAAGGGGTCTGATTTAATTTTTGCTGAGCAATATCGAGCAATTTAGAGGAAAGATCTACGCCAGCGCCCATTTCAATTCGGTTTTGTTTAAAAGCTTCAAGAAGCACTTCGCCTGTTCCTGTGGCAATATCAAGCAGTGAAAGATTAGATTGTTTAGGAAGCTGGCTGATTAACTTTTTTCGCCAGAGTCGATCTAAACCAAAAGATAGAATGGTATTAACTTTGTCATAAGTTGGAGAGATCTGGTCAAACATCTCAGTGATCTGTTTTTCTTTATTCATAAATAGCTCAAGTCCATCATTAAATTTTTTGCATTCTATTTAAAAGGGGATATTAGGAAAAGTATTTTGTCTCTTAGATAATTTAAGATGGAGATCTTGGACAAAAAAGAGAATAGTTCCTATAAAGGAAAGTGTTTATTTTGGAGAGGAACAATGAGTTATTCAGCGATACAAAAGATTTTAGGAGAGAAATCTCAAACCCTATTAAAACATCAATGCCATACTGTCAGCAAAGACAAATTACATATTCCAGGTCCTGATTGGGTAGATCGCATTTTTGCAGCATCTGATCGCAACATTCGCGTCTTGCGCAACTTACAAGCCATGTTTAATCATGGCAGATTGGCAGGTTCAGGTTACCTCTCTTTTTTGCCTGTAGATCAAGGAATTGAACATTCCGCAGGGGCCTCATTTGCCGCTAATCCCATCTATTTTGATGCAGAAAATATCATTCGGCTTGCGATTGAAGGGGGATGTAATGGAGTTGCAACCACTTTAGGTGCTTTAGGGATTGTGGCCAGAAAATATGCTCATAAGATTCCTTTTATTTTAAAGCTGAATCATAATGAGCTCCTTACCTATCCAAATAAATTTGATCAAATCATGTTCGCCTCAGTCAAGCAAGCCTATGATATGGGCTGCGCTGCGGTAGGGGCTACCATTTATTTTGGTTCGGAAGAGAGTTCTAGACAAATTGTGGAAGTGGCGAGAGCTTTTGAACATGCTCATGATCTTGGTATGGCCACTATTTTGTGGTGTTATTTACGCAACGATGCTTTTAAAACAAAAGATAAAGACTATCATCTCGCTGCAGATCTTACAGGACAAGCCAACCATATTGGAACAACCATTCAAGCTGATATTGTAAAACAAAAACTACCCGAAACCAACGGGGGATTTAAAGATTTGAAATTTGGCAAAACAACCGATGCTGTTTATACCAAGCTTTGTTCAGATCACCCTATCGACTTAACGCGCTACCAGGTGATTAATCAATATAATGGTCGTATTGGTTTGATTAATTCAGGGGGCCCTTCTGGTAAAAACGATTTGCAGGATGCCGTGGCGACTGCTGTTACCAATAAAAGAGCAGGAGGCATAGGACTTATCACGGGACGTAAAGCTTTTCAAAAACCTCTCAATGAGGGAATTGAAATTCTTCATGCTTTTCAAGATGTTTATCTCTGTAAAGAAATAACTTTAGCTTAAATATTTAGGTGTTATTTTTCTGTCAAAAAAGTTACTAGAAGCTTAAGCTATTAGGCCAAATTAGTATCTTTTGAGGATAAAAATGTTTTTTGTACCTGCAGATTTAGCGCACTCTCCCCAAACACATCCTATTTCTTTAGACCCAGAGCGCTGGCTATTTCAACCATCGCGTGATGAGTTAGATGTTGATTTTGTTCCAGCTGTGGAAGGGCCGAATGCACGCTCTTCTGCGCATCTTTGGATAAGTAGACACCGGCTTGCTCTCAATCAAGATGGAGTAGATGTTAAAAGTTTGGAAGCTAGGGTGGTTTTTGAAACCTGCCTTCGGCAATCAAGAGAAATTAAAGACCCTAGCAGAGTAAGAAAATTAGAAGACCTTGAAGAAGATGATTTCGAAGAGGGATTAAGCGAGTTAGGGAATTCTAATGGTAGACAATTCAAACACTTTAAACCCAATAATTCTAGTTCTCCAATTGCTTTAACACCTGGGCCTTCTTCAGATGGGGTATCTGCTAATGTGTATGCTCTACAATATTCACCACCACAGTCTTTCAATACATTTCCGATAGTAGATTTCGGTGATGGGGCTTTAATGGACACTTCAAATTAAACACCCCATAGCGAAATGCTTCATAAAAAACAATTTTAGCTTAATAGCTTAAGTTTTTTTTATGTAAAAAAATGGGTCCTTAGCTAAAATCTGAAAGCAGATTAATATTTTTGGAGCAAAAAAGTGTCTTCTTTAACAACTTTTCCGGGAGGCTATGCGGCAGCGGCGGCACCCGGGTCTAATTTGGGTTCTCAATTTTTGCAAGATGTACAATCTGCCGATTGGGATGTCTTACCCCCCAGCAGGGAGAGGCGAGGAGCTGTATCAGGTTCTGGTCTCTTCATGGACGCTGCGCTTGCTGCTGCCTTAGTAGTAGACGGTGATGGGCTATATGAAGAGCTTGTCACTAAAAGAAGCGCTTTCTACCCCTGTGGGAGTGCGTTGCAGTATGCAAATGTAGGATTTGAAGATCTCCCAGCAGCAGCATTTCGTCCTTTTTCAGCAAATCTTCAACCGGGTTCAAAAAATTTAGCTATACAATCCTTTTTACCGGCATCAACAGAAGGAAGAAACCGTAAAGATTTTTCAAGGGTGAGAAAAGCAAGCCATATAGATCAAGATGGCATGGGCATGGCGCAAGCCGGCAAATTTCGTAGACTTTCAGATTGGGTCGTTGGACCGGGGCCCTTTGAGACCGAACCAAGACCCTATGCTGTGGCAGTTAGGGCGGAGCCTGATGAACGGTCTTTTCAGATGTATTGGTCGGCGGGAGAAATTCCGAGAGTTTCGAACGCTGCAAGCAGTAACATGGTGCAAACACATGGGTTTCTTAGACTTTCATCTCATGACGCTGGACCATTCAAAGCGGGTGATGCAGTGCTCTCTGCCCATGAGTGTTGGCCAGTGGGAGCTATCCCGGGTACTGTTGACGCTGCAAGTGGTCAAGATGGGCCTTTTCCCGAAAGCTATTTTAGTGCTGCTGCGCTTGTAGCTTTCCAAGAAGATCAAGGAACCGAAGCAGGCATGGATACAGATGGGGATGATGCAAGTGGAGATGATCTATTTGGGCCATTCGCAGAACTCGAGAACAAGCGTACCTTCAGTTGATGAAAGACTATGAATACTTCAAAATGGGTTATCTGCTTTTAGCTTGAAAGTTTAGCAACAGATCCGCATGAAGAGAATTAAGTTGAAATTGATGTGGATTATTTCTTTTGAGCTTTAAAAGTTGGATTGCTTTAGTTCTCTTAGCCTTGGTTGGTCTTACAGATTATTATGTCTATGATTCCATCACATCTATCGACTACTTAGTTAAGTCAGACCTTCACTTTTCTAGTACTGAGTTTGGCCTGCTCTATTCTTTTTACTCTGTGGCAAATGTGTTCTTTCTTGCTCTGCTTATTGCGGGCTTTTTAGTAGATTATTGGGGCTACCTTTTTGCAGGACTTTTATTTGCATCTCTTTGCTTAATCGGTACTTTTATCACCACAGTTGGCGCAAATGGTTTGATCCCTTCTTCTTTATATCAGTGGCTTTCACTACATTTTTTCCCAGATTATAGCCCCGAACTTAGAGTCATGCTTTTAGGAAGGATGATTTTTGGAACAGGTTCAGAAGCTCTTTTAATTGTTGTTATGAAAGCGCTTGTTAGCTGGTTTGGTAAAAGACACATTGCGCTGGCTTTTGCATTGACTATCGTTCTTTATCGATTTGGTACTTTTTTAACACTCAATCTACAAGTCAAAGTCGCTCAAAAATATAGTTTGCAGACCGCTTTTTGGCTGGCAAGCGCAGTGATGTTCATAGGGTGGCTTGCTTATGTCATCTACATTTTCTATGATCATTACTTTAAACCCAAGATAGCAGAATTAGAAGAAGATGATCTCCCTTTTAAACTTAAAGATGTATCCACTTTTCCCATTTCATTTTGGTATCTTACTTTAATTTGTATCACCTTTTATGGAGCAATCACTAGCTTTGAGATTTTTGATCCTGATATTTTGAAATATAAGTTCAATATCACACCAAAGCAATCGGGTTTTTTAGCCTCGATGTTAATGGTTTCCACCATGATTTTTATGCCTGCTTTAGGGTGGTTTATTGATAAGATGGGTAAAAGACAACCCTTTTATTGATCGGGTCTTTACTGACTACTTTGGCTCTTATAAGCTTTATGTTATTGCCAATTCCTTCCATTTCTATCTTTATTATTGGGCTCGGCTACTCTTTAATCGCCACCGCGTTATGGGCTACGGTGCCTATTGTGATCCATAAAAACTATCAAGGAACTGCTTTTGGAATTTTAAGCTATATTCAAAACTTTGGTCTAATGCTTTTTCCTTGGCTATCAGGCTATATTGCAGATCTTTATACTAAAAGCTCCCCACAAGGGGGAAGTTTAGTCAATTACAGGCCACTCCTTCTCTTTTTTATCTTGACGATGCTGGTGAGCTTAATTTGTTCTATCTTGCTCAAACGCAGTGATAAACGCTCCATGCGTGAAGGGGCTCTTAGCATGGAAGATTTTAAAGAATAGTCTTTTAGCTCCAGCGAAGATCTATCTATAACAGGTTAGCTGTGAGTAAATTGCGATCGATCCCTTTTTGTTTGAAGTTTTTTTTAAGAACCTTTATCTATGGAATTGATGCGACAGCATTGGAGCCACTATGAATAACTCTTCTTTCAAAAGACGATTGTTTTTAATGATAGCAGCGGCTTCTTTCTTGTTCCGCAATTGGACGATTAGAAAAAAGCTGTATATTGGCTTTGCTAGCTTAATGTTAGTTTTAGCATTCAATGTTGTTTTAACTGCCTATGAAATTTCTCGTTTAGAGATTGCTAAATCTAAGTTATTATATCTTGTATATTTAGATGTTATGGGAATCATTACAGGTTGCCTTTTTATTTGGATTATCTCTCAATCTGTCTTAAGACCGATGAAACGGATGATCAAGCAACTGGAGAGTCAAACCCCAGTGGAAAACTTACAGTATTATTGCAATGATGAAATTGGCCAGCTTGCTCGAGCTGTGAGTTATGTAAAAAACAATAAGAGAATTCCAAATGAAGGAAAAGATGAAAAGAAGCTTCTACTGGAAGCTATTTTACATGCTTCAATGGAAAGGATCTTTATCTTTGATCATTTAGGGAAGCTCTCCTCGGCTAGTCAGGGATTTAAAATCATCACAGGTGCTACGCAAAACACAGAAAGTGTTGAAAGTATTTTTAACTTGAATTTGAAAAATGCTTTTGATCATCTAGCTAAACCCTCTCAAGATGCCCCTTTTTATACCCAAAGAATCCTTTATAAGACAAAGAAGGGGAGAAAGCAGGCGATGGATTGCTCTGTTTGTAAAGTTGAGGGAGTTGGTCAAGACATTTACATCGGGATTCTTAAAGAAATTAATACTAGCGTTCGCATGAAGGAAACTCTCATGAAAACGCTCAAACCTTTCTTGAAAAAATAATATTTTCCTAAATTGATCCCCTTTGTTAAAATGCTTCCATTATGCAAGCGTGCCCATGTCAAAAAGATCGTTTTTATAATGAGTGTTGTTACCCTTTCCATATTGGGGAAAAAGAGCCCAAAGATCCATTAGAGCTCATGAAATCGCGCTATAGCGCCTATGCCTTAAAACTTTCTGATTATATTATTGAAACAACCCATCCTAACAACCCGCATTATGACAGGGATCTCGCTCGTTGGAAAGTATCGATCGATGAATTTTGCTATAACACCCTTTTTCTAAATTTAGAAATTTTGAGTCACTCTTATAATAAAAGCGAAGGCTATGTCACGTTTAAGGCTTATCTTGAGCAAAAAGGCCAGGATGTTTCATTTGAAGAGAAGAGTCACTTTATTTATGAAAACTCAAAATGGATGTATCTAGATGGTCAAGTCAAATCATTCAGTAGATAGATTTGTCGCATTTAATAAAAAGATAGGTATTTATTCTATTTGAACGTGGCTGTTTCTTAAAAAAAAATTAACTTTAAATAAAGGAAAAAAAGATTATGTCAACTCGTTTTGATGCAGACTCCACAGGCTCACAATTTCGTCCCTCAGTAGAAGCGGCTCTGTGGCCTTCTGCACAATTAGTATGTAGAACAGCAGTGAACACTCACCCTATTGTTGAGATTCAAGAAGGGGGATATTTTTATTCTAAAGCTAATCCTTCTATGGGAAACCGCTTCGTGTTTGCTCAACTTGGAACGACTAAGACTGAACAAATAGCAAGCCTTGTGCTTGATCCTCAAGCTGATTGGCTAGTCTTGATTGCTAAACAACCGATGCTTATCTCGCTAGATGATACTCCGGTCAGAAATGAAGTCGTGTCCCGGGCTTATCCTATAAGAGGGCTGCTCCCAGACAATGAGGGTAATGCTCGGTCAATAGTTCTAGATCAATCATGGGGGATGAGATTTGACCCACTTCCTCCTCGCGCGCATTCGAACTGTGCTATGGATTGTTTTAGGAGAGTTGTACAATTTGTTCTGCCAGAGAGAAGACCCCCGACAGTTATTATTCCAGAAGCGTTTGCTACTTCTGATCTGTCGACCCTTTCGTCGTTCGATTCTTTGAGCGAAGGATTTGAACCTCTGAGATTGCTCAAAGCCACATTTACGTTTCCTCAACAAACAATAGAAGGTGTTTTGGCCTTTGACATATTGATGTTAACAGAAAAGGGAGAAGAAGATCCCAATTTTAAGGTTTCATTTCAACATGAATATGAAGTGGGGGGATCTACCAGAATTGTTGTATCTCAACCAGGAAGTGATTTAGTAATTACTGAAGCTAGCGCGATGATTCGCCAACGATGTGGGACTAAAGCTGAGCCACCGAAAGAACTTGTGCTAAGAGAGGTAGAATCTCCAGCGGTAAGTTCTAGACGTCCTGTTAAAGAGTTTAGGGTTTCTATATTAGAGAAGAATAGGGGACAGCTTTCTGTACATTTTGATCTAACAGCCCTGGCCACAGATGAAGCGGCTAGCGCGGCGTTTAGTCAGTTTACAGAAGATGCTGATGGTAAGCAAAAAACAGAGTAATCAATTTAAGTATACAACATGTTGCTAAAAGAGGTTGTATACTTCTTGGGCCCTTTTTTGAAGGGCCCTCTCAAGGATTAAAAAAAAGGATGGACTGGTGCTAAAAATCACAGCTAAAAAATACCCTTTCTATCAGAAATTAGTTTAATTTTTTATCACTACAAACAAGAAAGATGAATTTAAAATAGTCTCCGGGTTAAAATGCTTCTTAAATACAGCAAATTAACAAAAAAAAGAGCAAAAGCATATTATGTCACTAGTATCAAAAGCAGAGCGAAGAACATATACATTAGAAGATGTTAAGCCTTGGTCAACTATACAATTTGAGGTTCAAGGAAAGTCGAATATAAATTCTTTTTTAGAGGTTCAGTTAGACGATCAGGGTGTTTTTTTTAAACAAGGGGATCTTTGTTTAAGAAGCAGCATGATTGTAGATCAACCTGGATTATTGGGGGCGCCTCCTGCAAGTTTCGCTATGATCAGGTTTCCTCCTGAAAATGAATTTCTAAATATTTATGTTGTTGAACAAAGCGCTACCAATCCAAGTTTAAGAAATCATGTTGCGCCTTTTATGATCGCCCAGTCTTATCGTGTAAGAGAGTTAGATGACAGATCTGTTATCGTTTTAAATGTTGATAACGGAGGTTTATCTGTTTGTTTGCAAAGGAATGTGTTTGAACAGGGGCAGGAGAGCACATGCCAGCGAATTGTGCGTTGGCTTGGAATGGGCCCCGGTCGACGGAATGAAGATTTAGTTCAAAGAACAACAGAGTTTGACCAAGATCAGTCCACTCGTCTTTTGAGAGGTCACTCTTATGTGCTAAAAGATAGTATATTGAGTAGTGGAGAACTGTTGTCTACTGGCTATCGACGCTGCAGCAAATTTCATTTCAACTTCGTACAAGATTCATCAGAAGATTGCATTACAGAAGTGGCATTTTGCCAACAACAACCCCATGTGCGCATTGTAGCTGCCGGCCCCAACAATGACCCAGAGAGTCATGAAAACACTTTAGCTACTCGAGCTTCTCTTAATCGAGTAAAGACTGAATTATGTCTGGAAGCATGGATAAGCGAGGAGGGAGCTTCAGCAAATGCTGCATCGGCAGAGCAGCCATTAAGATTGGGGTTATCTGTAAACAGGCAAGATAAGTTATTAATGGTAAGAGGAGGATTTGGTGCTCTTGACGATGGGGAAACTGAAGAAACATTTGTTACAATCGATGAGGATGAGGACGGATATATTCATCTAGGAGAGTTAACCTCATTAAGTAATCAAGTAGAGATTGAAACCCCTAGCACAAAAAAGGATAATTAGTTTTTTAAGCTTACAGCATGCTGCTAAAAAAAGCTCTGCCCCTCTGGTTCTCTTTTCTTGAAATACTTCAATGATTTTTAGAAATGAGTGGTTGAACTAAAAAAAATGCATGTAAAAAAATACCCTTTCTATCAGGAAAGGGTACCAACTTTTTTAAAAAAATTGCGTTTTGTTAAGCGCTCTTAAGCAGGGAGAGAAATCCATGTTGAGATGATTAACAATGCAAACGCTAAAGCAACGAGTAATCTAAGTGCAATTGAAAATTTGCAAGGATTTTTATCGTGTTTAATGCATTTTACGTTTGTAAGAATTAGAGCTAGGATAATAACTCCAAATGCAATCGTATTTAAAACATTATACAAACCAAAGTTTGTATCTAAAAGTGGATTACGCATGATCTAACCTCCTTTCATGCTCCTTTAGGCCCACAATTAGCAAAAGATGGCAATTTATCCAAGGATTTATTGTCATAACCCGTTATTTTTTTTCATTTTACAGATTTTCCTAAAGAGGGTTGTTTAATAAGTGTCTATATATTAGACAAATAAGATCGTTTTTCCCCTTTTAGAGAAGGCTTCATATTTAATAAAAAATATTCTACTATAGCTTTTATTATGAAAATTAAATGAGTCATCGTATGAAAATAATGAAGCTTGTGGTCTTTCTATTTTTAATAAACATATCTCTATCTTCCTTGAGCGCAGACCCTAGGCGCTGTATGAATAACGACACTATTGTAGGCGTCAATGAAGATCAAAACAATCTAATGAACTATCTTAAAGGGACTTGGAGTGTTTCTGGTAGCTGGCAGATAGTGGAGGGTGAAGGGAAGGTGAAAAAAAACATCAAGGCGAGACTGACTGGAACAGATACATATACAGCGATCCTTAATGGTCACTTTTTGCAAAAGAGTCATTCAGGGCATATTAAGTATGAATCTAGAGATTTGGGTAAAACAGTCCAAAATTCATTTTCAGCGATGTCTATTCTCACATTTAATAAAAACATGAATCAATTCTACAATTGGTATTTTGATTGTAGCGGATCCTTTATGGAGTCCAGCGGCTCATTTAATCATGAAGAAAATCGATATGGTTTTGAATCTAAAATTATTACCGATCGTAATAAAGAAGTAGAGAACCTTTACTCCATTATCATCGTCGATGACAATCATTATCGCTGGGAAGTTAAACAAAGAGCAGATTCCACCTCAGATTGGGAAATTGTTTCTTCTGGTTTATCGACACGCAAAAGTTAGCCCTCTTTAGAAGGTTTGAGATCGGAGTGGCTTCCATCAGGATCGTTTTTAAAGAAAGACGATTTCTTTTGTAACCAATCGACAAATGTCTCTAAATAAATATAGACGCAAGGAGTGATAAATAGAGTCATTACTTGTGAAAATAAAAGACCCCCGATGATCGCAATACCTAAAGGAGCCCGGCCTGCAGCCATGGCCCCACCCACGCCAATTGCAATAGGTAATGCCCCCATAATAGTAGAAAGCGTTGTCATCAAAATCGGTCTAAAACGCAAGGCGGCCGCTTTGTAAATAGCATCTGATGGAGATAACTGAGGATCATGGAGTCTAAACTCATTTGCAAAGTCAATCATCATAATTCCATTTTTTAACACAATCCCAAGCAGCATGATAACCCCTACAAATCCATATAATGAAAGGGGTTGTCTACAGATTAGCAGGGCTAGGAATCCTCCAAAAACGGCCGGGGGTAATGTGGATAAAACAGTCAGTGGGTGAATGAAGTTTTCGTAAAGGATACCTAATATTAAATAAATTACAAAGAGGGCGATAATGAGAAGGAATTTCATCGAAGAAAAGGACTGTTTAAAAATATTAGCCCCTCCCGCTACTTGCCCTAAAACAGTTTTAGGCAATATTTCAGTGGCGATTTGATCAATCGCATCTAAAGCTGGCCCCAAGGGCTGCCCCTCTGCTAAATTGAAAGAGATGGTCACAGAGGGCAATCCGTCAATATGGTTAACGTTAACAGGTCCTGAAGACTCTTTAATGTTAATGACAGAATCTAGGGGAATTAATTCCCCTGTTGCTGGGGATTTTACATAAACTAAAGAGAAGTCTGTAGGACTTGTTGCAAAGCGATTATCCACTTGCATAACAACATAATATTGATTTTGCGAAGCATTCAATTGAACAATATATGTTTCTCCAAAGGCAAGGGATAATGCATTTTGAATATCATAAACATCTAATTGATAGGAGCGAGCCTGGTCTCGTAAAACTTCTACTTCAATTTGAGGTTCATAGAGTTGCATATCACTTGAGACTTGCTTAAAGAGAGAATTACTTTGTAGTTTTGCAATAAATTGAACTGCTGTTGGATAAAGATCTTTTGTATCAAAGCTTTGCAGCGTATATTGGTATTGTCCCTTTCCTGAAGTGGAGGATCCCACTTGCAGGTTAATAAAAGGATATATTTTTGGAAATGCGATTACTCCTGGGTAGGTGTTGAGCGCTTGCCAATATTTTTGAACAATAGCCGCAATCGGCCCCCGCTCTTTGGGCGATTTTAAATTCACAAATACCATCCCCTGATTGGCTGTAGGATTTCCAAGAAATGCAACAGTGGTCACGACCTCGGGGTTATTTTGAAAGTAGTCATTCAAAAAGCTTTGATAGCGTTGCATCGCGTAAGGAGAGGTCGATTCTGAAGATTGTAAAAATATTTGGACAACACTCAAGTCTTCATCAGGTAAAAAAGTTTTAGGAAGAGTCATATATAAAAAGATATTCGCTACAATACAACCCAGCCCAACAAAAATAAGGAGCAACTTGCGCCGAATGCTCCATGCCAACAATCTTTCATATTTTTTAACTAAAAAATCGTTGACCTTTTCTGACTTTTTCTCCATCCAAGTCATGTTCGCTTCCGTATGAGGAGGAACAAAACGACTACATAGCATCGGCGTTAAGCTTAATGAGATAAAAGACGAAATTACAATAGCAATGATAATCGTTGCAGCAAACTCGTGGAAAAGTCGACCGATAAGCCCTCCCATAAAAAGCATCGGGATAAATACTGCACAAAGAGAGAGGGAGGTTGACACCACCGTAAAAGAAATTTGTTTGGATCCATCAAGTGCTGCTTGAAAAGGTGTTTTACCCATGTGAACATGGCGTACAATATTTTCTAAGACAATGATAGCATCATCGACTAGAAAACCAATCGAGAGAGTCAATGCAAGCAAGGAAAGGACATCCAAAGAGTAACCCAAAATCAACATGAAAGCCCAAGTACCAATAATAGTTAAAGGCAGAGTAATGGAAGGAATAATCGTATTTCGAAAACGACCCAGATATAAAAAGATGATGGTAACAACTAAAATAAGAGCTAAAATTAAGGTGAATTCGACATCTTGGACAGACTCTTGAATCCAAATAGCTTGGTCATAGGGAACAAGCAGTTGTAGTCCTGCCGGTAGCTGGGGCTTATATTGTTCAATGGTGTCTTTAACGAGTTGGACTGTATTAATTGTGTTGGCGCTGTCTTGTTTTAAAATCGCCAGAAAGCAACAGTCTGCCACAAATTCAGGGGTGATTACCTTGAAATATTGTTTATTATTGTCTACCCCATCTTCAGCATAACCAATATCGCTGAGTTTGACAGGCTGGCCATCTCGATAAGTGACGACTAAAGAGTTGTAGGGTTCAGCGTCAAATATTTGCTCATTAGATTGAATGTTATATAATTTATCTTTCCCATAAAAATTTCCCACTGGGAGATCGGGGTTTGCACCCACAAAATAATTACTCAGTTCATTTAAACCAATATCGCGCGCGGCAATCGCTTGAGGATCTACATAGAGGCGCACAGCATGTGGAAAACCATAAGCGGATACTTGAGCCACACCTTCTAGCATCGATAAACGCTGACCTAAAAATGTGTAGGCCCATTCATATAAAGTAGATTGGGTTTCAGTAGGAGAGGTCAGTAATAAATAAATGATAGGAGTTTGAGCTGGGTTCACATTGGTATAGGTGGGAAGTGAAGGAAGATTTTGCGGCAATTGATTTTGTGCTTCATTAATCGCCTGTTGTACCTCTTCCATTGCCTCAATAATGTCTTTATTCAAATTATATTGAATAATGATCTGCGATTGTTGGTAGTAACTTTGAGAGGTCATGATGTTGACATTTGTACAATTAGTCATGAATTGACGCTCTAAAGGACCCGTCACTAAATTAGCCATTTTTGTTGCGCTTGCACCAGGGTAAGTGGTGTTAACTTGAATGGTAGGATAACTAATGTTTGGCAAGGCGCTGACTGGGATTTTAAAATAAGCTGAAGCTCCAAAAAAAAGAAGAGCTAGCATAATTAAAGTGGTCATGACAGGTAATTTGATGAAGGGCTTAGAAATATTCATTGAGCTGCGGAATCCTTTTGATTGCGAATAACCACTTTACGTCCCTTTGCAAGGCCAAATTGCCCTGTTATCACCACTTGTTGATTAGCTGTAAGCCCTGATTTTATTCTGACATTTCCTTTATACGATTCACCAACTACAACATTAACTGGAGTCACTTCTTGATTGGGGCCAACAACCCAAGTGATTTTTCCTTCAGGGCCAGGTAATACAGCGGCTTCGGGAACCATAATGGCATCTTCAATGGTATCAACAATTAGACGGATTCGGACAAATTGTTGAGGCCAGAAATGTTTTTTAGGATTTGGTGAAATTCCTCTAGCAGCAATCATTCCCGTAGAAGGATTAACGGTATTGTCGAGCATTTGCAGGCAAGCAATTGTTTGCAAAGGAGTATTGGGTACATAAACTTCTACGTTTAATGGAGCTTGTTGTTGCTTTTGAAAGACCAAGTCAAAGTAGCGCTCTGGGATAGAAAAGTCAATATAGAGGGGGTCTATTTGATTAATAACCAATAATTTTGAGCCCACATCAGTAATAATATTGCCTACATCGACTAGTTTCTTTCCGGTGATTCCAGTAATGGGTGAATTGAGCGTACAATATCCCACATTGATTTCAGCAGATTCTATATCTGCAACACTTTGGTTAATAAAACCTTCATAGTTTTGCATTTCAGAAACATATTCTTCATAGTCTAGTTTAGATACAAAGTCATCTCCTACCAGCTCTGAATAGCGATCAGCTCTGCTTTTGTTATAAGCAAAGAGAGCTTCATTTTGTTGTAGGATGGCAATGGATCTATCTAAGACAGCGACATAGGGTTTAGAGTCAATTTTAAAAAGGAGATCTCCTTCATGCACCTCTTGCCCCTCTTCAAAATAAAGACCAGTAAGTTCACCTTGTACTTGGGCTTGAATGGTGACTGTATTGTAAGCTGCAAAGTGACCCAGGGTATCAATATATAAAGGGATATTTTCTTTAAAAGAAGTCGCAACAGTCACAGGAGCAGGAGGGGGAGCTTGCATGGGAGCTTTTTTTGTACATGCAATGGCAGTCATGAGTAAAAGAGTTAAGATAAGGCATTGTTTTTTATTCATACTGACTTCCTTCAAATTGATAGATGCTGTCCCAGCTTGAACCCACAGGTGGAGCAATAAGTGATCCTGTAGCGTAAGCAAGATTGGTTAGCGATATAAATAAGTCTCTAACAGAAACGGTATATTTTGTTCTAGCATCACTGAGTGATGTTTGCGCCTGCATTACATCAATGATATCTCCAGTTCCAGCTCTGTAATTACTGAGCGTGACTTCAAATTCTTCTAAAGCAGAGTCTAAAAATGAAGCAGAGACAACCACTTTGTCGGTCGCATTTTGGAAATTGACATAATAGGTTGTAACTTGTTGTAAGATTAGATCTTGTTGCTTTTTAAGTTCCGCAACCGATTGTTTAAAGTTAGCTTTAGCTTCCCTGATTTTATTGCGATATAAAAATCCTGAGAAAAAGGGAACACTGACTCTAAATTGGCCTGTATAGTTGAGTTGATCTTTAAAGGTGTTGTTATAACTTCGGTAATTTAAGTTTAAGATGCCATCGACTTTCGGCAGAGAGTCTAGTCTGGCTTGATTTAAAGCTGCATTTTTGGATTTAACAGTGGCTTTAGCTTGTAAAATATCAGGTCTTGAATCAATAGCTACATTAATAAGTTCATCTAAAGAGGTTGTAAAGCTTTTAGAGGGCAGTTCTTCAGGAAAGTTTTGCGTTGTAAACTCTATATTACCTGGCATTCCCATATCTTTAGCTAATTGAATTTGGGAAGTTGCTGTTAAATTCTTTTGATCAATTAAATTGACTTCCGCTTGAAGATAATTAGTTTTTGCTTGCACAAGCTGAGTGACATCGCCAACACCCACTTTTAATTTTTTCTCTGCAGATTCTAAGATTAAAAGAGCATCTTGAACATCCTGATAATCATTAGCTAGGGCTGCTTTTTGATAAAGATTGTCATAATAATCATTAGTGATAGTTTGCACAATGTTCTGTATCTCTTGGTTGTAAGACCAGCCCATAGCAAATAGAGCCTGCAAAGCACTTTCACTTTTTTTAGCTCTCGTTCCAAAATCCCAAAGAGTATAGGTGACATTTAACGCCGGTCCCCATGAGGTAGTCCAAGTATTGAGAAGTGAAGTCGAAGGAAAATTAAAACCATTGCGCATGCGAGTCACATCTCCTGAAATATCCACAGTCGGAAAGGAATCTGATCTTGCAATGCCAAGCTGAGCAATAGCTGCCTGTAATTGAGCCCAACTAATAGAATTATCAGGGTTATTGACTAACGCAAAGTTAATCGAATCGGCCAGCGAAATATCCCCTTCAAAAATGGCAGGGTCTATTGTTTGTGGTGCCTCTGTTTTTCTAATAGATTTAAGCGCTCTAGGAGGAGGATTCCAATTTTTTCCTAAACTAGAGGGCATTGCACCCTTAGGACTAATAGATGCGAAAGGGTAGCTGCAACTTGCTACAATGAAAGCAAAGAAGACAAAAAAAAGCAAAAGTGTAAGAGTGCAGCGGTGCTTGGTGCTCCTCATAACAGCTTTGGGCTCCTCCTTTCATTTTTCCCAATAGCAATAAAAATTAATCAATGGCCAATTGATCAAAAATTGGTTAATAGGATGCCAACTATTATTTAGCAACCATATTTTTCTGATAAGAAAGGTGAGAAATTAATTAGCGATGAAGTTTATTTCGAACGCTTTTTATGAAGTCTTTTAGATATTCTGATTGTTCTTGATCAGATAATTTTTTGCTTCTAGCTTTTTTGCTTGGAGGTGTGGGTGGTTCTTTTTCAAAAGGTTGTTCCCATGGTAAGGTGAACTTATTTTTGGGGACATTTGTGCAGGGCTGACTCTTGGTTAAAACCTCTAGCAATTGGCTAAAAGAGTTCTGAGAGTTAGATATACTAAGGAGGCAAAGTTGCGCGGTGGCAGTTGCCCAATCAATATCTAAAGACTTTATGCTTCCTTGTAGAGGAATTTGAAAAAAGTAATTTGAAGATAAATTTTCAAATCCAAAGATATTTTTTAGACTTGAAGAGGGTAGGGCTAAATAGAAATCTGCTTTGTCTTTATTAAAGTTATAGTTTCCCCAAAAAGTAAGGTGATATTTTTTGTTCAACAAAAAATCCATGCGCTCTGCTTGCATGATACCGTCATTGATGGAAAAACAGATGGGCGTTAACCAGCCCTCTAGGGGCTCTTGGTCGTCATTTTTTAAAAACTTAAGAAGTTTGTTTAAATGGGCATTGGCTGAAAAGTTAACCTTTTCAACTTCAACAAAAGCAGATTTAATCTTTAAGTTTTTAATATCATAAGGAGAGGTTGGTAAGTAGAAGTCGTCTTTAACAATCTTAATTTTAATAGGTTGATTGGTAGAAAAGTCACTAGACAAAAGTAGAGGGTTCAGCTTTTGTAGCCAGTGATGGGTTTGACCTTGAGAGAGTTGAATTTGCGCATGAAGATCGGAGCCCAAGGTAAGATGATCTTTTGAAAAATTTAAGGCAAATTGTGTGGATAGATTTTTGGATCTTACTTCACAAGTCAAAGGGCCTTTGCCAGAATTTAAATTGGCAGCACATTTCAAATCAAACGAGGAACCCAAAAGTTCACCTAAAAGATGAGAGCTTGAGGAGTTAAAGCTTACAAAATCATTTAAAACTTCTGTTGGGAAATGAACAAGCACGCATTGAATAGAGCCATTAATCTTTTGACTGATACACTTATTTTGGATGTTTAAAGGATCTGTTAATTCAGCAGAGATGAAAGCAGTTCCTTTATCATCGTTATAGCTCGTTATTGCCGAAAGATCAAACTTTAGATTGCGAGCAAGATCTGAACTGTTGAGCGAACCAATGACCTCGTGAAGGCCCCCATTGCTGGTAATAAACCTATCGATAGTAAAGTTTCCGTCAAAAGACAATTTTTTTTCTTTGGCATTCTTTGCAATATTTTTGCTGAGCTGATGAAACGTCGCCTTCAAATGGAGGGGTTCTTCTAAGAGGATCGGTTTGATGGCGTTATCTTTAAAAATATTCGACACAGCAACATAGCCAGCGGGAGACATGAAATAATCTAGGTGTAACCCTTTATTGCCGAGTTGAAAGTTTTCATTAAATGAAAAGTTTCCATTTAAAGAGAGAATAGATGAATAAATTTCAAAATCGACAAAGCCATTGAACTGTTTATTCTTATTCAGACTTGAAGAGAGCTCAATATCTAAAGAAGGACCTAAAATGGACTCATAGTCATACAAAGGAGACACAAAGGCTTGAAGCAAATTGGGCGGTAACTTTTTCAAGTTAAGTTGCAAATTGCTTAAAGAAGACTTAAAATTGAAAGTATTCCCCTTTAAAAACGGATCAAAAGTAACTGAGAGTGATTCTAAATTGTTTTTTGAAGAAGCTGACAACTTACATTGATTTTTCTTACCATTAAATTCAAAGGGAGCTTTGACTTCATGAAGAGAATAGCTTAGTTCAGCTTGAAAAAAATCAACCCTTTTTGCAGCTAATTGACCTTGCATGTCTAGAGTGCTCAAGTCGATGTTGGCTAAGTTGAGTTGGCAAGGATTTAAGTAGACGATAAGCTCAGGAGCTTTGACTGTTTTTTTGTCCCATTCAATTTGAGGGTTTTGCAATTGAATTTGAGCCTCTTGTAAAAGCTCATAATAGCAGTGTTTATTCAAATAACCATTTAGTTGAGCTTGCCAATTTGTTGCATTCAAGTGTGTTTGGAGAAAGGAAGAACTTCCTTGTAAATATCCAATAAAGTCATGAAGTTGAAATTCTCCAGAGACCGATTTATCGAGCTTTAAAGTTTGTAGGTCGGTTGGAAGCTCTACTTGCGTTAAAAGAGAGAGCTGCACTTTGCTGTTTACATCGGATAGAAAGTGGGCTTGACTTGCGTTAACATGACAGGGTTTATAATCTGAAATAATAAAATCAAAGGGTCCTGAAAGTAATTCAAGATCTATTTGGCTAAGGTCAAATTGCTTGTTTTTTAAAGAGAGTTCTAGTTTTTTGAGTTCCCCATCTAATAAAAAGGGATGCAAAATAGACACACTTTCTGAAACGACTTTTTTAGCTAGCTGAGGTGTGGCTCTCAATTGTAATTTAGCTTGATTGGTTAAAGTGAAGAAATGCTTCTTGTGCATCTTAAGATCAACTTGATCAATATTAAGACGAGAGGAAACAATACTTAAGCCGATGTCTGCAGCTTCTAAAGAGCCTTTAAAATTTGCATTCATGTTGAGGCTGGGCCCTAGAATTTCACTCGCAGTAGATCTATTTTTTAAAAATAAGAGGGCTACTTTGGTCGGTAAGTCTTTGGCTTGCGCTATAAAGTGAGCTTGAATTTTATCAAAACCAATAAGTTCATTTTGTTTGTCGATGAGTTTTCTGAGTTCTCCATCAAGATTAAATTGGAGTGGTTTTTTATGATCGGCTGCTAAGAGGCTCAAATGAATTGATAAATTGTCTGTAATATCAAAAGTATCTATCGTTCCTTTGATTTGTTTGATTTCAAAATTCAAAAAATTTGCATCGCCAATAAACTTCATTGGAGAAAGAGAAAATTGTGCATTACAAGAAAGGTTATTCAAATTGAAGTTTGAGAAATCAAGAGGTGTTGAGAGTCTATCAATTTGCAATAGAGCCACAGCGGGTTCTTCAATAGATAGTTTTGAAGAGTTTAAGAAAGTCTGTGAGATGTTGGCAATCAGCGCAGGGCGCATATTAAGTCGGCAAATGGAGGGCTGGGTTAAAAAAAATTGGTTTTGCTTTAAAGCTCCTGAAAATTGAACATCTAAATCATGTGCATGGGCTGTGAGCTCTATTTTTGATTTTTCTTTAACAACGTGCAAATTAGCTCCAAGCGTGATGCTACTTCCTGCAGCATTGGAAAAAATTTGGCCTATTTTTGGATTAAAAAACTTGAGTAAGTGATCTACTCCAACACTGGGTAGATTCGTTATTTGCGCAGCAACATTTAAGTAGCCAGAAGGTGATAAGAAAAAGATTTCTCTATCAAGGGGAGTGAAAATCAATTGCCCCTTTTCATCAAATCCCCCCATTTCCAGTTTCAAATTTACCGATCCTGAAAGATCATTTTGTGATGTTTCACAAGCGAGTTGAGCGATGAAAGATTCTTGCTTACTCGCCAAAGAACAAGAAATTTGAATGTCATTAAAGTACACGGGGTCATGATCTTGTGATTGAATTAAAAAACTAGAGTTGTCGATGTGGAAATTTCCGGAAAATGGTTTTTTTAAAATAAAGATAGGGGTAAGTCGATTTTTATTTTTTTCTTGAGTGATAATCGAATGACTATTAAAGGTTAATGTCTCTGCAATACTTGAAGGTTGTCCTTTTGAACTGACAATACTTCCGATTAGTCCATCGATAGATACTTCTTTAAAATCTCTTTTTCCAAGTAATAAACTCAAAAACGAGGCCGATGTCTTTAGTGATTTAATCGTGAGTATTACATCATGATCTTTGTCTTTGAGAGTGACCCCTTCAAATTGTTGTGTGCCAAACCAAGAAAGTCGACTTTTTTTAATTTCAATGCTTCCTGGAAAGTTTTTATTTATTTGTTTTTCTAAGATCCCTTTAGAAAGTAAAAAAGGGATTAAGGCTAAAATAATAAGCCAGGCAAAAAAGGCAGAAGCAAAAACCTTAAGTAGCAAACTTCGTTTTTTCTTTAAGAATTCAAAAATCATCATGGGGGCACGAAAATAAATCATAAAATGAAAATAACAAGAATGCTACTACTCATCAAGATTCTTTTTTATTTTAAGCTAATAATTTTTATATACTGTTGTCTGAACCGTCTGAATCAAACAAAACTTTTTGTCCGATTCCAATTTGATACTTTTGGACAGTCTTTGGATTGATTTCTAGAACATATTGGTAGGGGTGGTCACCTCGAAGAATTGTTCTAGAAAATGGCGTGCCGTATTTAATGTCTACGATGTAATAGTGAGAATTAATAAAAAGAAGTGCCAAGGGAATTTTTGTTTTATCCATCCAAAAGGGCTCGCTATCTTCTTTTTCATAAATAAATAACATCCCCTCCTCTTCGTTAAGGTTTTCTCTGCCCTTTAATCCCTGATTTTTTTCTTTGGGGGTAATAGCATATTCCACGGAAAACTTAACGTTTTCGTGAGAGGTTTGTATAAATAAAGGAGCGAAAGCCAATAATAACGAAATCAACATTAGTATTTATCAGTGTGAATCAGTATGTATTTTTGGCAGCCATTCTGGTTTCCGGAAATGGTAAATGAAAAGAGGGAAAATGGATAAAACAATAAATCCCCCGATCATAAAACATTCAAAGGCTACGACATTTTCAATATGTAATTGAGCTGGGGGAATAAAACCCACAATAATAGCAAACACAGAAGCGACAGCCCCCGTGCAGGCCACAATCCACATTCCTACATTGCCTTCAGAAACACGATATTTACGAACGACGTTTGGTTTTTTATAGCGCAATTTGATTCCTGCAAGAAACATCATAAAATACATGGCTAAATACAGTTGAGCACTTAACGCAATCAAAATCCAATAGGCAGAGCTTAGCGAATTCATTAATAAGAAAACAATGCTGGCCACCGAAGTGACAATTGCTTGAAAAATCATAATGTTAACAGGAATATTGTGCTTGTTAACTTTTTGTAAAATAGGCGGTAAGCTTCCGTGTCTAGCTGTTACATAAAGTCCTCTTGCTAGTCCTAAGATCCAGGCATTTAGTTCGCCAATAGCTCCAAGAGCAATTAAGAAAGCAACAACGGGAACAAGTCCTGATAGATTGAAGAAGTGTAAGATGCTGACAAAGGCTTCCATAATTCCAGTAACCAGTGAAATCTCAGAACGTGGGATTACAAAAGCAATAGCTAACGAACCTAAAATAAAAAGCACAAGACTAAAAATTGCCGCCAGAAAAATAGCTTTTGGAAGGTTTTTTCTGGGGTCTTTAATGTCTTTGGCGTGAACAGCCGCAACTTCAAGACCGGCAAAAGCAAGGAATAGACCCGTTAAGAAACCAATGTTTTTTAATTGAGAAAGATCAGGGAGCACATGGTTCCAAGTGATTGTAATTTGAAGAGGCATTCCTTTAGCAAGCCAAATAATCCCTAAGATAATGAGGAAAAAACCTGGAATGATTGAACCAATAATCACGCAAGCAGAACTAAACCACCCGGATGTCTTAACTCCAAAGAAGTTGAATAAAGTAATTAGCCAAAAGCCCCCTAAAATAACGGATAAAGTAAACACTTTGTCTGTTATAAGAGGTTGGGAATTAAGTCCGTAGGCGAGTAGAGTGGCAATAAATGATAACATTGCTGGATACCAGGGCAGATTGTGTACCCACTGCAGCCACATTGCCATAAATCCCCAGCGCTCTCCAAAAGCTTCGCGCACCCATATATATATGCCGCCTGCTTTTGGCCAACCTGTTGCCAATTCTGCAGCTACTAAGGCTGTTGGAAAAATAAAAACTAAAGCAGAGATCAAATAATATGAAATGGATGAAAGACCATACTGGGCGACCAGTGGCATGTTTCGTAAGCTGGTGATAACAGCTAAATTCAAAGTAGCTAAAACAAAAATACCCAAAACACGTTTGGGTTTAATCAACGACGGAGTGCTTTCTTCAACATCCATATGGGGCGATCCTTGGCTATATTTTTGCCATTTTACATATATTATATAATTAGGTAAAGGGAACTGTATGCAAGATCAAATTCTAATATCAAATAAAGCGCGATGGTGGATCTTATTTGCTCTCAGTGGATCTTTGGCGCTTGCATTTTTAGATCAAATGAATCTTCCTGTTGCCTTGCCAACTATTCAAAAGCAATTAAATTTGAGTACATTAACACTTCAATGGTTGATTAACGCCTATCTTTTAACCTGGGCTGTCTTTGTTTTAACGGGTGGCTATTTAGCAGATTGTTTTGGGTTAAAAAAAATTTATTGTTTGGGTATTATCATCTTTGGAATTGGTTCATTAGGAAGCTGTTTTGCTTTTAATGGATGGTGGTTTATTTTAGCGCGTTCTATTCAAGGGCTTGGAACAGCCTTTATGTTGCCTGCCGCCATAGGGATTCTTGTTTCTATTTTTCCTAAACATGAACATGGAAAGGCGATTGGAATTTATTCAGGAATTGCTGCAATCTTTTTAGTTTTGGGTCCTCTTATTGGCGGGGTATTTACTCAATTTCTAAGTTGGCGATGGATATTTTTAGTAAATATTCCTGTTGTTATTTTCTCATATTTAATTGTTTTATCTATATTGCCCTGTATTCCATCTGTTTACAAAAAATTTGATTTCAGCGGCTTTTTACTTTTTACACTGGGTTTTCCTTGTTTCATTTTAGCATTGATGCAAGGAAATAAATGGGGCTGGGGACATTGGTCTATTATTGCCTTGTTTGCTTTTTCAGGAGTCGCTTTGGTGGCTTTCTTTTTAGTTGAACTTAGAACGCCTTTGCCATTTTTGGATTTGCAACTTTTTAAAGACAACTCTTTCTTGGGATCTAATGCTATCTTTTTTGTGATCCAATTTGTTTTAATTCTACCGATTTACTGGGCCATGTTTTTGCAGCGTATTTTAAATTATTCCCCGTTAGTCGCTGGGCTTTATTTAATGGTGGCTGTGGTCCCTTTAGTCGTCATTATTCCCTTGGGTGGAATTTTATCAGACCTTCTTGGGCATCGATTTCCTGTTCTGTTGGGCCTCTTATGTGTTGTTTTATCCCTGACGTGGTTTTTTATCTTCGATCAACTCACTGCAAAACTTCTTGTTCCTGGCATGGTTGCTTTTGGCGCTGGCATAGCTTTAGTCTTTGCTCCCATAAGCTCTTGCGTAGTCGGGGGGGCTGCTGCTGAAAAAAGGGGGATAGCGTCTGGAGTTTTAGGTTGCATTCGGCAAGTGGGAGGAACTGTGGGCATGGCAGCTATTAGCGCCATGTTAACTAACTTTCGCGCCCATCATTTTTTTAAAGCTCTAAATGGGACAAGCTACGCTGGTTTAGAAATTCCCGCCGATCAATTAGATTGCTTCTATGAAAAAATAACTAATATCTGCCATTTGCCTGAGAGTACAATACGGGCTTTAAAGCCGTTGGCTGTAGAGGCTTATTTTTTTGCTTTTAAATGGATTTACTTGGTTTGCGCAATACTTGTTTTTATTGTTGCTATTATCGGTTGGAAAACAATCCCCAAAAAAATTACTCGGTGTAAATAGGACTTACCTGAGTGCTCATTTTCATTTGTTCTTCGTTAATAAAAGGACCGATATTGGTTCTGCGGCGAACTGTTTCAAAAGGTTTAATTTCTTCAGAAAACTCTATAAAATGACGATAAATAGAATTGCCCTTTGGATCTATTTGATGTACGTCGATGACTACATTTTTTAAGTTACTTAAACCCATATTGCAGACTTTAATATCGAGATAACCATCTTCTGTAAAGAGTGATTCAACATCGATAGTTTGAAGTCCTTGAAGAGCTAGTCCCAATTCTTTAAGTTTGGAAGTGGCTTTCTGTCCGCCTGGAGTGGTAGAAATGCTGGCTTTTCTAAAATTTTGAACAGCTGCCTGGTGATCATCTTGATGATAATCAATTTCACCCAAAGCATAATAGGCTTCAGCTGTTGGTAGTAGAGATAGACTTTTTTCTAAATCATTAGAGGCTTGAGCAAAATCATCCAGCTGTTCTTTAACCAGCCCTCTTTGAAGATAGTTATCAAAATATTTGGGGTTGATTTCGATAGCGCGATTAAGAGCGTTTAAAGCATCTAAGGTGTAGCCCAATTTTAAGAACGCTTTCCCTTTGAGTAAATAAAAATGAAATTCAGTTGGATCATGGTCAAGGCCTTGATCTGCAAATTGAATGGCTTGTGCATATTGCGAATTGAGTAGGGCATGGTAGCCTTCGTCTAATTTTTCATAAGCAGCAGATTGTTTATGCAGTCTTTTAAGCTTTTGAGTAAATAAACTTACCTCGGTAGCTCCTAAAAGAGATCTTTGGGAAAGATATTCTCGTGTTTGGGCGATGCGTTCTGTAGAGGTGGGGTGTTTAGCCAAAAAACCACCCGTCCAATTGCAGTTGTTACAAGTGTGGTACTCAAAAAGTCTTTCATTAAAATCAGCAAAACTTTGACTGCTATATCCCATTTCAGAAATTTGCATGAGAGCTATCTTGTCTGCTTGCATTTCAGCATCTAAATTATACTTAAGAGTAATGAGTCCAGAGCCCGAACCCAAAGCTCCAACTAAAAAATCTTTATTATGATTTTTAGTGAGTACACTTAAGTTGACAGGCCCAGCATTGAGTTCGACTGCTTGAACTTTTTCTTTCCCATGATTTTGAGAAAGGTGTGCTATTTCATGAGCTAGTACAGTGGCTAGTTCTGCTTCGTTTTTGAGTTCTATTAAAAGGCCGCGCGTTAAGGCGACTCTTCCTTTGGGAAAACTCCACATGCTGGGAATCGAACTATTAATGATGCTAAAATGAAAATCAGCATTTGATAAATTTTGTTGACGTACAATTTTTTGTCCAAGCTGATTGATGTAAGTTGTTAGCTCGGGGTCTTTACTGTAGATGCCACCATAAGCTTGTTGAGAGTATAAAAAATTTCGTTCATTATTTTTGTCATGTTCTTCGACTGTTAGCTTCACAAGTCTGTGGCTATTACGTTGGTGATAAGAGCATGCACCAAGCACAAAAATTCCCATTAAAATAGGACTTAGGACTACTAGGAACAATTTTAAAGTTTTTTTGTGCATGGTACGTTTAAATTTAATTCTATTTGAGTCTTACGTTTATTGAAACGTAACCTTTTTGTCAAAAACTACTTTTACCAGTAATTCAACACTTTCCACCAAACTCCTCCTACAAGAACCCAAATGAGGATATTACAAATACTCAAGATAAGTCCTACTTGCCACCACTTTCTGAGTGAAATATACCCAGCACTGAAAAAAATAGGGGCAGGGCCACAGCTATAGTGGGTTAATCCACCAAATAAGCTGCTAAAGAATGCAAGGATTAAAACAGCTAAAACAACAGGAGCTCCTACTTGAATTGCTGCCGCTAAAAATGCTGAGAACATAGCTGTTAAGTGAGCCGTGTTACTAGCAAAGAAGTAGTGGCTATAAAAATAAAGTAGAACCATGATGATCAAAGCTGGAACCCAAGGCATCGAAGAAATGAATGAAACAATGTTCATCGAAAACCAGGTAAAGAAACCAAGTTTTTTTAAGGATGTTCCGATAGCTACAAGTGTTCCTAACCAATACAACGTATCCCAAGCATTGCTTTCACTTAAGCAATCTTTCCAGGTGATAATCCCAAAAAATAAAAGGGCAATTAAACCAACCATGGCAGCAACGGTATTTGAAACATTTAAGGAATCCCCAAAAAGCCATAAGCTAAGAACGACCATGAAGATACTAATCATAATCCATTCATCACTTTTAATGGCGCCCATTTCTTTGAGCTTTTTACCTGCAATTTCGGGAGCTTCGGGTGTTTGTTTAATTTTAGGAGGTAGTATTTTAGCAATTAGAAGAGGAACCGCCAGTAAGCTAACTACTCCAGGTAGACAAGAGGCTAAAAACCATTTTCCCCATGTGAGGGTCACTCCAAATTCCTTAGCGAGTTCAACGGCAATCGGATTGGCAGCCATTGATGTTAAAAACATCGCACTGACCACAACTGATCCTTGAAAGACCGAAATCATGAGATATCGTCCTGTGCTTTTTGTGTCGTCTTGCTCGTCATAAGATTTAGCCAAGGCTAAAACGATAGGAAATATAATTCCTCCTGCTCTAGCAACGAGACTGGGGATAAATGGCGCAAGGAGAAGTTCACTGAAAGTAATTCCATACACAAGGCCAATCGTATGCTTGCCAAAAGCTTTTACAAAAAAGTATGACGCTCTTGTTGCAAGACCTGTTTTAATCAACCCCAAGGCTAAAAAGAAAGAGATAAAAATAAGCCAAATGCTTGGAGAGCTAACTCCCGCAGCTACTTCAGCAAATGTCAGTGTATTTGTTGTAATTGCTACAACAGAACCGATGAGGACTAGGGGACCAACGGGGAGTGGTCGAGTAACAAGCCCAGTAATAATAAATAAGAAAATAGCAAATAAATGCCACGCTTGAGCAGTTAGCCCAGCTGGTGCAGGAATCATCCAGATTCCAAGTCCAATAGATGCAGAGATAAGAAAAGGAATAGGCTTGGCGCCTTTCCACTTTGCCTGTTCAATAGTTTGGACAGAGCTTCTTTCTGGGATATTTTTGGAATTTTCTAATGTAGCCATAAATAACTTCTGTTTATTTTTGATTTGAAGGTGTTATAAAAAAGATTTGTTTATCACAAGTTGCGAATCTTGAAAAGATCAAAAGATGCAAAAGATTATAAAATTTGTTAAGAAAATAGTCCAGCCCGGGTTTTACAATATTACTCAAGAGCTTGAGCCTTTATTGGAAAACAATATTTTAAAAGGGGAAAAGGTCTCAGGAATCTTAACTCTTTTCTGCATGCACACTAGTTGTGCTCTTCTTATTAGTGAAGCCTGGGATCCAACAGCGCAAAAGGATCTTGAAAAATTTTTTAATTATCTAGCCCCTGAACATCTTTCGTTTATCGAGCATGATTTAGAGGGGCCCGATGATTCTCCAGCACATATGAAAAGCGCGTTGCTTCATCAGAGTATTTCTCTTCTAGTCGAAAATGGAAAAATAATACTGGGTCAATGGCAGGGTATTTTTTTAGCTGAATTTCGTAAGAGCGTACATGAACGCCAGATCTTGATGAAGTTTCAACCTGATTGAGAGCATTTTTTTAAAAGTCAAAAAGGACTTTTAGCAAGATCAGAAAAAGGTTTGATTAAACGAGAGTTTTTGTTAACAAAGAAAATTAAAATTTAAAGAAGTTCGATGACTCGACCTCAAGATCAATATTCATCCATTTATTATTCAACATTAATTGCTTCGATAGGGGGGTTTTTAGTTGGCTATTCAGCTGTCATTATTGCCTCTGTCATGCTTTTTTTAGATGAATATTATAAACTAAACCCGCTGCAGCAAGAAATTCTTATTAGTATTGCATTTGGCTTTGCTGTCATTGGGAGTTTAGTTTCAGGGCTATGTTGTTTTGCAATTGGTCGAAAAAAAACAATTATAGTAGTGGGGGGCATTTTTATAATCGCCGCCTGTTTTACCCTGATTAACGACACTTTTTTGCTGCTTTTAATCAGCCGTTCTATTTTAGGGATTGGAATGGGAATGATGATGACAGCTGTCCCGTTTTATATTAGTGAAATTGTTCCGACTAATATTCGTGGATCTTGTCTTTGTGTTTTAATTATCGAATTTTACTTAGGCTATTTTATTGCTTTTTTGGTCTGTCGCTCTATCATCTTTGTTTTTGGTTGGAAAATTGCATTAAGCTCCGCCATTATTCCCGCTTTGGGCTTGCTCATTGGAATGAGGTCTATGCCCGAATCACCCTTTTGGCTTCATGCTAAAGGAAGGTATGAGCAAGCAATTGAATCTTTGAAGAGATTAAGGCGAGTACTAGATATCGAATACGAAATAGGAGTTATAGAAGATACTTCTCAAACAAATACCGATAAACAATCAAAGCTTTTTGGTAAAGGGTTGTTAAAAGCTATTTTTTTAGGTTCCATGATTGCTATTTTAATTGAAGCAACGGGCACACATGCTATTTATTACTATATACCATCACTTTTAAATACGGCTGGAATGTGGACAAAAAAGGCGACTATTGATGCAGCCCTTTGGGTTGGGGGAATTAGCTTTCTTTCCGCCTTAATAGCCATGCTTTTTATTGATCGTCTTGGACGAAGAAGGTTGCTTATTATTGGGACATCGATTACGACTGTGAGCCTGATTCTTCTGGGGATATTCTTTCAGACTCTTATTTATAATCCCCATCTTCATGGGGTCATTATTTTATTATTTTGCACATATTCTACAGGGTTTGTTCTTGGTTTGGGCTCTGTAGGCTGGCTCATTATTGTTGAAATTTATCCTATGAAATTACGCAGCCTATTAATCTCTTCTGTTTTTGCTATTAAATGGGCGATGGCATTTATCATCACTCGTTATTTTTTAACAGAGCTGCTGTTTTTTGGTTCCGGTAATACTTTTTGGTTTTATGCTGCGACCTCCTTTTTAGGTTTTATTTTTGTTTACTTTTTTGTGCCTGAAACAAAAAATAAAAGTTTGCAAGATATTGAAGAATTTTGGTTAAAAGATATACCTCATGGCAGAGAAATTAACAAAAAATAGTTATTTTTTATGGCCCTTTCAAGGGCTTGGATATTTTGTCACCCACCCTAGATTGTGGTGGTTGCCTCTTTTTGCGACCTTTTTTTTAACAGTTATTTTAATGGCGATTTTCGCTTTTGTGATGATCTTAGCTTGGCCAAAAGTGGATGCTAGCTTTTGGATAAAACTTTGGGAGATATTAAAAGCATTTGGGTATAGCACAGCCGCTTTACTGATTGGCTTTGTTGTTTTAATGCCTTTTCTTGTCACGCTTGTGCTAGATAAAATGGTTCGCAAAATCCTTGTCATTGAAAATAAACAAGTGATGGAGGTGAGCTTTTTTAAATCCTTCTATTCTGGAGCTGTGATCTTCTTAAAAACTTTTTTTTGGAGAATCTTTTGGCCTGTTGTTGGAATCCTTGGTGCTATTTTCTTAGGTCCTATCGGCGCTTTTATCAGCCAGTTAGGAATGGGCCACTTAGCGGTGATCGATGGGGTGGATTTAACATTGGCCTTAAAAGGTTTGAACACTTCAGATCGTTTGCATCATTATAGGCAAAAAAGAGGACCCATCTTTGTGATGGGATTTTTTGCAGCTGTTTTAAGTATGTGTCTTTCCATCACCGTGATAGGTTGGCTCCTTTGGATACCTGCTGTTTTTGTTGGAGCGACCTTGTGGGTTTGTGAGTGGCCAGAAGTTGAAAAAAATCATTAATAGAGTAGAAAAGTTATGCTTGCTCAAGAGTATTGGAATAAAATTGGATCGAAAAAAGTCTTTGAAGATCCAGTCTATTTAGAAAAACTTACTAAATTTTTGCGTCCCACTTCTCAAATTGTTGAATATGGATGTGGCTATGGGCGGATGATGCGTATTTTGAAAATGGGTGGATATGAAAATTTAGTTGGATTTGACTTTGCCCAAAATATGATTTTAAGAGGGAAAAAAGAAAATCCAGATCTTGATCTTAGATTATTAGAAAAATCTGGGAAGATCCCATTGGCTAATGAATCACTCGATGCTGTTGTTATCTCCACCGTTCTTTGTTCAATGGTCGATGAAAAAGAGAATTCAAGATTAGTAAAGGAAATCCTGCGTGTTTTAAAAAGAAAAGGAATCTTATATATGACAGATTTTCTTGTTTGCGACCATTCAAGATATCAGGAAATGTATAAGCTTGGGGAAAAAGAATTTGGAAAGTGGGGCATGTATACAACAAGCGAAGGTCTCATCGTTCGTCATTATACCACGCAGTTTATCATGAAGCTACTCAAGGGTTTTGATGTGGAGTGGTTTGAAGCCTTTGATTTTAAAACTATGAATCAAAATCCCGCGCGCACTTTCCATTGTATTGTTCAAAAAACAAACTAGTGTTTAATCTCTGACTAACTTAAACACTAGTTTGTTGAAATCAAATGTTACTTGCTGTTTTAATCTCTGGCTAATTCATTATTTGGCAATACATCCCATTCTTTAGGGTCATCATCGGGCACCATAGCTAACAAGGTCCAATTTCTTAACTTGTAATCCTTAAAACTATCACCAACTCCAGTCAATCCAGCCTGGGCAAGCGTGGTCCACGCATAGGTTTGAAGGTTAGTCGGAGATTGATTAAATATTGTAAACCTATTTGTAAATTCAGCAACATAATCACCTTCTTTATTGTTCAAAGATAGTGTCAGGCCGTTGTCTGTGAATCTTAATTTTGGTATCCACCCTGGTTGATTGGATTTCTCAAAAAAAGCTTTTTTTGGGTTCACTAGTAATAAAACATCTATTAGAGATGGAAAAACATGATTGTTAGTAAAATGAAATCCCAAAATTGGAGGGGGGGCTTCCTCCCGACAGGGCATTTCGAATCGAACCTCATTAAAAGATTTTTGGTCATCTGCTGTATAAGGTACAATTGCGCTAGAAACTGTTTGCGGATGGATGAGAGTGACTGGAAAAAATTTATTGACAATTCCATCTAGGCAACTTCGTCCTGCTGAGTTTAGGAAAAGAGGATTCCCCGGGCTTGCTTGGAATAAGAAAGGTCTAGAAGATGAAGATGTGGATTCATTTGGGGGGGCTTCAAAGTGCCCTCCCCCTACAGCAGTTGCCATAAAAGCTCCTTTTTTAGAGATCTAAAAGTTAATCTTGCCCTTCTAAAAAAGTTGGATCAATTTGATTCACTTTCTCAGTTAAACTTAAAAAACATTCATCAATAGAGTCATTTTTAATTTCGATCCACTGATAGTTTTCTTTTAAGAATTTTTTGATCGGTGCATATTGCGCTTTATAGATTTCTAGGCGCTTTAAAATAATGTCACTTTGATCATCTTCTCTAGTGATAAGCTTACCTTTACAATGGTTGCACTTCCCTTTAGAGAGGGGAGGGTTCAGTGTTATATGATAGGGTCTAGAACAATTTTGACAAGTTAAACGCCCCTCGAGACGTTCTAAGATAGCATCATCACTAATAGAAACATTTACAAAAATGAGATGATCTTTTTGAGGAAATGCAGCTACTAACTTTTCTGCTTGTGATTTTGTGCGTGGAAAGCCATCTAAGATAAAACCTTTGTCGCAGTCATTTTTTTCAACGCGCTTCATGAGTACTTTTAAAATGACTTCGTCTGGAACTAATTGCCCTTGGGACATGTAGCTTCGCAATTCATTACTCAGTGGGTCTTCAGATTTTAATTGCTCACGAAGTAGGTCGCCTGTTGAAATATGGGGTAAATGACTTGTTGAGCTTAATTTACTGCAAATGGTTCCCTTCCCTGCTCCTGGAGGTCCTAAAAAGACTAAAATATTTTGTTCCGCACTAAGAAATGCCCCTAGAAACAAAAACGTAGATAAGATGAATGCAATTTTAATTTTAGACATTGGCTATTCTCCCAGTAAAGTTAAGCATTTGCGTAAATATTCAATATAGGCTCAAGGTGGTTAATTAAGAGGCAGAAACATTCTTGTGGAGATCCTTCTGATTTGATCTCTATCCAATTTGATCGTCCTTGATAATATTGAGCAATTGGAAAAAATTTCTGATTGAAGATCTCAAATCTCTTGAGGATGATTTCTTCTTTATCGTCGTCTCGAGTAATCAAAGCTCCTTGGCAATCATCACATATTTTTTCTTTTTTTGGCGGCAAAAAGTTAATGTTGAAAGTGCGTGCGCAATGGGTACAAATGCGACGACCTATTAATCTCTCTAGAAGCGTTTTTTCTTCGATTGTAATATTTATTAAGATTAAGTTGTGTGAAGCTGATAAACATTGATCAAGAACCTGAGCCTGGTTGAGCGTTCTTGGAAAGCCATCTAAAATAAACCCATGAGAACAATCTTCTTGGGCAATCCTATTTTGGATGATCTCAATAATGCAAGAATCATCTGGAAATTGTCCTTGTGACAGTAAATGGTTTAAGTGTTCTGCAAGGGGGGTTTTTTTCTTGGCTTCCAACCTAAGAAGGTCTCCGCTAGAGATATGGGGTATTTCGAGAGCTTTGGAAAGTCTTGTGGCTTGCTCTCCTTTTCCAGCCCCTGGGGGGCCAAAAAAAATGTAGACATTCGGTTTAATTTGTAGCGTCATGATTCAAAATACTTTTTACAAAAAGGAAAATATAGCAGATCGCCGAAAAAAGGTAAAAGCATTTATTCTTAGTTGATTTTATATCAGCACTTTAAATAACTTAGAATTCAAAGTGGAAAACTAATATTTTTTATTTACAGATTAATAAATAAACCGTAACTATAAAGTTTATGAGGAAGTGGTTAAATTTAAGCTTTTGGGTAGTTTCTATGACCCTCTTTAGCAGTTGCTTGCGCTTTGGGCCTCCAATGCCTGCCAAGTCACAGCTAGAAGTGAGGCAGATGCAGACGCATCTTTTTGATGTCAAAGATTTTAAGCTTGTTATGAAAGCCATGTTAAACGTACTTCAAGACGAAGGTTTTGTTGTTAAGAACGTGCATCTTGATTTAGGTTTTTTAACTTCTACTAAAGAAGTAGATGTTGAAGCCAGGGGCTCTAGGCTTTGGCTTGCCATTTTTGGCAGTCCAGACGTCCGCTGGCAAAAAACGAACATCATCGACGCGACAGCTAATGTGACTGAACATGGTTCTCAAACAAAAGTGCGGGTGAATTTTCAGATTAAGCAACTTGATAACTTTGGTAACGTCATCACAGTCAATCAAATTCAAGAAGCTCTTTTCTATCAAGAATTTTTCTCAAAAGTGAGTAAAAGTATTTTTATCCAAGAGGAAAAATTATGAAAAAATGGACAGCCCTATTAGTTATGGTGCTATTAGTCACAGCTTGTGCCCGCAATTTTAATGGAGCGACTTCTCAGAATTTTACTTTAGGGGCCATCCAAATGAAGATTCACAAGGGGATGAGCCAAGGTGAAGTGGCAGAATCTTTAGGAGCTCCCAATATTGTTACAAATGATTCTGAAGGAAATGTCACTTGGGTATATGACAAAGTTGCAACAGAAGTCGAATACTACGAGAGTGGGGGTGGTTTCTGGCTAGTGGTAGTGGGCGGCGGTGGTTCACGCGGAGCAACTCGCACAAACCAGAAAACATTAACAGCGGTCGTGAAATTTGACTCACATCACCGTGTGGAAAACTTTACATATCATTCGAGCACATTTTAGGCGCAGAGGCAATCAATTTTTTGAGCTCTCCTTCCTGAAAAAGTTCTGTTACAATATCACAGCCACCAACAAATTCTTTATTGATATAAAGCTGTGGAAGGGTGGGCCAGTCTGAAAATTCTTTAATGGCTTGGCGTAAATTAGCATCTTCTAAAACATTGCGAGTTTCAAATTCAGCCCCTAGTTCGTTTAAAATATAGACAACTTTAGCAGAGAATCCACACTGAGGCATGAGCTTGCTCCCTTTCATATAAAGAATGATAGGGTATTTTTCTATGTCAGCTTTAATTTGAGCTTTGATCTTTTCTAGTGAGTTCATAGGTCTCCTCCATTAATTAGTTCCCATTGATCAAAAGAGTATGTTTTAAGTTTTAATGCATGTAGTTCTTTTTGAAAAGAATCTTTAATGATATTCATCACCCGTCGATGTTGAGTGATTAAAGGGATTCCTTTAAATTCATCAGATACTACGATGGCCTCCAAATGAGTCGCATCATTTTGAGGATCAGAAATAAAGACAAGAGCGCCCTGAAGTTGTTCTAAAATAATTTCTTTAATATGCTGGCAAAGATCCATTGTAATCTTCTAATATTTAAAAAATTATAGTTAGAATAATCGCTATCTCCTTAAATTGCAAATAATTATTTAATAATATTCTAAGACATTTTATACTGGTTTCTCTTAGGAGTTAATAGTATGACCTTAGAAAGCAAAACTTTATTTGAAAAGCTGGTGCTCGATTATCCAGAAACATCCAAGCAGTCTATTCGCAAATGGTTAAAACATGGAAGAGTCTTAGTCAACGATCGAGTCGCCAAGAAAGGAGATATTCCTCTGCGTTCTCAAGATGAGGTTTCTCTCGCTAAAAAAAGATCTTTAGATTTACCTTTTGACATTCTCTATACTGATTCTGATATCGTTGTGGTGCAAAAGCCCGCTAATTTTTTATCTGTTGCCAGTTTAGATCCTTTAGAGCCTAGCATTCATGGCTGCTTAAAAAAAGCACTTAACTCCGAATTAATAACACCACTTCATCGATTGGATAAAGAGGTATCAGGGCCGCTTATTTTTGTAAAAAATCAAAAGAAATTTGATCTTTTTAAAAACCTATTTCTTGAGAGGAAAATAAAGCGTGAATATCGCGCTATTGTGCACGGCAGGATGGAAAAAAAATCAGGGACTATCGATAGCTATCTCAAGCAAGGTGGAGCTTATAAGATGTATAGCTCTGATGACCCTCAAGAGGGGAAAAGGGCAATAACCTACTACGAAGTTTTGGATCAAAACGAAGAGTATACCTTCTTAAAAATTACTCTGGAAACAGGACGTAAAAATCAAATACGTGTTCATCTTTCTTCTTTTGGGCATCCGATTGTTGGAGATGATAAATATGGTCAGCAAATAGATCGCAAAAAAGCTATCGCACTCTATGCTCACAGTCTTAACTTTATTCATCCTATCACAGGCAAAGAGATGACTTTTGATGGTGAAGTTCCTCCCATTTTCAAGCATCTACTCAAAAAAGCTAAACTATTTTGTGCCGATTGAATTTGCAAAAAGTTCAATTAAAGCGCGCGGACTGTTGTTTTCTTCAGATTGAGAAACTTTCGCTTCAATATTTCCTGTAAAAATTTGATTGAATGGGAGCCAATTTCTTTGGTCTAAACTAAAAGTAATTTGTTCTTTGGTTGCTCTGACAAAAATATCTTGTACAAAAGTTAGTAATTGGGGTTCAGATTCTAAAGTTACTAGATTACCCGAAGCTTTGAAGTATACAGGAAGGGTTTCTCCCGCTTTAAACTCTCTAAAAAAAATAATGTTTTTAGGTATGGGTAAATTAATATTAGTAATGGGGTGTTTGTTTCTCTGGTTAACTGGATAGTTAATGCCTACTTCATAAAGGGGATTTTTTAAACCTGCGTTTGAAGATACGAGTGACATTGGATTCTCCTTAATAAAAATAGTTTTAAAGTAACAAGAATTGTAAAAAAAAATCTTAAAGTAAATAATTTTTTTTTAAAAATGGCCGATAGTGCTAAAAAAAGTGATTAAAATGAAAAGAAATGAAACCATCAAATAGAGGCTTGAGTGAACCTTTGTTGCTTTTTTAGGACTCGAAAGTGCTTTAATGCGTTCAATTACCATACTTGCAGGTGCAAAATGAGGGTTGTAAACTTGTCGTTTATGATTCAAATATGCAAATTTTTGGATGGCCTTCATGAGTGACAAGGGATCAGCCCCTTCTTTGACAGCTTTTTTGTCACACCACTTCTCAAGCGAGAGCCTCATTTTTTTTAATTTAGCAAAAAAGAAAATATTTTGAATGAGCTGTAGAAAAATAAATAAATAGAGGTGGGGCTGGTTTAGGTGAGCAAGTTCATGTTCAATAACTGCATTGTATTCTTCCTTTGACAGAAGTTGTAAGCTATTTTTAGGAAAGACAATTTTTCTTTGCTTTACAAAGAAAATGTAAGGTGAAAAATGTTCTCTTTGAGAAATTAAAACTTTCACTTTTTTTAGTGCTAATTTTTTCTGCAAATCAAAGGGGAGCTTTTGAAGAGAGTATTCCAGAGCATTTTCTTCTTGAAATCGAATTTCTTTTAGAAAAGCAAATAACCAGCAGCTTGATTTAATCAAAACCAGGAGGACAATCATGCTAAAGATTGAAAAGACAAACCAAAAACCAAGTCTTTCAAAAAGTGGATCAAGTAGTGTAAATTTAATAGGGGTCTCTTTCAAACTTAGAGAAACCCACAAATAGATGCTTTTTAGGCTCGCTGAAAGCCCAGCTTCCAATTCTCTTGAATTTAGAGTTTGATTAAAAAAAGTTATCTTTTGCACAAGTGCCCAATTGGCAAATGAATATTGAAAAGGTTCAATTAAAAGTTTGCAAATGGGGAGAGATCTCAAAAATAGTTGCCAGGAGGGGGAGTGTACTTTAGATATTTTAATAAAGGCCTCAATCAAGAGATAGAGGATAAAATAAATTAAAATAGCATTAAGGTAAAAAGCAGGGAGAAAGTAATAGATAAGATTCATTTTTTATACTTTTGGATCATATGTTCAATCTGTTCAATTTCATTTTGGGACAATCCCTCAGAAGTTTCTATTAAATAGTGAATCATCGAAGCTGTTTGATTAGCAAAAAGCCTCTCTTTAATGCGATTTAAAAGTGAATGTTTGCTCTTGATCTTGGGTAAAGAGTAGGTGTAGAAATGATTTGTTTTACATCGCTCAACTAACCCCTTTTGAAACATTCTTGAAAGAGTTGTTAAAATAGTTGTATATGCATAGTCTCCTGTAAGAGCAGCGCAAATCTCTTTTACGGATAGCTCTTTTTGCTCAAGAATTTTGAGAATAGTTAATTGAAGTTCTCCCGGGCCCATCCGAGGTTTTTCTTTTATAGAAAGAATTTTGCCCCCTTTCATAAAATTTACTCTCGGTTATAAATACTAAGATCTATTTGTCCAGTAAGTAATTCGCCATTTTCATCTGAGCAAGAAAGAAAGCAGCCGAGTTCTCCTGTAAAGAAAGCGGTAAAGTCTTTCCAGTCCTCATTTTCTGAGCGTCTAAAGCAAGGTTCGTTGATGTTTCCGCCCATTTTCATAAAAACTGTTTTAGCAACAGTTACAATTTCTTCAACCGGTGACATTTGAATAACATCTCCTGAAAGATTAATTCGAACAGGAAATTGATCGCCTGTGCGAAGTTTCATAACAACAGCCATTTCGTTGTTCTCGTTATATTCTATGAGCACGTTGCTAGAGGGTGATTGAGTTGAGTTTACAAGCATTTTCTTGTTCCCTTACTACAGAAGTAGTTTTAGTTTTTAAAAAAATCAAGAAAACTAGTCTATGTTTTCCTTGATGGCTGTAAGAATACTACAAGTGTAGTTTTTATGACAAAGTAATTAACTTAAAAAGTAAGAAAAATTATTTTTTGGGAGAATCTTCTGCTTTGGAAACCTGTGAAGGATGGGCAATTAATAAAATGATGGCAACGCCAAAGCTGAGCGTGATCATGATAGCTCCGGGAAAAAAAGAGCCCGTTACTTTAAGGCGATAAATGAAAAAGCTACCCAGGATAATGGATTGCATGAGGGCCAAAGTTAATCCTTTCATGTTGCCTTTAAAAACTTTATAGGCATTAAAGGAGATCAATCCCCCAAAGACAACCCCCGCAATAACAGAGGGGATACTATGAGCGATAAAGCCACCCATTATTCCACCGAGGAAAACAATAAGTCCATAAGTTAAAATAACATACCCTGTTTTTTTCATCTTTTTATTTACTCCTTAGAGGTTTTAGTTTCGATAGTCACCGAATGCAGCTCATGCTTTAAGTAGGGTTTGAGCAGATCCATGACTAGCTTATGTTGTTCAATTTTTGTTTTGTTATTAAAGATAGGGGATTCAATCTCAATGCGGATGTGGTATCTTGAAACATCATGGCCGATATGGTGGATGTGTTGATATGTTTTATCATCAATCACCAACCGAGTCGGTTCCAATTGTCTGATTAAAAGTTCTTCTATCCGGTCAATGGGATTTTTCATTGAGTCTTACCTTGATCTTTTTTGGGAAAAACATTATTTGACCCATATTATGGAAAGGGGGTTTTTATGTCTAATTTTCAAAATCCAGATGAGTTAGAAAAGCTATTAGAAAAGTATTCTGATAAGCTTGAGGAGTTTGGGCGAGGATTTAATTCTCATTTTAGTACTGTCAGTATGGATCTAAAGAAGCAAACCGACTATTTAAAAATAAAAATTGAAAAATATTCAAGCTATTTTCAAGACCATCAATTAGTGCATTTGACATTATCAGACCTTGCTAAAGAGGAAATGCAACAGATTACGACAGAGCTTTCAGAGCTTCAGTCTAAGTACAAAGAGCTCGATAAAATGTTTCGGTTTGGCCAAAATCTTTTGTAATTTTTTCTTGCTTTATACGTAAAGATTTCATTTGATGGTTTTCATGAATGAAAGACTCAAAATGTTTAATACGCAGCCAAGGGCAATTCCAGAGCAGAAGCTTCCTGGCTGGATTCGCTGGCCATTGCGAATCCTGGCATATCCTTTTATGATGCTAGAGATTCTTTCCAATAAAATTGTCTCTACTATTGTAAAACCAAAATACAAGATTGTGGGTGGCTGCAAAAAAAGTGGTAATTGCTGTCGCTATATTCACCTTGGTTGGCCTAAAAATCGCAAACTAAATCTCTTTTCCAAGCTATATGTTTTATGGCAAACGGAAGTTCTTGGTTTTTACTTTAAAGACTTTGATTTTGTCGAAGACCAAGAGGTGACTAAGGTGATGGGGTGTCGCTATTTAAAAGAAGACGGCAGTTGTAAACACTATCGCCTGAGGCCCGGCATTTGTCGTAATTGGCCAAAGATTCATTATTTTAGAGAGCCGACTATTTTAAAAGGGTGCGGCTTTAAAGCGGTCAAAAGAGATGAGTGAGTAAAAGGGTTGTTTTTGTTTTTTATTTTGAATTAATCAGTAATGCTATATTTTCGCGAATGAAACCCAGGGCAAAAAATGATCAAAAAAGTATTTGTTAGAGGATTACTTACAATCACTCCCATTGCAATTACAATTGCAATTCTAGTTTGGTTGTTTGATACGATTGATGACTTTTTTTCTAAAATCTTTGTTGATATCTTTGGACCTAAATTTTATTTCCCTGGGCTTGGGCTACTTCTAGCCATTATTCTCATTTTTATTATTGGCGTACTCATGAGCAGTTGGCTTGTCAAAAAAGCTCATGAATTCTTTGAGCGTTTGTTGAACAAAATGCCACTTGTTAAAACAATCTATCAGTCCCTTGTCGACTTAATCTCTTTTTTTAAAAAAGATGGCTCCAACATGAATAGTGCTGTAGTTATGGTCAAATATGGCAACACTAAAGTCATGGGCTTTGTCTCAAGAGATTCTTTTGTCGATTTACCCAAAGGAATTGGTCAAGAAGGAGAGGTGGCTGTCTATATTCCAATGAGCTACCAAATTGGGGGACTTACAGTAATTATCCCTTGGTCGATGGTTGAAAAAGTTGATATGAGCATTGAAGAGGGATTAAGATTTGCTGCAACAGCTGGAATGGCAGGTCAACAAAAACAGACGATGTCGCATAAAAAATGAATAGACTCTTTTTTAAACTATTAGCTCTAGGTCTCTTTTCATATTCAGCGCTATTTTCAGTCAGCGATGAGATCAATAAAGTGATCCAAAACTTTTCAGACCGAGTGGATCAGCAAGAGGGGCTAAGCTACACCACTTCCCTTAAGTTGGGAAATAAAAAAATTTATGAGATAGATCTTTATTTTTCTTCAAAAGATCCAATGCCCCTAGATGAAGTAAGAGATCTTATCCTTAAAGTAACAGAGATGTTTTTAAGCGATGTAAATAATAATAGTTATTTGCAAGCTGATTTGGTCACTTTCCCATTAACTCCACACCAAATAGACATTACCATTTTTTTTCGTGGAAAAAATGGTAAATATGCTTCTTTACCAGATATTGCTCAGGTGTCGATGCATAAAGGCGTTATTGCGTATTACAAATATGCCAACGAGAGCTTTCAAATAATTAAAGAAGAGAGCATCGAACAAGCTTCTACGCTCTCTAAATCTTCTTAACGACCGCCCCGTTTACGATCCGTTTCTTTTAAATGAATTTTACGTAGTCGCAAATTATGAGGGGTAATTTCTAATAGCTCGTCGTCATTGAGGTAATCAATAAATTGTTCTAATGTAAGCTTTCTTGGAGGGGTTAACTGTATTAGTTCATCGGAACCCGAAGCTCGCATGTTGGTAAGTTGCTTCCCTTTCGTAATATTGACAATTAAGTCATTACTTCTGTTTTGCTCTCCAACAATCATCCCTTCATAAACATCTTCTCCAGCTCCAACGAAAAGAATGCCCCTTTCTTGTAAATTAAAGCAGGCATAGTTGTTCGTTTTTCCAGCATTAATAGAGATTAATACACCATTGGTGCGATGGGCAATTTCTCCTTTCCAAGGAACAAAAGAATCAAATATTGAAGTTAAAATCCCTTTTCCACGTGTTTTAGTTAAAAAGTTTCCTCTCCAACCCATCAGTCCACGAGTAGGAATTAAGAACTCAAGTTGAGTGTTGCCATGCTCGTCAGTTGATAACGAAGTCATTTCTCCTTTTCTTCTTGAAAGCTCTTCGATAATGATCCCGCTGCAATCTTCAGGAACTTCAATAAAGGCTTTTTCAAGAGGTTCGCATTTCACGCCATCAATCGTTTTTATTACGACCCTAGGTTTAGAGATGCACATTTCAAACCCTTCACGGCGCATATTTTCGATCAATACCGAAAGGTGTAATTCTCCACGTCCTGCAACAGTTACCTTGTCTTGACTTCCAGAGTCAAACGTAATCTTAAGAGAAACGTTGGCCTTTTTTTCATCCAAGAGGCGATCTTTGATTTTATTCATGGTTAAAAACTTACCATCTTGTCCTGTAAAGGGGCCCGAGTTGACCATGAAGTCAATTGCTACGGTAGGCTCATCGATGGGAATAGGAGGCAAATGAATCACTTTTTGAGGGCTACATAAAGTATCACCCACTAGAACGTCTTCTGCTCCGGCTAAACAAACGATATCTCCGCAAGAGGCTTCAGGAAGGTCAATCTTTAGAATTCCGTGATAGCCCTGAATACGAGTTACTTTTGTTTTAGCTTCTTCTCCCTTACTGTTGACAAAGACAATTTCGCTGCCTTGCTTGATGCGTCCATTAAAAATTTGCCCTGTGGCTAAGCGACCTAAATACTTGTCATAGTGAAGAGTGGCGCACTGCATTAGAAAGGGGGCTTGAGGGTCTCCTTTGGGCTCTTCGACGTGTTTAATAATCATTTCGAAAATAGGAGTTAAATCTTTTGGCTCATCATTGACATCCATGATCGCGTATTGTTTGATCGCAGACGCATAACAATATTTAAAGTCAGATTGTTCATCTGTAGCACCTAGTTCAACAAATAGATCAAAAATCTCATTGAGAACGCGATGAGGATCACTGTGAGGGCGGTCAATTTTGTTGATAATGACAATAGGCTTTAGTCCTTTCTCTAGAGCTTTTTTCAAAACAAAGCGAGTTTGAGGCATAGGCCCCTCTCTTGCATCTACAAGTAGAAGTACAGAGTTTACCATTCCTAAAATTCTTTCTACTTCACCCGAAAAGTCAGCATGGCCCGGAGTATCAATAATGTTAATTTTGTAATCTTTATAAAGCACTCCCGTATGCTTTGCTAAAATAGTAATGCCCCTTTCCTTTTCTTGAGCATCAGAATCCATGATTCGTTCAGGTACTAGTTCATGTTCTTTAAAAGTTTGGGTAAACTTTAAAAGAGCGTCTAAGAGGGTCGTTTTGCCATGGTCAATATGCGCAATGATTGCAATGTTGCGAATTTTTTCTTTAGGTGTCATATGTTTGTCTATTTTGTAGTTATAATTTTTTTTCTGGGATAATAGCTAATCCTATGAGATAGGTAATAAGCATGGGTAGTAAGCCTGTGATGAAAGTAATGACGACAAAGATGAGTCTTAAAACAGAAGAATCAATATTAAAAAACTGAGCAGAGCCTCCACAAATACCTCCAATGAAACGATCTTTGCGCGAGCGATACAATCTTTTAACGTCGATTGCGGGGGCATTGACAGGTTCTAAAGGAATAAAAATTGAGGCGATAAAATAAACCATAAGAATAGGAAACACAACTGTTAAAACGCAGATAAAAACAACCAGAATACGAATAAAGTTTGGGTCTATAGAAAAATAATTTCCAAGCCCCCCACAAATACCGGCCATTTTTTTATTGTACCTTGATCTATATAACTTTCTCATAGGGAATTTATCCTAACATGAAGTAAAGATTATAAGATATCTCCTTTTTTGTTGCGCTCATGCTTCAAAATTCAGTATATTTTTTAATTAAATTAATTATTAACAAGTTATGATTATCTTTGGCCTTGGAGCTGCAGCTCTACTATATCCCTTAAAAAAATTTTTCTTTTCAATATCGGGCATGGACGACTATCTAAAAAGTGCAAGTCACTTGCTTCATGGTCGTTTTACAAAAGCGGGAACTTCATTTGCCTTCGGGCTAACCAAACTTTCATTGAGCGCAGGTTTGATTTATTTGGCTATGAAGCCATTGTTTAGTCAGTTTCATGATTCAAGGACCAAACCTTCCGATATTCATCATTTTAAACCCAACGCGAACCTTCAATACATCTCGAGGATTCTTTATCATAAAAGTTATGAAAATGAGTCGGGCGCTGCCAAGCTTGCTGAATTTTGCATAAACTATTTTAAGCACTACCCCTTGACCTACTATGATATTGCCAAAAACTGTGTCGAACCTTTTACTAATCGGAAAGAGGGTCCCTTGAGTGACTGGATTTTAGAAAAGCCATTATTAGCAAGTTCTCAAATAGCCCTCAGTGCTGATTGTGAGCAGCTTCGTGAAAAAGCCTCTTTGCAAAATTGTACAGAAAGCAACATTGCCTCCCAAAGAGTGTTTGATGCGAAGGAAAAACTATTTTATAAGCCATCAAAACAAAAAACAGAATGTGAGAACTTTCGAATGAGTTATCTGAAAGCTCTTTTAGAACAGCCCAACGAGGTGAAAGCCCATCAGTTGGCAACTAAAGGGTGTGCAAATTAGTAATCAGTGAATCAAGATCGATAGAATTTTAAGGCTCGAAGAAAATGTTCTATAAAGCTGCGCTTATAAAGTTTTTTTTCTAGGTGCAATACGGTATGATCATTGCTGTCAATTAATTTGGCGTAAGCACAATAATCAAGCGCAAGCTCCTTCTGATTTAATTTTAAGTGATAAAATCCCATGAGACAAACAAAGCCAATAACCTCAGAAAAATGAAAGAGGGGGCAAGATGGGTAAATTTCTGTTAAACTGGATTTTAGATTAAAAATTTCAGGAATCTTAAAAGCTTTGTTTTTTCTCAAACATTGATCTGCGTAATTAATTTTTGCAAAGAGATTAGCTGAGTTTTTAAGATAGTTTTCCTCGATGAGCTGTTCTGCTTTTTTTATTTTTTTACGTTGAATAAGGACATAGCCAAGTAGATTGTAGACTTCAGGAAGAGAGGAGTGTTTTTGTTTAAAGTTTTGTAATTCTTTTTCAACTGCTTTAGGATTGCTTTGAGCTCTTTCATACAAAGAAAGATATTCCTTAAGCTCAACGGGGCTGAATACTTTTGTTAAACGATCAGAAATTCGATCATAAGTGATTTTAATTGGGGGAAAGGTAATGTTTTTGAATGTTTGCTGAGGAATCAGTATCCTATTCATATTAATAGTGGCTCCACTTCTTTAAGGGCGTCTTTATGGACCAGCATTAAGATTTTATCATTTGCTTGAATCACAGTCTCTCCGCTAGGAACTAAGTAGTGTCCCTCCCTGGTAATCAAGACAATTAAAATATTTTTAGGAATTTTTAAATCAATGATCTCTTTTCCTACAGATTTGGAATACTGTGGAATAGATAGTTCAATCATTTGCATCTCTCGTCCCTCATCGGCATAAGTGGCGGTTTCATCTAAGGTCGTTTGAGCAGTTTCGGAAAATTCTTCCTGCAAGTTAAGAATTTTTGCTAAAAAGCTAATGGTGGTTCCTTGAAGAATGATCGAAGAAAGAACAATAAAGAATACAATATTAAAAATAAGCCTAGATCCTTCGATCTGCGCCATTAAAGGAAAGGTTGCTAAAATAATAGGAGCTGCTCCTCTAAGGCCCACCCACGAAATTAAAATCTTCTCTTTATAGGTCATCATAAAAGGAAGAGAGATAAAAACGCTTAATGGTCTTGCAACAAACATTAAAAAAGCAGAACAAGCAAGACCTATCCAAACAATGTTAATTAGTTCTTTAGGAGACACCAAAAGTCCGAGTACAATAAACATCGAAATTTGCATAAGCCATGAAATTCCAACGTGAAATTGCCTTAAGCTTCTCTTATGAAGCGAGTCGTGAAAACTTAAAACAAGTCCAGAAACATAGACGGCTAAAAAACCACTTCCTCCCAAATAAGTAACAACAGCATAGCAAAGTAAAACCGAAGAAACTGTAAAAACAGGATAGAGACCTTTATATTCTAATTTAAGATGGTTGATCCCTATCACAAGGGCCCTTCCCATTAAATAACCCAAGATGAGTCCCAAAACCATTTGTTTAATAAATAGAAGTGTTAGCTCCCCAATGGGTAGATCTTTTTGCTGAAGGATATGGATAAAGCCTATGGTTAAAAATACGGCCATTGGGTCATTGCTGGCCGACTCCATTTCTAAAAGAGCACTAAGGTTCTTTTTTAAGCCAATTTTTTTAGAGCGTAAAATGCTAAAAACAGCCGCGGCGTCTGTCGAAGAAACAACAGAACCAAATAAAAGGCACTCTAAGAAGGGGAGGCCTAAAATCAGATAAGAAAAAAGGCCGGTGAAAAGGGCGGTAAGTAAAACGCCAAAAGTAGAGAGAATTAAACCTTTACCAAGGATGGGTTTTACGTTTCCCCAAATGGTATTGTAGCCACCGGAAAATAGAATATAAACTAAAGCTAAAATGCCTAGAAATTGGGCCCCCCAAGTATCATCAAAATCAATTCGTCCAATTCCTTCAGAGCCGGCCAGCATTCCTAGAATTAAAAATAAAATTAATGAGGGAATGCCCAGTTTTAAAGAGGCTTTACTACTAAAAATACTTAAAACCAGTAAAATAGAGATTTCTAAAAAAATCTTTTCGGTTTCCATTGTCCTCTTGTGTTTGTGAGCAGATACAAATTTCTTTTTTAGATTGAGGGAATTAAATATGCAAATTAATTTCAAAAGATTGTAAATCTGGATCGCTAAGATTTTTTTTACATGTAATGAGATTTTTCTAAAGATCAGAGCTTCAAAGCAAAAAAAGAAAGGAATTCTTTTTACAAGTAAAGTTTTTTTCATGCTAAAATGTTTTCACCCTATTAAAGATTTGGATCGATAAAGATGAAGAACTATGATGCAGTCATTATTGGCGGGGGAGCCGGTTTAAAGATTGCTCGCCCTGCTGCTAAGCTAGGCTATAAAATTGCTGTTGTTGAAGAAAAACACCTTGGCGGAACTTGTTTAAATCGAGGCTGTATCCCTTCTAAAATGCTTATCCATCCAGCAGATGTTGTGCAGCAAATGCGGGAATCTGAGCTTTATAATATTTCTTTTGAAGGAAAAGTAAATATCGATATTCAGCAGCTAGTGGGTTATGTCAACAAGACCGTCGATGAAGAGTCTCAAAGTATTTATCCACTTTTTCAAAATCAAGAAAATATCGATCTCTATACGGAGCGAGCTCAATTTGTGGATGATTACACCCTTCAAATCGGCGAGCAAAAGATTCGAGGAGATAAAGTTTTTATAGCATCAGGAGCTAGACCCTCCCTTCCCGATATTGCGGGGCTAAAAAACACCCCTTTTATGACCTCCACAGAGTTGCTGCGGCGCACAGAACTTCCCTCTTCGGTTATTATCTTAGGGGGTGGCTATATTGCTTGTGAACTCGGACATTACTTAGATGCAATGGGCGTTAAAGTTCATTTTGTCATTCGCAGTAAATTTTTAAAAGATTTAGATCACGATGTTCAAGACCATTTTCAAACTATTTTTGAGAAGCGATTTCAAGTCACGCAAATGACGCCATCTCAGATCAGCTATGAAAAAGGTCTCTTTACTGTCGAAGATGAAAAAAATAAGCTGACAGCTCACGGGTTGCTTGTTGCTACAGGAGTGACTCCCAATAGCGACATCCTTCATTTAGCAAAAACAGGTGTGAAATGCAATCCTCAGGGATTTATCCAAGTGAATAATTATTTAGAGACTTCCAAACCTGGTATTTTTGCTTTTGGTGATGTTATCGGACGTTATATGTTTCGTCATTCGGCCAACTTTGAAGGGGAATATTTGCTCTCTCAACATTTTGAAAAAAAAGGATCCAAAGGTGCAATCCTTTATCCTCCTGTTCCTTATGGTGTTTTTACGTGGCCGCAAATAGGGGGTGTTGGGAAAATCGAAAGAGAGTTAAAAGAAGAAAAAAGAGATTATATTGTGGGCTTGAATTACTATCGCAATAGTGCAATGGGGATGGCTCTTCGAAAAGATGAAGGATTTGTTAAACTTCTTTTTGATGCTAAAACTTTAAAATTGCTAGGCGGGCATATTATTGGTGAACAAGCCACGACAATGATACATATGATTATTGCATATATGAATATGGGAGCTACCTTGGGTGATTTGCTGAAAACAATTTATGTTCATCCTGCTTTATCTGAAAATATTCGCAATGCTGCAAGAAAAGCCAAAGAGGAACTCAATAAAAGAGCTTAAGCTATGTTTAAATTATTACGAAGTATTTCATCACCTTTACTGAGTCTAACCATTGTTATGATCGCTGTGGGCCTTTTCTCCACTTTCGTGCCACTAAGATTAACACTTTCGGGGCAAAGCGCTTTTGTAACAGGAATCATTACGGCCGCTTATTTTGCGGGGCTTGTTTTGGGCTCTGTGAAGACAGAGCGTTTTATCTCTCAGGTGGGTTTGATTCGTACATTCTCTGCATTTGCGGGACTCACCGGGGCTATTGCTATTACGATGGGTCTTTTTGTAAATCCATTTCTTTGGATTGCTTGCCGCTTTTGTATGGGTTTTTTCACGGCGGGTCTTTGGATTGTGATTGAAAGTTGGCTTTTAATGGTTGCCGGCAAGGAAAACAAAGGAACTGTTTTATCCTACTATATGATCGCTTTTTATGCCGCACAAGCGATAGGACAATTTATATTAACTCGGGTTTCTGCTCTTTCACTGATTCCGTTTAGCATTGCTTCACTTTTTATTTCTTTATCAGTGGTTCCTGTAGCTTTAACAAAATCTAAATCTCCTGCTGTTGAGGGGCGCTCTCTTTTGAGTCCTTTGAAATTAATGAGAATTTCTCCATTTGGTTTCTTGTCTTCTTTTGGCTCTGGTTTAATCATGGGGGCTTTCTTTGGTTTAGCGCCTGTTTTTGCCTATAAAATAGGAATGAATAACAATGACATTGTGACCTATATGGGAGTAACCATTATTGGGGGTTTTGTCTTGCAGTGGCCCTTGGGGCGTTTGTCTGATAAAGTGAGTCGGCGCTCTGTTTTAATTGGGGTTAGCTTAATTACATCATCGATAGCCTTATTAATGGCTTTAGCCTCTTTAGCTGCTACAGATATTTTATTTATCTTGTCTGTTTTATTCGGTGGCTTTTCTTTCACGATGTATCCAATGAGCATTTCTTATGCTAATGATTATTTAGATTCTAAAGATTTAGTTGCTGCAACGGGAGGACTCTTAGTTGCATACGGTATTGGTTGTGTTATCGGACCTTTGTTGGCGCCGGTGGCTATGCAGATTATCGGACCTTCTGGGCTTTACGTTTATTTTGCGTTCATTGCTGCCACGGTAGGTGTCTTTGGTCTGATGAGAAGAAAATATAAAAAGCCAATTCCAATTAGTGAACAAGCCAAATATGTCTCTGTTCCACGTACTACTCCTAAAGCTTCAGAATTAGATCCTCGAGGAGATGAAAACCTTTCAAAGCCGGTTACCTCTGCACACTTTGAAACGGTGGAAAGAAGGCTTGAACAGGTGGTTCAAGAAAAAGTAGAACAGATGCAAGTTAAAACTGAAGATAAAATAATATCAGACCATTCCAATCCTGAAGAAGTAGAACCTATTAAGTAGGCAAATAAAATTAGCTTGCAGCATTTATGTATTCAGACAACCAGTCTTGGTTGTATTTTTTATTTAAAGCTTTCAAATAAACTTGCAACTGCAGTGCACTCCCCATAAGCAAGCGTGAAGAAGGTTTTCTTGCCTCTGTTTCGTCATTTAAAATGTCCAAAACTTTAGTTGCGGCGAGGCCTGCTTTTGAAAAGTGTTGCACGACTGAGCTTGAGATGGGTTTATTTGTAATACTATCCATTTCGCATCTAGACCATAATAATGGCGAGAATGTTAAGGCAAAGCCTTCTCGTAGAGATAGAAATTCTTGAGGGGTTATTTTTTTCTCTTGATGAAGTTCTTGAAGCCGCGAATGGGCTCCCTGAGCATTGGTGAGCGCTTGTTGGCGAAGTTCTTGATCGTTTTTCTCCATGCTTTGCATAAAAGAGTTCTTTATCTGTGCTACAGTTGCTGCTGCGATCATTTGTGGAAAAGTATCAGGGTTGCTTTGCAAAGAAGCTTTTACATTTGAAAGAAGACTTTGATAGCTTCCTGGGGTTGCCCCAATAAAAGATTCATAATTTGCACATAACGCAGTATAGGCAAGATTTGCTCCACCATAAGCAAGGCCAACTTTTAAGGCTAATGGGCTTACTTTTGCGACCAAAGAAGGCAATTGAGCAAGCGTTAGAAAGCTTTTTTTAACAATTTTAAAACTCATCGTAAGAGAGGTATATTCCATTATCTTACCTATTGCGCGAAAGAGGGGATTTTCGGCGCCTATTTTGTCTGCATTAAGTTCAAAAAATGTGAAAGTATTGATTCTGCTGAAAACACTGTTGAAAACAAAGCTCGCAGCCATTGTAGCAGAATGTAACGACATATTAAGGCTGTAGAGTGCAGTCGCTAGAGCGCTAGTAGATGCCAGTACTAAAGGATGAGTAGGGTTTAATTTTTTAAAGAGCACATGGCCTATTTCTAGCGCATCTTTGGGCAGGTCTAGTACTTGACGCAAATGGGTGCAGAATAAAGCCTCAGCTTGTGATGGAACTGGGTAATTTGTAGGGCACATCTGGGTAGAATTGGTCATAAAACCTTCTTATAGATTAAATAAATTGTAAAAAGGATTATACCCAGCCATTGTTAAGGAAATGTTAAGGGGTTTCTGAGCTTTTTTTTACACAAATAAATTAATCAGCCAAAGCTAAGAAAGCAAATTCTTAGCTTTGGAAAATGGCAAGTTAATTTTTTAATGAGCGAGTGATTCTGCTGTCTTGACATCATAGAGAATGTCATCTGTTTGATGGCGATATAGCGGCATGTTGAGTCTCTTTTCATCAAGAATGTGACCAATAAAGCCAATAGAGCGTCCAACGACAAAGAGACCGTTTAAGATACCTGTATCTATAAATTGATCTATTTCGCTTTCGCTATAGCCTAAGTTTCTCCACATGTCGACTAAAAGAACTCCAATAACACCATCTACGTTCAAAATGAGATTTTCTTTCTTAGAGCTTGTGATTTGCTCAACTCTTAGAGCATAGTCCATTAAAGAGGTGCTTGGAAATGTATCATAAGCAAAGCGCTTTAAGCAGGCAACGCGAAGGTCGGGGTTACGAAGAGATTTGACAAGATGGCCAATGCCGGGAATCGGAATGCCCTTTTTTTTCATCTCACTAACAAATTCTTTTGGGTCTTGTTTCTCTAAATGAGCCTTTTTAAAGTAGCGAGCTGCATCATCAATGGCTCCTCCAAATTTGGGGCCTATTGTGAGAAGACCTGTCACAAGACAGGAAATCAAATCTTTGCCGGCTCTTGCTGTGACTCTGGCATTATGAGCGCCACTGACAGCAGGGCCGTGGTCTGCCACCGTTTTAATGATCGTATCAATAAAATTAGTAGCCCACTTTGGATAACGTTTTTTAAACCAAAGAAGAGTTAAGACATCGGCAATAGAAAATCCCGTATCAGGAGTTGCTAGAGAGCTAATAGGGTAGCCAGCGTAAACCGCTTCTTCTCCTCGATCATCTGAAATAGTACAAATAAAGTTGGTTTCTTTGCGTACTTTTCCTTTTTGTTTAGCTAAGTTATAGTCTTCAGGAATAATGGGGATTTCATTTTCACTCGTTTCTTGAATGATTCCTTCAGCCGATAAATCGCGGTAAATGGCTTCAATAACTTCAGGTAAATGGTTGAAGGTCTTGGGTACGTGGATGCCAACATCTCGCATGGCTTTATTTTTTGCTTCAGCGGTTTCTCTTTCTTTTTGAGCAGAAGCTCCCGCATGACCAAACTGAATTTGGTGATGAAAGTGATTGGCAATAGTTCCGATGCACCAAGCAATCAGTGGTTTTTTTATCAGACCTTGTTGAACAGCTTCGATAATTTCATATTCCGCCGTTCCTCCAACTTCTCCCAAAATGATCATGTATTTGATCGAGGGGTTGTTTTCCATGCGCAATAAGTGCTCTAAATAGGTAGTGCCAGGATAGCGATCTCCACCAATAGCAACGCCTTCAGCAATACCATCTGTGCGAAGAGAAATAATATTAGCAAGTTCATTAAACAGTCCGCCTGATTTTGTCACAAGACCACAAGAACCTGGGCGATGTAATTTTGTTTTCAAAATATTGGAAATCGTTCCTCCAATATTGGCTGTTTTAAAACTGCCCGGAGTGATGGCTCCTACTGTTGCTGGGCCTATAATAATTTTGTTTTGTTTGCGAGCAATTAAAGCAATCTCTCTAGCTTGTCTTTCAGGAAGGCCTTCGGCAGTGATCATGATGGTTTTAATAGAGGGCAATTTAAGAGCTTGCATAGTCACTTCATAAGCAGAGCGAAAAGAGGCAAAGTTAAGTAAAACAGAAATGGTAGGGTGAACGCTCACTGCTTCTTCCGTAGAGGAATAAATGGGGACTAAAATTTCTTTGGCTCCCATAAAGAATTTTTGGAAAGAGGCCGGCTTAGACGGTTGGACGATGGCAGCAATAGAAGGGGAGCTTCGCCCACAAAGATAGTCATAGTCGAGCATCCTTTGAATCGGTTTGGCATCATTGTTCCAAAAAATAGCCTGGGTATCTTTATTGAAAAGCATCATACATTGACTCCTTCATTTTGCATTACTTGCGCCAGTCTTACAATATCTGTTAGGTGAGTTTCAGGTCCATAAACTTTGATGGGTAGGCCAAGACGCGTTGCTGCAGATTCAATATTTTTAAGGCCTATTTCGTAGTTGGGTCCTCCGCGGCGTACATATATTTGTACGTTGACCTCTCTCATTTGTTCATGCATGTCATTAAATGCTTTAATAATGCCGTCAAATGTTTTGGCTACGTCGGTAAAATTAGCAATAGCGCCACCAATGATTAAGACTTTGCTTCTTCCTTGGGGATCTTTTTTATACGTCATTAATTCAAGAACGCCCCTAGCATAATAATAAGTTTCTTCTGTAGTCGGGTTTCCTGAATATTCACCATAATTGGCAAGCTCATCAACGCCCCATAAGTTAGCAATAGAATCTGCATAAACAACAGAAGCTCCTCCTCCTGCGACAAGCATCCAAACACAACCACTAGGATTGAGAAGAGTTAGTTTTAGACTAGCTCCTGATTTTTCATCGAGTTTTTGAATCCCTTTTTCAACGTCTGTTATGGCTTTTTCTCCAAAGGCTGGAGGAAAATCAATATCATCCCAAACCCCTTGCATGATGAATTTAGCTGTATCATCTAATCTAGCAACCCCATCCAATATATAGACTTCTTGCTCCCTTAAAATAAAAGGATTTAGCTCTAAATAAGAAAAATGGAGATCTTTGAAAAATTGATAAAAATTAAAAGCAAAGAGGGCTACCTCTTTCTTTTGTGCTATTTCTAAAGGGATATTCTTTTGAATAAGTTCTTGAATTTCTTCACGTGTTGCATCTAAAGGGATTTTGATTTCATTGACGCTATCCCAGTTTTGCTCAACTTCAACTCCGCAGTGTGCTGAGAGATATAAAACATCGCAGGTAGCCTCTGTTGTACAAGAGATGTAATACTCTTCATTTTGCTCGTGTTTTGTAAAAGGTTCCACAATAAAAGTGTCGAGCTTTCCTGTTGTTTTACAAAGTAAGGTTGTTGTTTTTTTTGTTTGTTCATCAATCCAGCGAGAAGCGAGTGTGACGTCAACATCGCCAGCTTGCTTATTTTTTAAGTAGACGAGTTTATTTAAGCCTCGCTTACCAAAAAGCATATCAGGTTTTACAACTAGCCCTTCTTCATTTAGCCAATCTTGATTTTGAGCAATGTTTTGAAGTTCTAGGCCAGAGTGAACAAGGACACATTTAAAATTATAGTTAAACGTTGGAAAGTACTTTTCCCAATACTTGGACAAGTGTCTTTTAGCATCATATTCACGAACTGCTTTTTGAGCCATAAATGTATCCTGCGAATTTAAAAAGTAAAGAGGGAAGTATTACCTTTTTTAAGAATTTTTAGGAAGAATTTTGATAGTTTTTCAATTCAAGAAAGTTCTTTTCAGCATTAAATTAGATTTTAGAAATAATGAAAAACGAGAGATAACTAATTTATAAAACTAGACTTTGCGTCGATAAGTAAAAATCAAACAAGAAGCTTTTCTTCCATCTTTAAAATAGAGCGATCTAAATTATACTGAGGAAAATCGACAGGTGTTATCCATCTTAAATCTAAGGATTCTAAACTCATCTTTAAGGGGGTCTCTTTTTTTACTTTGAGCAAGTAACGCACGTCATAGTGGAGATGACTTTTTTCAAAAGGATTCTCTGGAATGAAGTGAATGGATAAATCAAAGATATCAGGTGATAAGGCGATAATGTCTTCGATACCAGACTCTTCCCTGGCTTCTTTAAGAGCCACCTCTAATAGGTTAGGATGTCCATCTGCGTGGCCTCCTAATTGAATCCATTGTTTTAACTTTTTATGAAAAGTAAAAAGACATGCTGATTCATCAGGGTTCCATAGCCAGCAGGAGGCAGTTAAATGCCCAGGCTGACAACTTCTTTCAAAGCAATCCTTATGATTTGTAATAAAATGGATAAACTGATCTGCAATAGATAAGTCTTCTTTTGGGCACCATTTGGAGCTTTTATAAAGTAAGATAGAATCAAGAAGTTGTTTTCGATGCATAGGCTAGCTTTTTTCAATAAGTTAATGAAGTTTCTATTTTAGAATCAAGAGAGACTAGATTTGGATGGTGAGAAGCTCTTTAAAACAGGTGGTATACTCAGCAGTGAGATGCTCTCGCTTAGAAAGCCAAGGGCGAGAAAATCCTTCAGATAAATAAAAAAGAGTATTTTTCCCATAACGCTCATTGACCTGATCGAGAACTTTCATAAGCTTAAGTTCTTTACTATTTTCTTGAGATCTTAGATCCAATTGTTGACATTTTTCTGAAGAGAGTTGCCAAAAATAGATCCCCGCTTTTTTATAAGATCCGGGCTTATATAGCTTTTTATAAAGCTGGAGAGCAGCTTCTATTAAAAGAGGGGTACTCTGAGTTGCATGAGGCAATGAACTAGAAAGCTGCAAAGCCTCCAAGTCGGTTTTGAGATAAAGAGAAATAATTTCAGTCAAAAGCCCCCGCTTTCTTAACTTGGCAGCGGCTTGGGTGACGTAATGAACAATGGCTTTTTCAAGTTCTGAGAAATCATCTATGGGGCTACCAAAGGAATTAGAATAGGTCAGAGATTTTTGATATTCATTAGCCTTTTCAGAATAATGGCATGAAATCCCTTGAAGTTCGATTAACGTGCGAAGCCCTGTTAAATGAAACTTGGAGCGCATCCATTCATGAGAGACATTTTTGAGTTGATAGGCTGAAAAAAGGCCATAAGCTTTTAATTTTTTAGCAGAGGCTCTGCCAATGCCCCAGATATCCTCAATGTCGATTTCTTTAAGGATCTCATCACTGGGTGCCATTAAGGAATAAAAGTTTAAAGAATGCTTTTTAGCACATTGATTAGCTAGCTTGGCAAGTGTTTTTGTTTTGGCAATTCCAATAGAAACAGGAATACCCGTCCACTGCTTAATTTGGCTCGCTAGCTTTTTAAAATCGTCTTCCGCCTGGATCGTGATGGGGATAAAAGCTTCGTCAATAGAGTAAATTTCTAGATCAGGGCAAAATTGAGCTAAAATTTGCATCACTCGATCTGACATATCGCTATAGAGGGCAAAATTAGGAGAAAACATTTGAACATTACGAGCTTCGATAAGGGCGCGATATTGAAAAAAAGGAGCCCCCATGGGGATTCCTAGCGCTTTACTTTCTTTAGAGCGAGCAATGATGCAACCATCATTATTAGATAAAACAACAACCGGTTTTTTTTCTAGAGAGGGGTTAAAAACTCTTTCGCAAGAAACATAAAAACTATTGCAGTCAACTAGCGCATAACCTTGCAAAGGCTTTGTATGATTTTTTACCATATCTTTTTCTCTAAAAGCTGTGAATTGCGTGAATCACAATACCCCAAACACTAAAGTCTGTTTCTGGGGTAATTTCAAGAGGGGAGTAGTTTTTATTTGCTGGTGCTAAAAAAAGTTTTCCTTTTGCGCGCACGATTTTTTTAACCGTGAATTCACCATTAACTACTGCGACAACAATTTTGCCTTCCCTAGGAGATAAAGATCGATCTACAATTAAGGTGTCTCCATTCAAAATACCCGCTTCTTGCATAGAGTCACCTTCGACACGCACAAAAAAGGTTGCGGCTGGATTTTTAATGAGCTCTAAGTTTAAATCTATTTTTCGCTCCATATAATTTTCAGCAGGAGAGGGGAAGCCTGCAGAGACAGAAGCGCTGGCTAAAGGGAGTAAAAGTTTTAATTGGTTATCGCTAGCTAAGATGGATTGGATCTTCACAGAAACCTTTCGTTTTTTCCTGCATGCTAAAAGATTTGCTGATTTGCAGGCAAAAGTTTTAATAGGCTAGAAGCAATATCTCAAAAATGATTAAACTAAACCTTAAAAAACTGAACACTGAATGACTATGGCAGAAGATGAATCAGATCAATTTGTAGTGGCAGTGGTAGCCATTATTAAAAAGGGAAACCAATTGTTAATTATGAAGCGCTCTCCTCAAAGACTGGCAGCGCCCAGCGTTTGGGAAACCGTCTCGGGCCGCGTTCAGCATGAAGAAGATCCCTACGATGCGGTGCAGCGTGAAATATTAGAAGAAACAGGGCTAGAAGTGGTCGTGGACCAAAGACCTGTCGATGTTTATATGGCTAAAAGATTAGGTCTTCCGATGCTGCTGATTGTGTATCAAGCCAAATACCTTTCCAAAGAGGTGATTCTTTCAGAAGAACACAGTGAATTTATGTGGACAACCCTTGAAGAGTTTGAAGAAAAAACACCTTTAAAAAAACTAGTCAAAGCAGCGCGTAAAGCTTTCGAATTAGAGACCGAAGTAGGGTCTTAATTGATCGCGTAAAGTAGCATAGTCTGATTGAGCTGCTGAAAATGCCGAGGTGGTTAAGTCGATATAGATGTTGTTGATTGTGTTTAAAACAACGTTATTAACCAATCCGGCAATGCTTAATGGGTCTGCGGCGGGTCCTCCTGTGACGTAGCCATCAGGAATGCGGCTTGTTGAAAGCGTTGTAAGCTGGTTAATTGTCACAATAGTCATTTGTATTTGAAGAAGCTGTTGAACTAGAGCATCTACTCGTTCTTGTAAAATGGTCTGATCTGTTATTGTGAGGGACTGGTCTTCAAAGTCTTGAGCTACTGGGAAAAGATTTTGAAAGAATGTTCCCAATTGCAAGGCTAGCTGATTACTTAAAGTAATTCGCAAGTCTGGTTGCGCATTGCCAACGGGTGGAAAAGGAGCGGGTGTGATGACCGGGACTGAAGTGGAAAATGTCATAGTTAAAGTAATGTTTAATTAATAAAGCAAGCAATCTAGCAGAGTTATTTTTTCTTTTAAATAGAAAAGCTACTCAAGTTCCTATTATGGCATAGCGTAATACTTAGGAATTAAACATCAGAAAGCTGAATATTTGCAGCTGCATCCACTGTAGGGACGGTGGTTTGTTGAGCTGGTGGATTTTGATCAGCTTCCGTTGGTGTTGGTAGAAGAGGAGGTATCTTGTTAGAAATAACCGCGCGGCGCACTGGGGATCCTTGTTTATGGAATCTACCTCCTAGCAAAATGGGCGTTTGCATCTGAAAAGTGGGTTTAATATCTTTCTTGTCGCCCTTTAGGGCAATATTCAAGCGACTGCCCGCAAGACATGTTTCACTATTTAGAGTATAAATATAGGGCATTAACAATTCTCTGCAGCTTTGATCGATCCGATAAGTTAGATGAAAGCGGGTATATTTAGAGGGGTCAGCAATAGTAAATTGAATATCTGGCTCAGGAGGATAAGATCCTCCAGCAAGCTCTGCGACCGTTAATGAACGCGTAACTTTACTGAAAGAAGAGTTATTAGAAATAAAGTCTCCATTACTAATGTGGAGTGTTATGTGAACCACCTCTGTAAAAGGAAACAGACTAGATCGAAATTTCGCTTTTGGATCTCCTTTTGCTGATTGATTAACCTCTTGAGTAGAAACAAACGTTGATGGATCGAAAAACATCTTTATGTAGTAATAGGATGTAATCGGATTTGCAGAAGTTGCCATTTGTTAATATCCACAAATAAAACTACAAAAAATATAGTGAGCCAATTAAATAAATTAAAGACAAAAGAACGGACGCCATAGCCAAGTCTTTATTATTGTATGTGGCAGAGCTGCCTAGGATCTAAATATTGGCTTGCAGCCAGTGTTGTGCGAACAATGGAAGCGCCCATCCCTTCTGCACGTTCACCACTCTCAGTTGGGTGGATGGTCTCTGGTAAAGATCCTAATCCTGGTTTTTCAGAAAGGAATATCGGCTTGATCAATGTTGCTGCGCAACCTCTTAAGGTCACGGAAATGCAGCTTCCCGGAGGGCATGTTTTTGGGTGTAAAGTAAAGCTGTCTGCAATACACCTCTCTGAAGACGATGGAGGATCGATCCAGTAAGTAACATGAACCGTAAAAAAACTTTTAGGATCTATTAATACAAAGGGAAGATTTGTTGGATTGTCTCGAAGTGGGATGCCGCGATCTTTTCCCGTTAGAGACATGCGTATATAATCTTTTTCCTCTGGATCATCGGTGCAAAAGCGCGCATTGATAAGCCGGATGTTAGCCACAACTTCTTCAGTAAAGAAAGCACATAACGCCTCATCTCTGCTGTGTGTTGCTTCTTCTCGTCTAGCATTGACAAAGGTTTGTAAATCAAACTCTGCAGTTATGTAACGGCATGGGACTGAACCATCAACACCCGCCATTTTTTAATTCCCCTAAAAAATTAAAAAAAATTATAGTTGGTTTACAAAATAAGTAAAAGACAAAAAAGGATGGTCTTTATGGAAATCAAAGGGTATTTGTCTAATCAATTGGGATTTTCTGAAACAGGAAATTTTGTCTTAGACAATTTGATCAAACCTAAAATAAAACAAGCTAATATTGTGATTCTAGATCCCTTTGCAGAGTGTAAGAAAGAGCTTGATTTTGATCATTTAAACCATTTGAAATTGCATAAAGAGGTCGATCAGTTTTGGAAAACATTTAATGCAAAAGTGACGGTGATTAATAATGGGTTAATGCAAAAGGCAGACTGTATGTTAGCTATTTTAGATGGGGGACATACGGTTGATGATGGGGTTGCTAGTGAAATAGGTTATTACGCAGCACTAGAAAAAGGGCCCATTTTTGCTTTGCGCTCTGATATTAGGCTTGCTGAAAACTTAGCTGCTAAAATCAACCCTCAGGTGCTTGGCTACATTACACAATCCGGAGGAGAGCTCTTTGAAGGCGAAGATGCTTTTGAAAATTGGGCTGCTCACATTAATACATGGTCTCAGGAGCAATTTAAAGCGATGAGCGCAGCTACTACAGAGCGTTAATTAGAGAGCCATTGCTTAAACTTATCCTTGATGTCTTTGATCTCATTTTTGATATCATTAAGACGGTCATCTAAAGGGGGCTTTGGGGCAATATCAAAATTGCAATCAGGATCGCTAGCCCCTTTAAAATTGGCATTCTTAATACCCCCTTTATGGATCAGCGAAGCAATCCATTGAGATTTGGGGTTGGTATTGAGAAGTTGTACTTTTTTAGCTTGAATATCCCAGTTTTTTGGTTTTGTAATATAACCGCCATCAATAATAAGCAAATCTGTTTCGATGACGAGTTTTTTTGAGGCAGAAAGAAGAGATTGGATTTTGATGATGGGAGCTTTTAAAGCAATAACTTTGACTGAGGTGTCTTCGTCAGGACTAAATGCAATCTGTTCTTCAGAAACAATTTTAATTTTTTGAGACTTAAAGAGGTTTGTAGAAAAGTCAAATTTTTTATCTAAAAACTTTTCCCAACCTAGGCTGACATTGTGAGAACAGGAATGCTCTATTTTCATAAGACCCTCTAAAATAAAAAAAGTAGTATATAGAGAGGGTGTTTTTTTGTGCTATTTCTTTTGACGAGCAAAATCTGGGAGAACTGTTCTTCTCATGGTAATTGAAATTCTCTGACGGGCTGTTGGAGGAATAGCATGAAAATAAGGGGCATGGCGGCAAGGTCCTTGAAGTAAAAAAGTGCTGCCTGCTTTTTCTTCTACCTGATAAAGGGGATTGGAATCAAATCCAGGGCGCCCTTTTTGATCATAATAATAAAAAGTAAATCCAGTGGATGGATCAGCTTCTATAATAGTCCCTAAAATGGGCTCTTCGAAATAAAAGTTGCGTTTAGTTAAAGGGTTTGGAGAGTTGTCTGCGTCATAATGTGGGATTAAGAATTGACCGGGCTCATAAATAGTTACAATGACATTGTCAAACTCTTCGACAAGGATATTTTTTTTAAGGTGCTCACGAAAGCCTACGTAGAGTTTTTCTCTTAGCTCTTTAAGTAAAGGGGGGATTTCTACGAATTCAAAAATGTCTTGCTCCATTTGAGCGTAATCCCATCCATAGTTGACTGTTGAGCGGGTGACTTTTTCATTTTCAAGCCAAGTGTGCTTCTGCTTATGAAGCACAAAACTCTTTAACTCGTTAATCAATTTTATATCGATGAGGGGGCCTAGCACAAACCCTTGAGGGGGCTTTGCTTTTCTTAGACCTTCAAGATCAGAATCAGACGAAGAAGAGGTGGTTGAGGTTGAGTCCATAAAATATTAAAAAACCAAGCTGTTTAATGTTGAAAAACTAAAAAAAGTGTAGGGTTAAAAAGTATTTTCCACCATGTTTTTTTTATATATAGTTTGATTTTAAAAATAACAATGTTTATGGCTTGCAAATAAGATTAACTTATAATTAGAGATGTTTTTATGAAAACAGCTAATCATTTTTTGCTCTATCTGGGCGCTTTGTTGCTCATTGCGATGGTGGGAGTTGGCATCGGGGGATTATTTGCTAAAAGCAAATTTTGGACAGTCATTTTAGTGCTTTTGGCCATCTTGCTTGCCGTCAGTGGAATAAATTGCCTTATCTTTGCTTTTAGAGATAAAAAGTAAGGAAGAGTTTCTTCTAATTTGTTCATTCATTTTTTTAGCGCAAAATTCATAAATTTAGTAAAATTGACTTTCTTGGCAAAAGAGCACTCTGGGTCCTTTTTTTTAAAAACTCGCTGTAATTTTTACAGTTGTGTGCTATAAAAAGCTTTTCAACACTGTGTAGGTTTATGAAAAAATTAAAAAACTTATTTGAAAGTAATCGAAAATGGGTAGAGCAAAGGCTAAAGCAAGATCCGCAAACCTTTGAAAATTTGTCGAATGGACAACGCCCCAAATACCTATGGATTGGTTGTTCAGACAGTCGCTTGCCTGCCAATGAAATTTTAGGGCTAGAGCCTGGGGAGCTTTTTGTCCATCGCAATATTGCTAATTTATTTCCCCATACCGATTTCAATTGCCTCTCTGTTTTGCAATACGCAGTCGATTATTTAGAAATTGAGCATGTGATTGTTTGTGGCCACTACGATTGTGGGGGGGTTAAAGCCGCCATGGAAAAGGCCCAATTTGGTCTTATTGACAATTGGCTTCGCTTTATTCGAGATGTTTATTCTGCTGAAAAAAAGACCCTAGAAAAAATTATTGATCCCCAAGAGAAATATAAAAAGCTCGTGGAGTTTAATACCATCCACCAGGTTTTAAACGTTTGCCATACCACGATTGTTCAAAATGCTTGGGCTAAAAAAGCCCCTCTTTCGGTACATGGCTGGGTATATGACGTCTCTTCAGGTTTTTTAAAGGATCTGAACTGCTGCATCTCATCCTTAGATCAAATTGAAGATATCTATCAGTCGCATGATATCCACACCCCTTAAGAGTTAGTCTCTTAGGTTTTGTTGGTTAATTGTGCTTAAAAATAAGGTTATTTCCTCGTCTCTGAAGTTTTTCTCTTTTCTTAATTAAATGTTAACAATTTAAGAATACAATGAGCCTCAGATTAAGCGGGGATCTCCTATGTCTATAGCTATTGAAGGAAAAGCATTGGTTTCTAAGCCCGGTCTTGCTGAAGCGCAGACCTCTTCGGCAGCCACCTATGCCTCCATTGCTATGTCTACGCTCACCGCTGCAGCTGTTGGGGGAATCCCAGGGGCTGCTCTTGGCCTTACGGCAGCTGTTTTTGACAAGTTTTTAATTGAAAATAGTATTTTTGGTAAGCGCTATTTATCCAACGCGGTTTTTTGGAAAGCTAATGTGATTTCCCCGTTATCCAATTTATTGGGTCGTTTTTTTCCTCAATATACCTTGCCGATTTATTTCACAGCTCACGCTGTTTTAGGCTTGGCCCTCCCTTATTTTATCGATGATCTTTTTGAATATAAAGATAAGCTCCAAACTCCCATCGAAAGCTTTAATAAGATTAATGCTCTATTTGATGAAAAAAATCTATTTTCCGCACAAAAACTCAAAGAGGTTTTTAGGGACGCTTACCAACATCCTAGATCTTCTTTAACTATTTTGAAAAATTACATCAACGAACTGAGAGAAAACGAATTTCTTAAGATGTTTGCTTCTACAATGGGACTAGGTGTTGCTTCTTTAGTCATTCACCTGGTCTTTTTGAATTTTTTAGCAACCTATGATGCAAATAGTTTTTTAATTGGAATTTTCTCACAAAATCAAAAGTTAATATCAGAGCTAAAAGCGGGTCAATGGAACTTTGAAAAAATAAGTCCTCTTCTTTTTACGGCGCTAAAAATATTTGGCGCTCTTATCTTAAAAAATAAGCTTGCGTGGTCTGTTCGAGCAAAAAGAGATCTCGCTTCCAAAGAACAAGAAAGGCTGATCTTAGAGCGTTGCACTCGTCTGATTTTAGAAAGCGGCAATGGCATTAAAGTTTTATCCTCTGAAGGGGGACAAGATTTAATTTATCACATGAACAATGATTTTAAGGTGCTGATGGGACAAGGCTCTAATAAGTTAATCGATGTGGTTACAGATTCTACGGGTGTTGTTCTATCTCTAAATAGTGTGGCAAGAATTTTAGAAAATGCTTTAGTCCCTTTTATTCTTACAATTCCATTCTTACAAAGAAGTGTTCGTCTCGCAGGAAAAAAAATGAAAGATCTTTCTGCTCAACTTGCCACCGTTCAAACGCGTCTAGGTAAGGTAAAAGCGGATTTAGCAAAAAACCTACATCAAATTGAGCTCTCTGGTGGAGCAAAATACTTAGAATCTCAATACAATAGCTTGCTCAATGAAGAAAATAGCTTTAATAAGAAGCTCGACGCCCTTACAAAAGCGGCAGAAAATAACGACAAAACATTTGATTTTTACAATGATTTTTTAGGTTATGGTTTTTATGGCGCGCAATTGATTGCCAACATGCTGGATCTGTCTGCTTGCTTGATCATCAAAAAGTCGATACAAACTATTTATAGATTTACGATTAGTTGTGCAGACCTTCAGATAAAATCTAAAGAATTGCAACTTGCCAGTGAGCACACCGACAAACTTTTTGAGATTATTAAAAAGCCTTTGAATGATTCGCTCAAACGTCAAGTAAACTCTCAAGGGAAAATCATTTTAAAAAACTACCAACTCAGTATTGGTGATCATCCAATTACACATATCGATCATTTAGTTTTTGAGCCGGGAGTGCGTTATGCCCTGACTGGAAAATCAGGTTGTGGAAAGTCTTCTCTCCTTAAAGATATCAAGCAAGGATTAATGGGAGGGATGAAAAGCTCAGGAGAAATCTCTGTTCCTGATGGCCAAGAGCAGCCTATCATGTTTTTAGGTCAAGACCTCTACTTCCCTCAAGAAAGCACTCTACTGGAAACGATCTGCTATCCAAAAATTGCCTCTCAAATGACCGTTGGAGAAAGAAAAACCTATCAAGCAAGGGTCTTAAAGCTATTTAAAGAACTTGAGTTAGATGAATCTGTTAATGAGAAAAAGCCCCTAGGTCTTTCAGCACTCTTAGATTCTAAAGATTTTAAACCTAGTGGGGGGCAAAGTAAAAAAATAGCCATCATTGGGGCTATTTTAGCAAATCCTGCTATTTTGATTTTAGATGAGACATTTACAGGCCTTGATACAGTCTCTCTTCAACTAGTGCTAAAAGTGCTCTTAAAGTATTTACCAAATACGATGATCCTTTCTGTTGATCACCACGCGGATAACAATAACTACGATTTTTTCTATCAAAAGCGTGTTCATTTTGAAAATCAAACGGCAACTCTGTCTGATTTTTAAACCTTGATTAAAAGAGAATCCTTTCTGTACATTTCATCTCTTTTTTTATTCAGAGCTCAAACAAAAGACCCTTTATCATCATGGCAACCGCTTCTTCAATAAACACTGAATTTAATTTTGAAGTCGATATCAGCCGTTTACCGTCATCACTTCAAGTGTGTTCAATCACATGGAAAGGAAAGGGCTCTAGGTATCTAGTACCTAATGATTCCAATATACATGTGGTTGACTCCCGAGTCAGAAAATTAAAGTTTTGTATCCCACAATCTGCACAAGAATTATCCTTAACATGCTCCTTTGAAAATAGAGATCTTAACTCTGTTTTTCAAAGCCTTCAGTTTCAAAGGCCGGAGGGTGATCGACTGCTTGCCAGAATATCGGGAGATGAAAAATCTATTAAGCTAGAGTCTATTAAAGCCACTAAAGCCGCTGAAAGCGTTCCAAAATAGCTTATTTTTTTTGCTCAGCCTGAGCAATACTTGCCGCTGCTATAAACCCTGTCGTCCATGCGTTTTGAAAATTAAAGCCCCCAGTAACCCCATCAATATCTAAAATTTCACCCGCAAAATAAAGGTGTGGCTGCATTTTGCTTTCCATTCTTTTAAAATCAACTTCTTTTAAAGTAATGCCACCGCAGGTGACAAACTCTTCTTTATGAGTCGTTTTTCCTTCTATGTTATAAAGGTCCTGAGTCAACTTATTAGCTAAAAAGTGGAGATTTTTGAGAGAAATATCAGACAGCCGCTTTTCTTGTAAAAATTCAATCATCTTTTTCCATAAACTTTTAGGAAGACCAAACACATTTTCATTGCTTAGAGATTTTTGAGAGGATTGTTCTTTTAACCTTTTTAATTTTTCAAAAGCTTCTTCCGTAGAAATTTCACCAAGCCAATTGATTTTAATTTGAAAGAGATAGTTTTTTTCATGAAGCAATCTTGCTGCCCAGGCTGAGAGCTTTAAAATAGCAGGGCCACTGAAACCAAAGTGGGTAATGAGCAGAGCCCCTTTACTTGAAAATTTAGAATCGACAATAGAAATTTGACACTCTGTCAGAGCGACCCCACTTAATTCTTTAAGAGGAGAAGAGGGGATATTAAAGGTAAATAAAGAAGGGACGGGTTTTGTAATCGTATGACCAAAGCGCTCTGCCCAATCATGACCTGCAGAAGAGCTTCCTGTCGCTAAAATTAAGTAGCTACTTCTAAAGGGGATTTGATCTTTGATTTTGATTGAAAAGTGTGAATTCTCATAAGAGACTTCTTCTATTTTTTGCTGTGTAAAAATCTCAATGCCACGCGTTTTTGTTTCGTTTAAAAAACAGTCAATAATCGTACTAGAGCTATCTGTTGTTGGAAAAATTCTTCCATCGCTTTCTGTTTTAAGAAAAATGTTTCTTTTTTCAAACCAAAGGATAGTTTCTTTAGGAGCAAATTGATGGAAGGGGCCCAAAAGCTCTTGATAGCCCCTAGGATAGTTTTTAACGAGTGCTTTGGGGTCAAAGCAATTGTGAGTAACGTTGCATCGTCCTCCCCCTGAAACTTTTACTTTTGTTAAAAGGGCTGCATTTTTTTCTAAAATAGCCACAGTCAAGTGGGGAGCTGCTATTTTTGCATTGATGGCAGCAAAAAAACCGGCAGCGCCACCACCAATAACGATAAGATCAAATTTTTTATTGGTCATAGTCTAACTTAGAGTTGAAATAATGCAATTTTGCTTAAAGCGCCATTGTAGCTTAATAACTTTAAAAGATGAAGAGAAGGATTTTTGAAATTTAAATTGGAAAATAGTATGAGCTATTCATTGGTTCTTGTCAATGAATAGATTAAATATTTTCAGGTAGGGGTTTTATTTACAAAATTTTAATAAATGGAGTTCGTTTAAAAAGAAAAAATATTAACATAGTGCTGTTCTTTTATTATAAACCCTACAACCAGGAGGAACGTATGCAAATCAATACAAATTTTGCAGCATCCAATTTCTATGTTCAGCAAGCAGCCAATCATGACAAAGTTGCTGATCAACTTAAACACCTTGGTCAAGAGATCAAAAAGACATTTAATGAAGTTGTTTCAGCAACAGAAACAGACTTAGAAAAACTTCAATCAGATATCCAAACTTGGTACAACGAAAGAAAGAGCCAAGCTAATGATAAATACATTGAAGCTAAAAAATCGCTTGAGGGCCAAGCTGAAAAAACAAAGGCAGCTCTTAAGGATGCAAAGGCTGATTTAGAAAACAAACGTGATAAAATGGATGAAAAAACACGAAAAGAAACCAAAGATAAGATCGAAAAGCTAAGCAATTGGCTCGATGATCTTCAAAAGAAAATTGCCTCATAAAGGCTGATTATTTTCTTACTTTTGCTAGCGAGGTCAAATCCATTGCCTCGCTAGCATTTTTTTGCCCTTGCATCTAGTTATTTTTTCTATTAAAGATAATCTTGAAATAAGACAGTGGCAAATTTGCATTAGATCTCATGATAGAAATTTATTATACCCTGAAAGGGGCGATTATTGGCTTTATAGTAGCTCTCCCCATAGGCCCCGTTAGCTTACTTTGTATTCGCAGATCTTTATCAGAGGGACGCGTGAAGGGTTTAGCCACCGGCTTGGGTGCTGTTCTTGGCGATATGTTTTATGCTTCAATTGCTGCTTTTGGTCTTACTTTTGTTGTGAATTTTTTACGCAAAGAAGAGTTTTTGCTCCGCCTTATAGGAGGAGGTTTTTTGATAGTGATGAGCCTTTGTGTGATATTGAAAAAAACAAAACCAACTAATGTAAATTATATTAAAGAAGAGGGGCGTTTAAGAGAGGCTTTAGGATCGGCATTCTTGCTCGATATTTCTAATCCCATTATCATTTTAGCTTACCTTGCTCTTTTTTCTGGTTTTGGGCTTGCCGATGCAAAGCAGAATGTCTTGTCAGCTATTTCATTAGTTGTGGGCGTCGCTATAGGAGCTGCAACGTGGTGGTTTTGCTTAATTCAATTGGTGTGTCTTTTTAGGAAAAAAATTAAACCCACTACGATTTCTCTTATTAGCAATGTGGCCGCTCTTTTTTTAGCCACTTTTGGCGGCTTAATTATTATCTCTTCTTTTTACCCAATCCCTTTCTTGTCAGGCGATTTTTAACAGTTGATTAGATCTTGTAAATAGCTGTTAAACCCAAGGTGAGCAAAAGCAGAGTCAGCAATGATTTTGAACCAGGATGGGCCGCTGCGGATTCAACGCTACTTGAAGACAATTTTTTGCAGTTAATAAGTGTGTGATTAACTATAGTTTGTGCATCCACATTCGTTTGTTCTTTATCCCAGACAATGGGAGTATATGCTAAATACATATTGGATTGATTAGATCCAGGATAGGGGTAGCAATAAAACTCAGGGTTATACGCAGATATGAGCTCTGGTTCCCAGATCGGGTTTTCCTTATCCCCCCCAACCTGACATCCTGCAAATAAGATTCCTGAAAAATTTCCGCTGCGAATAAAATCAAGTCGTTGGCATAAGTCGCTTTTTAAGGTAAAAAATCGAGCATGAGTGAGAACTTCATACCTATTCCAACTTGGATTTCCTGTTTGTCCAAAAGGGGCCCCAAATTCAAATTGTTTTGGAACATACTTTAAACGATTTTGGTTGGCTAATTGTTCAAAAGACTCGCCGCCAACGGTTGTACATTCTCTACTCTCTAAAGAAATCACCGTTTGAGGAACTATTGAAGTGTTATCATACCAACTATTTTGCACCATGCGAATGGCGCTGGTTAAAGGGCATTGGACGCGATCTAAAACCTTGGATAGTTTATTACCAAAATAATGTTGTGCAGAGCTTTCATCGACGGAATCCCAGTAAGATCCACACCAAACATCTACCGCTCCAGCAAGTGGATCTAGCTTTGTTAAAACCGCTTCAACGCAACAATTTACTTTGTTAAAAGGTGCAAAGAGTTGAGGATTGGGCTTAAAAGAATAGGTGTCGCTGTTATGTTCCCAGGCTTGAAAAGAATATTCTTGATAGGGAACTTGCGGACATATTTCCATGATTGCACCTTTATTTTGAAGAAACAGCCATCAGTTTTACTTTAAATAGATGATTTTTCAATAGGATATATTTACTAAAAGCGGTTTAAAATCTCTGAACACGGCGGTGAGAGCAGTAGCCCTGTGGGTTTTTGGTGAGATAATCTTGGTGGTTTTCTTCAGCGGGCCAAAAAGTGGAGCAGGGGATTAGTTTAGTTTGAAGATCGTAGCCTTTTTGTTTTAAAGTCTTCATAAGACTTTTAGCAACCGATTCTTGATTCTGATCATAGTAAAAGATGGCACTTTGATATTGTGGTCCAATATCACCAGCTTGACCATCTGATTGAGTCGGGTCATGAATTTCAAAAAATAATTTATAGAGGCTTTCCTCATCGGTTAAATGGGTGTCGAAAATAACTCTTAGAGCTTCATAATGCCCAGTTTTTTGTGAGCAAACTGTTTTGTAAGAGGGGTAGTTAAATGTTCCCCCAATGTAACCGACTTCGGTAAAAATCACCCCTGGGGTTAACTTGAAGAAATGTTCCATTCCCCAAAAACAGCCTCCAGCAATAATGATCTCCCGGCTATCTAAAACATCGATTGAATGAGCAAAGTCAACAGATAAAGAATTAACACAATGCCTTAGATTTTTAGCTGTGGATCCTTCTCCCAAAAAAACATGCCCTAAATGGGCTTGGCAACAAGAGCAGCGAATTTCTGTGCGCCGGCCATCAGGATCAGGCAGGCGAGCAACAGCCCCCTTAATTTCGTCGTCAAAACTGGGCCAGCCACAAGATGAAATAAATTTGGAACTACTTCTAAAAAGGGCCTTTCCACATTGCCGACAAAGATAAGTTCCTCGTTCGTTTGTAAGATTATATTTACCACTACGAGGAGGTTCTGTTGCTGCATGCGCTATAATTTGTCTAGCTTCGGGTGTTAAACTAGCTATTTTATTTTGTACCATAAATGCGATCGCCCGCGTCTCCAAGTCCTGGGACAATATAAGCATGGTCATTGAGTCTTTCATCAATGGCTGCTGTGTAAATAGTTACATCCGGGTGAGCTTCTTGCATATTTTTCAAACCCTCTGGCGCTGCAAGCATGCAGATAAATCGAATAGAGCGTGGATGAGTTTCTTTGATACGAGAAATGGCATTCACAGCTGTATTACCTGTTGCAAGCATGGGGTCTACAATAATGACTTCACGCTCTTTCATATTTTTAGGATATTTAAAGTAGTATTCAACAGGCAGAAGGGTTTCTGGATCGCGGTACATGCCGATATGAGCCACTCTTGCAGAGGGAATCAGTTCAAGCATTCCTTCTAAAAGGCCATTACCTGCTCTTAAAATAGAAACAAAACACATCTTTTTTCCTGCAATCATGGGCGCTTGCGTTGGGCAAATGGGGGTTTCAATATCCACATATTGCAATGGAAAATCACGAGTGGCCTCATAAGTAATCAGATAGGCTAATTCTTTAATTAGTTGTCTAAATTCACAGCTGCTAGTTTCCTTTTTTCTCATCAAAGTTAATTTATGTTGAACCAAAGGATGGCCAACGACAACAACTTCCGCACGGGCTTGTTTTGAAAAAGAAGTAGCAGACAAAATTATTAAAATTAATATTAATTTTTTCATAAAAAATCTCTTGTTTATTACAAAAAGTAGTAAGATAAAGATATAAGAATTTTTTTACAATAAGCTATACCAAGTGTATGACAATTCAACCCAAAGATATTTCTGTTGAAAAAATAAATCAGTGGATAACCGAGTGGCTAAATGAAGAGTTAAGTCAAAACCTTTTAGGGGTTTTAGCCACTGTAGATGATGTTCATCACCCTCATACAAGAACAGTTGCAGTAAGTGAAATCTCCAATGGAAATGTTCTTTTTTTTACTCAAAAGGGGAGTCAAAAAGTTCAAGAATTACAAAACAACCCATCTGCTTCGATGACGATTCTTTTGCCAGTGCATTCAAGGCAAATCACCTTTGAAGGGGAGTGCACGCCTTTAAATGAAGATGAAAACCTCTCATTTTGGAAAAGTTATCCAAAAATATCTAAGATTCGCTTTACGATCTATGGCCCCCTTTCAGGACAGCGTATAGCGAATAACGAATTTCTAGATGCACAGCTAAATAAAGCTTTAGAGCAATATAAAAATGAAGATCCTAAAATGCCAAATTCTTATGTGGGATATAGAATTTGCACAGAGAAAATAAAATTATATCAATTTAATTCTGATCGAATTTCTGATTCTTTTATTCTTACTAAAAGCCAAGAGCGCTGGCAATTGAGTCGTGTGATTCCGTAAATTTTCTAATTATTCACCCAATGCAAAATCATTTGATCCATCCAAAATGGATTTGAAAGAGAATTTTGCACAAAACCCATATGACCTCCATTGCGAGTAATGATTACATCAACGCAAGCGGGGATCTTCATTTTTTGGATTTCAGAGCAGTCAACTAGGGGGTCATCTTGAGCAAACAGAAGCTGGCAAGATGAAGTTATCAAGGGGACTAATTTGAGAGCGCTCGCCTTATTATAATAGTCCATGGCATTTTCAAAGCCCGAAGAAAGAGAGGTGAAAAGTTCATCAACTTGGCGAAGTGTTTTGCAAGAAGCTATGGGCTCTAGCGGTTTATAAGAAAAATTACTCAAAGGAGAATTTACAATTCCAATAATGGTAGAAACAATGGCTTGTTGGTAGATTCTATTTTGCTTTTCTTCTAATTTTTGAGAGCTGATGGCAAGATTGAGAGGGGGACAAATAGCAATCGCTTTATTGACTAAATTGGAAATATCTTTCTCCCCAGCTAATTTTAGAAGCATATTACCACTTAGAGAAAATCCAATAACGATGATGCGCGCCTTAGGGTAATCTTTTTTTAAAGCTAAAAGGGCCTCTTCAACATCCTCGCTGGCTCCTCCATGAGAAACCTTTTTAGCAAGGCCAAAAGCTGTTGCAATGCCCCTAAAATTTAAGCGCACTACTAAAATATTTTGATCAAATATTTTTTTTGCGATTCGAATCATATAAGGAGATTTATGAGATCCAACAGTTCCAGGCATTAAAAGAACAATCGTTTGATCTTCTCTCCAGCGAGAGGGCTTTGAAATTTCAAGAGCAATTTTATCGCCATCTTTCAGTGTCACCAGCTGAGTTTTTGAAAGGAAAATTTTGGGAAATAGAAGAGAGCTGCCTAAAAGAGTTTGAGCATGGGGATTCTTAAAGCCATAGAGCGGCATAAATTCAGTTGTTTTACTCATAAAAGGCTCTTCAAATTAAAGCTTAGGTGCTTAGATTAATCTATTTTGGGGCATGACCTTCATTAAGGCAAGTGAAAAAGATATTATTTCCTTTTTTATTTAAGCGCTTACTGTTCTATTTTCCTTATAAAAAAATGCTTTAAAAGAGAAACAAACTTAAAAGTAGCAGTTTTAATCAACAAATCTCTGTAACAAGGCTAGCTTAAACTACTAATCATCGTTGGATCATTTTAAGGGTTCTTTTCTAAAGTAAGATTGAGAAAAAATAAAGATTCTGTTACCTTTTTTTAAAGATTTTGTAAGGAAATAATTAAAAATAAGGAAAGTAAATATGTCAAGTCAAGGTCAAGGTGTAAGGCAAACAGTGTTTTTGGATGAAAATACAAGATCGTTATTCGCAGAAACAAACCGGGATGCGAATAAGATAAGGGCGAGTGGAACCTTGCGCTTAAAAGGGGACCCAGCTTTGAGCCGTCTCGATGACTTTCGTTATATTGATATTAAGGGTGATGAAAACAGAATTTTCTTTGCTGAAACTAGCTGGACTCCACAAGAGGCTTGCACCTCTCTGTCTACGGTTTGTACTTATGGAGGAATTCGCTGGAATGGACAGGATGATCGAACTATTGGGATAATAATTCTCTCTAAAAAGCCAAAAATAGATGTTAGTGCATTCGCTAATGGAAAGTGGCAAGAAACAAGAAGTATAACTTTAACCAATTCTGTCGCTGGTAAACAAATAGAATTCGCGAAAAGGCAAAGATTACCACTTAAGTTGCAATTTGAGGCAGATGAAGATTTAAACTATCGATGGGTTTGGTTGAACGACCCTGATGATTTAACCGCTGCTGCCGCAGCTCAACAGCCAGATGATGAGGCCTCTACTACAAGCTCTCGAAGGGGTTCTCCAGAAGAGCAACAGGCTAATTGCTGCACTAGAGTGATGAGATATTTCGGAAGTTTGTTTGTCAGACAACCGGTTGCTGAGGCTGCTGAAAAAAAAGATAACTAAATAAATCAGAAAGAAAACAATTTAGTTTGCATATTAGAAGAAGGAAAAGTGGTATAATCTGCTTTTTCTTCTTTGTCATTACAGAGTATCTGCAAAAATAAATAAGATAAATTTGAAATATAAGCTAATCAATTTATAAATAGTTACTTTAGATCCTCAGATTGCAATTATTAAGATTCTTACATTAGACTAGATCGCCATTAAAATTCAGGAGTCCTTTAAATGAGCTTAGTTATAAACCTTTCTCCTCATGTTCAACAATTTTTAAATAGGGATTCACTTAGTAGAATTGATTGGAGTAAATTTGACATTAAAGATGTGGGTTCTTTTACAGCCGTTAATTGGGTGCAACGGGCTTTTTTTGACGCATTATTAAGACACATAGAGAATCTTGCAAAAACGTTTTTTAATGGTAAGGAGGGTGGTTTTCAAAAAGCTGGAGAGGGGGCTAAAACAGTTAGTGATTCTGATGCTGTGGCTCCAGATGATGATTCGTGTGAAGTGGGCGATCTATTCAAACCAGCAACCACTATGGAAAGTTTGCTTGCACAAATAGACGCCATTAACAAAAAAAAACAAGCAACTAAACATCCAGCAGAGATGGCAGACCTCGACAGACTATTTGAGTTACGTGAAGCAAGCCTGCACAAACTTATGGATCAAACCAACCCAAAACCTAGAAGTCAAGCAAGTGCTTCTTTTCGGCCCCCTTCTCCTAATTCAGGCGTCCCTTTAAGTGATGGGTGGGAGGTGTTAAATGCTCCAATGGGTCTTTCTCAATCGGATATTGACAATCTGAATGCTGAGGTGGCTGCAATTGAACAAGCATTGCAAGAAATGGCTCAAGAGCTTGAGTCTATAGAGTACGATCTTGAAACGGCACGTAAGTATTCTACTGTATTGGAGAAGGTCGCTTCATTTTCTAGCTCCGACAAAGAAATGCCACTCAGTAAACGCACTATTTTAAAAGAAGCAACGAAAGTTGAGCAACTGCAGCTTTTAGTTAGAAAAAAAGCAATCTTAGCTGAAAGAAAAAAGTTATTAGAAGAATTAGATCATAAAGAAGTTTTGCTGGCCTCGTCTGAGGCTTATTCTGGGGGAGATTCTTCTGCTCAAGCGGGTGGGAATTTACCCCCGCTAGCCAATATTCCGGGCCTTTCATTTACCGAAGCACCCCCATCAAGTTCTGCTGTTAGCCTCTCAGATGCCCTGCATCAGTGGCAGAGGTCTGCTATGGGTGTAGAGCATTTCTCATCATCTCGAAGAGGGGCTTTTTCCCCGCCTTCAGCACACACTGGACGCCCCCAAAATCCAACCCCAGAAAACCAGCTTTCTCAAGATGAAATTGTTGCAAGCATTGAAAAAGTTCGAGATCAGTTAAAATCATTGAAAGCACAATTGGATCAGGCTGATGAAAATTCGCCAGAATATCGCTCTCTTATTAAAAAAATAAGGAAACTAGAATTAAAAAAAGAATCTTTGCATGCGCAGTATAATGCTTTGCAAGAAAAAAAATTAAGCAGTTCCGTTGGTAAACCAGATACTGAAGCATCTTTACTGCTTGATCAATTGCTTGCATATCAAAAATTTTTAAATAATCAAATTACCGCAGCATACAATGCTGGAAATCTTGGTAATTTAGAAATGTTGCAAGGACTTGCAAACTTAACTGAAAAAATGATTCAAGATCAAATAGTCTTTCTAAATACAAATGAGAAAAAAACTGATTTAGACGCAGATCTTGTCAGTTTAATGGAAGCTATTGAAAGTTCTCTTGCTGAATTGATGGAGATTCAGGTGCTTGATTTTTTTCAAATTCAAAATTTAATAAATGCATTAAAGGTTTTAGTTGATAAACAAAAAAAACTTCAAGGTGAGCTAGGAGAAATAAAAGGGGAGTCTCATCCACTGGCGACGCTTAGAGAAAAAATACGCAAAAGCCAGGCTTTAGTGATTCAATTACTAAAAAAATTGGAAGATCAATTAACAGATGAGTACAATCAGTTTGGTGCAAGTCTAATAAAATTAACTCAAGATCCAAAAGATGTCATAGACTACAGCTATCAAGCGCTGGCAAAAAAATTAGCAGATACTATTAAAGAACTTAACAATTGTCTTAAGAAGTTAAATCAGGCTACAGAAGAGGTGATTCGACAAGAGCTTGAGTTGGCGCAGGCTGAGTTAAGCGATTTAACAGAGAATTTAAAAGAAGTAGATTCTGGTGCAAAAGAGATTTTAGCCAAAGACTTAAGAATAAAAATTAAGAATTTAAAAGAAGAATTAGAAGGATTTGGAAGCAAAGATAAAAAAGTGGTTCAAACAACAGAAGAGCAAATTCAAAATCAACCAGCCCCTGCTGAAGTTGATATAACAGTCTCGCAAGAGCACCCCTTAGCATTTGCTTATATGGCGGCGCTAGCTGAAAATGTTAAAGAGTTCTTACTTTATTTATCATCGGGTGTTTTGAATCCTGAGCAAATGGTGGAGCTCTATCTTTTATTACTGCAAGAGCCAACAGCTCAATCTGGGATGGCAGACTTTGTATTACCATATCTAGAAGAAGTAATGACAGAAGAGCTTTTTGCTTCAATGCTGGAAAAAATTTTAAAAGGAAGTAACGATCATCTTCTGGAAATAATAATGAAGAGTTTTAATCTTATTTATTTGGAAGCTGCGTTATCACAAAAAAAATTCACGCCTGAAATGGAAGAGCTTTTAAAAAAGTATATGAAAAAATAAAGAAAAAACCTCGTTTTAATGCATTTTCCCCATTGCTTTAGATCCCCAGATTGCAATTATTAAGATTCTTACATTAGACTAGATCGCCATTAAAATTCAGGAGTCCTTTAAATGAGCTTAGTTATAAACCTTTCTCCTCATGTTGAGAATTTTTTAAATGCAGCATATCCAATTGATTTACTACCTGTAGATTCTGAAATAATAGGCCCTTTTAGTTCATATCTAATTTCTTCAGTCAAAGATTGGAAAAGAGAAATAGAGAATTTTGTTGATAAAACAGCCCTGCAAGTTGCTGCTTGCTCTAGGAATCTTTTTGTCTATATGCTTAGTCAAGATGAAGATGGAGACCCTAAAAAGCCGAATGAAAAGAAAGGTAAAGAAGATAAGGTTGATAAGCCCGAAAGTAAAAAAGAGAAACCAGCGAGCGGCAGAGATTCTGCGGGTGCCTATGAGGATCAATTAGCAATTTTGTTTCAGCTAATTGACGAAATAAACAATAAGTTGAAAGACAGTTCGCTTGATGCAGCTAGCAGAGATGACCTTCAGACGGAATTAACAGGTTGCGAAATCGTGCTGAAAGAATTTCTTGATGAGCTCCCGGCTTCTAGTCGCGACGCGTTTGGCCCTCCGGCTGGCTCTTCTTCAAGTAATTCGAATTTAGATATTCAAAGCTTGGAGGCAGATGTGCGGCGTCTTCAAGACGAATTGAAAAAGATGCAAGAGGATCTTAGCGTAATTGCTAATAAATTAGCTCTAGATGAAGACACAACCACTAGCATAGAAGATTTCAAGAAAAGCCTAATTGAGGCAGTTGCTCTTAGAAAACAAAGAGATGAAATAAGGGCTAAAAAAGCAAAACTAGAACAAGAATTAAAAAACAAACAGGCTTTACTCCAAGGGTATACTTTTCAACCAGGAGGAGATCCGTCATCTCGAGCTCCCTCTGGCGGTCAAGTCGATGGAGCAACAAATAAGCCCAGCACATCTTCACAAGCTCAATCTCAAACAACGACCACACAAAGCGGGGTAGCCTTATTAGCAGACGTTCCGGCTGTTCCCTTGCCGAGCGCTTTGGGGCAGCCTACTGCTGACCAGTTTGATTGGTGGAAGCCAACTGGTGGAACAGTTTCTTCACTTCCATACCAAGGAGAGGACATCTCTCAAGGTTCGGCTTCAAAAACATCGGGAGGCGCTCAGACTCAAATAACTCAACCCAAGCCTGCTGATCAGCCAACTCTTGATCAGCTGTCTGAAACGGAAAGCTCTTTAAAAAAGAAAATAAAGGCATTAAAAAAACATATTCAACACAGCTCTGCCAGCAGAAAGCCCTTTACAACCATCCGAATGCTTCAAATGGAATTGAGGGATCTTGAAGAAGAACTCAGAAATGTTCAAACACAAATAAGCAATCAAACTACTCAGACAAGCAAATCTCAAAGTTCTACAACTGCAGAGCAAGAACAAAGATTTTTTGAGGTTTCTATAATAGTTGATTCTATTAACTACTTGATCAAATTTGCAAATGAGCAGCAATCTAGTCTTAATGCGCAGATGATTGAAAATATGAGAAACTTGCTTGCAACTTTAAAAGTAAAAAAAAGGGAGATGGAAGCGCAAAGCCAGTATCTAGAAAGACAAATGGATCAATTAGTCGAGCAGATGGAAGGTTTGCAGGCCAACTCAGAATCACTAGCAGTCCAATTAAATATTCTTACAGAACAGTGTATGGTTCTGAACGCCCAGATAGCTGCAATTGAAGAGACGATAAACAGTGGCAAGCTTCTGGTAAACCAAAGCTTACAAAGATTGCAAAAGCAACAACGAGATAAAGCAACCAGCATTAAGCTTGAAATGAAACAACTTCTTAAAGAGATCAACAACTATGCAGCCGTGGCAGCAAAGTTAAGAGATCTTATAACGGCTTTTAACCAAAGTTTAAAAGACCAAAATGAACTTATAGAAAAGATGGAAAAACCCGAAAGTGAAGAGGCAGAAGCGGCGCCGGTTTTAACTATAAATCAACAAGCCTCTTCTTCTATTCTAGAAGGGCAAGAAAGCAATCCGTTACTGCTTGCTTACGAGGCTGTTTTCTCTGAAAATGTTCCAGCGCTATCAAGCTACTTGACATCAGGAAACTTGAGTCCAGAGCAACTGATAGATCTTTACGTGCTATCTTTTCAAGATCCTACTATAGGAATGGCAGGTCTTGTTTTAGCGGTTTTAGAAGAAGAAATGTCGCCGGCTCTTTTTAGTTTGCTACTGAAAAAATGTTTACAAGAATCTAATGCTAGTCTGTTAAAAGCTGTGATAGTAAGCCTTGGTCTAGATTATTTTGAAAAGTGGTCAGTCAATAATTCTCTACTCACGCCGGAAGAAATAGTGCAACTTACAGTTCTTTCAATCAAAGTTTTTGGTTTAGATAGCCCCATTTCTAAATTGATCTTTGAATTTTTAGGGCAAGTTTTAACTGAAGATTTGCTTGCTCAAGCAATCAAAAAGATCGTTAATGAGACCAACGGTTTGATTCTTTTATCAACTTTAGTTAATAAATTGGCAGATCACCCTGAGATTTTAACTGAAAGAATTAAAGCATTCATGTTGATTCAACTATTTAAAACTATCAAGATCCCCGAGGGAAATTATCTCGGATCTATAAGGTTGCTTTATTCCATAAATCAGCTTATTCGGAAATTAAAACCCTCTGAAGACACATTGAGAAATATTCTTAGAGCAGCGAAATTGTGTAATAAGTTGATTTTTAAAAAAATAAAGCAAGATTTTATAATTAACGCCCCTGACAATGTCGATAATTCATATCCTGAGGATATTCAAGAATTTTTAGATAGCCACGGGGACAAATAACACAAAGTTTGCGCCCAGGATTTGAGCTAAATCAGAGAGGGTTTCAACTTGCCTATTACGTTATAATTTGTTTCACCGCCAGCATGTCTTCGTGGTGAAGATGCCTATCGGCCGATGACTTTGTAAAGTGGAGTAGGGGAGCTGTTGGGTCACTAGAGGTGGGCAATATTGCATTGCCCACCATCGACCAGCTAAGATTGGCATCTTGCTAAAGTTTATCGACACCTTTGTGGACTTTTTCTTTAGCAGCCTCTTTGGCATTATGTATTTTTTTCTTAGCTTTCTTTTTAGCTGCATCAGCTTTTTTTCTAGCTTTTTTTGCAGCTTCTCGGATCTCTTTTTTTTCTTCCTTCGCTATTTGCTGAGCTCTGTCTTCGGCTCTTTTAACCGCTTGTTCTGTCTTGGCGATCGACTGATCGATCTTTTCACCAGCAGTTTGATTTGCGGTCAACAGTTGTCCAGCGCTCACACATATAAATAATGTGATAAAGAAACATATGGCTTTCTTGAAGTTAGCTTTCATAATAAACCTCACTTATTTATTCGTTTTGGAAAGACAACTATTAGGATGCTCTTAAACCGGAAGGTTTGCAAGGTTTCTTTTTAACGGTGTAAAGCTCAAGAGGAATTAAATTTTTTCTATATTAAATCTGTTTGGTTTTTTTGAAATAGGGTGGAAAGAAAACTGAAAAATAGATTAAATTTCTATTAAGGTTTTTTAAAGAGATACAAAGTTTCCAACGATAAAAAAAGACTATTTTTGAGTGCCAAGGGCGCCTTAGGGCAAGGAAATACATCTCAAAATACAAGTAAAGGAGTTCAATATGACAATGCAGCAAGATTTACAAAGCATAGACTTTTCTAGCCGTGACGTACTAGATCTAGGCTTTGGTGCGCTTCCTCGAGAACCAACCCAATTTTCACTATAAATAACGAAGTCTTAAAGGAGCAAGATGCAGGCGGGCTGGATGGCCGCTATCAAGTGACCGCTGTGGGTGATGGAGTCTTGTTTGCCTCGACTACTGCAGCAACAAGAGGTGCTTACTATAGAACAGTTACCATTGCATTTAGGAAAGAAGAAATTCAAGATCCTAAGACAGTCTGGTTCTTTGCCAATCGAGTTAGCAGCGCAACTATAAGGTTACACTTTACTGGCGATGGGGAGCCTTCGATTCGGGTAATGCCTAGCATTGCAGGAAAATGGGCCGAAGATCAAGCCACAGTTTTGCTATTAGACCCAACGCAAGCGTGCCAGTCTTTTAATCTAACCAGCGAAAACAATTGATTTAGCTGGGGGCAGAGGTAGGGCTAGCGAGGCTGGCGTTCATTGGAAACATTGACAATGAATGCCTAAAGTGGTATAATTAAAATGGATACATTTTAAAATAAGTTCGTTTCATGGCCTCTTTAATACCTTCATTCGGCTCTGGCTTACTCCCACAAGGAGGAGCGCCACAAGCATCAATTCTTTTATCCAGTGGGCAAAGACCTAGTCCAGCTGATAGGCAAGTCAGGCAAGCCTCCCAAGGGGTCTTGGCGCCAGAAGAGCCTCCTGCAAAAGTTCAAAAATTGAACCCAGTTAGAGTAAGACTTCAGCCCTCAGAGATTCAAGCCGCTGAAGAGAGAAAACAAGTTCCAAGAAAGCCCACATACCAAGAAAAGTTGAGTTCTTTGGATATAAGAATTCAAGAGTTACGCGATGCGATAGCAAAAACCAAGGGTAGAATTGAAAAGTTAGAAAAAGCGCTTTCTGATTCCAAATATCTTCTTAATCGGTTGGGAATTAAAGAGAAAAAACGAAATCAAAGTAAAGATCAAAATCAACATAAAGATAAAGTTATTAGATTACTTCGCATTATTGAGGTAGATTGCCTTCATTTAAGCTATCTCATTCCCGAGCTTTCAGACGAGAGGGATTTGCTTATTTTCAGAAAAAAATGCAAGGATCCAACGCTGACGGAAGAATTTTCTAAGCCTGTCAATGCCAAAATAATGGCGAGACGTCAAAAAATAGAAGATCAAAAGCTGAAGCAAGATGCTGTGCAAGCAATTAGTCAGGCAAGATGGATTCTGAAGCAAATGAGCGAGAATGGCGATGAAGAAGATGAGGCTGACGCTATAGGTCAAGGAGTTCCCTCAAACTGGTCTAAATTGGAAGCTCAGATTGAAAAACTAACCGCAATAAGCTGCGAACCTGATGATCCTACAGAATTTTTACATCAAAAGCAAAGGGCTACGATTAATAGCCATAAAGCTGCCAGCGCACAGCAAAGATTGCCCAGCCCGCCATTTTTTTTGCCTGAGGTTTAGGCTGCAGTAATTGTTGGTAAGTGAAACATAACATATATTATCAGACGTTTGTTGAGAGTATATAAATAGATTATATGGTTTGATTGAACGCAACTAGTTCAATCATTCCGGCCGTCAGATTAGGATAGACAGTTTCAATCCTATTGAAAAAGGCTTCTAACAATTCGGTTCTGGATGCGTATTCATAAAATCCGCTGTTTTGATCATAAAATCGATTACTTACTAAATCAAGCACAAGTGAATGGCCGTATCGATCTCCGTCTCTTGGGATAAGATTGATCATGAATTTATCGCCAGTAATCTCTTGAGATTTAAAAGCTTTTTTAGCTTCATCCCATGTATTAAATTCAACATTAGTTGTTTTTTTGAAAAACAGAATCTCATCAATTTCTTTTAATAGATTCTTTCCCGTCCTGTATAGGTCTGCGACTCAAAAGCCCCCATTTAAAAAAAAATGATCTCGATCTAATGATTCTTTGATCTTCTGATTTGTATAGCGTGCAACTATCCAGTATGTCTATGTTTAGCAGACATACTGGATAATTTGTTGGTTTTGCTTTATGTAAAATCGTTAACTTGTTGTGTTTTTAAAACAAAGGCTTTTAAAGCTTTGCACGGAAATGTTGACGCAATCTTTATTTAATCCGTAGCCAGGTGGTGGCAGTAAGCTGCACAAATTAACCTTCTCAAATGGCCATGCAATTGTAAGCATTGAGCTCTACATGCCTGAGCTCCGTCTTGATTTCTTTGATGATTAAATTCTTCTGTGAAATCGGTTGATAAAAAGGCTCCAAGGACGCGTAGAGAAATTTCTTTAGCTCCAGCACTTGCAGCTTGAGGAATTGCGTCAAATTGATTGCCTAAGCGATCTACAAATACGCGCCGGTCACGCCATACAGTCATAGCAAAATTTACAAATCCTGCGACGAGTAATCCAAAACCAGGATCTGCTCCAATTAACGGCCGTCCTAAAGCGCCCATTTTAAGCCTCATTTGATTAAAAGTTTTTAATTATGTTAAGCCAGTTATACTTACAAGGAGAAAGGATGCTTGAAAATACTGAATCTTTGCAAATGGGATTTTTTTATTTAAGTTACAATTTGTATATTCAAATTACAATCCCCTCTTGCTATCTTTAAGGGAATATGCTTTTGCATAAACACGAAATTTATTAAAATTTTATGTTTAATCAGTTAATCCATTTAAGTTAGGAGTTTTTATGACTACAACAGCTACAGTGAGAGCAGATCTCACCTCTTTTGGACAAGGAATCATGAGCTGTGGTTCGGTTTCTAGTTCCGCAGTTAATGCGACCGTTCTTGATATGATTGGCGCCTGTCATTGTGCTCGGTCAACCTTGCTCGCATTTGCGATAGGGTATTTAGAGAATTTTGGAAATTACGTATCTCAAGTTTTTCATTATCACGGCGATCCAATACCTCAAGATTGTCATCCGGGGCACCCGACTAATACTACCGGAACCGCATGGAAACTATTTAAAAATGGCGCGTTAGATCAGAATCAAGCTATTAATCTAAATAGGGTTAAAAGTTCTGATGATTTATTATTTAAATACATTAAGACATCAAATAATACGGTGGTTTAGTTCCTTTGTAAAACATGCAACCATTTTAAGATCGCTACTTCTGAGTGGCGATTTTTTTAACACAAGTAGTACTATGAGAAACAGCTAATAGTTTTTTATTAAAGTTAATAAGAATAATTTTTTTCGATAGATAGAAAAAGGAGTAACTATGGCTTCAGTTCATATAAATCCCGCTAATTTATCATCTATTCCCAGCAGCTTGCACTTTGAAAGCTTAAATCAAAAAAAGTTAAAAGATTTTACAGAGGGCGGCTATTTTTCTTGGGCGGGTTCTGGAAATCTCGGTTTTTTGCTCAGAAATAAATTTTATTTACCTGCAATGGAGCTTGTGAACAAGTTCAAATTTACAGATACAATTTCAGAAAGTGATCCCCTTTTTTTCGAAAAATCAACACTCGTTTACCTGAAGACTTTTACCGAAATGCTCAAAAATCAAAAGGAAGGAGTAGACCCCACCTTTTCAAATTTTGAGGAAATCAAAAACCAGTTTGAAATTATCGATGTTCCTGTAACCATTAAATCAGAACAACGCATTGTTCAAGTTACTTTGCGATTTGTGCAAAGCCATCATTTTGGACAAAATCAAGGGGGGCTTCGTTTCATTTTATTTAGTTTTAATCAAAACTATGAATTTCTAGATAATCAATTAGTCCCTTGGAATCCTAGAAGCTTAGAAGAGATAGCCACTTTACCCATTGACCTTATAAGAGCTTTAAAACAATCTTGCCAGCTAGACACTCTTGTTTGTTTTTCCCTTGGTGCTTTGATTTTAGAGGCCATCAAAGATTTAAAAGAGGATGTGTTGCCTTCAACGATTATTATTAATAGAGGATTACCTTCGATCAAGAAAGCAGTTCCTGCCGTCTTAAGTCCTCCATGGGGGCAAATCGTTCATTATCTCGCCTCATGTTATCATTTAGATGCAGATCCAGAAAATGGATTCCTTCAGTATTTAGAGAATAACCCCTTGATTGCTGCACAAAAAAACATTGTCGTCATTCGCGCCACAGCCGATCATTACTTTTCTGGGAATAATGACTATAATCCTGATTTTTTTCCAAGAATCCAAAAAGTGGTAAACAAGCTTTTTCATGGTTCTTTTATGGTCCCCTATTTAGACCCTAAAGCTCATCATGCCATTCGTCCAGACTGGATCATTGCTCACCCTGATACAGGTTCTAATACAAAAGATTTTTTACCCATTGAGCCCTATGAGACCCTTGCGGATGCTTTGGCCAACTTTTTCTCTAAGGATGGAAAAGATCACACCTGTTTGATCATTGGTGGGAACAAAGATACTTTGGATAGCATTCTTTATGGAAATGCGCCTATTTTAAATTCATGGGTTAAAAAGAATTAGTTTTTGATCTTTTGACTAGAGCAAATTTCATTGCTTGGGATTAGCTTAAGGAAGATAGAGAATAAAGCACTTCGTCAAGTATATAAAAAGGGGGTTTTAAAACCCCCTTTTTATATTAGAACCTGCTTATTTGAGAATAGCGCTATAGTTCGTCACTCTTAGAGCACATTGGCTTAATTTGATTAAAATTGTGTGCCAAACGAAGTTCAATATTAAAGTTTTTATCGCCCACGTTATGAGTTCCTTCCCCTTGGATGACAGACTCTTTCCTGAGAAGTTTTTCTAGAGCTGCTAACGAACCCAATCCTTCGCGATTTTCGTCGACACGTATCACGTTTGGACGCGAAAAACTCTCTGTTGGCGAACCTAGTAAAACCCAAAAGGACTCTTTATAATCATAGCGTTGAAAAAGAGTCGCAATTGAAGATCCCATAGAATCAATCTCTTTGTGCGTGGATGGATCAGCAACATACTTCTCGAATCCAAAAATAACATAAAGTCTTTTAAAGCAATCAACGCCTCTCATCACAGGGGCGCATAAGTCTTTAAAACGAAATTGGTCTAAATACTCTGTGCGGCCCAACTTGCAATCTTCAAATGGTAGCTCTGGCAATTTACAAAAGCCTTCTATCCCACCAAAAAGGTTCATAATGGCTTGAGTTGTTGTTGAAGGCGCATCTGTCATGAGACTGACGCAAGCGTTGAAGCTTTCTTGAGATAGTGCTAGACAATTTCCTTGGATTGCAGAAAATGGCACAGATGAGCCTGAAATAGGTAAATTCATAAAAGATCCTTTGCTTAAAATAGATTAGAATAACTTAGCAATAGTATACCAAAAAATATATTAAGACTCAATTAAGATTTAAGTAGGTTTAGTTTTTTTTATCTCTTTTGTATTTTAAAATAAAGATTTGCCAGGTTAATCTGATCACAACTCAGGATTATGTATGTCATTAGATAAATTAAATCATGAACCAAATAGAGACTTTTTCATGCAAGCGGCTTTAAAGCAAGCAGAGCAAGGTTATGATGAAGGGGGTATTCCGATTGGCTCTGTTTTAGTATATCAAGGCAAAATCATAGGGCAAGGGCACAATCAAAGGATTCAAAAAAGTAGCCCCACCCTCCATGCTGAAATAGACGCCTTAGAAAATGCAGGGAGATTGTCGGCTGCTGTCTACAAAGATTGTACTCTCTATACCACCCTATCCCCTTGTTCTATGTGTAGTGGGGCTATATTGCTTTATGGGATTCCAAAAGTTGTTGTTGGAGAAAATCAAACGTTTATGGGGGAAGAAGATTTGTTGAGAGAGCGAAATGTGGAAGTCATTGTTCTAAATGATATGAAGTGCTTCTCTTTGATGCAAAAATTTATTCAAGAGCAATCTGTGCTTTGGAATGAAGATATCGGTAAGTAATTTCCTCCATATCTTTGCTTTACTATGAAATAGGCACTTTAAAAATAGTTAAAATTTAATTCATTTTTATTTCTTTGAGTGCTAAGCACATTCTTTGAGTCAATAAAGAGCGGAAGGCTTCTTTTGAGCAAAAACCTAACCCCTTTTCAAAAAATAGATGAAAAAAATCAAAATTATATTCTTATTTTTCTGTTTAGTAATGAGCTACTCAATGTTGCCAGCAGCTGAAAATCAATTAAAAGTCATTGTAGATACCGATTGCGATATGGATGATATGATGGCTATCCTATACCTTTTAAAAAGAAAAGATGTGGAAGTTTTGGCAGTAACAACGACTGGTACTGGAATGGCCCATTGGAAATATAGCGCTCCAAACATTTTAAAACTCTTGCAATTGGCCAATGAGCCCGCAATTCCTGTGTCTTATGGTGCCAAAGATTCTTTAAGTCCTTATGCAGCTTTTCCAGAAGATTGGAGAAAAGGTGTTGATGAAGTTTTTAACATTCCCCTGCCTAAAAACAAAAATAAAGTTTCATCCCTTCCTTCTTGGAAATTGATGACAGAGATTATTAGCAATAGCGATGAGAAGGTAACTATTTTAGCGCTAGCTCCAATGACTAATATTGCAATCGCTCTCCAAAACGATCCTTCTCTTAAAGAAAATATTGAAAGGGTTGTTATTTCAGGAGGCTCTATTAATTATCATGGAAATATTATGGGAAAGCCCCATGGTTATGAAAACACTTGCGCAGAATATAATGTATTTTTAGATGCAAAAGCCGCAGAGATTGTGATTGCTTCTGGGATTCCCATTACCTTAGTTCCCTTAAATGCCACCGAGCAAGCCCCTATTACTCAAGCTATCTATGAAAAATTTAAGGCCGAACAAAAAAATACTTCTGCTGAATTTGTTTGCGATGTCATTGAGCCTTATATTAAGTCACAAGAAGAAACAACTGTTTTCTTTTGGGATCCTGTGGCTGCTGCAGTAATGACGAAGCCATCTTTGGGAAAATCTAAAACGATGAATCTCTCGATCAATTTAAAAGAAGGTTCCAGTTATGGGTGCACCACTAAAGATCCAGAAGGCTCCCCTGTTCAGGTTTATTTAAATATTAAACCTTCTGAATTTTACTCTTTGTTTTATAAGACAATTAGTCAGGGAGATTAATCTGTGTATTTACCACAATCCTATTTCATTGCTGTCCTTTTGATGTTTATCTCTATGATTTGCTGGGGTTCATGGGCAAATACCACTAAAATGGATAAAGGCTGGCGCTTTGAGCTTTTTTATTGGGATTATTCTGTGGGCGTTTTTCTCACGAGCCTTCTCTTTGCTTTTTCCTTGGGAAGTCTTGGAGCCATAGAGCCCTCTTTTTTAAAGGGCTTTTCGAGCTTCAGCCAAGAGAATGCTGCAAAGGCATTTGCCAGTGGGGCTGTATTTAATTTGGCCAATATATGTTTAGTGGCAGCCATCTCGATTGCTGGAATGGCGGTCGCATTTCCTGTCGCTGTGGGAATCTCTTTAGTTGTTGGAACTACTTTAAGCTATTTCATTTCCCAAAAAGGAAGTTTCTTATTACTGCTTTTAGGAATCGTGCTCATATTAATTGCGATTGTTTTAGCTGCAGCAGCTTATAAAAGAAAGGATCTACAAGAGAAAAAAGAACTTCGCACTTCTAAAAAAGGCCTTATCCTCTCTGTGGTTAGCGGGATTTTAATGAGCTTTTTCTATCCTATTTTAGCCGATTCTATCCAAGGAGAAGGGGCATTAACTCCTTATGTGGGGATCTTTTTCTTTGCAGTAGGTGTCTTAATTTGTACCGTGGTAATAAACTATGCTTTGATGAGAAAGCCCATTTTAGGAAAGCCTATTTTCATGAGTGCTTATTTTCAGGGCTCTTTTAAGCAACATTTAATCGGTCTTTTTGGTGGCTTTATCTGGTGCGTGGGTTTTTCATTTAATGTCATTGCTTCTACAAATGCAGGGCCTGCGATTGCCTATGCTTTGGGGCAAGGAGCCACTCTAGTGGCAGCCATTTGGGGCGTTTTTGTATGGAAAGAATTTTATAATGTCAAAAGGGTTTTTTTGCTTCTCTTGCTTATGTTTATTTGCTATTTGTTGGGACTAGCCAGTATTGGACTAGCTAAGCTATTTGGATAAGGAATGAAGTATTATGCCTGCTAAAATTTTAAGCTATGGTTCTTTAAACATTGACTATGTTTACCGGGTCCCCCACTTAGTTCAGCCTGGAGAAACCCTAGCAAGCATCTCCTTTGAAACTTTTTCAGGGGGAAAAGGGGCCAATCAAACAACAGCGCTCGTGCGTGCGGGGGCCAGCGTGTATCACGCAGGAAAAATAGGCCCTGATGGAAAATGGCTAAAAGATCGATTAGCAAAAGATGGAGTCCATGTTGAGTATATTGCAGAATGCGCGACTCCTAATGGACATGCTTTTATCCAAGTAGACTCTGCAGGACAAAATGCCATCATTCTTTTTGCAGGAGCTAATAAAGAGACGACCAAAGAAGAGATAGATCGTGTTTTAAAGAATTTTAATCAAGGAGACTCTCTTCTATTGCAAAATGAAATTAACCTTATCGACTACTTAATTGAGCAGGGACATCAAAAAGGTTTGAATGTCTGTTTGAATCCTGCCCCAATGAGTGAAAAAGTGCTTAACTACCCTCTTAAATTAGTCAGTACCCTGATTGTAAATGAGACAGAAGCCCAAGCTCTGGCTGAAGAAGGCGACTATAAAGTGGCTTTAGAAAAACTCGCAAAGCTTTATCCCAATACAGAAATTATCTTGACTGTCGGCCAAGAGGGAGTTCTCTATCAATATCAAAATCAAAAATGGAATATCCCCGCTTGCGAAGTTCAAGTTGTGGATACAACAGGAGCTGGCGATACCTTTATTGGTTACTATTTAGCTGCAAAGCTTGAAAATCAATCGATAGAGCAATGTTTGCGTTATGCTTCACAGGCTGCCGCCCTTTGTGTGTCTAGAAAAGGGGCACAAGATTCGATCCCATGGAAAGCAGAAGTTCTAGAATCATAAAATAGCAAGTTAGCATTTATAGCTTAGCAAAAAAGCCGCTTGGTTTTTGGGTTTTTTTTGCTAATGTTAACGAGGGCACCGCTATATTCCATTCAGTAAATGGTTTTCTTTTGCTCTCAATCCCCTCTGTAACAAACGTTAACTCTCTACCCTTATAGGCAAAATTGAGCGTGGCATCTTCGCCCTCGCTAAAATCTTCCAAAACTTCAGGAGGCACTGTCACTTTGCCACAAGATCGATAATCTATGAATTGTAATCCACCTTCACGCACGAATGTGATAGTAGCTTCCATGCCGTCAGGGAATTGCTCTACAGTCTCAGAGTCCATTAGGAATGAACATACGCGTGCGTCAGATCCCATCGCTCTAAAAATTGGGGCGATCATTCCTTTATTTTTGGCCGTAAACAGCAATGTGTTCTGCCCATTTGAATCACTTGGAGGAGAGATGTTTACACAGAGGGGCGCAATTCTTCTTGGCCAAAGCATGTTTAACTCTTCTGGATCGAGTAATGAGCAAGCGCAAACGCTATTCAGATTTATTCTAAAAACTCTAGATGCTCTAGCTACAGCAGCTTGTAATTCGGCGCTACAGTTTGAGAGTGGTTTAGCCACTTTACCTTGATGTCGACCGTCTAATACGGTTGCATGTAAAATGACAGAGTGAAAGTCTTTAAAAGCCTGTAAAGTTAAATTAAAACTTGCTGAAGGAGGAAGAACAAAAAAGAGTTTCTGAAGTCGATACTGAAAGCAATCCTCACGGCCGATAGTAACCAGCAAACCTTGTGGCAAAAATCGCTGCGGAAATTGTTGCACTGAAGTCATGGGCTCATAATTAAATGTGTGGACGGCGTGGCTATTTCTATCAGATCCAAATAGATGAGCAGTGACAGGGACAGAGCTACCTAAATCTTCTGAGTTTACATATGAAAGATGGGTATGAAGCGTGAATTTCCAAGAGGGTAAAAAATTTTCTGATTCTGAAAAACTGCTTGTTGTTGCCATAATTCAATATCTCCGTATTAAAAAATACTAACACTAAAATAGAATATTTCAGTTGGATGTTCTTGTAAAGGGGCCCAGCAAAGCAATTCCAGCTCATAGATCATTTTGTTGACATAAAATCCTTCATTTAGTTTAAAGTTAATATTTTAATTTCTTTCTTTTTTTTAAAAATTTAAAAGGTTACTTCATTTATTTTATACTATAATTTTTAAATTGTAAATAGTTTTTTTAAGCACCGCTGAGATTGCTAATTTTTAGTTCAATAAATCGAATTAAAATAATTTATTTACAAAATTGATTGTAGAAAACTTTTATTTTTTGCAAAAAACTACGCTTAAATTTTGAATTCTTTAAACAAAAAAACATAGAGCGCAATCTTTTTTTCGTAAATCTTGGATTAAATTACATCTAGCTCTTCATCTTTAATCCTAAGAAATTATAGTTACTCTTATCATTGTTGAAAACAGGCAGAAGTTGCTTTTGTAGCATGGTCTGAAAAAGTCTTTCATTGCAAAGCTAAAGAATTCTTAAAAAAACCAACTTATGACATTTAATATAAATCGATTTTTGTCTATGAAAAGAATGACTTGCAAATGAAGGGATAATTTGTTTTTAAATGAGCTCTTTTGAAAATTTGTGTTACATCTCTCTTGTCGGAGCTGTGGGCGCATCGCTAAGATTTTTTATTATTAAATTAATCACCTTTTTTTATGATAAAAATACAACGATTCTCCCCTATCCACATCATACTTTTGTTGTGAACATCCTCGCTTGTTTTTTAATAGGCCTTTTTTCAGCCTACATCTCTCAAAATCCACTTTCTCAAATGTATATAAACATAATTCTTATGGGATTTTTAGCTGCATTTTCAACATTCTCCACTTATATTACAGATGTGTATGAGCATTTTAGATTGCAAAAAGCGAGGCGTGCGCTCGCTTACTTTGTTTTAACGCTGCTTGTCGGAATGGGATTTGAATTTTTAGGAAGATGGACCATGGGGGTCATTTTTGATTTGCTTTCTTAAAGAACTTGGTTGTGTGATCATCGGGGGTATTATAGGGACGTTAGTTCGCTCTCTGATCACCCTTCAATCTTTCTCCCAAAACAATTTAACTCTTTATAATTGGCAAATCGTTTGCTTAAACATTGGGGGCTGTTTTTTTGCTGGTTTTTTAGTCACTCTATTCAGAAACAAATTTAATCATTTGATCAGCGCGTTGCTTTATATAGGCTTTTTAGGTTCTTTGACTTCGTTTGCCGACTTTATTTTTTTTGTAAATAATTTCATCCTTCAAAAGCAAATTATGCTCGCTTTGATGACCTTTTTTATTACTACTCTAGGAGCTCTTTTGACATTTTACTTAGGTTGCCAGAGCGCTAAATTATTTTCGAAAAATAAGTTGAGTTAGCGATTGATTAAAGTTGCTTCATCTTCTTTGAGGTTTGGCAGATTGTAATTTTTGAAATAAAGGTGCATGGGAGGATGAGGAATTTCAATATGATGTTCTCTAAAGAGAAGAAGCGCTTGTTTATAGACGCTACTTTTAATTCCACTAATTCCATTTTCTGGATCTTGGATCCAAACTCTGAGGCTAATATCAATCGAGTGACTATTTAAAGCTGTGACTCTGATATAAGACTCTGGTTTTTTGATGACACGAGTTGTTGTATTTGCAGCTTCTAAGAGTAGTTTTTCAACATGATCTAGATCGGCATTAATCCCTACTTGAAAGGGAATAGAAATTCTAATAAAAGGATCGCTATGGGTCCAGCTCTCTGTTTTTTTGTTAACAAAAGTTTCATTTGGAATTAGGTGTTCAATCCCTTCACGCGTTCTTATTGAAACGTAGCGAGCCTTTAGTTTGTGAACGACACCGTAAGTTCCCCCGTCGGGATGTGCAATGTCAGGAAGGGTAACGACATCTCCTGGCCTTACCGATCTATCAAGTAAGATGATGATACCGCAAAAAATATTAGATAAAATGTTTTGAAGTCCAAAACCGACAGCCACACCGATAGCACCGGCAAAAAAGGTGATAATCGATAAATCAAGTCCGACAAGTGACATTCCAAAAAAGATCGAAATAGTCACAGTCGATACTCTAAAAATTTTAGAAAGTAGAATGTGAGTCGATTTACTGAGCTGTTTATTTTGAATGATTTTTTTATCAAATCGATTAGAAACAGCAAGAGCTATCCAGGTTAATAGAGAGATCAGCCCCACTGAATGAAATAATTTTAATAAAGAGGTGTTAATGACCCCTAATTTGAGAGAGGTATGATCTAATAAATAAAGAAGTGGTTTAAAAAATCCTGTCAGCAATAAAAGCGCTGCCGTTCCTATTAGAATATTTAAAGGTGTTTTTACTACTTGAGGTGCTAAAGAGCGCACTAAACGCATCAAAAAGAGAGAACCAATGATCAAACTCAAGAGAGCAATCATGGAACTTTCATTACTGATATAAGTGGTATAGCCCGGGTAAAGGGTGCCAATGGCTGCTAACCATGAAAATAAAAAGAGGGTCCGCAGTCTTGAAATTTTGGCAACAAATTTGATCGATTTCGATAAAAGTGAGAATGTTCTTTTAACAAAGACATAGATAAGTTGGGATAAGAGCAAAGAACAAAAGATGAAGCCAATCTGTAAATAGACTTCATCACTAAACTTGACCATTGTAGTCAGAAAGACTCTAAGTATCGAACCAGGCATTTTTTATCGAGTTTAAGTAAATAAGTAATTTACTTTTTCAGAAAGCTTTTTTTAAAGGTATTTTTATCACGAACTTTAAAACGTCTTCCTCTTGGAGGAAAATTCTCTCTGTCTCTTTCTTCTCTTTTAGCAGTACTGGAAAAAGAAGTCCTTTGATTAGAAGGTCTTTTATTTTTTCTTGGATGGATCGCCGTCACCCTTGATGAAGGAGAAGGTTCTAATCCTGCGATTTCAGAAACATCAATTTGCTGACCAATAAAGCTTTCAATCCTTTTGACTAAGCTTCTATCTCTTTCTGCTGCAAAAGATAAGGCAACCCCTGTTGCTTCAGCGCGACCAGTACGACCGATGCGGTGAACGTAATCTTCAATATTTCGAGGTAGATCAAAATTAATCACGTGAGTAATCGCTTCCACATGCAACCCTCTAGCTGCTACGTCTGTGGCTACGAGTACATTGACTTTACCTTCTTTAAACCGTTGGATGGCTCTATTGCGTTGCCCTTGGTTCATATCACCATGTAAAGCGGCAACTCGGTAACCTTTGTCTTTAAGTTCATACTGAAGTTGTTCTGCGTGCTTTTTAGTCGCTGTAAAAATGATGCTGGTTTGCACAGTTTGATCATTTAAAATATGCTCTAAAAGTCGGTTTTTATGACTTAAGTTATCCACATAATGCAGTTTTTGCTGAATATTTTGATGCTTTTCGCCATCTTCATGAACTTTAATAGTTAAAGGATTTTGCAAAAGCTTGTCAGATAAAGCTAAAATATTTTTGTGCATAGTTGCCGAGAACAGCAGTGTTTGGCGTTCCTCAGGAATTTCTGCAACGATTTGTTCAATAGATTTTGTAAATCCCATATCTAACATGCGGTCAGCTTCGTCTAAAACGAGCACTTCGATTTTTGATAGATCGATTTTTCCTCGTTCAATGTAATCGACAAGCCTACCTGGCGTAGCTACTAGCACATCGTATGATTTTGATAATTTTTTTGCATGTAGTTGATAAGAGACTCCCCCACTAATGCAGACCGTTTTAATTTGGCTTAAAAATTGGCTGTACTTTTGTGCTTGTTCTGTAATTTGAACAGCAAGCTCACGAGTTGGAACTAAAACAAGCACACGAGGGCCGTTTCTGTGACCTTTTAAGCGATCAGATTTTACGAGTTTATCAAGAATAGGTAGCAAAAATGCGGCTGTTTTACCAGTTCCTGTTTGTGCTGAGGCGCGAATATCTGTACCCTTTTGAATTTCAGGAATCGCATCAGATTGAATTTTTGTTGGCTTTGTGTAGCCTTCTTTAACAACAGCTTTTAAAATTTGTGGATCTAAAGAAAATGTATCGAAAGTCATGTTTGACCAAGTATTTTGATTTTTAAGTAGTTAGTTTATCAGCTTTTCTTACTTTAAAGATAGTGTATAATAAAAAATTATCGTTTAATTGAAAAAAGTTCTTGTCAGCCCCTTTTAAAATAAACATTTGCACTTGATTCATAACCCGCTTTATTTCTTTATTAATTCTTAACAGCAAGATCTTAAAATATAGAACATAATATATTGAATATGAGTTATTTTAAGAGAAGTTATGCCCACAAGCCCCCTTTTTAACACCCCCCCTCACAATATTTATAGCCCCGCCCATCTCAACCTAGAGGTCTTTTCCTTTCCCGATTCAAAAAAAGATTTAAAAGAGAACTTAGCTTCAGACAATCAAAAGCCGGCAAAGCTTTTAGTCTCTGCCTCTTCAGAAGGTGGTCATGGAAAAGTTATTAAAGAGCGAGCTCTAGAGTATTTTCAAAAATTGAAAAACAATGCAGCTCCTGGTGTCAAATTTGATCTTCAGTATTTAGAAGATTCCTGCTATGGAGGGACATGTTCTGCACAATCTTTAGATTTTGCAGACAAGTTTGTAAATTCTCCTACTTTATCTTTAAGAGAAAGGGCTATTAGGGTGGCTCAGAGCTGCCAAGTTTCTAGCTTGGAATTAAGAACTCAGCAGGTCGCTCTCAATGCGATAGCATTGGACGAAACAACTCCCGTAGATGACCCTGCATATGCCAAGGTGGCTTCTATTGTGGCTTTAAGAGATTTTGAAATAGATCATGTCCCTGGCTTACACGAAGGCGTTCAAGAAATTGCAGCTCAGAAGGGTTTATTTTCAGAAGAAATCATCAAAGAACATTTTTTCCAAATCATTGAAAAAATGCCTGAAGGGCTCTATTTTTGCCGCTTGCTCTGCAATGCGGATAACTACAAAGGAGAACACTTTGGCCATTCAACTATTTTTATTAAGGGGCAGCAGCAATATTTTATTTGGGATCCGATGGAGGGCCTTCTTGAAGTTTCCAAAAATAAATTCGCTGAATCTACCTATGAGTCTTATAAAGATATCGCTGACAGATGGCTTTTAGATGCACCGCGCTACTATCGAATCAAAAAAAAGCTAGCTTCATCAACTTAACAGAGATTTAAGCTTCAAACTCTCTCATGTTGGGTACTTTTGTAAGGATGAGTAACCCTATCAACATTAAAAAGAAAATCGCCGCCATTCCAGCTCTTTGACTGCTAAATGTTTGGGTGAGGCTAGCAACTAAAACAGGACCGACAAAAGAAGTCACCCTTCCTGAAAACTGATAGATTCCAAACATTTGATTAGTGAGATGTTTAGGAACGATCCGCGCCATATAGCTGCGACTAGCCGATTGGGTGGGGCCCACAAAAAGCCCCAAGATCGCTGATAAAATCCAAAACCAAAACTTGCTTTCAATGACAAGTAAAAGAGTTCCAGAAAAGATCATCATGACAAGAGAGAGAGTAATCACTCTTTTAGGTCCCATTTTATCATCCATCCAAGCAAAGTAAATAGAACCAATCCCTGCAAAAACATTGATTAACATTGCAAAGATTAAGATCTCAAAATAGTTCATTTTAAAAGTAGCTCCAGCATAAATGCCTGCAAAGACAAAGAGTGTATTGAGGCCATCAATATACATTAAGCGAGCCATGAGGAATCTGAAAATATTTTGATACTTTTTAAGTTCCTTCATCGTATTTAAAAGCTCTGTAAAACCCTTTTTAACCGCCACCCTTGGAGATATTTTTTCTTTCATCGAATCTGTTGTAAAAACAAACAAAGGAATAGAAAAGACAAGAACCCAACTTGCAACAAGAAGGGTACTACTGCGAACATTTACTTCATTAACTTGAGAAAGCCATCCACTTTGTATAAAGGCAAAGAGGGCAATCGATAAACAAGCAAGTCCTCCAAAATAACCAAAGGCCCACCCCCATCCTGAAATGCGACCAATCTTATTTTTGGGAGCAATAGAGGGAAGCATTGCATTATAAAAAACTTGCATTAGCTCGTAGCAAATATTAGCTAATGCCAAAAAAGTTAAAGCCCATAGAATAGAGATTGCTTTGGGTTGAGTAAAATAAAGCAATGAAGTTGCCACAGCATTCAAACTAGCAAAAGCAAAAAGCCAGCGCTTTCGATTCCCCGTGTGATCTGCAATAGAACCAAGAAGCGGTGATAGAACGGCAACAAATACACTTGATAAACCAATAGTCCAACCCCACAGTGCTGTGCCCTGCACGCTAGATGCTGCAACTGACCTAACAAAATAGGTCCCAAATACAAAGGTAATGATGACTGTTGGGAAAGCAGACTGCCCCCAATCAAATAAGCACCACCCCAAGATAGATAAAAAGTTAATCTTTTTATCACTGGGCTCTTTAACTTGCTCTTTCATAAAGTAACTTATTATCTTAATTGCCTTTGTAGAAAACAGACTAATTTATGAAAAGCTTTTTATAGATTCCTAAAAAAGAAACGCTCACTAAAATGAGTTTGATTTCAAACTTATGATCTAAATTTGGATTATGAACTTTAGAGGCTGCGCCCTCAATGTTCAACAATTTCAATTTGAGGTTGTCCATTCAACATTTTGATTTGAACTTCTAGATTCAGCAAATCCCTAGATGGGCTACTGATTGTTTGGGGTGCTAGCTGCTTTTGAGCGACGACTCGTAAAGAATCTCCCATTAATACTTGCACTGTTGTGCCTTTAAAATGTCTTATTGCTGAATGTGGCCATGGATTATCTAAACATCCATTATCTTCTTTTCCTCTAATAGCAAAATTAACGCAGCGATGAGGTTCACCTAAAGAGCTATTGGGATAATCGGCTACATAATCAAAAAAGAATTCTGGGGAAAATGAGGCATCATTTTTTAACCCAACTCTAACAACAAACAAAGTTTCAGAGGTTGTCCCCTCTCCTGTAATTTGGAGAGTGCCAAATGGGATGTCATTGTCAGCGCTGTTTGAATTGGCGCCCCATGGCTTGCCTTTAGAGCTTGTTACGGATGCCATACTCTACCTTTTTTTTGTTAAATAAAGAGTTTGTGGAAAAAGCTTAGTCAAATTCAATTTTTTAGATCTATTAAATCAGATGATAAAATGTGTCTTAATTTCAATCATAGATTTTCAATCCATACAAGTTACTCGTATATCTAATGTTTTTAGGGAATGATTATTAAAAAACATCTCAAATTTTTCTTGAAAAACAGGTTTACTTTGACGGTCGTCGTCATTGCCAATAAAAACACTTAAAGTTGTTGGTTGAAAAAATCTAACTATTTGTGTTGCTGGATCGACACAGTCGCTTTCTCTCGCAACTCCTCTGAGGATAAAGGGGGTGCTGACTTCCGAAATACCTTCAGGATTGGCGGGGAAATAGGCCAAAAATTCACGAGTATAGGGGCAATTGCCTGAGTACGCTGGAAAGAAAAGACTTCCTGCTTCATCCGCTCTAACGACAACAGTTGTTCCTGAGATTCCCTCTCCGTGAATTCGAAGAGTTCCAATGGTCTTTTTACGGTGAGTGTTATTTGCTGTTGTTGAGCTCGCCTCTTGGCGAGTCTCTTCAGAAGTTAAAGAATAACGTAGTTGAGATATCGCTGTCATATTCCTACCTTTCTTGGTTGATGAAAAAAATAAAGCGAAGATTTTATTAAACTGCTGACTTTAAATCTATTGAAACAGTCCAATTGCAAAGAAAAGATCTAAAAATAGAAATGTTTTTTTTAACTACTTTAATTTTCAAATATTGTTTGAATTTCAGCCTGATATCCCCCATTAAGTGAGAGATTTATTATAACCTCTATCCTAGTTAATCTTTTATCTGCTGAAGAAAGGACCTCGATGTTTCTCTGAGCAACAGGAGTCACTTGACTGTCTGGGTCATCACCAACAAAAACGCTTAGAGTTGTTAGTGGAAAATCTCTAGTCGGCGTCGTTGTTTCATTACAAAAAGCCTTTGTTTGCCGGGTTCCTGTTGCTACAAAATCGATATTGCGGTCAACAGTGGCAAAAGCTTCATTGGAGAATTCTGTAAAATATTCAGAAGCAGAAGGTCCGTTTCTGTAGGCTGAAAAGTAAACGCAACTTAACTCGCTGAATCTAATAACAATTGGCGTTTGCGCAGTTCCCCTTCCGCTGATTTTAACTATTCCTGTTAAGATTTCTTTTGTAGATATTAACGTGCCTGCAGGCGGTTCTAAAAATGTCATTTTCTACCTTTTTTAATTTAAATAAACAATTGAGAGAAAAAGTTTAATTAAACTTCAGCTTTTAAATCCACCGGTTATCTTGATAGAGCGAAATTAAAAAAAGTAGCATTATATTTAGGTAGTAACCAATCGAACCCTGTGAAATGAGATTCGTTAACTTGAATTGGATGAAATATTGATGTTATGAAAAAGAAAAAAACAACACCCCAAACAGAGGTGTTGTATTTGTTTTGAGTTAATTATCTTTTTTATCTGATTCGTCTACTGGTACAAAACCAGCTTCATCAGATTCACCTGTTGCAGCTTTGCTGTCAGTAACGGTCTCCGCTGCTGCAGCTTTTTTTGCAGAGCGATCCGGTAGTAAAGTCATTACTTTCCCTGCCATTGCGCCAAAAGGCCAAGCTACGGTTCTTACTACAGCTGTAGCGCAGCCAAAGACATTTCCTGGGCAGGCTTTAGCCGTATCTCTGCAATCTTCAAAGCGAGTGGTTTGAGGCGTCTGAATAAGAGTGACATCCTTATTACCAAAATAGATTGTTGTTTGCATCGGCCTTCCATGATAAAGCCCATCTTTTGCGTTTAATGTTTGCAACTCAAAATTTGCAACAACTTGATCATCCACAATGATGTCTAAATGGCTAACATTTCCAGTATATGTTGTTTGTAGAGTAGCATCACCAGTGTTAGAATAAATAACATTTGTATGCTTCATTCCTAAAGCTGTCAATTGATAAGTTCCTGCAACTTTATCACTTGTTCCTGGTTGGCTAAGAATAAGTTTATCACTTTTTAAAGCATTGCCTCCAAATCTAAAACCATCGCCTGTAAAGATTAACGTAACAGGTTTGCCACTTAAAATCGCAGGATGGCAATTGCGCGATAGCCAGGGGGCCGTCAAAGTCAAACGAGTTCCTTTCGTAACGTTCCAACTTTTTGCTTCATTTTGTTCAGTTGAGCTGGTTTTTGCTTGTTCATCTGACAAGCTTAATGTAGCTGTTGGTTGTTGTTTGCTGGTGTTCCGACTGGTTTCCACCAATTCATTGGATTTAAAGACATGTTTCACCTTCCTTTATTTTGTGAAGAGTTTAAAGTAAAAATTTTAATTAAAGCTTTGCTTTTAGATCCATCTAATTCAAATTAAAATTTGAATTACTACATTTGAGCGATCTCAAAAGTAATATTTTTTAAATTCATCCACTTTTCAATAAGTTTTTCAACGTTTTGAGCTTCAATACCGTATAACTTTGAAGGGCTTGTGGTATATTGTTCCTTTTGAGTTAACGGTCTAATCGGTTGTAAACCGATATTTTGAATAAATTGAATCGCTGCCGCGTTCTCATCTTTAGCTGTCACTGTAAATCTTTCAACCGGTTTTGGGTTGTTTTTCGATCCTACTTTAAAATTATTTTTATAATAGACATCAGCAAGAGCGCCTGCAAGCAAAGTAGCCTCTAGCCCATAGTGTTGCCTTTGATAGTCTTTATTGAGAATTAAACCACTTTGAGATTCTCCATCTTGAAAACCTCGGCCAATCGACACAAATCCTATAATTTTTCGATCCGTGTTATTTAAAATAGCAAAGCCGGTAAATGGATTACCATCCGAGGCTCTTTTGGCGTTAAATTCAATTCGCTTGCTAATTTCATCATCACTTTGCGGTTTGCCATTGGCATAATATTGCCGAGACTTTTCATCGCCAAAAATTTCTTTCATATCTGAAAATTCTTGCTCGTGTTTTTGAATTTTATCTTTAAAACATTCTTTAAAGTGGTCGAAATATTCCCCTTGGAAAGTCTCTAGTGTAATTCTTTCTCCGATGACTTGGATAAAAATTGCGGAGCTTTTCGTTGATTGTAAGATTTGAATATGGATGGGAGACTCATATTTACCAGTGTTAAAAGGGTTATAATTTGGGGAGATTGAAAGATTTGTAGTTGATAACATGTTAGATCCTTTCTTTAAAAAATCTTTATATGATTCTAACATGTTCTTTATTTTTTTCAACCTTCCCGCTCTCGAAAATTCTTTTTTGAGAGAAAAATGAGTTTAAAATAACGAGGGGCCTCAGGTAAAACTTTTTATTTCTTTTAAAGATTTAAAAAGATTATGGAGACCTTGTTAGATTGGTACTAGATATGAACGGCTCATTTGTTGAAATTCACTCTCTCAAAGAAATTCAAAGTTATCTCGCTTCACCCCAAGAGACGCTGATTGTTTTTGATATCGATTATGTCCTTACGCAACCCATTGAAAAGGCCTTTCAATTTCCAAATATTTTAAAGCAGATAGAGTTTGTAAAAAAACTATTCCATACTCTCTCCCCTTCTGAGAAAGATTTGCTGGGCAATCTCATGGTCATGGAAGAGCCAGGAAGTTGTTTAATTGAGAAAGAGACACCTTCTTTTATCGAGCAATTAAAATCATTTGGCTACAAGGTAATTGCTTTGACAGCGGGGTTAACAACTCGCTTTGATGAGAAAGATTTCAAGAAAGAAAAAATGGAGCTACTAAAAAAATTAAACCTTCATTTTTCCGCTGCCTTTTCTCAAGGAGGTCCTTCTATTTATGATTGCTTTGAAATCAACTTTAACTCTTACCCAGAATTTGATCATGGGATTCTTTTTTGCAATGGTGAAAATAGAGAAATAAAAAAAGGGGCTGTTTTAAAGCATTTTTTAAAAGAGGTAGAGTTTTCCCCTTCTGTGATTGTTATTATTGATGATCGCGATAAAAATCTAGAGTCCATTTCAAACTCTTTAGCGCAGACTCCTATAGAAGTTAAATGCTTTTTATATAAAGGGTGCCTTACTTTTTCACCTTGTGAAACGATTGAAAAACGGGACTTTGAGATGAAATGGCTAAAGCTTGTTGAAAAAGCAAAACGACTTGATCAACAATTTAATTAAGAGAAAGATCAATCGTTAAAATAACATTTCCGATGACCATGTTATCTACCTTAAAGCCAGGCAGAGAGCTAATTTGATAGGTCAATCGATTGAGCCTTTTATCATAATGGGGTTTATTGAGTTGAAAAACATTGAAATTAAGAGTTTTCCCTTCTTCCTCAGGACATTCAAAACTCAAATAGCCCATGGCTCCTCTTGGATTATCTTGAGAAAACATAGAACGACCCATGTGGCAATACCACATGAATTGTTTAATTGTTAAAATCCCAAAATTACGATTGGGTTCTACTTTATAGTAGGTAACGTAAGGGTCTACATTATCAAACGTAATCAAAAGACTATCTTCATCAGTAGGGCTCTTTTCAATTTGAGCATGTGCAGCTTTTTGAATAACCATAAATCGCTTGGGGCCTTTTGAAGGACACTTTCTCTGATTTTGTTCTTTAAAGTGTCTTTTTTCAGTATGAGCCAGAAATTGATTGGCATCTCTTTGAGAAAAACTTGGAAAAAGAGTTAAAATTAAACCCAAACTAAAGATAGAGCCTAAAGAGCGAAGCATGAAAATAAACTCTCATAATGTTGCCTATTGGTTTACATAATAAATCAAGAGACTCTTTGCAAGATCATTTGCAAGCATTTACTTCATTTTTTAGAAAAAATTGAATTAAATAATAAAGATAACTTATATTTAAGAACTTCTAGTATATTGCTTTTCAAATAAGTCATTCAAAATAAGGGGTTAAAATGTCTGAAACAGGGTCAATTTTTGCTAGTAAAGTGGAGAATTTTCATTTTGTAGCCACATCTAATATTGAAGGAAACCTTTCAGATCTCTCTGGAAAATATGTGATCTTATATTTTTACCCCAAAGACTGTACACCCGGATGTACACGCGAAAGCCAGGATTTTAGAGATCTCCATAAGGCTTTTAAAAAGTTCAACGCCATTATTTATGGGGTTTCCAAAGATACTTTGAAGTCTCACGAGCATTTTAAAGAAAAATTGAACCTCCCTTTTGATCTTATTTCTGACGTGGATGAAAAGCTCTGCGATCTCTTCCAGGTTCATAAAAAAAGTAGCTTCTTAGAAAAAATTGCCGGTATTGAACGCTCTACTTTTTTAATCGGCCCAGATGGTTTGCTGTTAAAAGAATGGCGAAAAACAAAAGTTACAGGCCATGTCGAAGAGGTTTTAAAGTTTTTAACTTCTTTAAATTAAGTTTTTTTATTAACGTCCGATAATAAAGAAACCTTTAAACACTTCGCAAAAAGGATTTAATTTTTTTGGTTAAGTTTAAAAAGGCGCTCTCGCTAGCGGCTAAGCCATTGAACTTATAAAATCCATGAATAAGATCGTTATAACACAAATACTCACAAGAGACCCCTGCTTTTTTCAAAGCTTCTGCATAGTTTTTGCCATCGTCACATAGAGGATCATACTGCGCTGTGATAACCAAGCTCTTTGGTAAAACAGAGAAGTCTTTAGCGTTCATTGGAAATGCATAAGGCTTGCTCATGTCCCCATCTTCTGGGAAATATTTTGATAAATACCAGCGCATTTTATCTTCTGTTAGGATGTATCCCTTCCCCATTTTTTTATAAGAAGTTGTTTTAAAGTTATAATCCGTAACAGGATATAGAAGAATTTGATACCCTATGGTTGGTCCGTGTTTGTCGCGAAGCATTTGAGAAACGCACGAAGAAATGCACGCTCCAGAGCTTTCCCCGATTAAAACAAACCCAGTTGAGTCCATGCCGAATAAATCAGCTTCAGATACTATTTTTAACAACGTCTGATAACTTGCATCAACTGGATCTGGAAAAGGATGTTCTGGAGCTAATGGATAGTCAATAGCTAAGACAGTTGTTTCACAGTTGGAGGCAAGTTTAGAGCAAAAGACGTTACTATCGTCAAAATTATCGATGATAAAACCTGAACCTCTAAAATAAATCAGCGGTTTTTTATAGGTATTGGCCTTGGGTTGAAAACTTCTCACTCGAACCCTAGCAATAGAGGTGTCAAAAAAATGATCCTGAACTTCTTTAATATTAGGGGCTAATTGGTTGCTAGCTTTTGCGCCAAAAGTGCGTATGAGAGCTCGAATATCTTCCACTTGAGTGGACTTACCATATTCAGGAAGCTTTAAAGAATTGTAGTAGTCAATAAGTTGTTGGATATCTTTATCAATAGACATAGGCACTTCCTAAAATTAAACCCATCTGTTAGGTTGTACATATAGTAGTACTCAAAATATTTCAGTATAAAAATGCATTGGGAATTTTATTTTATTTATTTTGCTCTAGGATGCTTAACTGGTTGCTTTTCAGGACTCCTTGGTGTCGGGGGTGGATTTCTGGTTGTTCCTGTTTTGAATTGGATTTTTAAGTCTATCGCTGAAACAGCCTCTTACCCCATGCATTTAGCGATTGGAACCTCTTTGGCAGTAATGATTATAACTTCTATCACTACTACTTATTTTCAGATTAAAAAGAAGGCCATTCGTTGGGATATTTTGGGCTATTTATCTATTGGTATGGTCATTGGATCTATCATTGGACCTTTTGTTTCAGATGCAATGCCAACTCGAATTTTAGAGATCATCTTTGGTTGTCTTGAGTTTGCAGCAGCTCTAATTTTAATTTTCCATAAAACGAAAAGCTTAGAAAATCAAAAGCTTAAGAGCGTTGTTTTACGCAACCTAGTTTTTATCATTACGGGCCTTTTAGCCTCCTTTTTAGGTTCCATGCTCGGTGTTGGCGGAGGCATCATGATTGCTCCAATTTTAATTTTTTTAGGTATTGCTTCTCGAAATGCAGCAGCTACTTCGGCGACCTCTCTTTTGGTGACTTCAGTGATTGGAACCCTTTCTCAACTTTATTTTTCGATTTCCTATCAAATCCCCCACAGTTTTGGTTACATTTATATACCTGCTACTATAGGACTTGCAATGGGATCGTTTATCTTTACACCCTTAGGAGTAAAGTGGGCCCATCGTTTAAAAGAAGATCATTTGAAGAAAATCTTTATTTTTGTTTTATTGGCATTTGGGATCGTAATGCTAGTTTAAGGAGATTTTATGGAAATTGGCCCAATTGACGATATGCTTTCAGAGGACTTTAATGCGTTTAGAAAAAAAATTGATCGTTTGCACTCACAAATTACCTCTCGAAAAATGATGACCCCTACTGAAAAGCATCATCTAGAAATCATGCTTAATCAAATTAAGCTGTTTGCAGATACTGCTCATAAAGATAGGGATTTATTGAGAGAAAAAATTTTGCATTTATTAAAAACTTATTATTCTCTGTTCAACGGCTAAGATGTTCTTTTAGCTCTTTTCTAGCAGTTTGTATAGCAGGACTCGATAGCCCAGTAACAAAGAAATACATCTTCTAACGTCTGACAAAGCTAAGGGTTCTTTATAGTGCTCTTCTAACTTATTAGGGCGCGGTTGACAATAATCTTTAATCAAGTTTGCTGAAACTGTTAATTGGGGGGCTGTTAAAGGTGAAATTTTTGAAAGGATTTTTTCTGAATAAAAATCCTCAGGCTCAGGCGATTTAAACTCCTTTAATTGTTCAAAACAATTTGTTTCTTCTTTATTTCTTGGCAGCTCTTCTGAGCTATACATATCTGAGCTAAAAAGTTTTTGGCAAAAAGTCCTGATTCGCGAGTCTTTATCACAGGGCTCTCCAAAATATCTATAAGCCGTGGTATTATCAGAGCGGATTTCAATACAATAATCTTTGCTATCTAGAGCTTTCTCAAATAAAAGACCTACTGCCACTATAACACCTACTGTCGCAGTAAGACGAAGCAACCCCTCTCCCAGCTTGTGGGCTCCTTTTGCATAAGCACCTTGATAAATATCTTTTGCTGATGCCGCGACATCTCTAACGCCCGTTATATTTGCTAAATTCCTCGCTCCCTTGACAATTCCAAGAGTGGCTGCATTAGACAACTCGCCCACTTTATTGACTAAACTCACCATAAAAAAATAAACCTCAAATAATTATGTTTTTTGAGGATCAATTATACTATCTACCCCATTAAGGTTGTATAAAGATTAAGCTTAGAAATGAAACATTTTAGACAAGACTGACTAATCACCAATTTTTATAGACTAAAATTCGAGATATGCCAAATATTGTTTAGTGAAATAAATTTTTACCCCTATAAACTTAAAATTTCAATTTTCAACAGTTAGGTCTGATAACATGGCTGCTCATAAAAAAATGATTGTTATTCCAGCTCGCTTTGCCAGCACCCGCTTCCCGGGAAAAATGCTCGCTAAGATCTTAGATAAAACACTCATTCAACATACTTTTGAAAACGCCAAGCGCTCTAAATGTATAAAACATATTTTAATAGCTAGCGATGACCTGCGAATTATGAAACATGCCAAAGAATTTGGAGCCGAAACCATTTTAACTCCCAAAAGCAGCCCCAATGGAACAACTCGAATTTGCCAAGCCCTCAAAAAGACCAAAAACGTCGATCCCAAAGCTATTATTATTAATGTACAGGGTGATGAACCTCTTTTAAACCCTAGAGCAATTGATAAACTTTACCGGTTACTTGAAAATAACCCCGATATCGTCATGGCTACTCTTGTAACCCCCCTGACAGATCCTAAATTATTAGAGAGCTCGTCAGTTGTAAAATGTGTTTTTGATCAAGACTACAACGCTCTCTACTTTAGCAGGTCTCCGATTCCTTTTATGAGAAACAAAGGTAAGGCCTATCAGCATGTGGGAGTTTATGCTTTTCGATATGATTTTTTAGAGAAATATTGTAAACTACGACCTACGATTTTACAAAAAGCAGAAGATCTAGAACAATTAAAAGTTCTAGAACATGGTTATAAAATTCGAGTTATTGTAGATCATTCACCAGCTATCGGTGTTGATCACCCAGAGGACCTAAAAAAAGTAGAAAAGCATTTATGCCGATAAAATATATTTTTATAACAGGGGGAGTCTCCTCTTCACTTGGAAAGGGATTAACAGCAGCTTCTATCGCTCTTCTTTTAGAAAAAAAGGGGCTAAAAGTAAGCATGCTTAAACTGGATCCTTACTTGAATGTAGATCCAGGCACTATGAATCCTTTTCAACACGGCGAGGTCTATGTGACCGATGATGGCGCAGAAACAGATCTAGATCTTGGCCACTACTACCGCTTTACACATTCCCCTCTTTCTAAAGCGTCGAATGCAACTTCTGGGCAAATATACGAAACGGTCATTAAGAGAGAAAGGAAAGGAGATTATCTTGGTAAAACAGTCCAAGTTATTCCGCACATCACCAACGAAATTAAAGATCGTATTTTGCAATGCTCTCAACAAGTTGAAAAAACAGATGTTGTTTTTGTTGAAATTGGTGGGACCGTTGGAGACATTGAATCACTGCCCTTTTTAGAAGCCATTCGCCAATTTAAACACGAACACCACGCTGACTCTATCTTTATTCACCTAACTTACACCCCTTATTTAAAAGCTGCCGGCGAGATTAAAACAAAACCCACGCAGCACTCTGTACAGACCCTGCGCAGCATTGGAATCGTTCCCAATATTATTATTTGCCGCAGTGAAGTACCACTTCCTCAAGAGCTCAAAGATAAAATTAGTCTTTTTTGCGATGTTCCCAAAGAGGCCGTTTTTGATGAAGTCGATGTTGAACACACCATTTATGAAGTTCCTCTGACTTTAAAGCAGCAAAATGTAGATACTCTGATTTGCAATATGCTCAACTTGAAGAAAAAAAACGCCGATCTTAAAGATTGGGAAAAAATTGTAAACGTCATTAAAAATCCTAAAGGCTATATCCACGTGGGTATTGTTGGGAAATATGTCCTTCACCACGATGCTTATAAATCTGTTTTTGAATCTCTTGAACACGCCGCTCTTTCTTTAGGTTATCGAATTAAAATTGAGCGTATTGAATCTGATAAGATTCAAGATAAAGCAACCCTTAAAGACCTACCTAAGTGTGATGGCTATTTGATTCCCGGTGGATTTGGAGAAAGGGGTTGGGAAGGTAAAATTGCCGTAGCTAAATACTGCCGCGAAAAGAAAATCCCCTATTTTGGAATATGCTATGGAATGCAAGTGATGGTTGTAGAATATGCCCGTCACGTCCTTGGACTAAAAAATGCAAATTCATCTGAGATCGATTCATTAAGCCCGCATCCTGTGATTTCCTTGCTTTCAGATCAACGTTCTATCTCGGGGCTGGGAGGAACAATGAGGCTTGGCGCTTATCCTTGCGACATTAAAGAAAGGACAAAAGCTCATCAAGCTTATAAGAAAAATAAAATTTCAGAAAGACATCGTCATCGCTATGAAGTGAACAATACTTATATTGAAGAGCTCGAAAAAAATGGCCTTATTTTCTCTGGAATGTTTACCAAAGAGATGCTTTGTGAGATCGCAGAAATCAAAGGCCATCCTTGGATGCTGGGCGCTCAATTTCACCCAGAATTTAAGTCTAAGCCGACACAACCTCATCCCCTTTTTAAAGCTTTTATCAAAGCGATGCTAAAGCAGCAAAAGGGATCTAGGAGAAAAAATCGTGCTTAAAAGAATTGCGGGAATTGATTATGGTTTAGCTCGAATTGGTGTAGCCATCTCTGATCCTTATAAAATTATTGCCTCTCCTTTAAAAACAGTTCTCAATCAAAAGTCTTTAAAAGAGACTGTTGGGCTTGTTCTTCAAGAACTTCAAAACTATGCTATTGAAGAAATAGTGGTTGGAATGCCCTATCGCCTCAATGGACAAAACAGCTTTTCCAGTGATGAAACCAATTTCTTTATCGAAGAGTTAAAAAGACAAACAACAATCCCCATTAAAACATGGGATGAAAGACTTACAACTGTTCAGGTTGAACGAGCAATGAAAGAAAATAACATGTCGCGAAAAAAACGCTCTAAAGTCATCGATGCCGCTTGTGCAACTTTGATTTTACAAAGTTATTTGAGCCTCAAAGAAAACTCCCTTCTTCCCTCTTGTGCAAATTATGACTAATTACTGGCTAATGAAGTGTGAGCCCTCCGCTTATTCTATCGATACTCTTTCTAAAGATGCCATCTCGATGTGGGAAGGCGTTCGAAATTATCAAGCTCGAAATTTCATGCGTGATAGGATGAAAAAGGGAGACAAGGCTTTTTTCTATCATTCCAATGCCAAGCCTTCAGGAATTGTAGGTCTCATGGAAATCGTAAGAGAAAGCTACCCAGACCATACCGCCCTAGATTCAAAAAGTAAATACTATGATTCAAAAGCTAGCTTAGAAAATCCCATTTGGCATATGGTAGATGTCAAATTCGTTCAAAAATTTTCTAACCTAATTAGTTTAGAAATGCTCAGAGAAATTGAAGGGCTACAGCAGATGGCTGTCTTAAAAAAGGGATCTCGCCTTTCTATTCAACCTGTACGGGAGAATGAATACAACTTAATTATGAGGACCTATGGATACTAAACCTTTATATATCAAAACTCAAAAAAACTTGCAAAATTGGGGAATTATCATTTCTGCCATTTTGTTTATTCTTTCACTCTTCCCCTTCATACTTAAAAACAAAGGTATTGAAAAAAACACAATAGATGTTTGGGCCAATTTTTTCTGTTATACCGTCATTTTTGGCGGTTTTTTATATAGCCGGGTTCGCAATAGTGTAAAAATGTCTTTGATAGCACTTTTTACTTATCTAGCCCTTTTTGCTTATTATTTAGTTGCCATGACAATCAAAGCTAAATTTAACTACACCAATTTCAAAGCTATGAACCTACCCAACCCATTAAGAGTAATGGCACTAGCCTACTCGGCGACAATTTTTATTATGTCTGCCATTAGTTATTTGTATTATAAAGTATTTTTAGCTGCGAAAAATGTAAAGATTCTTTCTCAAAGAGATAATTAATAAATAAATATGTTTATTTACAAAACAAGAAGAAATTATTTCATCTTTTGTAAAGAGTCAAAACAACTGTTAATTAAAAGTGTTATTATCTAAAATATCGGATAAAATCTTTACTTATAAGAGAAAATTAACTAAAAGAAAAATTTTAAATTAAACTAAAAATTAGTTGCATACGTTAACTAGAAAGATATGATGAAAAGCCAATTACGCTCAACAGCTTATATCTCGTTAGCCTTGGTTATCGGGGCGATAACAGGGTTAACACGGATCCCTTTTTTAATGCTAACTGCAGAATTTTTCTCCGAGTTATTTTTAGGAGCTCTAAAATTAATTAGCATTCCTATTATTTTTCTCTCTATTTTAGCCACCATTAGTGGGTTTGATAGTTTAAAAGAGATGAAATTTCTAGGACGTAAAGTTCTAAAGTATACCTTAATTACTACGGTCATTGCCGCCCTAATCGCCCTAGCTTTTTATGTCACCATTCAGCCCTCGACAGGATTTGCGCCAAGTCCTGATATTATCATGCCCACTCAGCCCTCCTTTTTAGCGACCCTTCTAAGCATGTTTCCAACTAATTTTGTCGAGATTTTTTTAGATAATAACGTTTTTGGGGCTGCTTTAATTTCTGCTGTTTTTGGGTTTGCCGTTCTAACACTTCCAGAAAAGCAACGAGTCCACTTGCACACATGGTTCTCGAGTTTGTTTCAAGCACTTCTTAAAATTACTTCCTTTATCATCCGATTTATTCCGATTGGAATTTGGGCTTTTACAACACTTTTCTTACAAAAAATTGTCTATGATTACCAAGCTGTAAAGCCACTTGCTTTTTACATCATCTGCGTTATAGGGGCAAATCTTGTTCAAGGCATTGTTGTTTTACCGATACTGCTTAAAATCAAAGGCATTTCCCCTATCAAAACAGTTCAAAGCTCCTACCCCGCTCTACTGACCGCCTTTTTTTCAAAATCCTCCTCAGCCACACTTCCGCTGGCAATCGAGTGCGCAGTAAATAAAGGTAAAATATCTAAAAAAGTTGCTAATTTTACCCTTCCACTTTGCTCTGTTATCAATATGAATGGATGCGCCGCCTTTATTTTAATTACGGTGATGTTTGTCTCTGCTGAGAGCGGTTTAGTCTTTACTATCCCTATGATGTTTTTTTGGGTACTCCTTTCAACCCTGGCAGCTATAGGCAATGCTTCTGTTCCGATGGGTTGTTATTTTCTAGCAAGCGCCTTTCTGGTGGGAATGGGAGTTCCTATAGATGTCATGGGCCTCATCCTTCCTATTTACGCTTTTATTGATATGATTGAGACGGCATTAAATATATGGTCTGATATCGCTGTAACTGCTATAGTCAATAAGGAAGCTTTATTAAGTGACCTTTCTCTTTCAGAAAAGATCGAAAGCATAAAGGTTGCTGATTAATTTTTATTAACCTTGGCTAAAATTTGTGTTTATTAGTGTTTTTGATTTACTTTCCATTGGAATAGGTCCCTCTAGTTCTCATACTGTCGGCCCCATGCGAGCTGCACATGCTTTTTTAAATGAGCTTAAAGAAAAAAATTTATTTGGTAAAACAGAACGCATTTTAGTCGAACTTTATGGTTCGTTAGCGCTCACAGGCATCGGACATAAAACAGATGAGGCTATTTTACTCGGTCTTGCTGGCTATTTACCCGAGTCAGTAGATCCTGCCAAAATTCCCGGCATTATTAATCTGATTCGCGAAAGCAAAAAAATAGATCTATCTTCTAGCCACTCCATTGCCTTTGAGGAAAAAAATGACCTTGTTTTTTATAAAGATAAAGTCATCCCCTATCACAGCAATGCGATGCGCTTTATTGCATATGATAAAAATCAAAAAGAACTCTTCAACGAAGTTATCTATTCGATCGGTGGTGGCTTTATTGTTGAACATCGCAAAATTCAACATAAAACGCCCATTGAACCCCTTTTTGAAACCCCTTACCCGTTCTCAAGCTGTAAAGAACTTTTAAAGCTCTGTCATGATCAGAATCTGAGCATTGATGAACTCATGATGGTCAATGAAAGAGCTTATCATACAGATAAAGACATCCATAAAGGCCTGGCTGAACTCTGGCATGTGATGCAAGAATCTGTTCGAAATGGATGCAAAAATGAAGGTTTTTTACCAGGGAAACTCAATGTGAAAAGACGAGCTCCAGAGCTCTATCGCTTTTTACAGGACCCAAATCGTACCCCCGAGGCTGAAGATATCTTTGACTGGGTCTCTTTATTTGCGTTGGCGGTCAACGAAGAAAATGCGGCTGGAGGAAGGGTGGTTACAGCACCTACAAATGGTGGAGCTGGTGTCGTTCCTGCCGTTTTGCATTACTATGAAAAGTTTACACAAAAAAAATGTCCTAATTGGGTAGAAGTCTATCTTTTAACTGCCTCTGCTATTGGCATCCTATATAAAAAAGGAGCTTCAATTTCCGCAGCCGAAATGGGCTGCCAGGGAGAAGTTGGTGTAGCCTGTTCAATGGCTGCAGGAGCTCTTGCTGCTCTTTGGGGAGGAACTCCCAAACAAGTTGAAATTGCTGCAGAGATTGGAATGGAACATAACCTGGGGCTTACTTGCGATCCGATTGAGGGTCTTGTCCAAATTCCATGCATTGAGCGCAATACAATGGGAGCCATTAAAGCCATTAACGCTGCAAGACTAGCCATGAAACAAACAGGAAACACCCATAAAGTTTCTTTAGATGATGTCATTAAAACGATGTTTCAAACCGGCAAAGATATGCAGTCAATTTATAAAGAAACGTCTCTGGGTGGACTTGCTGTTAACGTTATTTACTGCTAAGCACTTTCTTTTTCTTGACTCTTGGATCTAATCAATGTAAATCTACTAGTTTAATATTGTTTATTGTGCTCTATGAAATTGAACCCATTAAGCGAAGCCCTTTTAAGCAAAAGTGTTCATCGTCCAGTCATTTTCTCTAATATAGAATCTATAGATTTTGTAGATCAAAAATTAACAGCATTGCCCGAAGAAATTGCCCCTTTTTTTGATCAATTAAATAACCAACCCTTTCTCAAGCTCAAACCTCGGCCCCATCACAATCAAACTCCCCTTACAGTGGGCGTTGTTTTTTCAGGAGGTCAAGCTCCTGGCGGACACAATGTCGTTTGGGGACTTTATGAAACTTTGAAAAGAATTCATCCTGATTCAAAGCTTCTTGGTTTTTTAGATGGTCCCTCCGCTTTAATCGAAGGGAGATATAAAGAGATCACCAAAGAGACTCTCGATAAGTACCGCAACTTGGGCGGCTTTAATATGATTGGGTCTGGACGAACAAAAATTGAAAGCCAAGAACAACTAGAGAAGGCTTTCAAAACAGCCCAACATTTAAAGTTAGATGGTTTTGTGATCATCGGAGGAGATGATTCAAACACCAATGCAGCTATTTTAGCTCAATACTTTAAAAAGCATGGTGCAAAAACGGCTGTTTGCGGAGTTCCCAAAACTATTGATGGAGATTTACAAAATGATTACATTGAAATCTCTTTTGGTTTTGATACCGCCTGCAAACTCTATTCTGAATTAATTGGCAACATTCTAACAGATGCCATCTCAGCAAAAAAATATTACCACTTTATTAAACTAATGGGGCGATCAGCCTCTCATATTGCCCTTGAGTGCGCCCTGCAAACACACCCCAATCTTGTATTTATTGGTGAAGAAGTTTTAGATAAGAAATATTCTTTATCTGACATTATTGATCAAATTGTTGAACTGATTATCTTAAGAGCTAGCAAAGGAAAAAACTACGGTGTCGTTTTAATTCCTGAAGGGCTCATTGACTTCATCCCTTCTTTTAGAGAGCTCAATCACCATTTAAATCATTTGTTAGTAGCTCAGCAAAATACAAGTGAAGACTTTATTAAAAAATTACCAGCCTCTTCTTATCATTTTTTTAAATCCCTTCCTGAAAATATTCAAAGACAACTCTTGTTGGATCGTGATCCGCACGGCAATATCCAGCTTGCTAAAATCGACACACACAAACTACTCATTGAAATGACAGAGAAAGCGCTGGATAAAGCCAAAGAAAAAGGTTTATATCAAGGAAAATTCAACCCACACTCACATTATTTTGGTTATGAAGGGCGTTGCGCAAATCCAAGCTCCTTTGATGCAGAATACACGCATGCTTTGGGCTGCACAGCAGCTTTACTAATAAGAGGAAAGCATACAGGTTATTTAGCCTGCGTAAAAAACCTAAAACAACGTAGCGATGATTGGGAAATACATGGCGTTCCTATTGCTAGTTTATTAAATATCGAGCAGCGACATGGAGAAAATAAACCCGTCATCAAAAAAGCCTTGGTAGATTTAAAAGGGAAACATTTTAAAAAACTGAAAGCTGAAGAGAAAGACTGGCTAATTGATGATCACTACAATGCTCCAGGACCCATCCAACATTTTGGAGATAAAAAAATTTGCGAAACACGTAACCATCTTTTGGATCTATTATGAATTATTTTTCCATTGTAATTACCGGAGCAAGTTCAGGTATTGGCAAAGCGCTCGCTTTAGAATATGCCAAAGATAACGTAGCTCTTTGCTTAATGGGTAGAAACCTTGAAAAATTAGAAGAGGTTTCAAAGCTTTGCACAGCCCTTGGGGCCATTGTACAGATAGAGGTTGTTGATATTTGCAACCGCGAACAAATGGCCACCCAAATTTTAAGCTTTGACCGAATGTATCCGGTTGATTTAGTCATCGCTAATGCAGGCATTGGTATTGGAAAAAACATTTCTAAAGAACCAGATTCTGATCCTTTAGATGTCATTGGAACAAATATTTTAGGTCTTCATGCAACGATCGAACCTCTCATTGTAAAAATGAAAGAGCGAAAAAAAGGGCAGATAGCCATTATGAGCTCACTTGCAAGCTTTAGAGGCTTTGCCAAACATTATGTATATAATGGAACTAAAGCTTACGGGCGTATTTATGGACAGGGACTCCGCCTAGATTTAAAACGATTCGGCATTAAAGTATCTACGATTGCTCCGGGCTTTGTTAAAACCCCTCTTACTGATAAAAATAATTTTTATATGCCTCTGCTGGTGCCTGCAGAAAAAGCAGCACACATCATTCGCAAAGGTCTACAAAACAATAAATCTTTAATTGCTTTTCCTCTTACACTTTACTTAATCCTTCGATTTTTGGTAGCCCTGCCTAATTATTTAGCAGATAAAATTGCTGAATCAGTCTTCTAAAGTGGCTATATTTGTTTACAAATTAATCTCTGCCAGAGTATCTAATATCTTAATTGATAATAAGGAAACAAAATGCAAACAAAACTTTTATCAAAAATTGAAAAAATTCTTAAAAAAGAATCTTTGGAATGCTATGTTTTAATGGTCTGTAATAAGTCTGAAGCTAGCGATGAACTTCTAGTGGAAATGACTTATGATGGAGATGAAGTGCTTGGCTGCTATATGTTAGACAATGCCAAAGCCATCATGGAGCAAAAAATTAAAACGTTCAATCAACTCAGCAATGAATCACAATCTTAAATACTTTGAAAATGAGTTTGAAAAAAATAAAAAAGAGCTTTTAGCTGAATTTTTTGAGTATTTGCGTTTTAAAACCATTTCAGCTCAAAAGCAATATAAACCCGAAATTGAATCTTGCTTCAGCTGGCTTTCTAATCTGCTAGAAAATATCGATCTTTCTGTCCAGCGTTGGGAAACATCCTACCACCCTTGTCTCTTTGCTCAAAATTTAAAAGCAGGCAAAGATAAACCGACTGTTTTACTTTATTTACACTATGATGTTCAGCCAGTAGATCCCCTTAATCTCTGGGATTCGCCCCCCTTTGAGCCTACGATCAAAGGAGATCTTATTTTTGCTCGGGGTGCTTGTGATAACAAAGGACAGGCTTTTTATACTTTGAGCGCCTTGCGTTCTATTTTCAAAAAAGAAGGCCGCTACCCTGTCAACCTGAAGATCATTATCGAAGGAGAAGAAGAGGTTGGAAGTAAGGGACTCACCGAAGTTTTATCTAAATATAAAAAAGAACTTCAAGCGGACTACTTTTTAATTGTCGATGCAGACACGCCTGATGAAAATAAGCCGGCTGTATGCATTGGATTTCGTGGTATTTATACTTTTGAACTCACCTTAAAAGGCTCTCGCAGCGATCTTCATTCTGGCTTATATGGGGGGATCGTTTATAATCCTATTCAAGCTCTTTGTGAAATACTTTCTAAATTTCATGATGCCAATGGTGCTGTAACAATCCCGGGCTTTTATGACGATGTGCGCACTCTTTCTAAAGAAGAAAAAGATCAACTCTATTTAGACTTTGATCAAAAAGCGTTTGAAAAAGAGCACAACACGTTACCTTTGGGTGGAGAAAAAGAATTTTCACCTCTTGAAAGAATGGGGCTTCGACCTACTTTTGAAATCAATGGCATTTGGGGTGGCTATATTGATGAAGGCTTTAAAACGGTTATTCCATCAATGGCTCACGCCAAAGCATCAATGCGTTTGGTTCCAAATCAAAATCCTGTTAAAATTAAAAAGCAATTCGAAGAATTTATTCATACTTTAGTTCCTAAAGGACTTAAACTTTCCCTTACAGATCATGGAATGGCTCATGCTATGTGGGCAGAGTTTGATTCTAAAATTGCGCAGATTGCCTCTCTTGCAATGAGCGAGGTCTTTCAAAAGCCTTGTAAAAAATATATCGGCGGGGGAAGCCTTCCTATCGCTTATGCTATTAAAAATATTTCTGGAGCTGAGACTCTGGCCCTGGGGCTAGGATTGAGCACTGATCAAGTTCACGCCCCCAATGAACATTTTTCAATTAGCCGCCTTAAAAAGGGGTACTTAATGATCACAAGTCTGCTTGAAAAATTGGGAGAGCTTTAGCCCTTGAGCAACCGGGCAACGCATTCTAAAAGAGGCTCTTTTATCCATTCTTAACATAATCTCTGTATAATTTGGTTCATTCAGTTATTCAAGGATTGCTCATGCTTGGCATTTCAAAAGCTAACCATCTAAATACTAGTCAGTTATTCACTAATTCACAAAGAAGCCTTGAGAAGGGAGCGAGAATTTCATCCAGATTCTCTCCCTCAAGTCAAAACCCTTCTGCCCCCTTCAACGCCGATGCCGAAAAGAAATTAGGAGAGTATTTAATCATCAAAAAAATGAGATCTGGAACCCACCCCTCTTATATTTTACAAGACTCGGCGGGAAAGCTTTTCTTTTTCAAAGAGAATCGTTACTCCCTTATCAATGAAGTTATCGCAAGTCGTTTGTGCAATATTATCACAGATGGCCTGGTTCCTGTTGCTAAACAAGGCAAAATTGGCAACATGACCGGAGTTATAGAACCATTTGTAGAATTAGAAAATAGCCTCTTTTGTGATCAAAATGGCTTCGATCCTGCAAAGCTAACTCAAAAGCAGCAAGAGCATCTGTTTGCTCATCTGATTTCTGATTATGTAGTGAGAAATTACGATACCCATACAGGTCAATTTGGAATAGACCCTCAAGGAAGAGTCATTGGATATGATAAAGGGCATGCTTTTTCCGATTTTCATACCTCAGAACCCTCAGAATTTAAGCCTGATTACCACTGGCCCCCCTTAGATCCAGATCAGCCGACTTACAAAATCTTTTCTGAGTATTTGCGCCAAAACCCAGCCAAGGCGAAGGCTCTTTTAAACTCAGAAAAAGTGCAAAGCGCTTTTGAAAAATGTCTAAAGATTTCAAAAGCAAAAACACTACAAGAAATTGATAAGGATCTTCAAAGTGAAAATTTTACGAAAAAAATTCTAGAAAGAGCCAAGAAAGCTCCTCTATCGATTACCCAGTATTTCGATTAAAGCACGCCCTGACGTTTAGAAATCAACTTGGATACAAATAGATAGCGGTTCGTTTTTTCTTTGCCATTAATAGGGTAAACAACCGATCTCAAGATATGCTCTTTGGTATTGGGTAAAAATAAACATTCGTTTTCTTCTGGGTAGTCTGAAAGTCCTGAAATATCCTTTGCCAGAGTCTGTGGATTCAAATAGACCTTCATACAATCATTTTCATAAGCATAATAATCACTTCCTAAAAAGCCTGTTAAGGGCCTCTTATAAGAAACTCCGGTAAACCCAAGCTCTTTAACTTTTTGATGACTCTCCATCTGCTTTTGATAAGTACTGATCAGACTTTGCTGGCCCCCTTTTTCGACATCTGTTAAACATCTGTAAACATAGCCGCTTTCTTCTACCGATTTAGATGCTGGTATTTTATTTAGACCGTTACACAAAATAGCCGTACGACATAGCCATTTTTTAAGTTCTTCTTGACTCAGGCTGCCATCTTCTCCTCTCAAGAATCGATTAAATTCATGGCCAGAACAACTATAGCCCACCACTGCTCTTTTTTCGATAATATGCAGATTAGTATATAAGTATGCTTTGCTCCAAGGTGCTGAACGAATAGACCAGCATAAGCGGCTAACTCCGTTGCGATTCTCTTCGCAATGATCGAGAAGCTTTTTAGGTAGGTCTATCAAGTCCCATTTGACTTTGCTCATCATTTGATAAAACGGATACTCTTTCCCTTCAAAAATCACCTTAACATTCTGAGGTTCTGACGAATAATCTCTCCAAGAGGAATCTTCTGCATTAGAAAAATCCACTTTATCAGGATCTGTAAGGAGAGTTTCCACTATTTTAAAAATAAGTTTTGTCTCATCATTTAAGTGCTTGGGAAAGAAGAGGCTGTTAATAGAGGCAATATTGCCCTGTAAAATGTCTTGAATCCTAGCGTCATCTTTAGGGTGCTCTATGCGAATAGTTCTATTTACAAAGCAGGAAGAATCGCGATTTTTTTCCTCTTTCTCTTCAACTGACTTGCCTGAAAACAAAGAAACAGGAGTGATTATATCGAGGCCATATATTTTCATATAAACTTAACTCTTAGTAATACATTAAAGGTTAATTTTAATTTATAAGTATTAAATTAGTATTAAGAATGGCCTCTATTTATAAAAAATTGACATTTCATTAAAATAAAAAATTGACATTGATTTAGCCTCCTGTTATAGCCTAAAAATATTTTGACAATTTCGATATCTATGAAGATTAAAGGAATTTTACTCGCTCTATTAATTGTCGCTGGCACAGCAAACCTCCTTTTCACCCTAGATGACCCCCTTTTGACTTTGCCGAGTAAATTTCAAACAGACCTCTTATTTGTCCAGCAAGCAAGCTCAGCTACTCTAAAAAAGGACCCTACCATTCCAGGGCAATATCAGCTCTCTCTTCGCGGTCTATATCCCCGCATTGTCTATATATCAGCAGAATCTAGGCACAAAGCGGGTGTTGTGCCCTTAAGGGCCTTTTTGAAAAGTTGGCAAAGCCATGAAATCCTTTTTAAAGATCAAGGGCCGAGCCCCATTTTAAGCCATTTAAGTTTTAAGCTATCAATACAATCTGGAATAGAAACAGATGTTTTAGAGCTAAGCAAGCCAGTTTATCATCGCCCATCCAATTCTCTCTTATTTACAGTCAAAACCGTCCCCGATCAACCGATAAAAATAGGCCGATTTAAAAACGTTGTTTTAGTCTACGATGGAATCAATCTCCCCAGTGACCAATTAAAATCCGAATATAAAGTCATGCCAACTCCCTTGTCAGCAAGAGAAGTTACGCATAATGCAAGTCAATAGGTACGCTATGAAATATTTTCAACAACTTGGGATTGTAATCTTGCTTAGCATAAGCACTTTCATTACAGCTCAAAATGACTCGGTTAAAAACAAAAATCGCATATCCTCCCCTGAGTTTATTTATATCCAGCAAGCCAAAGGGGCAGAGCTCACTGTTTGTCCCAATAAAATTGGCTATTATTTATTAAAAATTACAGGGAACGATAAAACGCTCGTTTATTTTAGTGATAAGCCCGACAGAAGCGCCGGTACTTTAGCCCTCAATCAATTTGTTAAAAAATGGCAAGCAAGTGCAGAAATGCAAGAAAACAGCCCGAACGCTGTGATTAGTTATGTTGATTTTAAAGCAGAAAATGAAGAAGGTGTGGGCGCAGATATTTTACAACTTTCAGAACCACACTATGATGCAAGCACAGATACAATAACCTTTTTAGCTAAGCCTTTGCATGAATATGAGGTGATGACTGGAAAGTTTGAGAATATTGTGATTGTGTACGATGGAGTTCAATCCATCTAACTTGAAGCGATCTAGCGGTAGTCGGATTCGAACCAACGACAAACGGATTATGATTCCGCTGCTCTAACCTACTGAGCTATACCGCCGAGTAAATTGCGGGAGAAGGATTCGAACCTCCGACCTTTGGGTTATGAGCCCAACGAGCTGACCGCTGCTCCATCCCGCGATAAATTTAAGCCAAGAGTTTATGTTTTTAACTTCTTTTTTTCAAGAAGTTTTTCAATATATTCTAGAGTTTGTTTAGTTCCGCCTGCGGACTTAATAAAAATGTCTTTTCCACGCCTTCCCATTTGCTTTAATTTAAAGTTATCATTGAGAAGTTCGCATACTGTATTTTTTAATTCATCAATGGGCACTTGTCGTCCTGATTTTGTCTGCATGACTAAATTGACAAATTGACTTTGAGTATGCATATAGGGTCCAAAAATACACGGTGTTGAATACCAAAGAGGTTCTAAAATATTATGCCCTCCAACTTTGGGATTAAAGCTACCCGCAACAATTGCCAGAGTTGCCAATTGGTAAAGCATTCTTAGTTGCCCCATCCCGTCGATTAAAATAATCCTTTTACCGACAAACGATTCCCCTGTTGAAAGCCTTGCATAGGGCACATTATATTTTTTAATGATCTTTTCAACGTCGTCAAAGCGCTCAGGATGTCTGGGAACAACAAATAGTTTTAAATGAGAGTAGTGATCAAGTAGAGGCATTAGCTGATCTAAAATCAATTTTTCCTCATTTTCATGGGTCGATCCAATCACAATACTTAAATCTTGAATGTCAAATTTTTGACGCTGCTTTAAAAGACCCTCTTCATTGAGCTCGCTGTAAATATCGTCTAATTTTAAATTGGGCACAATCTTGATTTTTTCAGGAGCAACCCCTAAGTCAATAAATCTACTTCTAAAACTTTCATCTTGAACTAGAAAAAAATCAATCGTTGAATAGTACCATCTTGCAACAAAGGAAAATACTTTAAGTCTTTTATGACTGCGCTCTGAAATTTTGCCATTGATTAAAAGAACTTGAGCTCCTTTCTTTTTACATCTTTGCAAAAAGTTTGGCCAAATATCTGTTTCAACTAAAAGAACTAAATCGATTTTCAGTGTTCCAATAATTCGATTAACAGACCACTTAAAATCCAAAGGCAAAAATAAGTGATAATCGACACTTGGCAACACTTTTTTAGCCTCAGAATGACCCGTTTGAGTGATCGATGAGACAATAATGGTACTCAACGGATATTTTTCTTTAAGCATTTTTACAAGAGCTGATGCCCCTTTTATCTCCCCAACTGACACTGCATGAATCCAAATAGTGGGAGATCCTTGGCGAAATTTTTCTTTGATAAAACCTAGCCTTTTTAAGAAGCTGCCTCGATATTTTTTTTTAACAATAAAATCATAAAGAAACTTTGGCAAATAGACCAAAGTTAACAGCAAAAACAAAAGCCCATAAAGTATCTGCATCTATTCTACAACAAAGTTAATTAATTTATTGGGGACAAATATAGTTTTAATAATTGTTTTATCCAAGTGTTTTGAAATATTCGGATTCAACTTTGCAAGTCTGATAATATCTTCTTGAGATTGATCTTTGGGCAAATCAAATTTTCCCCGTAGCTTTCCGTTGACTTGAACCACATATGTTGCAACTTCTTCAATTAAATATTTTTCTTCCACCTTCGGAAAAGGCATCAAAGCAAGCTCTGATTTTTCACCCAGTTTTTCCCATAGCTCATAAGCTAAATGCGGAGCAAAAGGATAAAGGCATTGCAGAGCCATCTTTAAAGCCTGTTTAGAATAGACATTTAGCTTAGTAAGCTCATTTGCAAAAATCATCAACTTAGAAACAGCTGTATTAAACTGATAGGTCTCAATATCTTCCAAAATGCCCTTTGCAAGCCTGTGACTGATTCGTAAATTATCCGCATCTACAACGTCTGATAATTTATCAGACAAAACAAAATCATAAAATCTTGCTAAAAGTCGATAGCATCCCGTGATATTTTGCTTTTCAAAAACTTTTTCTTTTTCAAGGGGGCCTATAAACATTGTATAAAGCCGCAAAGCGTCGGCACCATACTCATCAATAATATCTAAAGGATTTATTCCATTGAGTTTTGATTTAGACATCTTTTCAATTTGAGAAGTTAGCTTTTCTCCTGTTTTGACATGATAAAATTGATTATGCTCTTCTCTTACAGAATCTGCAGAAACATATTGATTAGTGCTATTTTTAAAAGACCTTGCAGTAACAAGCCCTTGATTTTTAAGTGACTGAAAAGGTTCTTGTCCATTTACAAGCCCACAATCATATAAAACCTTATACCAAAACCGTGCATACAAAAGATGTAAGACAGCATGCTCAGCTCCACCCACATACAAATCTACAGGCATCCAATAGTCAATAGCTTCTCTGTTGACCATTTCTTTATCATTGTTTGGATCTAAGTAGCGAAGAAAATACCAGCAAGAGCCCGCCCACTGCGGCATTGTATTAGACTCTCGAAAAGCCTTTCGTCCCGTTTTAGGATCTATGATCTCTATCCAATTTTTATCTTGAGCTAGAGGACTTTGTCCATCTTTAGAGGGTTGGTAATCAACCGATTCAGGGGGTAACAGGGGAAGTTCATCATCATCAAGCGTTCGGATTGAGCCATCTTCAAAATGAAGAATTGGGAAAGGTTCTCCCCAATATCTTTGCCTAGAGAACAACCAATCTCTGAGTTTATAATTAATCGTTCTTTTTCCTTTTTCATTTTTCTCAAGCCAGTCTGCCACCTTTTCTTTCGCTTGTTCAATTGACAATCCATTCAGATTAAGGAGAGATAATTGACTGTTATAGATAAATCCCACGTGACCATTAGAGCAAGCTTTACCCGCTTTTACTTGAGCCTTGAAATCATCCAATTCAATCCCTTTTGGTGAGGAGATCGGATCGAGAATTTTATGAAATGGCAGATTATATTTTTTAGAAAACTCAAAATCTCTTTCATCATCACAAGGAACCGCCATTACAGCCCCTGTACCATAACTTACCAAGACATAGTCAGCAATCCAGATGGGAATCTTTTCATTGTTTACGGGATTTGTGCAAAAAGCCCCCGTCCACACACCTGATTTTTCTTTGGCTAACTCTGTTCTTTCTAGATCATTTTTATTAATGGCTTCTTGAGCATAGGCCTCAACAGAGGCTCTTTGCTCTGAGCTTGTAATTTTTTTTACAATAGGATGGTCTGGGGCTAAAATAAGACAATTAACTCCAAAAATAGTATCAGGTCGAGTTGTAAAAACAGTAATTACTTCTTGAGTTTTGCTCTCGACAAAGTAGACTAAAGCCCCTTCACTCTTCCCAATCCAATCTCTCTGCAGTTTTTTTATACCCTCTGGCCAATCTAGAGCATCCAAATCTTCCAGCAGCCGATCCGCATATTCTCGAATTTTTAAAATCCACTGACGAAGAGGTCTTTTTTCAACAGGATGTCCTCCGACAGCAGATTTACCATCAATCACCTCTTCGTTAGCCAAAGCTGTACCAAGAGCTGGACAAAAATTAACCATGAGCTCTGCTTGATAAGCTAACCCGCGTTCATATAGTTTATTAAATATCCACTGAGTCCAACGATAAAATTTTGGATCGCTTGTTTTGACTTCGCGTCTCCAATCATAATCAAACCCCAATCGCTTGAGTTGAGCGCGAATATTATCAATATTCTTTTCTGTCGTTATCTTAGGATGAACCCCTGTCAGAATAGCATATTGTTCAGCGGGAAGTCCAAAGCTATCCCAACCCATTGGGTGGATCACATTGTAGCCTAGCTGCCTTTTGTGTCTCGAAACAATGTCTGTGGCTGTGTATCCAACAGGATGACCCACATGCAAACCAGACCCAGAAGGGTAAGGAAGCATATCTAATACGTAGTACTTGGGTTTTGAATAATCAATCTCTGAGTGGTAAATTCCCTTTGCTTCCCAATAATCTTGCCATTTCTTCTCATAAAGATGGGGATTAAAAATTTTCTTTAAAACGTCTGATGCTTCTTCCATGTGTCTCTATATTTTTTCTTAAATCCTGCCATAAAAAGGGTTAAATGTGAAATTCTTTAAGCTTGGCGATAGCCCTTAAAGCTCTTTCAAATATTGATTATTAAAATAATCAAAACCCGGCATTATTTTAAAATCTGCGTTTTCATTTAAAGCATGATAGGCTGCTTTGATTTGCCCTTTTTGATAAGGACTGCCCATTTCGTGCAGTTGAATAAAACAGTCTAACCACTGACTATTATTTTCTCGCACGGCTCTTGCAAGCAATGAACCGCCATCTCTGGCTATCATTGGATTAAAGTTTTCATTTTGCGCAAGGACCTTAAAGAAGGGTAATGCGTTGTTGAAATAACATTGCTCAGCCAAGTAGTACCCCTCTCTTAAGTAAAAATTGGGATTGGCTCCTGCTGCAAGAAGCGCCTCGGCGACACCGCTTAATTTTAAATTAGCCGCAACAGCAAGGGGTGAATCTCCTGCCTGATTCACAATGTTAAAATCAGCTCCCTCAATACCGGCAAGGGCCATTATTAATTTGGGGTTGTTTTGTAGTACGGCATGATGAGCCAAAGTATTACCTCGATCATCTTGAAGATTAGGAGATAAGTTTTTGTTTTTTCCAAGTGTATTGATCAACTCAGGATGATTTTCTCCAATTACTTTAAAAAACAAATTACACGCTGCTGTTTGGGATTCTACTCTGATAAACCTTAATTGGCTGGTGGCATATTGAACGCCTGTTGCATTAAAGGGATAAAGTGAATTTTCCAAAGCGCTTAAATGATTCTGTTCCCTGGAAACCAAAAGCTCTCCTTCTTCCAAAACATCAAATATTCCTATCAAAGCCGCAAAAGCCCCTATTTCAGGCTTAGCAAGGGCTATTGTTTTTAAAGCGACGCCGATTAAACCCGAATACGTATTGCTGAAAGGTGCTTTTATCAAAGACATGTCGTAGGCACTCAGATTTCTTATCATTTTGCATCCTTGCCCTAAGACCATAAACATGAGGCCTACCGGTGGATGAAAAATCCCAGTTGCCGCTCCTAATACAGAAAAACCTTTATGGGTATAATCCATCATTAATCCAATGTCAGGAGAATAAACAGGGGCTTGTAAAATTTTATCTACGCCCATGTAGGGGCTATCTAGGTAACACATATGCACATTTTGAGCCAACGCTACTTGATCCATTTAGTCCCCCTTCGGGTAAATTTAGTTATTTGTTTAGGTTTAAAATTTTAAAACTGGTAAAATCATAATTTATTATCTTAAACCTCTCAAGAATTTTTTTGTGCAAAAGAAACAACATATTACAGGAATTTTCAGATCACATCGCTTAGGCTATGGATTTGTAAAATCAAATCTCAAAAATACAAACATGGAAGTCTTCATTCCTAAAAACTCAACAAAATTTGCCGTTGAAGGAGACCTTGTTAAAGTCAACGTTCTTGGCAAAGATTTTAAAGGCTATGAAGGCGAAGTCATAGAAATCCTACAAAGACGCTTAAAATATATTGGTGGGACTATGATTGAAAAAACGTCGACCATCGGTTATATTTTAAGTCCCTTACTAGGACCTAATAAACAAATAGAATTTGTCCTTCCAAAAACTGAAAAGCTATGCGTGGGCGATCGCATCTTGGTACAACTAGATACCAAAGGATCAAAAAAGAAAATTAAAGGGCGGTTTAAAAGCTATATTGGAAAAATAAGTGATGCAAACATCGATTCAGATGCCGCTGTTGCAGAATTTGCATTAAGAGAAGATTTTCCAGAGGAGGTCTTGCAAGAGGTAAAAAAACTACCTAAAGAGATCGATCCTAAAAAATATCCTGATCGAGAAGACCTTCAAAACCTGGTTACCTTTACAATCGACCCAGAAACTGCCAAAGACTATGACGATGCAATCTCTTTTGAAAAAACAAAAAATGGACATTTTGAACTCGGCGTGCATATTGCAGACGTTTCTTTTTTTGTTCAAAAGGATACCCCTTTAGATCAAGAGGCCTTTTTGCGCTGCAATTCAACCTACCTTCCCGATCGCTGCATCTCAATGTTACCTAAAGAACTTGCCGATAATTTGTGCAGCTTAAAGCCTCATGTTCCTCGATTAACGGTGTCTACCCTAATGACTTTTGATGGGGAGGGAGAGCTTTTAAGCTATCGAATTTGCCGCTCGATCATTAAAAGTTGCCAAAGATTTACTTACGAACAAGTTAAAGATATTTTGGACCAAAAGATAGAACACCCTCTTTATGCTAAATTAAAAGAAGTGGAACAAATGGCCTTAATCTTAAAAGAGGGTCGAAGAAAAAGAGGTTGTATTGATTTAGCGTTAGCAGACTCAAAGATGATTTTGGATAAAACAGGCATTCCTATACAGATCAAAAAAATTGACTATGATATCACCCACCAGATGATTGAAGAGTTTATGCTTAAAAATAATGAAACCATCGCCAAGCACCTAAGTGATAAAGGAATTGTGATTCCATTTAGAATTCACGAAGAACCAAAGTCTGATAATCTTCAAAGCTTTATTCAAATGGCTGGGACCTTGGGAGCGACTATTTCAGCCACCCCAACTCAAGAAGAATTACAACAGCTTTTTGAAAGTATTAAAGGCTCTAGTGTAGAACACTACCTGTCGGTTCACTTTATTAAATGCATGAAACTGGCTTATTATAGTCCAGATAATATTGGACACTATGGTTTGCAACTACAATACTATTCACACTTTACAAGCCCTATTCGGCGTTATGTTGATCTAGTTATCCACAGACAACTTTTTGAGCCATCCAACGATATTCTTATTAACGAAATTGCAGATCGTTGCTCAGATCAAGAGAGATTATCTGCTAAAGCAGAAAATGCCGTTAAAGAATTAAAGATGATGAGGTATTTTAAAATAAGACCCATCACAGAAGTCTATCATGGAATTATTACCAAGGTAAAACCGTTTGGTCTTTTCTTTGAATTGCCCGAATTATTATACGAAGGCTTCATCCACGTTTCTGACCTTGGTGATGACTATTTTATCTTTGATGAGCAAAATTGTCGTTTTAGAGCCGAGCGAGGCAAAATTTCTTTTCAAGTTGGAAAAAACATTAACGTGCGCCTTAAATCTATAGATTTAGTGCATCGCGAAATTGAATGGATGCGCAAATAAGATCTTTATAGAAGGCTGTGATAAGCATGGCAAAGATTCCCAACTTCACCCCTCTTTACAAACCGATAGATGAACAATTTTATTTATCAGAAGATGTTGTTGGACTGGGGCAGGCTCTACTAGGAAAGATTCTCTATTCTCAAGATGCAAATGGCATTATTACAGGTGGCATTATCTCTGAGACAGAAAGTTATATGGGCCCCTTTGATAAGGCATCTCACGCCTATAACGGGCGAAGAACAGCTAGAAACGAAGCTCTCTATCAGCGTGGCGCGATTGCCTATGTTTATTTATGCTACGGAATTCATTGCTTGTTCAATGTCGTCACACATATTAAAGACTCTCCCCACGCTGTTTTAATTCGCTCATTAATACCTGTGCTTGGAGTAGAACACATGCTCAAGCGGCGGCGTAATAAAATGCCCATCGCCACTGGACCAGGCCTAGTTTGTCAATCCATGCAAATTAATCTCCAAGATAATGGGCAATCTTTATTAAAAAATCGGATTTGGATTGAAGACTGTGGCCTTAAATTACCAAGTAATGATATTTTGTGTGGGCCAAGGATTGGAATAGCGTATGCAAAAGAACATGCAAGCTTGCCTTGGAGATTTTATTTTTCAAAAAATCTTAGCCAAACATTTCTAGAGCAATGAAGCGAAATTTTTTAACTGGCCTTGTCATTATTCTTCCAATCGCCCTTACACCGATCATTGTAATGTTGATCGTTAATCTATTGACCCAACCATTTTTGGGTTTTACAGAAAAAATTCTTCACCATATTTTGATGATGAAAAGCTCAGGCCCTTTAATTAGCTCTCAAGAAGCTATTAAGATTTGGAGTAAAATTGTTATCTTAATTTCTCTTTTCTTGCTCATTTTATTATTGGGACTTTTTGCTAGATGGTTTTTATTTAAATATTTTGTAAGACTTGGTGATAAAGTTATTCATCGAATTCCAATTGTGAATAAGCTTTACAAAACAGTCAAAGAAGTCATTGAAGTGATGTTTACCCCTCAGGAAAAAACCTTTAAACAGGTTGTTATGGTTGCTTTTCCTAACGCCTCTGTTTTCTGTGTTGGATTTTTAAGTCGGGAAGCTCCTCCAGAAATGAGCATCCCATCCAAACAAGATTTAGTCTCTGTATTTTTACCCACAACTCCCAATCCGACAACGGGCTACTTGCTTCAGTTTCCCAGAGAAGATGTTATTTTTATTGATATGAGTATTGAAGACGCTTTAAAATTTGTCGTATCTTGTGGAATGGTTGCTCAAGATGTAAAAGATGAAGATCCGATAACTGCTGAACCCAAGATAAAATCATGAAGAAATTATTGTTTTCTGGACTCGCTCTCCTCCTTCCCTTTGCCTTAACTATCCTTGTAGTTCTTTTTGTCCTTAATTTCTTGACTCACCCTTTTACAAAATATTTTTATAATTTGATTCTCCATTTAGAGCCCAGACTCCTCAACTATCTCCCACCTAAGGTCATTCATTACTTAGTGCAAATTTTTATTTTAATAGGCCTTTTTTTGGTGACAGCGTTTATTGGAGCTCTAGCCCGTATTTTCTTCATCAATTACTTCATTAAAATTGGCGACAAAATAATTCATAAACTGCCTTTTGTTAATAAGATATACAAAACAACTAAAGATATTATTAAAAGCATTTTTTCACCAGACACCTCTACTTTTAAAAAAGTTGTTTTAGCTCCCTTTCCCAATGAGAGGAAATATTGCCTTGGTTTATTGAGTGGGAAACCACCCGAAGCCTGTCAAAAGCTCCAAGAGGATGAGCTGGCCACCGTTCTTCTCCCCACAGCCCCCCACCCCATTTCAGGGTACCTCCTTCTTTTTAAGAAAAAAGATTTAATTGAAGTGAATATGACCATTGAAGATGCCATTAAGTTTACCGTCTCTTGCGGAATCGTTCATCCAGAAGGGCTCAAAAATTCCGAGTCAAAGTAATTATTTTAAGATAAATTACTTGTAAAAATATTTATATTTGGCCTAAAATCTACCCATTATTTGTAAGGAAGTAGTAAATTATGACTCGATTAAGCAAACAAGCCAGAAGAAGAATGGTATCACCTAAAAGACCTAAACTTTCAGGTCCTAAAACAGGCCCCAAAGAAGACAATCTTAAAAATGGCTTCAAAGATAGAATTAATGCCGTACAAGGAAGTTCTGCTCAACAGTATTTCATTGGCAAAGTCAAAATCGTTAACAACTAACAGAAAGCAATACTATGTCACGCCACCCAAGTTTTGGAAAATCCATTAAATCAACGAAAAAAAGAAATGTCTTAAAACGTTTTGAGCGTATTGAAATGCTTAAAAAACTAGGTCGTTGGGAAGAAAACAGAAAACGAGTTACAGGTTTACCTAAAACGCCTGTTGAATAGCCTTGGAAATCTCCGTTGAAAATCTTCAAAGCTTGATTTCCATTAACATACCCTCTGTGAAAGAGGTTGTTAAAGCTGTTTTAGAAATCGAAAATGCAACTTGTGACGAAATTATGATCTACTTTGTAGATCAAGAAACAATTTGCGATCTCCATCTTCAGCATTTCAACGATCCATCACCTACAGATTGCATTTCGATTCAAGTAGACCCTTTAAACACATCCCCATGCTTTTTGGGAGAGATCTTCGTTTCAACGCAAGCAGCCGTCGACTACTGTCAAAAGAAGCCTGAACTTCTCTATCAAGAGCTCACTTTATATCTTGTACATGGTGTTCTTCACTTTTTAGGTTATGATGATCTAAAAAAAGAAGATCAAAAGAAGATGCGCCTTGCAGAGAAAAAATCAATGGATTATTTATTAGATTATAGTAAACTAATTTCTAAATAAGGTCATAGCTTGCTACTTATAGCACTTCTCTTAATTGCTTTCTTTGCGATCCAAATATATTTTTTATGTGTTCTTACGCAAATTTTTCGTAAAACTCAAAAAATTGACACTAAAAAATATTTAGACTCCCACCCTTTTGTTTTTTTCTACGGAAAACTCTATGAGCGCTCTTATCACCAACGTTTTTTTAATGGCCTTTTCGTTAGCTGCATTTTTGCTAAAAATATCGCTCGCTTTGGCTTTGGAGCCTCAAGCCTTTTATTAACACTTGCTTTAAGAGAGCATAAATTAGATTGGACAAGCCTGCCTTTTATCCTCTTAGGACTTTTTCTTGTGTACATCTTACTGAGCGACTTGCTTCCAAGAATCCTCTCTTTATCGCAAGCTAAGAGTCATTTTTTAATGGGTGGGTTTATCACCTCTATCTACCTAACAATTGTTTTCCCTATTTTACACCCCTTCTTGCGCATTACTCAGTATATTTATAATCAACAGAGCACCAGTAAGGAGCACCTTCGATTAATCAAAGAAAAAATGTATGACCTCTTAAGAGAGTCGCTTCCAGATAAAAACTTGGAAGCAAATGATAGGATGCTGATCGAAGCTATTCTCAAATTTAAGGAAAGAATTGTACGAGAAGTCATGGTTCCACGAATGGATGTTTTTGCCCTCTCTCAATCGACTTCTATTAAACAAGCTGCTGAAATTTTGAAAGAAGAAAATTATAGTCGAATTCCTGTCTATAATGGGACGCTCGATCAAATTAAAGGAGTCTTGCTTTATAAAGATGTTTTTCATTACTACCTAGAAAGCTACGAAAATAAAGACTTTGATCGACTCAATGAGCCAATCGAGAAATTAGTTACAGAGGCCTTGTACACCCCTGAAACCCGAAAAATATCCCACCTACTGCAGGAGTTTTTGCAAAAACAACAACATCTAGCTTTAGTTGTAGACGAATTTGGGGCTATTGAAGGAATTGTTACTATTGAAGATCTTTTAGAAGAAATCGTTGGCGAAATTGCCGATGAATATGATGAAGACGAGGGGCACCTATTTACCCAACAAAAAAACTCTTGGGTGGTCGATGGACGCATGAGCCTATTTGAAATTGAGCAAAAGTGCCATATCAAGATTCCACGAATGGGTGACTATGATACCATTGGGGGATACATCATTCATCGAGCAGGAATGATCCCCTCTCCAAACCTAAAAATTAGTCATGATGACTTTGAGTTGCTAGTTTTAAGCACCACAGATCGCCAAATCAAAAAAGTTCAAATAACCCCCCGCCTTAAGTAATTATCTACCCTAAAAACCTATAGCGGGTGTATACTTTTAGTAAAAAAAGTTTTGATATGCCCTTTCTTATAAAAAGATGTTTATTCGCACTTTTGCTTCTTAACATCCACTTTTTGTCTGCTAAAGATTTAACTAATGATTGGACTCAAACTTTCCAAATTAAAGACAAGATTATCTCTGAACAATCCAGTTATCAAAATATTACCATTTTCAATAACCATTCTCTGGGTAAGGTTTTAATGTTGGATGATATTGTCCAATTCTCTGAAAAGGATGAATTTATATATCACGAAATGTTAGTGCATGTTCCGATGATGATCCACCCAAATCCTAAAAATGTTTTAATTATTGGTGGTGGAGATGGAGCTTGCGCTAGAGAACTATTAAAATATCCATTTATCGAAAAAATCATTGTTGTTGAGCTAGATGGTAAAGTGGTTGATTTATGTAAACGCCACTTTGGTGAGCTTGCTGCTGGAGCTTTTGAAAACCCCAAAGTTCATCTCATTTTAGATGATGGTTTGAATTTTATCAAAAAAACAGACCTCTCTTATGATTTAATTATTGTTAATTCTTCAGACCCCCTGCAACATGCTAAAACTCTTTTTCAAAAAGACTTTTACGAGAATTGTAAGAATAAATTAACCCCCCATGGCATTCTTGTCTGTCAAGCAGGAAGCCCTATTACTCAAATAGAACTTTTAAAAAGCTTTTATAAAACCTTATCGAAGATTTATGATTCTTCTCACTATTATTACACAGCGACTCCAAGTCAAATTGGAGGGATCAAAGCCTTTTCGATTAACTTTGTAAATACACCCAAAAACTTTACAGAAAACAAGCAAATCAACCATCGCTATAATAAAATTGATTCTAGCCTTCAGTACTATAATCCCGCTGTACATAAAAGTGCTTTTATCAGCCCTAAGTACATTGAATCTGAACTTGAAAATTTAAAAAATTAAGCTTCTTGAGAAGCCCATTTGCCAATACAGACAGCTGCTGCTTGAGAAACATTCAAAGAGTCTATTTTGCCATGCATGGGGATAGAAACAGAGGCTTTGATTTTCTTTTTTAAGATAGGCCCTATGCCCTCTCCTTCGCTTCCTAAAATAAGAACAGACAATTTAGGAAAATGATACTTAAATAGATTTTGGCTGTCTGTTGTAACTTGGGCGCCAATTAACGTATAACCTGCTTTAACAAATTTATCAAGCTCCGTAGCAAGATTAGACACCAAACTTAAAGGAACAAACTCTGAAGCGGAAGAACTTGTTTTAGTCACCACAGCAGAAAGTGGAGCTCCTCGATTTTTGGACCACAGAACCAAACCAACCCCAAAGCACTCACAAGCGCGCAAAATAGCCCCCAAATTATGTGGATCATAAATGCTATCTAGAGCTACTACCAGTTTGGATTGATTTGTTTTAATAAAAGCTTCTACGCTGGCCATTTCACGTTGTTTTAAAACGGCTGCAATCCCTTGATGCGAGGTAGAATCACAAATTCTATCAAGGTCATTTTTTGTGGTAACGCGCATTTCTTTTCTTAAGCGCTGCAAATGATCTAAAAGCTTTTTTTTGCGGGGTTGTGATTTAGCCGATGTGTTTAGATAAAAGACTTTAAGAATGCGCTCTGGAGAATGTTCTGCAATCGCTTCTAAGGTGTGACACCCCATCACAATCGTTTGACTTGCGGTTAATTGTTTAGACATTAAGCCTCAAGCAACTCCATTGCTTCGTGATCACTAATTAACTTGGGTAAATACTTTTCTTGGATGTCAGCAATTTTAGGGTCAAATTTATGATGCCCAGAAGCATGATAGGTCATGCCGACATATTCGATATTCATCGATCTAGATAAGTCTTCTAGCTCATCAACGTGACTTCTTTGATCATCGACAAAGATGATTTTTTTAGGCTCTAATTTGCTGTGCTCCAGAAATAACTTTAAACCTTCATCTTTCTTATTAAATCCACAAAAAACAGCCCCGTTTCTAAAACTACATGGATAATTACTACTAAAATCGTGAGAATCCCCATGCATATTAAAAGCATGAGATAGCTGAACGGAATTAAGTTGATCAAAAGTAAGTTGTGACAGCGTTCCATCACGGGCTGTGAGACCCAGAGTGATGATATTTAAAGCTTGAATAGCTTTTATAAATTCATAAATCACCGTTTCAACAGGTTTTACTTGCGTTAAGTGTTGGATCGTTCTCCACTGATGAAACGCTCGTATACAAGCTTCATGATAGGTAAAGCCTTGGCTCATCAATTTACTGGCTAAGTATTTTTCCCAATGAGCACTCCCGATAATTTGGGAAGGCTCGATCAGAGTGTGATCAATATCAAAGATAAATAGCGTATTGCTATCAACGTATTGAAGAAGGTCTTGGATAGAGTGTGATTCAAATTTATAAATGGTCATGATCGTATAATAGTAATTTTTTTTATCTTTTTAAACAAGAGTTTTCGCCTACTGATCTAGGCATAATAAGTTAAATTAACTGTTTTTATTAAAAAACAATAATGATAATTAATAGTTAATTATAAATAAACCACGTTTTTATAATAACTTTTTTTTAATTAAAATAGTATTAATAATTTATTTAAACTATCTTTTAAAAGGGTAAGATCCCCTTCTTTTGCACGATGTTCACTATCAGATTCCATTGAGTTCACTATGACTGAAGCGCCATCCCATAAAGCCCCAAAAGCGCCCGCTTTTTGTGGGATAATTTGACTCTTTAGGCATTTTTTATGGTAAAGGTTATTGAAGAATTCAGAAAGTTCATGCAAGTGTTTTTCTGGCTGCTCGATAGTTCTTTCAACAAGGTCTATAAAAGTATTTTTGATTGTATTTTGCTTCGTATTAGGGCTTGGAGCGCCGAGATTCTCTGCCTTCGAATTATCTGATATTCTCATAAAATTACATCTGTCTCCTTATTTTAATCCTTCGTAAAATGGGTCATAGAAGCTCATGTCTATTTCGCCATGTTTTTTCTGAATTATTCTATTTTCTAAAAATTCTTCAAAAACAGAACCTTCTACTGCCGTTTTTTGGTTCCCTAAAACGGAGCCATAAAAATGATTCTTTTTCTTTTTTGTCTTATTTTTAAGTAACTGTGATGCTGGACCCATGCGGCCTCCTTTCTTGTAATAAAGTGGCCGGGAAACTAGCAAACTCAATTAAATTTTATCAAATAAATATTTCAAGTATTTATGTAAAGGCCTAAAAATAAGTTTTTTTTAGAATTTTTATTTTTTATATTTAAAAAAAATAACTTGAAAAAAGACGCAAATAGTTCATATTTTGCACTATGAACATTTTTTTCCACCTAAAGATTAGGAATGAAAAACAAGAATTGAATGGATTTATAAGTATAATAAAGTTTGCGGTTACCAAGACTTGAACTTGGGACCTCGACATTATCAGTGTCGCGCTCTAACCAACTGAGCTATAACCGCGCTTTATGAATGGAGGCAAGGAGGTTCGAACTCCTGACCTTCTGAATGCAAATCAGATGCTCTACCAGCTGAGCTATACCCCCATGATCGGCCAGAATGTCTCAAAAGAGAAGAAGTAAGATACCGAAATTTTGAATATTTAAGCAATCTTTTATTCATAAAAAATATATCTTGGCTCATTAATTTTTTTATCCTAAGAATTTTATCCGTGAACCCCAATGCGATATTTACCAAAATAAAATGAGCTGCTATAAAAATAATTTTATCGAACGAGCTGCAATGAATAAACCAAGTAAAGAATCAATCACCTCCTTCCTAAAAGAACTTCAACAGCGTATCACCTCAGCTTTTGAGTCTTTAGAACCCTCTGAAAAGTTTTCTTTCAAACCCTGGGATTATCCCACAGGTTCCGGTGGAGGTATTATGGGAAATTTAAGAGGACATATTTTTGAAAAGGCGGCCGTTCATTTTTCTGCTGTATCTGGAAACACCCTTCCATTCAAAGAAAGTAGTGGTCCTTTTTTTGCAACAGGAGTAAGTCTCATTACTCATATGATGAATCCTCACGCTCCGACTGTGCACATGAATGTGAGATATATTGAAACAGAAAAACAGTTTTGGTTTGGAGGAGGATATGATTTAACTCCAATGGGTTTTTTTTATAAGCAAGACACTGAAGAATTTCATGATTGCGCTAAAAACACCTTAGACCCATTTGACCCTACTTTGTATCCGCAATTTTCTGCTAAAGCCAAAGAATACTTTTATATCCCTCATCGAAAAAAGGAGCGAGGTGTTGGTGGAATATTCTTTGATTATTTCAATACAGGGCATCTTCAAAACGATTTAAAGTTATGGAAAGCGGTTGGCTTAAGTCTTGTAGATGCCATTATGCCTATCTACAAGCGGCGTATTCATATGCCATTTTCAGAGGGGGATAAAGAACTACAAAATAAGCAAAGAGCTCATTATGTGGAATTCAATCTACTTTATGATAGAGGAACAAAATTTGGATTCCAATCAAATGGAAATCCAGAAGCTATTCTGTCTTCTCTGCCACCGTCGGCGTGCTGGTGATCTCAGTCGTAGTAACTCGAACAGACATGACTTTGCGAATTGGTATTCTTATAGAACCTATTAAAGAGCCTAAAAAGGCTAACGTCATCCCCGACCCAGATAAAAAACTGGGTTTTTCACCTAAGATGATATAAGCTAAGAAGGCGGTCACTAAAGGCATTGTATAAAGAGCAAGCCCCGCTTTTGCAATGTTAATGCGTGCTAAAGCATAACTCCAACCAAAGAAAGCGACGATAGATGGCATAATTGCTTGGTAGAAGATGGATAAAGTTGCCGAAAGCTTAGCTTGTTGAAATTGCTCCACAGCATTGCCTGGATTGATCCAAAACAATATCCCTAAAAATAAAGCAGCTCCCCAAAGACCATGGCAAACAAACTCTGCGGGCGTCATTTTTTTGATAACGGGCTTTTGCACTAAAGTATAAGTAACAGCGCAAACTGCTGATGCAACGATCCACAGTATTCCTAACCCAAAGGTAGCTTCCTGATGGCCACTATATGCGATAATGGAAAGCCCAAGTAAGCTAAGTCCCATTCCCACCATTAACCGTTTGGATAAAGCTTCTTTAAACAAAAAAGTAGCCAAAAGGGAGGTAAGCAAAGGGACAAGACCTAAAATAAAGCCTGCTATCGAAGCGGGCACTGTCACCTCGCCAAGCCCCGTGACTAAGCTATAGATTCCCATTCCAAGCATGCCACAAAGTACAGCCCGGATTCTCACATAAAAGGGAATTTTCGTCTTGTTAGGTAAAAAATAATAAATCACTAAAGAAATAAGTGCTGCAAGCAGGTATCTACCAAAAGTGACGATAATGGCTGAATAGCTCTCAAGGCCTATTCTAATAAAAATAAAAGAAGAACTCCAGCCAAGTACAGTTAAAACCAAAGCGATAAAAACGCGCATTTATTCCTCTAATATTTAAAATTGATTATAAGTAAAGAGATCCCTTTTTCTAAAGCAAAACCCATTTAAAAAATCATTAATTTCTGGATTTTAAGATAAAATATTTTTTGAAATTCAAAGAAGAACTTCACTTATAAAGATTTGCTTTTAATCCCATATAAGCTATTGGAATTATTTTTAAATAACAAACGCATTTTATGATTATCACCAACTTAATTTCAGAGCAGATAGTTTCAGCATCGGTACTTCCCATAGTAATGATCCCCGCTTGCACCCTTCTCTCTATGATTTTTAATAACCGACTCATCTCCATCCTGACCTTCTTAAGAAAAAGACAAGACAATCTGATAGAAATTAAATACGAAACTCTAAAAAACCCCAATGATGACTTTAAGCAATTTTACCATAAACTAGATCAGCAGTGGAACAAGCACCTCTATTACACTAACTCTAAAAGAGCAACTCTTTTAAGATGGGGAATTGTTTTTGAATATTGTGCTATTTTCCTGTTTAGTGGTGCTTCCCTTTGTACCCTTTTGACTTATTTTCACCCATTTCTTGCCCATGTCGCAATCTGTCTTTTGATTTTGGGCACCCTACTAGTCATTACGGGACTTACTTTTGGTTTGAGGGAAATTATTTTAGCTCTCAGAAAATTCAATGAAAGCAACGAGATGATGGAAGACATTTTTGAAGATCTAATGGAAAAGTCGAATCAGCAATAGAACCTTACCGCCCTTTTTTTCCACAAAAAGGGCAAAAGGCCCAATATATCTCCAGTTCTTCATTACAGCCTGCACAACTGCCATCTTTTCTGTCATGCCAACGATCTCCTTGGTGATATAGAATCTGGGCGATGATAACGAGAATAGGAATTGTTGTTGTGATTTGTTTGACTAGAAAAATAATCGAGTGTTCTGCGAATGCGGTAATTCCTAAGACCCCAAATCCAATCGCAGACAAGATATTGAAAGAAAGCGATAGATCTCGAACCTCTTTATGAACGTGGACTTTCCAAATTTGAAACCAATAGCTGACAGACAAGATGGCAACAGCAATCCAAGAAAGAATTTCTAAGAATGGCGACATTGTCATTGCTTTGATCCTTTGATTGGAATGGTTGGGAAGAAAAAGAGTTGCCAATCACTCAGCTTTTGCTTGGGGTGATCACACTTTTTAAGTGGGACAGGCAATTCTTGCTTTACATGATGGTACGTTGTCACATAAGCGAGCTGAGCCAGCATGCCATGATTTACAGGTTTAGACTCAATCACTAAAACATCATTTGGCTTTTGCTCTAATTGCACCATTGCTTTATAAAGTTTTTCCGGCTTAATTTTAGTATTCAAATTTGCAAAAATGACAAGGTCACTTTCGCTACAACCATCCAAAGCTTTCAAAAATTGATTCTTTAAAAAAAATTCTCTATTAGAAAGATCCTGCGCCTCAGGCAATTTGGGCATAGCGATATAAATAATTTTGTCTTCAAAAGCCCCTAGCTTTGTTTTCAAATGGGGATATTGCCATTCATTTTCTTTCCCACCTGATTTCGCCTGATCTTCCAGCAGCACAAACTGATCAACTAATGAATCTTGCTCTTTTAAATGTTTAATGAGATCTTCTGTTGAACTTGTAACTTCAAGACACTCATATATTTTATGGTTTTGCGCAGGTTTAGCCTGCGGAAGATTTGCAACACTCAAAAGTGAAACAATAAGGACTCCCAAGACGGCTGTTAAAGAAATATATAAGCGAATTTTTAACATTTAAAAAAGAACTATTTATGAGTTTTATTTTACTATTAAACCCACTCTTAATATTATTCAATAAAAAGAACAAGAAAATTATGAACGAACAAGATTCCTTTTTTAGACTCATTAGCGAAACTAAAACCCCCGTTAAAGAAATTTCTCCTCAAGCCCTTAAAGAGCTGTTTTCAACAACATCCTCTTTTATTTTAATCGATGTTCGCGAAAATGATGAATGGGCTAATGGCCATATTGCCCAAGCTTTCCATCTTCCTCGTGCAGATATTGAACAAAACATTCAACATTTAGTAGCCAACCCAAAGACTCCTCTCGTTGTCTATTGCGGTGCAGGATACCGTTCAGCTTTAGCTTGTGAGACCTTGCAAAAAATGGGCTATCAAAACGCCGCATCATTAACTGGGGGAATAAAAGGTTGGCTGGCAGTGGGCGGAACTCTCATCTAACTCTATTACAGATCGGAGCATTTTAAAGAGAACATTTATGGAAATTTGGCTAGACACATCCGATACGAACCTTGCGGCAAAAACAACTCAATTAGGTATTTTGCATGGTATTACAACAAACCCCTCCATTCTTTCACTCTCTAAAACACCTCTCTTAAAATTAATAAATCAAATGCTGGAGGTTCAAAGAGGGCTTTTAGCTTTGCAGGTTACTTCAGAGGATGTAGGAGAAATATGTAAGCAAGCTAAAGCATTGGCAGCGATTTCTAGCAGAATCGTAATCAAAATACCTGTTACCCAAAATGGAATTCAAGCAATCTATGCTCTAAGTCAAGAAGGAATACCTACTTTAGCAACAGCTGTTTTTGAACTTCGACAAGCTCTTTTAGCCTTTAAAGCCGGAGCTTGTTATTTAGCCCCCTATTTGGGAAGAATTGCAGATACTGGCAACGATCCTATTAAAATCATAACTCAGATGCATTCGATGAAGCTGCGATATGGCTTTCATGGGAAAATAATGGGAGCAGGCATACGAAATCTTACTGCGGCCATCTCTTGCATCGAAGTAGGGATTTGCGCCGTGACACTTTCTGAAAAAATCTTTAAAGAGTTTGTGGCAGAGACTGAGCCCACATTAAAAGCGATAGAAACATTTTCAAAAGATTGGTCTAGTTCTATCTATAGCAAGATAGATCTTTCTACTTTAAACAGTATTTAGAAGTCTTGAGTAAGCTAAAAGCTGCCCGCGCATGCTTCACGCCTTTAGATGTGCTGAATATTACATCTCTACTAAATATGATAAAGCTGTTAAAATGGTAAAATTGGAAAGACTAAACTGCTTTAATGCGGCCACTTCCATAAGTTTGACTTTGTATTGTGGGGCTACCTTTGTAAACAATACTACCACTGCCAAAAGCCTTTGCATTTAGCTCTCGTTCAACATGCAAATAAGCGGTTCCTGATCCAAAAACACTGGCATTTGCAGATTCACTAATCAGTTTATTAGCTTTATAACTTCCTGAGCCTGCGATATTGACGTTTTGATGTTGAACATAACCTGAAAGCAACACCTTAGAAGAACCTTTAATATTTACCTCTAATTTTTTGGCGTTTAAAGCTAAATTAACATTCCCAGAGCCTTTAGAAACTACTTTAAATACATCTAAATGAAATTCATTTTCAGCTGTAACACTAACTGAACCATTCAAAATAATTTCAGCAATGATAGGTGTGGTAATAAATACGTCCACCTGGTTACTCATGAACGTAAGGTCCGACTTTTTTTTAATCCCTATGTAAAGGGCGCCGGCCTTTTGTTTGACCTCAATATTTTCAAGATCTGATTCGCTTCCTTCAATTTTGAGATTGCATTTCTCACCTTGCTTAACAAAGACATTCATTGATCCTGAAATAGTAAGTTGCTCAAACGGAACAACAGTATATGACTGAGTACTTATCTCTTTAGAGATAAGGCAGTTTGACTTATTTTTAGCTTCTAATTTGCTAGAAGAAAATATTGAAATTACAGCAATCAGCGTTGATGCTATAAAAAAATTAAAAAAGCTCATTTTCCTTTCCTTCATCCTTTATTTCGCAATGATTATACCAAAGCAAAGGTTTTAAAGGAGTGTGCGAATCAGCTTATTCTCTTAGTCGTTTTTTCTACTAAAAAAGAGATAATCTGCCCGCGCAAGTCCCACGCTCTGGTAAAGTCAATCTTGTTTTGATTACACCACATTTTAAAGTAGTTTTGATGCAACAATTGTTTAATAGAGCCCGCTTCATGTGGCAATAAAGGCTGAGATTCTATTAGATCAGAAGGGCTAAGCAATAATTGAGCATCAAAAGCCGATGAAGTGACATCTATAATGTGACTTTTGTATTTTAAATATACATGAGCTTCAACAATGTGGTCGATGGGGAAATTTTCAAAACTCCTCTTTAAAGCTGGAATTTTTTCAAACTTACAACGAAAATACCCCATTTCAAGTCTAATCTCTGGATGATTATTTTCTTGGGCTACTGCTGCTAAAAAGCCGTGTTTTGAAGAGCAAGTTCCCCTTTTTTCTAAGACAACTAAAGCTAGATTATCAAGGTCTGATATTCTTTTATAAGGAAGCTTTAAAGCAAAATTCAATGCTTCATGAAAACTCATCACTCCTTCTTGGATTAAAAGTTGGCCAAAAGGAGCTTGTGAATTCAATAAAAAATCAGGACACAAAAAATTTTGCATAATCTAAAATCTCTTATAGCTAAATTTTAATACACCCAACAATTTTAACTGGGCAAGTTAGCGCAATCTACGTTAATATTCTATTTGGAATAAATAATAAAAGTCACGATTGTAAAAGGAGGGAACGTCAATGGAAAAAAAGCTTAAAAACAAAGTTGCTCTTATTACAGGAGGCTCCCGAGGAATTGGAGCTGCCATAGCAAAACGCTTTGCAAAAGAAGGGTGCCATGTAGCTATTAGCTTTACTCAGTCCGAAGAAAAAGCTTTATCTTTAGTGAAAGAACTCGAAAAAGAAGGAGTCCAAGCTTTAGCACTACAGGCAGATCAAGTCGATTCTTTAGAAGTAGAAACCATGGTTCAAAAAGTAGGCAAGCATTTTGGAAAAATTGATATTCTTGTCAACAATGCAGGTACGTTTGTGGGAGGCGCTATCGATGACCCCGATCTTGATATCGCTGAGCTTTCAAGACAATTTGCAGTCAACGTGGGGGGCGTCTTTGCAGCCACGCGCGCTGCCGTTCCTTTTATGAAAGACCACTCTCGTATTATCCTGATCGGCTCTATTAATGGAGAGCGCTTAACAGTCTGCGGAGGGGCTGATTATGCTGCAACAAAGGCCGCACTTGTAGGCTATACGCATGGATGGGCCAGAGATCTTGGATCTAGAAATATTACTGTCAATCTTGTGCAGCCAGGCCCCATTAATACTGACATGAATCCAGATCACACAGAATTTGCAGAAATGATCAAAAAAAGTGTCGCTTTAGGGCGCTATGGGCAACCCGAAGAAATTGCATCTGCTGTGGCATTTCTAGCAAGCTCAGAAGCTTCGTTTATTACAGGAGCAACACTTACTGTAGATGGTGGTTTTTTAGCTTAGACCTCTTTTTCAGCAAACTCTCATCGATTAATAAGAGGTTAATTTAAAATTTATTTTAATAGACACCCTTTTCACAAAGATCTCAAAATATTTGTAATTAAGAGCTTGCAATGGTAAAATGGGTGTCGTTTTTACCTTTAATCAACCCATTTTTGCAAATGAAACATAGTATTATGACTACTGTGTTGAACTTAAATGGGTAATAAAAATATATTTGAATGGCAAGCATACAATCATCAGCACTATTTGGGATAAGCTCGCCCATTTACTCATTATCTAATAAAGATTTATTCATTCAGCATATTCATAATAAGGTTAAACAGACCATTGAAAATTCTAGCAATGTACCCGGCTTAAAATCAGAAGAATTTAGTAGTCTTAGGTTAGGTATTGCAGAGTGTTGGGAAGAACTTGTAGAAAAAGGTGTTCTTGAAGTCACCGCTACTGATAAAGATGTGAGACCCTATTTTGTTGCCCTGCAGGGCATTATCGAACACGTACTAGCGCATGAATTGAATAAAAGTGTGAAATCTCTAACTGGGGTCATCCATACTCCTATGCCGGCAACTCCCCTTTGCACTGAAGGAAATGTTTCAAAAGAACTTGTAGACTCCTCCATCGAAGAAGATCCCTTACGGCTATTTACTGTCAAAGCTCGAACAACCATTATTAGAGATTACCTGTTTCAGGGTGGGGACCTCTACATTGTCTACCCTAAAGAAGGAATCAATAAACGAAACGAAAGTCAGCAGCAAATCTATAAGAAAGAGCTTGAAAATTACCCAACTCATCTTTTTGATTACCCCTTAGATTGCACCTCAATTGACACCGACTTGATCGGGGCTTTTTATCTTTTTAAGAGTGCTGAAGGGAAAACCTTTGCTTTTGCAATTAAGATGACTCAAGCAAATAGTCCGCAAGACTTAGGCAGTTTTGGTCTATGGTTTGGTGAAGTTAATAAATCACCTATTCAGAATAGGATTTCAAGTGTTCTCGATCTCTTGAAGCATTCTTCTCAACCTATTGCCTTGCCTTTCTAATCTTTCACAATTGACTATAGCGATTCTCTCTCTACTTGCATGCGTATGGAAATAATTTTAGGTGGGTTTGTGTCATTAAATTGAAAATGAGTATGCTCATCAAAAAGAAAGTGACCTTTTACAATTCCATTGTTTGTTTTTGTCTCTTCTACCACAAGTCTTAAAGAAATCCCATCCTCTTTATCCTCACAAACTTTAATGTTCAGTTCCTTTAATTTTACCTCTGAACTATTGTCAAAAACATATTTTTTAAAAAGTTCAGAAACGGTTTCTTTTCCCTGAGCAAAAATGGGCAATTCTTTATTTGTCTGATGAAAAAGTTTAACATCCGTATCGAGGATTTCTTCAAATTGTTCTTTAGAGAGAGTAAAGCAGCAACAACTCACATATGTAGTAACTGCATGATAAAGTTCAGTTTTCATTTCTGTACCTTTAACGTGGTTTTTTATAACGAAAAGAGTCTTCCTTTTTGACTTGCTGCATGAAGTGTTGCATTTCTTCTCTGGTAGTGAAATCTGCAACAACGGCATCTTCTCTATCAATATTTTCAATTCCTAGTAAATGATCATACTCATGTTGAAATACTTTTGCTGCAAAACCCTCCAGCAACTTCTCCACTTTCTCCCCATTGATATTGAGATACTGAACTTTAATTGTTTCATGACGAGGAATTTTTGCAATCTTGCAAGTTCCGTCACTTAATATGGCAGAAAAGCATCCCTCCCAGCCCTCTATTTTTGTATCTCCTATTGGGGTAAAATAAGGGTTGATTACCACTTCAAGATTATTTGGATCGCGATCAAAACTAAATATAAATACAGATTTACTAATACCGATTTGAGGAGCTGCCAATCCAGCAGCAGGAAAATAAGGTCTTAGAGCCGAAAACAACTTGTTAGCAATCTCTTTAGCTAAAGCTAGTTCATCGGTTTGAATATCTTCTGTTTTAGCCTTTAAGACATGCTGTAGGGGGCTATCTATGGTGACAATTTTTATATTTTCCGAATGACCTTGTTTAAAAAATGACATCAATATAACTCCTAAAGCTATTCTCCAAATCATGAATCCTACTTTGTTTTTATCTTTTTAACGCTCATTCTTGAGAGACCTTTTAACTCTATGAATTAGACTTTTGAATCTTTATATCTCTTTCAAAACCAAGGATTTTCATCACAAAAATATTATAACCAGAAGCAAATGTTATCTCCGTTTCTTTTGATAGAATTTCAAAAACACGTGCGTGTTCACCCACGATCTGCGTACTAGTGGCATTAGTGACAAGATCAAGTTCTTTATACGTTTTTAGCCGTGCTATAAATTCTCTAATAGGGGCAACATAGTTTTCAGTAAGTGGGTATAAACTTAGCTCTACAGTGATACGCATAGATTTTTCCTCACCTGCTTAATTCTATTAAGAATTTTTGTTTTGTTATAACCAAAATGTTCCTTAAGATCTTCTATACTGCCGCATTCTCCAAATTCAGACAAACAAATAGCTAGACCCTCTGCACCAATGTATTTATGCCACCCTTGCTCTACGCCTGCTTCGATACTAATTTTAATTGCGCCTTGCAAAAGATCTTTTTTGTACTCCACTGGCTGTTTTTCAAAAAGTTCCCAAGAAGGCATAGAGACAACACGCGCTGCGGGGCCAAGTTCTTGGGCAATTTCAAGAGCTAATTGAACTTCTGAACCAGTAGCTAAAAGGAGATATTCGATAATTTCTGTTTCTTCGTGCCTAATAATATAAGCTCCCTTTAAAGCTCCTTCTAAAGAGCTACAATGCTGTTTTGGAAGAGGCTGCCTAGTTAAAATGATCGCAGTAGGTCCTTCATATTCAATCGCAGCAATCCAGGCTGCTTTTACTTCTTGGATATCGGCCGGTCTAATGACAAGTAAGCCGGGAATGCCACGTAGAGAACTTAACTGTTCGATGGGTTGATGCGTGGGCCCATCATGACCAACAAAAATAGAGTCGTGAGTTAAATTATAAATAACCTTTAAACGCATCAGAGAAGTCATGCGTAAAGCGCTTCTCATGTAATCAGCAAAAGCAAGAAAAGTCCCAATTACAGGCACAATTAATCCTGTTTGAGCCATTCCAGCAGCTATGCCTGCCATCGAAAATTCCCGCACTCCGTATTTGATATTTCTACCCTTAAATTCATTTTTATAAATAAAGTCACACTGTCGTAAAAATGTTCCATCTGAAGAAGATAGATCTGCTGACCCTACAATTAATGAGGGCATCCATTTGGCTATCACATTTAATACTTCATGCGATGCCCAACGAGTAGCTATTGATGAATTTATGATAACGCCTTCAATAGCTAACTTAATGTCATTTTTTATTTCTTGTTCATTTACCTTGGGCACTTGGTATAATTTTCTTTTGAAGAATTCATAAATAGCCGGATCCACATAAAACGGATTGGTAGTTATTTTTAGCAGGTTCTTAGCTTTTTCAACCTCTTCCTGGCCTAAAGGGCGACCATGGGCTGCAGGAGTCCCTTCTTTTGTGGGCGATCCTTTTCCAATTTTAGTGTGTGCAATGATAATTGTAGGCCTATTTTGATTTTCTCTAAGCGGAATGAAAGTTTTTCTAATTTGATCAAAATTATGCCCATCAATTTCAAAAACATCCCAATGTTGCGCTTTAAATCGTAACTTTATGTTTTCCGAAAAACTTTCCTCAACATACCCATCCAAAGTCGTTTTGTTACTGTCATAAATTAAGATAAGATTGTTCAAACATAGATGACCGGCCAGGGAACAGGATTCATAAGAAATTCCTTCCATTAAACATCCATCGCCCGCAAGCACAACAACCTTACTAGTAATTTCTTGGGTTTTTAATGCCAAAGCTTGTCCAACAGCAAATGCAACGCCTTGTCCATCAACCCCTGTTGTGGCTTCAATCCCTTCAGTTTTAGTAATGTCAGGGTGACTTGGTGTCTTTGAGCCAAATTGTCTAAAACATTTCAAATCTTCCATTGAGATAGAAAAACCAGCTATATGCAAACAGATATAGAGCCATAAAGAGCCATGGCCAGCTGATAAAATCAATCTGTCACGATCTTTCCATTTAGGATAAGCGGGGTTGTATTGCAGAAACTCAGCAAATAAAAATGCACCTAACTCTGCGCAGCCCATTGGGAGGCCTGGATGACCTGATCCAGCACGCTCTACTGCATCCATAGTTAGCGAGCGAATTGTATTTGCAATTTTTTTTAACATATAGGGATTACAACCTGTCTTGGGTTAAAAAGAAGAAATGTTAACCAAAACTGAAAAAACCTGTCTATATAGACTTGTGAGCAATCAACTACATTACAGACTGCACAAAGAATCAAGAATGGGAATGAAAAGGCTCATTCCAATAATTTTTCCAAAAATTTAATTTAATAAATTCAATTATGAGCAATATTAGATCTTTTCAGCTTTAAAAAGCATCACTGATATCGGAATTTCCATTCCCTCTATTCCTTGAAATGGCTTTGTTTTTTGCTGTATCTTTTCAATTATATGGCGAACAGCTTCTGGCTTCTGTGCACGAAGAATCTCACCAATGCGAATGCCACCTTTATAAAAAGCTTGAAATAATTCTTCAGGACTTTTGAGGGTCCATATAAAATCTAAGCTTTGAGCTTCGATTTTATCGAAACCAATATTAACAAGGATTTCTTTTGATGTATTGGAGTCGCTATATTTAAAGAAGTCTGGTCCTTCTGGTAGAGGTACGTTTAAATTTCCAGCTTCTTTGATCGCACTCAAGATAATCTCAAAAGCTTTTGATCTATTAGGTTTATCCCAAACTGTAAAGAGAAATTTGCCTCCTGGCTTTAAAACTCGAAAGGCTTCTGCAATAGCTTGTTCTGGTTTTGCTAAATGAAGAAGGCCAAAGTTCATTAAAATAATATCAAAGACCCTATCACCAAATTGCAATTCTTCTGCATCCATCACTTGAAAATTTATTTTTGGATGGAGAGTCTTGGCTTTTTGAATCATACCATTTGAAAAGTCAACCCCATTAACAACCCCACCTTTTTCAAAAGCAAGCGCTGCTGCATAGCCTGGCCCACAAGCTACATCCAATATCTTATCGTTTCTTTTAATCATGGCTTTATTAACTAAAGCGAAGGCAACTTTAGGGGTAATCGGACCAAAACATTCATCATAAACATCTGCAACCCGTTCCCAGCCCTGCTGTTCAAATTCCTTAAATGATAGATTCAACATCTCTTCCTATTAACCTGTCTTCCAAAGGTAAGCTGTATTAACTTATGTTATGATAAAAAAACTAATAACTCAATACATTCACTGTTTATTTCATTTTTATAATAAATTTTATGATTTTCAAGATATTTCATCTTTATCTCAGGGATTTAAAATTTATACTTTAGTGAATGATAGGTTGGTTTTTCTTAAAAAGTTAAAAAAAAAGTTTAAGAATATAGGGAAAGGCTTAACGCCTTTCCCCTAAGAAAGATTACTTATCATGAATCTCATGTTTGACTTTGTGAATTGCTTTTTTGCCCAAATGCTCTGCAGAATCTACAGCATCATGAGCCATATCTTCTACTTTCTCTTTGGCTTCGAAAAAAGTGTCTTTGACATTTTCACAAGCATCGCCGATGTGGCGCTGCAGCTGTTTTCCTTTTTTAGTGGTAAACAGCATTACGCTTAAGCTTCCAATGGCTCCCCCAACAAGGGCGCCCAAAAAGAAATCTATTTGTTTACAGTGATTGTTCATATTTCTATCCTTTTTTTAACTTTTTCCAAAGTGTTAATCCGTTGCTTATCCAGTCAACGGCATTGTTAAAAACATCAATACCTTGGGGTATTTTTTTCTCGATGCTAGAGATAACATCAGAGCTACTGTTTAGGTTGCAGTTTTCTAACATTTCACCTACTTCTGAGATCGTTTTCCCGATCTTTTTTATCACCGGCGTTTTTTGATGACGAGCAGCTTGAACAGCACAAAGAATACCAGCTCCTACAACTCCGCCTACCAACACGCCTAGAATTACTTTTTTTGATTCCGTATTATTATTTGTCATGTTTTATAAACTCCTTTGTAGTTTTAATTAAGAATACACTCGATACGATCCACTTTAAAATTTGCGGAATAGTTTCGCGAAATGAACTAGCTTCAGTTTTAGAAGACAACTCTGAATCTAGCTTAGAATTTAATGAACTAAGGGGGCGGAAAAGAAAATCAAAAGAGTCGACTTTCTTTTTTATGTCGGAAGATAACGCATTGACATCGCTTATTAAATGGTTTGTTTCTTGAGAAACTTTGTGCAGATCTGTTTCAACGAAATCATTCATTGAACTTAAAAGACGCGTCAGTTCTTGAGATACTTTATGCACATCTGTTTGAATAAAATGGATCGCCTTTTTAGATCGAAAACAAATTATAACTAAAACAACACTTAGAACTACCAATGCTATAGCTATTGTGCACAAGATGACCATCATAGCTATTGAAGATGCGATTAGTTGAGTTAACATAATTCCTCACTTATAGTTGAATTTTCTATCTTTTCGGAATTTCTGGCTGCAACTTCTCCTTTTTTGCTCAAGCCCTCTTAGGCAAGAAATAAAAGGATCGCTATATTTGAAAAAAAAAGCAAGAAAAAAACTCTATAAATCTTCCTCAACACTGGAAAGCACATAAAGAAAGACCTAGATGACCCGATTTTTCAATTCATTTTACAGCATCTTTTTTAGATCGTATCTTGTTCAAAGCAAAATTGAAGCTTCCCGGATTTACTCTAGATCGATTACACTTCTTGAAATAATTGCCCATTCAACAGGAATTAAAAAAGGAAGAAGGCCTTATTGAAAAGTTAAAAAGCTCTTATACTACCTTTGAAGACTCACTACAGAATTTGTTGAAAAAAGCAAAACAAAAGCCTATTTCAGCACATGACCTTCTGAGCACCTTATCAGGGAGGGGCAAGATTTTTATGTTGATTACCCTTTCCCTTGGTTTTTCACAAATCCCAGGTACAGCACTTTTCTTCGGTATATTTATTGCCTATTTAGGAACTCGAATTGCTATAGGTAGCAGTTTTATTTGGCTGCCAAAGTTTTTATTAAATAAGAACATCCCCTCCTCGCTCCTTGTTTTAACTATTCCATCACTTATAAAGTCTTTAAAATTCACAAGAAAAATTTCGCGTCCGCGCTATCAATGGGCAACTCAGCTTAAAAGCACCCACATCATTAGTGGCATTATGCTAGCGATCATAGGCATTTCTATGGCTATTTCACCGCCTGTTCCTTTAAGCGGTTGGATCGCTTGTTTTGCTGTTTTCTTTCTTGCCATCGGACTACTCAATAATGATTGTATTTACATTATCCTCGGAGTAGGGTGCGCCATTTTTTATCTCCTCTCTGTGATTTTTCTGCTAAATTATTGTTCGGTAAGCCAAATGATCGAAGGAGCTAAATACCTCAAAAATCATCTCTTTATAGGTCTTATTTTTAGAAGTTGTTACTAATAAAAAGCTTGTTGAGAAAATTGCAAAAGAATCACAATAGACGTTAGACCGTTACAAGGAGAAATGGCTTCATAGCGGCGTTTGTTTCTAAAGTAGATTCAGTAACATGACCTCTTTACATCCGTTTGCTTTCTGCCTTTTCTTCATTAAAGATTTTATTCATTTATAAGAGGAGGAACTTTAAGATGGCTCATCAAAACTCTTCTAATATCACTAAGCGATTGTGGTCTATTGCCCTACCTTTGATGCTCAGTTCACTATCAGCAATGACTATGCTATTTATTGATCGTTTGATTTTAGCAACCTACAGCATGAACGCTCACAACGCAGCAGTAGAAGCTACCAACATAGGATGGGCCTTTCTAGCAGGATGGACAGCACTATGCAGTGTCTCTCAAATTTTCGTAGCTCAAAATTATGGAGCTTGTAACTACCGCAAACTGGGTCAACCTGTCTGGCAGATGATCTGGCTCTCTTTAGGATCGATAATCCTTTTCAATGCTTTAGCTTTCAGTTGTCCCAGTATGATTTTTGGCGCTGAAGCATCTTGTGAAACGCAACGCATTTACCTACGTTGGATGCTAATGTGGATGCCTCTTCATGGCCTTTTCTACACTCTTAACGGCTTTTTTATCGGCCAAGGTAAAACTTTTTTGCCCACTGTTGTCGTCTTATTAGGTAACATTATCAATGCCTTGTGCTGCTATCTCTTTGTCTTTGGTTACGGCAACATCATTCCAACAATGGGAGCTGCGGGAGCTGCTCTTTCAATGAATGTTGGCGTGGGCGGGCAGGTTATTATTCTACTTCTTTCTTTTTTGAATCACAAAAATCGCGCAACTTACGGCACAGGAGAATATAATTTACAACCTCAGCTACTAAAAAATTGCTTAATAGTAGGGTTACCTCAAGCTCTTTTTTGCTTCTTAGAAGTCGCAGGATGGGGCGTTTTCTATAAGATGATGTCAGCACTAGATGAAAAACATCTCACTGTCGCAGGCATCGTTCAAAACCTCTTAATCCTTTTTATGTTCTTTGGTGAAGGACTTTCTAGGGCTGTTGCAACCTTAGCGGGCAACGCCATAGGGGCTGGACTACCTGGTGCTGTCTTTAAAATTGTAAAAATGGGCTTTATCGCGATGGCCTGCTTTGCTGTGGCCTTTGCTGGTTTTTTGTGGGTTACCCACCAGTTTATTATCGATCTATTTCTTAGCAGCTTATCACAAGAAATGCGCGCCCTACTCTACCCTTCTTTAGTTTTCGGTTTTGCCAACGCAGTTATTTATAAATCCCTCGAAGGGGTCCGTATGGTTATTGCTGGAGCGTTAACGGCAGCTGCCGATACTGTTTTTTTATTGATAGCAGGCACCTGCTCTATCTGGCTGTTTATGGCAGTTCCCGTCTACTTTTTTGTTCTGTTACCCAAAGCGCCCATAGAGACCGCTCTTATCATATGCTCTCTCTATACACTTTTTTCAGCTCTCATCTATTTAATTCGTTTTTATAGAGGCAGCTGGCAATATCGCAAAACACTGGTGTCTCAAGAAACGGCTAGCACGCCAAGCTTCAGAACGTAAAGTTAGATCTGTAAAAAGCTGCTGACGAAGAGAATTTATTCTCTACTCTTATTTTATGATTTTAGAGCGCCCGGCGCATTCATGGCTTCTTGCAACTCATTAATAAATCTTGCCAAATGAAAGCCGTCGCAAACAGCATGATGAACCTGGATAGCTATGGGTAACCACATTTTACCATTCTGCTCAAAGTACTTGCCTGTGGTGAAAATAGGTAAGAGGTAGTCTGTAATCTTTGGCAAGTTTAAATTAAAGCCGGTAAAACTAACCCAGGGAATACTTGAAACATTTAATACATTAGCCGGCATATTAGGCTTAGCTATAAAACGTTTGATTTCACCATAGTTTTGAATATCTAATAAATATCGCTGATAAAACTCAGAAAAAGAAGGGGTATACTCCGTCCATAGATTGGTAAAAGTCTCACTTTCTTTTTGAAAAACTGTGCAAGAAGGATGAAGAAGGTCAAAAATACCCACCTGCCCATTGGGATCGAGAGCTGTGCAGAATTCTTCATGCCTATTCACAATCATTGAGAGCAAATAAATCATTACAGGATACAACTTGACCCCTTCTCTTTTAACTTCCTGAAGAAGGATCGTCAAATCCAAATTAAGCGTCATACTATAGGTGCATGTAATATCATGAAGATAATGGTCAAAATATTCTTTGCGATCCCATTTAGAAACATCAATCAATTTAAACCCCATGAAATACCATTATCCTCTTAGATACTTTACTAAAAACGTTGACTGCTTAAGTCGAGCTTACCAGAAAACCTCTGAAAAAATGAAGCTATTCATTCATTTGATTTTCAAAAAATGCGCAGATGAATGAAAGTGAAAGAGCGCGCTCTCTTTTGACTGGAGAAATTTTTCTACTTCAACTATCTTTAAAAAAAACTCCTTTTTTTGAATGAGTAAAGAAGTTTATTTAAAGCAAAAAATTATCAGTATTACATCTTATATCCCCCACTCTCGCGTCCATGTGTTGAAAACTTTTAATGGGTCACCATCAACAAGCAAAGTAAAACGAGATGATGAACTGGGCTTTGGCATAAGTGGATCAAAATGGCGTAAATATATTTCATTAATCCCGCACTTACTCAACGAGCACTACCAAGAAGCTCTCGTAATTGGTAGCTCTTACTCCAACCATGTTTTAGGTATCAGTCAATTACTAATAGAAAATCGCATTAAACCCACCTTATTTTTGTTGGGCGACCCAAGCCGTAAGCGCCAAGGCAACCTACTGTTAACCTCTTTGCTAGTACCAGAATCACAAATACAGTGGCTCTCACATAAAGAGTGGCTACAGGTTGAAGCATTAGCAGCCAATTACATTCAAGAGAATCCCTTAAGAACGGCGCTTATCCCTGAAGGAGCTTGTATGCAAGCGGCTCTACCAGGCGCGCTCACATTGGCCTTAGATATTTTGGAGAATGAAGAAAAAGCTAAAGAAGAATTCCAACATATATTTATAGATGCTGGCAGCGGTTTAACAGCGATTGCTACCATTTTAGCATTTACTTGGTTGAATAAAAAAACTCTCCTGCATGTCTTATTGTTAGCTGACAACGAAGAGCAATTTCTTGCAAAATTAAAACTGTTTCAAAAAGTCTTTGAGCAGTTCATACAAGTTCAACTAGATTGGATGAACCTACTAGCACAGTTTAGACTACACAAGCCAACGATTGCCCGCTCTTTTGGCTCTGTCAATACAGCCATCCTGACTCACATTCAATTTTTAGCACGAGAAGAGGGCTTTTTTACAGACCCCATTTACTCAGCTAAGTTATTTTTGGAAGCTAAAAAGATCATCGATACACAAGCATTAGCGGGTAATGTTTTAGTCATTCACTCAGGCGGAGCCTTAACGCTCATGGGATTTCAAAAAGAATTAGAGAGATAATACAGAATAGGCTTTCAACTTTTCTTGCACTGGCAAATTCACCACTACGGCTTTCCCATTGCCTTTATCCAAGCAGCCGCTTCTTGCATAACTTGAGGGTTATTGACAATGTCAAGATGCCTTGCTTGTTCAATGATGCGAATAGCATTTTGAGAAGAATCTTGCATAACATTGGAATATAGATAGGGATCATTTGCTTCATCATTTTCTCCTACAAATAGAATAAACTTCCCTTTAAGAGAATCTATATCCTTTTGATAGGGTAAACGAGGGTGGTAGGAAGTATTGAGGTTAAAAGTATAGGAAAGAGTTTCCGTTCCATCACAAAAACTGGGGGGTATATTAAAGCAAATGACTTTTGTATGATTCCATTTGGTAACGCCCATTGAATTTAGTATCGAAAGGGCTATGATTTTCAAGGTTGAAACGTTAGCCCAGCCCCCCGCCGTCCCTTGACGCATGGTTGGAGCAGTTGGGATTGCGGGCGACAGTAACACATATCTATGAATCAAGTTATGATAAGAGCCACCGGCTACACGAATGGCCAACCCTCCACCACTAGAGTGACCGACAAGAATGATTTTTTTGTTTTGGAGTCGAAAATATTCGACAAGATCAAAAAGATCGTCTTCAAGCTGACCAATGTAGCTGCAATCACCACGAACTGCACCTGAATTAAAATGTCCCCTTAAATTCGGAACATAAACTTGCCCTAAAGATTTTTCTCTACTTAGAAAGTCTGCAAAATTATGTAGATATTCTCCGTGATAACCTGAACCATGTAAAAAAATAAACACATTCTCTTTCCCAAAGCTCTCATAAAAGCGATAGCTTAGTGCAGCACCGTCCCTTGCTGGATATTGTTTTAAAGGAGGGGCTATCTGTCTAAAATCTGGCATAGACCCAAAATCAAATACACTTGAAGTAATGTTATTCATTTATTTAAAGGCCCCACTTACTTAGGATTTCAAATCTTTTTTGTGAAATCGCCTGTATTGATCTTTTTGATAGAAATTCGTGCAAATTATAATGGAGGCGCCATCAAAGTTCAATGGCAGAAGCAAGGAAGGTTTAAGTCTAAATCAATCAAACCCTAAAAGAAAGAAAAGAAAATGCTATCCCACTAGCGCTGCAGATTGGGCTTAGAGGTGAATAAAATGTATGAGGAAAAGGCTTTATAAAGTGATTTAGAGACTGTTAGACACATTCAGAATCCTTGACTGGATGGAATTGGAAGAAAATTGTAAAATCCTTCTGCATTTTTATAAAATAGAAGTTCGTTAATGGGGGATTACATCTTGTTTAAGTGCTCTGATACTTTGAAAATCAATTTACTTTTTTTCATTCTACTTCCGTGTGCTTTATTTGCCAGGCAGATTGATACATTTTATGGACCTATTGAAGTGGAAGAGCCCGTTATCTTGGAGTTAATTGATAGTCCGATCTTTCAAAGGCTTAAAAACATTCACCAATATGGTATTGCCTACTACACAACTCATCGAGAAGAATACAGTCGCTATGATCATTCTATTGGTGTTTTTGCAATTTTAAGGGTCAATAATTCTTCAATCGAAGAACAAATTGCAGGACTTTTACACGATGTTTCGCATACCGCTTTCTCTCATGTTGGAGATTGGGTTTTTGGCAAAGAAAACCAAGATAAAGACTATCAAGATGATATTCTTCCTTTTTTCTTAAAGGAAAGTGGTTTAGCAGATATTCTTAATAAATATAACTTTACAATTGAGCAAATCCTGCCAAAAGAAGAACTATTTCCTTCTCTTGAAAATCGCTTGCCTAATCTTTGTGCTGATCGCATTGACTACAACACACAGGGAGCATATTACCAAGGACTTATAACACACGAAGAGGCAGTGTCAATTTTTAACAATCTCCGTTTTATAAATAATCGGTGGGTAAGCAATGATCCAAGCTTGATGAAAAAAATTACCCTTTTTTCTCTTTTTATGACCGAAGACTGCTGGGGAAGCCCAACAAATTATTTAACTTCTAGATGGTTGGCTGATGCTATTTTGAGAGCTATTGACTTGGGGTGCATTTCTTATACAGATTTTCATTATGGAACCGATCAAGAAATTTGGGATAAGCTCACTCTCCAAAAAGACCCAATCATAGTGGAGAAAATGAAAATGATTATGAATCCCCAGGATTATTTCTCAATAATCAACGACATTAGCGAGGCTGATTATATCGTAAAAAGTAAATTTCGTGGAATTAATCCCTGGGTGTTATCAGAATCAGAATACAGGCGTCTTACAGAAGTAGATGGTCTACTTGCTGAAAAATATGAAGAAACAAAGCGTATCATTAGTAAGGGATGGCTAATCAAAATTTTGCACACTTAAAAATTAAAAAGATAAGCTTAAAGACTACAAAACTCGTCAGATTGAAATCACAGAACAGACGTGGAACCCATTTGCTACCCTTGTGGCAAAAGGTTGGGGGCAGCTGGATTCGAACCAGCGTAGACCGGAGTCGACGGATTTACAGTCCATTGCAATTGGCCGCTATGCGATGCCCCCTAAAAAGGGTTGCTGGCAGTAGGAATTGAACCCACAACCGTCCGATTACAAGTCGGGTGCTCTACCAATTGAGCTATGCCAGCAAAAATAAGAAGAAGAATCTAACAAAGAATGTTATTTGAGACAAGATTAATTCAATTAATGAAATGTAGAATTGACTTACAGAGTTTAAAATTATAAACTTATTCGCAAAAAAAAGCAATTTACTCAAATTAAATGTTTAATCTTCCTATTGTACAACCTCCTTGGACTAAATTGGGCCGCAAAATTGAATCCATGGTTCGCAAAGCTCTTTATGAATACCAACTAGTGGATAATATTTCCCACCTAGGTATCGCCTTAAGTGGTGGAAAAGATAGCTTAACGCTTCTTTATATTCTTGCAGCGATTCGGGGCCTTGGTTTTCCAAATTTTAAATTAACAGCCTTTCATGTCAGTGGAGATTATTCTTGTGGCGCTTCTATTCAATCCTCATCTTTAAAACCGATCTGCGAAAAACTTGATGTTCAATTTATTACTTTAAATCAAGCAGCAACAACTGAAGAGAAAAGTTGCTATCCATGTTCAAGAGAAAGAAGAAAATTAATATTTGACGCAGCCAAAGCTAATGGCATAGAAACAATCGCTTTTGGCCACCACCGAGATGATAGTGTACAAACCCTTTTAATGAATTTGTTCCACAAGGGGGAATTTGCAGCCAACTTGGCCAAAGTTGAAATGCAACACTATGGAATAACCATTATCCGGCCCTTGATTTATGTTTCAGAGCAAGATATTATTAACTTTTCAATAGCTCATCAGTTTAATCGCGTCGTCTGCCGTTGCCCGGTAGGTCAAAATTCCATGCGCAAAAAAACCGATGATCTATTAAAATACATAGAAAAATTTTTCCCTGAAGCTCGGGCAAACTTAGCATCTGCTGGGCGAGTTTACGGATCAGACAAAGCGAGTCACCCTTAAAATATGTTATTATCATTTATAATTTATGCTTCTATCCTTCTCATTATTGTCTTTTTTTCCTATAAAAAGCACACCACTGAATACGACTTTGTCATCGGCGGAAGAGGGTTAAATTTTTGGGTGACAGCTTTGAGCGCTCAAGCCAGCGATATGAGCGCATGGATATTTCTTGGATTTCCTGTCATTATTTTTACAGGTGGTTTAGAAAACGCTTGGATCGGGCTAGGGCTCGTTGCAGGCATGTTTTCCAATTGGCACTTTGTTGCAAAAAAGTTGCGCGTCATGACAGAAAAGTTAAATAGTTTGACCCTCTCCACTTACTTAGAGAAGAAGTATCACGACCATTCAGGGTTTATTAGAATTATTACGGCCCTCATTTGCCTTTTATTTTTTACTTTCTATATCTCTTCGGGCCTTCAGGGCGTAGGCTTTTTATTTGAATTTGCCTTTAATGTCCCCTATCAAGGTGGAGTGGCCATTGGATTTTTTATTGCCCTACTCTATACGATCTTTGGAGGGTATATTACTGTTGCCTGGACTGATTTTTTCCAAGGGTTCTTCTTGGTCATTATGATTCTTTTAGTTCCTTTAGTAGGATTTATTCACATCGGAGGAGCTAGCGCTGTTTCGGCAGGAGCTTTGGCCAATCAAGTTTCTTTAAAGTTGATTCCTAATAACCATTTTATGACTTGGATCAATATCCTAACTCTATTTTTAACAATGGGACCTGGTTATTTCGGACAACCTCATATCCTAACTAAGTTTATGGGTATTAAAAACCCAAATGAAATTTACAAATCTAAATATGTTGGAATGACCCTTCAAATCCTTTCATTGACAGGGGCTGTATTTATCGGGATTGTGGCACTGGGCTTTTTTCCAAAAGGAACTACCAACCCTCAACTTATTTACATCCAAATGACACAGGCTCTTTTTCATCCTTTTATTGCCGGCTTTGTATTGTGTGGGATTTTAGCAGCAACAATTTCTACTGTAGAAACTCAAATCTTAGTTCAGGCCTCTCTTCTTTCTGAAGATTTCTATAAAAGAATTGTCCGCCCTAAGGCGACATCCAAAGAATTGCTTTGGGTTTCTCGTTCCTTTGTTTTAATTGTGGGAGCTCTATCATTCTTTTTAGCCTTCTTTAATCTCTCGACCATTTATGAACTTGTTTTATACTCTTGGTCAGGTCTTGGAGCTGCATTTGGCCCCATTATTCTATTATCCCTTTACTCCAAAAGCATTAATCGACATGGAGCTGTTGCTGCTATTTTAGTAGGAGGGTTTACCTCTGCGGTTTGGCCACATGTGAATAAGTTATTTAGTTACAAAGTTCCTGAATTGATCCCTGCTTTTGCCTTAAGTTTAATTGCAGCATGGTTATTTTCTTATGTTTCAAGAAATAAGTTCCCTTCAGCAACGCATTGAGTGTAGAAATTTCATCTCTTTGACAATTTATTCTTTTTTTGAATTCTTTTATTAAAAATATGCAAGCCCAATAAAAGTACTCAGTCTAAAAAATAAGTGTTGGAGAAGTCCTTTGAATAAGCCAATGAGTGAAGCTTAAAGACTGGCAATTTCGGGCAAGACAAGTGAGCTATTAAGGAGAAACCCTACGACCAAGACTTTAGCCTTATCTGCCTTTATTTTACCTGGTTACTTTATTACAAGTTACAAACTACCTCTAAAGCAAATTCATAGAAAAAAGATAGCCTTCGATGCTCTAAAGTCATTAAATTCTCTTTAATTCATTTAGAACAACCCTAACGCAGATTAAAGCATCCAAAAAATTATTTCTTACGACTTTTTTTAGGCTTTTGTTTGATGGAGTTTTGATAAGCTTGAAGTTCTTTGACACCCATTTTGCTTTTATCAACAACCATCTGTTGACGCCCTTTTAGAGGCTTTGGCTGGCACCAGTAATCTTCACTCTCAGATGCAATTTTAGAAGCGTAGCTCATTAAGCCCTTCACGTAGTATATGTAAACTGCATAAAAGCGCTCTAACTTACCGAGCTGAGCCACTTTCATTTGATCTATTTTAAAATGAGATCTACGATTGACTCGTTTCATTTTGCAAATTCCAAAGGCAATGCGATGATATATAGAAAGAGCTATATCAAAAAAGATCAGCGGTACCAACATAGCCACAGCAAAGGGTAACACAAAAATACGGCGGAAAAAACTTCTGCCTTTTTGCTTTTGTTTCATCAAGATTCCTCATTATAGAAAGGTTCTATGTTAGCTTATCAATTAATTTATCTCTACTTGGATTTAGCGTTGAAATTAAAAAAACAAGTTCAACTCACGAAATTTTTCGCTTCAAGATTTGAGAGTATATATTTTATATATAACGTTTTTTCTGAACTATTCTGCTACTTACTACTTAAATATTGACTTCATGTCAGCTACGCGCTTAAAATACTTTCTTTTACTATATAATTATTTTGTTTGTGTTATGAATGCAATTGTTACCAATATTACGAGCCCACAAGAAAGTCGATCTATAGCGGTAAATATCCTTGGATCTACAGCTAGAGTAACTTTCAAACTAGCGCATGCTACAGCATTGGCAGTCTCCGGCGTTGGCTTAATGATGTTTGGAGGCTACAGTGGACATCTGCTCTATCAACAAACCAGTCAATTTTATGGGTTCGCAGAAAATGCGAGTGGCTATGCCAATATCCCCGGCTTTAACAAAACCTGTACTGTGCTCACTGATTTTGTTCACCGCCAAACAGGCTACCCTGAACAAAATAGCCTCTTTTGTGAGACTTTTGGTTCTAAGCCTTTTGATGAGCAAGGCATTTATGGCCCAGCCTCACTGGCTTGTTCTTTAGGGATAAGCATGTTAGGAGGGATTGGATCTGTTTATGCATTTTTTGGTGGATTGGCACTTATTGGAAAATCTTTCGAGGTTTTCTTAACTCTTTTTAGATAACGGCTTATTCGATTCAAAAAGATTAATGCGTTCATTGGTTAACGAATGTTCAAAAAGCCCCAGCTTATTATAGGCGTCTTTTTGAGCTACTTCAATGATTTGCAAAGCACCATCTAACTGATAAATTCTATAAAGCTCACATTTTAAATTATAAGCTGCAAATGACAACCGCTCATTGGGTTCTATTCTTAATTCAGGATGTTTTTCAATATAAAGGCGATACTCGATCATGCACCGGGCAAGTTCATTGAAATCTTTTTTTAGTTTACCTTGCATCTTTTGCAACTGATGTGGATCTCTAATTTTTTTTAGATCTTTAATAAACTGATCCATCAAAGCAGAAGCTTGAATTTGATAATCTTGCGTTGAAACGGGACCACAAGAGGTAAAAAGGGCTGTAAAAAACGTTAAAATTAAAATTAAAAAGCAACTTCTCTTCATAATTTCTCAAAAATTTCTAAACTAATCATAAAATAACTTGTTTCTAATTGAAAGATCTTTTAAATTTTATCATGTTTTTTAGGGCGTATAGCTCAGCGGTAGAGCGCCTGCCTTACAAGCAGGTGGTCATAGGTTCAAATCCTTTTGCGCCCATCATACATTTTGCGGGAGTAGTTCAATTGGTTAGAGCACCGGCCTGTCACGCCGGAAGTTGCGAGTTCGAGCCTCGTCTCCCGCGTTTTCTATAGCACAAGATTACTCAATCTGATAATCTTTTTTTTTAAATAAAAACACGCAAGAAAATGGTAAACCTAGCTAGAAAAAGAAAATCCTACTTTAAGGTTGCTCCCTGGATCCTCCTTGGGGCTCTTATAGAAGCTGCCGCAATCAAATTTATCATATTACCCAATCACGTTATTGATGGCGGGGTAACGGGTATTGCTATGATTTTAGCCCATATCTTTGGCTCCTTCTGGCTACCCTATTTTGTTTTAGCTCTTAATATCCCCTGCGTCATTTTAGCCTATAAGCACTTTGGAAAAGATTTCTTAATTTATCTTACAACAGGAATCGTCTTTTTCTCTTTCTTCCTTTTTCTACTTGACGATGTTTTTACGGGCCTCCCTGTATTTCACGGCGATTCACTAGAGGTTGTTGTTCTTGGCGGTATCGCACTAGGAATAGGTATTGGCATTATTATCCGCATGGGCGGCTGTTCTGATGGTTCTGAAGTGATTGCGATTATCATCAACAGAAGTAAAGGCTATACCATTGGGCAAGTGGTTGTTTTTATTAACTTCTTTGTCTTTTTAATAGCAGGCTATGTCTATGGTGAATGGAACACCTCCATTCGCTCCTTTATTACCTACATCGTCACTTATAAAACGATGGACTTTGTCATCGTAGGTCTTGATGAACTCAAGTCAGCCCTCATTATTTCTAGCAAACCTAAAGAGATCGCCGATACTGTCGTTCATGAGCTAGGCCTAGGTCTAACCATTCTTTATGGGCGAGGAGGCTATGCTGGAGATGATAGAGAGATTTTACTAGTGATTGTAGATCGTCTGCAGCTAGCTGCTTTAAAAGATATTATCTTAAATATTGATCCATCGGCATTTATTGCAGTGGAAAATCTTCATGAAGCGGTTTATGGGAGACAAAACTATTTCAACCCAACCAAAATCAATCGCAAGCATAAAAAATTAATGATGAATGCTTAAAAAAATTATTCTTCTTTAAGCTCAAAAGTACAACCTGATTCAATCAATTGATCAATATAATTTAAATTATAATCATTATTGATAAATTTCTGATCATTCAGCATGTAATTATGAAAAGAAATTGTGGAGTGAATTCCTCCAATATGAAATTCCCTTAAAGCTCTTTTGGCAACAGCAATCGCATCTTTGCGATCTTTTCCTGTGATGATCAATTTTGCAACCATCGAGTCATAGTTTGGAGGGATTTTATAGCCAGTATAACAGGCGCTGTCAATGCGCACATGTGGTCCACCCGGAGGAAGGTAATAATCTAATGTCCCAGGTGATGGTGAGAAATTCGTTGCTGGGTTCTCTGCGTTAATTCTAAACTGCATGACATGCCCTTTCATTTGGATGTCTTCTTGTTTAAACGACAGGGGCTCACCCATTGCAATTTTAATTTGTTCTTTAACTAAGTCAATTCCCGTGACCGCTTCAGTGACTGTGTGCTCGACTTGAATACGTGTATTCATTTCCATAAAGTAAAAGTTTCTATTCTCATCGATTAAAAACTCTACGGTTCCTGCTGAACTATAATTAACGCTCTTTGCAAGCCTAACAGCAGCCTCTCCAAGTTCCTTTCTCATCTTGTCATCACAAATTAAGGAAGGTGTTTCTTCAATAAGTTTTTGCCTTCTTCGCTGAATTGTACAATCCCTTTCTCCTAAATAGACACAATTGCCATGTTGATCACCCAAGACTTGCACTTCCACGTGTCTTGGATTTACAATCATTTTTTCAATGTAAACATCAGGATTGTTGAAATTAGCTTTGGCTTCAGCTTGAGCTTGTGGAAACATTTTAGCAAATTCACTTTCATTAAAGACAAAACGTATTCCTTTGCCACCACCACCTGCTACTGCTTTAATTAAAAGCGGATATTTAATCTTGGCGGCAAGTTTCAATCCTTCTTCAACTGAAGAAACAATTCCTTCAGATCCAGGAATGATGGGGCAATTGGCTGCTTTTGCAGCTGCTTTTGCTTTTGCTTTATCTCCAAGAATGGAAATAGCTTTGGAAGTAGGTCCAATAAAGGTAATCTTACAGCTCTCACAAATAGATGCAAAATTCGCATTTTCACTTAAAAAGCCATAACCTGGATGAATAGCATCTGCATGTGTGATTTCGGCGGCTGATAAAACGTGTGGTATCTTTAAGTATGATTCTAGAGCTGAAGCTTTTCCAATGCAAATAGCTTCATCTGCTTGCAAAACATGGAGAGCTTCATGGTCGACTTCTGAGTAGACTGCAACCGTTTGTAAACCAAGCTCATGACAAGCTCGAATAATACGGACTGCAATTTCACCACGATTTGCAATGAGAACTTTTTTCATATACCTTAACCAATTTTAAAGATTTTAGTTCCAAACTCAACGGGATGACCATCTTCAACTAAAACTTCTTTAACCACACCATCCGTCGTGGCTTTGATTTCATTCATGACTTTCATCGCTTCAATAATACAAACAACGTCACCTTTTTTTACAGAGTCACCAACATTGACAAAAACAGACTCACCCGGCGCTGCTGCTGAATAAAAAGTCCCAACCATTGGGGAATCAATATATTTTGCATTAGATGCTTCGGGAGCTTGCTTTTCATGACCAGGGAAATGAGGGGGAAGTTGATGAGCTGAAGGATGGCGCATTTGCTGAGGTTGTTCTACATAAGAAGCCTGAGCTACCACCTCTCCTTTTGCAGGCGCCCTCTCAAGCATAAGCTCAAAGTCACCTCGTTTAAGCTGAAACTTTTGCATTTTTCTTTCTTCAAAAGCATCCAGCAATTTTTTAATTTCTTCTAGATTAAATTCCACGACAACCTCATTAGATTCTTTGAATATACTCACCCGAAGTGGTATCAACTTTAACTATATCACCAACTTCAACAAACATAGGAACTTGAATTTTCGCTCCAGTTTCTAATGTCGCCACTTTCGTTGCATTAGAAACAGTAATCTTCTCATTAGATTCTTCTGTTTTTGAAACCATGATTTCTAAAAATTGTGGCAGCTCTACGGAAAAGACTGTATCTCCGTAAAATGTTGCTTTGACTTGAACACCCTCTTTTAAAAAGTTCATTTTTGAACCAATTACACTAGGTGCAACAGCAATATTATCTAGTCGATCTACGTCTAAAAACAAATAGTCTTTGTTTTCTAGATATAGATATTCTAAATCACGCTCTTGCAAAAAAACCTCTTCAACTTCTTGATCGGGTTTGAAGTTTTTTTCAATAACCTCATCCGTAATTAAGTTTCGAAGTTTGACTTTTAAAAATGGAGGACCTTTTGCTGTTACTTTAATACATGAGTCAACGCGAAATAGATTCCCACTTAAAGAAATCACCATGCCTGGAGTTATTTGATTATTTGTAATCACGAATCGTCCTAAATTTTTTATTAAGTTTATGATTATGCCATATTTTTCAGTTGGATTCAAGCAATGATTATATACACTCTCTTAAACTTTTTACAGCTTCCTTCATAGAAGGGGCTTTAAAAACATAAGTACCTGCTACCAAGTCATTTGCCCCGGCTTTAATGCATTTTTTTGCTGTTTCAACATCAATACCTCCATCAACCTGGATGGGAAATAAAGAGGACTCGCCAGACTTCGACGTGGGGCGGGCAACGATACCTCGATCCACGAGCGCTTTTCTTGTAAATTTAACTTTTTTCAAGACACTATCCATAAAAGCCTGTCCGCCAAATCCTGGATTGACAGTCATGAGTAAGATTAAATCACACTTGTCCAGATAAGAACATACCATGGTTTCGGAAGTTTCTGGCCGAAAGGCAAGCCCTGCTTGAATATTGCATTTACGAATGAAGGCAAGCGTCTCTTCGACAGCTTCAGTAGCCTCAAAATGAAACGTAATGCGATCAGCCCCTGCCTCCACTAAAAGGTCTATATAATCAAAGGGGTTGTAAATCATAATATGAACATCCAAAAACAGGTTTGTTGCTCGATTAATCGCCGCAACAGCCTTAGGACCAAGGGTTAGGTTTGGAACAAAGTGACCATCCATAATATCTATATGGAGATGATCTGCCCCCGACTGTTCAATCCTTTTTGCTTCATCTGCTAAATGTCCAAAATCCCCCGCTAAAATAGAGGGAGCTATAATTAAATCTTCACGTTTCATATCTTGCTTTGAGCTTTTTAATGACCCTATTTTATATAGGATTTGCTTTTCTTGACAACTTTACTCTTTATCAATATAGGCTGGCTCTATGAAAGGATAGGCTATTTTGCTAGAATTTAAAAATAAAATTTACCTTATTCGACATGGGGAAACGGAATGGAGCCTCGCCAAAAGGCATACAGGCCTCACTAATATTCCCCTCACTTCGTTGGGTGAAAAAGAAGCAACTGCTCTAAAGGCAAGGCTCCAAGAAATTTCTTTCAAAAAAGTTTTTACTAGTCCATTAAGTCGAGCCCTCAAGACCTGCGAACTAGCAGGCTTTTTAGACTCTGCGATCGTGAGCAACGACTTGTTAGAATGGGATTATGGCAATTTTGAGGGACTCACAACTCCTCAAATTAGAGAAAAACAGCCCCATTGGAACTTATTTGATCATGGGGTTCCTAATGGCGAGAGCCATGAAGAGGTTTCTAAGAGAGCGGATCACATCTTGGAAATTGTGGGTGCTGTAGAGGGGAATGTCGCCCTTTTTGGCAGTGGTCATATATTAAGGGTGATTGGAGCTAGATGGCTAGGCTGGAGCGCTCAAAAAGCTAAATGCTTAGCTCTTTCAACGGCCTCTGTGAGTATTTTAAATTATGAACATGAATGGAGAGTCATATCCTGTTGGAATGATGTATCCCATCTTAGGGCACTCCATGTAAAATAAAAAATTGAATAAGCTAATTTTTATTAACTGTTGCATAAATATTTGAAAATAACTATACTACATGATATGAAGCACTCAATTACAGTGGAAGGAAACGCATGAACGAACTTGATTTTAAAATTTATAGATGGGTTGCTGGTGGCTTTTTAGCCATTTACCATGTAGCACTTCTTGTTTTAGCTCCTTTATTCTTGATTAAGTTTGGAGTGCCTACGCTAGGTATCCTTTTAAGTACATTCCTCTTATTTATGGCGAGCGGACTTAGCATTACTGGTGGATATCACCGTTTTTTTTCCCATCGCTGTTATAAAACAAACGCCGTCATTGAAACCCTTTTACTCTTTTTTGGAGCCATGGCTGTTCAAGGCAGCGCCCTGCGCTGGGCTTTTGATCACCGCCAACACCACGCCTATGTCGATACAGACAAAGACCCCTATTCTATTAATAGAGGCTTCTGGTATGCCCACTTCATCTGGTTTTTTGATAGACCCGCAGACATTGATCCAAAATTAGCATCAGACTTGCTAAATAATAAGCGAGTTATGTTTCAACATAAATACTATGGAACTTGCGCTATCGTCACCAACTTTCTGATGATTGGCTTAGTTGGCCTTTTGTGCCACAACTTCTTAGCAGCCTTTATTTTTGCAGGTCTTTTTAGACTCTTTTTACTTCATCACTTTACCTGGTTTATTAACTCTCTAGCCCATACATGGGGAGCCAAAACCTATTCAAAAGAACATACGGCTGTTGACAACTACCTTATTTCTCTGGTGACTTTTGGAGAAGGCTACCACAACTATCACCATACTTTTTGTAGTGATTACAGAAATGGAGTCCGCTGGTTTCACTTTGATCCAACCAAATGGATGATTTGGTCCTTAAGCAAGCTAGGCTTAGCTAAAGGTCTAAAAACAGTAGAAATTTTTAAAATGAAGGAAAAGCAAATCCTTTATGACAAAAAATACCTCCACAAAAAATTAAAACAACTCATCGATGGTAATCAAAAACTAATCGAAGAAAAAGTTTCTAATATGTCACAACTTTTATTAGACACTTTAACAAAAATTAGAGAGCTTTCGGCTACGTACGGTAGATTAAAAAATAATCTTAAAGAAGCAGCTCCCATGGAAGAACTTGAAGTTATCTCCAAGGAAATTCAGCTTCTTAAAAAGCAATTTGAATTAGACTGGAAAAGCTGGATAAAACTTTCGACGCAAATCCTTAGAAAAAAAGATGTTGAATTAGCTGCTTAATTTCTTTACATTTTGCCTGTTTTTTCTTAAAGAAAAGATATGAAATTAGAACAGCAAAATGAAAAGAATCCTCACCGCCCTCTTTTAGGAGTAGCTCTTATGTGCTGCGCTTGCTTTTGCAATGCAGCAATGGCTACGACGGTTAAATTTATTTCAGTCAATTACTCAGTACCAAATCAAATCCTTATTTTTATTCGCTTTAGTATTGGCCTTGTGTTGCTTTCTCCTATTTTATTTACTTTTTCAAAATACCGCCCTCTCAAGCAAACCTTAGCCATCAAACAATGGTCACCATATATCATTCGAATTACCTTTGGTCTATTAACCACTTATGCTTATTTCTATGCGATAGAGAAAATTTATTTAAGCAATGCGGTACTTTTAGCTCAAACAGCATCCTTATTTATCCCTATTGTTTTGTGGATTTGGAGAGGCATCATGATATCTAAACGCCTTTGGGTAGGAATTGGCGTTGGATTTATCGGCACTTTTTTAATTGTAGGGCCTGAATTAGAGAAATTTCATATTGGCTATCTTGTTGGCTTGATGGCAGGAGTTACCTCTGCCATTTGTTATGTAGCTGTTAGATTAACAAGCTATAATGAAAAACCCATCGCCATTAACTTTTACTTATTCTTAGCAACCGCCATTGTCTCTTTTGCATTGTGCGCAAAAAGTTTTTTTGTTTTGGCCGGATCTTTTGATAGTGCTATTTGGGGGTTTCTTATCTTACTAGGAGTGCTTGGGGCGGTTTTTCAAGGCTTTATAATCTTAGCGATCAAATGGGCGCAAATACGCTTCTTGAGTGCATTTTTATACTTGAGCGTGGCTTTTGCAATGCTTTTCGACTGGATGCTTTTTCACAAAATACCCACTAGTCGCTCTATTATAGGACTACTTTTAGTGTGTTTGGGCGCCTGCCTAATGGTTCTTTTAGATCCCATGCGTCAAAAGCCGGAAAATAGAATTTCAAGTGACTAATAGACAGCGAGACTGATTCCAAAGTAATAAAGATTTTCGTACGACTTCACAAAATCTTTTTCTCTCTTCAATTCTCTCACTGTGAAAGATAAGCCCTAAATAAAACGTATCTTCTATTTTAATTAAACTTTGTACAAGTTGAAATCGAGCTAGTTTTAACCCGCTGAGTGCATGATAGGTACACTTTTCAAAACTAGAATCATCCGAAGCTATATATACAAAAATGTATTTACTTTGATAAATAAATTTTATGAGATAGCTTTCAGAGGGAGAAATTGGATTTTCAATAAGCGATTCCAAAATATTAAAAGATGTTTCCAATATTTTGACGTCCATCAAGCTTCTTGCTATAACGGGGCTAATTCCATAAAAAAAGTTCTCCAAAGCAAGCTCACTGAAAAGTTCATTTTTCTCTTTTAGACTTTGCTTAAGAGCTTTAAATATCTCATTTTCTTTAGCAATCATTCCCCCATTGTAATCGCGCACATCCTTAAAGACCCGATAGAGCTCGTCAAGTACTGTTTGCCTAGCCTTATAAAGGTCTAGAGAATGGTCTTTCCTTAGGAAACTCTGCTTTTCAAGGCGGACATAAAAAACATTAGCCTCTTTGACATATCTTCTTTTGATATGCCCCACTATTTTGATGCGGTCTGGAATGAGCTCATATTTAAATTCTCGACTAGAGCAAATGTTTTGAACAGAGAGATCATCGTTTTTAACAACCCTTAAAAGTATGACGCTATATGTAATATGTTGTTCACTTTGACTGTCAAAGGTAATAATAATTTGCGGGATATCATCATAACACCGGAGCTGCTTGCTCAAATTTAAAATATTTCGCATCACCTCTTCTTCATTTCTAGGCATAAAGATTGGATGCATAAATTGCTCAACACATCCTCTTAAATCGCCTGGCAATTCTGTTCTTAATTTAGAAAGTTCATCATAAGAGAAAGGCTCATTATCATTTTTTTCAAATTCAGCATATAAAATCATCCCAAGATCATCTGACTTTTTATTAGATAAAAAAGAACGAGGAACTAGCTTGGCCTTGGGGATACTATTTCTAATAGCTCGAATGAGTTGCTGCTCTCCAAACTTTTCATTTTCTTTAATCTGTGTAATACCAACAAGAACTCCAAGGACTGTTTTAGCTCCATAGGGATAGTGCAGCCGAGTCTTCATGAGTTTGACGCGCATCACCCGTTTACTTTCATTATCGCTGATTGTTCTCATTGATTTACGAAACAGATATTGCCAGCAGATAATACGCACTAAATGTCTATATTCTCTTTTTTCTTTAAAAGATTCTTCAGAAAATACAAAGAAGCGCTGCATTTCAGAAAATAATTGATAATCAAAATGGTCAGGCTTTTGATTCATCAAGCTGACGATAGACTCTTGCACAAGGTTAATCTTGTCGTCGACATTCAATCCTTTAATTTCTAAAATTCTCATGCCTTGACCAATAGACTCAACTCCAACGCGAATTTCAGAGGCTACCATTGGCAATGTTTGCTTAATTGTTTTAAAGTCTTCAGCTGTTTCAATGCAAAGGTGCATTTCAACTAAGATATAACGCTCAAAAGGGTATCTTTTAAAATAAAAGTCACTTCCAAATTGTGAAATAATGTTCAGACGTTTTCCTGGAATAAGCCAACGGGAAATGATGTCATAGATAAATTTACTTGAGTAAAGACGATAATTATAAATACATCGAATATAGAGTGAAAAAGGCTTTTGTTGGTTATATTCCCACGTAACGCTGGGGAATGTAGATTTAAAATAGGCTATTTTTTCTACTTCAGAATGCTGTTCAGCATACGTTTCATTCACAAGCATCTTAAGATTTGCTTGAATGATCCTTCCATAAAAATTCTTATGATAGGCATCTTCAATCTCATGATTAAAAACTTCAATTTCTGGAAGCTCTACTTTTGAATCTAATGTGTCATAAGCTTTAGGCATAAATCCTTTCGTTATCCAAGCTCTACATCTTCATAAATTTTTTTTGAACAACCTGAAGTTGTTACATCTCCAACTAATGTACCTGGGGTTGAGCAATTTTTAAAAGACAAAACATTGAGTGGTAAATTATTTTTTTGAGCCAATCGAACACTTCGAGGATGAAGGATAAAAGAGCTAGGGATCATGAGTCGCAGCGCTTGCTCATAGGTAAGGTGCGTTAATAAGGTCGCTTTAGGGTCCTTCTTAGGATCAGCCGTATAAATCCCATCTACATCTTTGTAAAAGTCAACTTGTTGAGCATTCAAGGCGACCGCTAAAGCCACCGCCGTTGTATCAGAGCCCCCCCTACCTAAGGTTGTAATTTCTTTACCTTCACTGACCCCTTGAAAGCCCGCAACAATGACAATTTGCCCCATTTCTAAATGACGTAACACTCGGTGAGGCCGGACATCAATAATTTTAGCAAGGCTATGATCTGAATTGGTGATAATACCCGATTGACTGCCTGTAAAACTGACGGCAGAAGCCCCTTTTAATTGGAGAGCCATAGCCAAAAGAGAGACACTAACCCTCTCCCCAACGCTAATAAGCATATCATACTCTCTTTGAGGAGGATGAGGATGAACCTCATTAGCCAAATCAATTAGGTAATCTGTCATATTAGCCATGGCACTAACCACCACCACACACCCATCAAACTCTTGAGCGCGCTTTATGATAATCTCAGCAATGTGGGCAAAGCTCTGGGTGTTACTTACTGAAGCACCCCCGAATTTAATAACTAAAATACGCAAAATAATGTCCTCAAAAAATTAATTTTAGATTATTTTTTTTTATGTAATAGTTCAATTGAAATAAATATTTGAATAACGCTCATCTTTTAGTATTGCCTTATTTCATATTCCTCTGCTAATATTTTATTTCAAAACTCCTAGGCAACTACATTTAAAGCTAATGTTTAGATTTGTTTTTCAAGGTAAATTGCGCTTGAGGAGAAATTATTTTTAAGGAGAAATTAAATAACTATGTCAACCAAAGCCCAAAAACACTTACACGAAAATATTTTAGATGATGTTGAGTACAAAGAAGAAGATGCTCTACTCTTTCGCGAACTGCTTGGTGTTGCTGACGATGAAGAAGAAATCTCAGCGGAAGATTTTGTCGTAGGCTCACTACTTAAAGGAACTATTGTTGAGATAACTAAAGACTTCGTCGTTGTAGATGTTGGTTTAAAATCAGAGGGACTTATTCCTATTCAAGAATTCTCTCAAGTTGATGAAATTTCTCTTGGAACCTCCATTGAAGTGCTTCTAGAACAGCCCGAAAATGATAATGGCCAAATCGTCTTGTCTAAAGAAAAAGCGGACAAACAACGTAAATGGGAATTTATTCTTGAGAATTGTAAAGAAGGTACTATTATTGAAGGTACAGTTGTTCGCAAAGTTAAAGGCGGATTAATGATTGACATTGGCATGGAAGCGTTCCTGCCAGGCTCTCAGATCGATAATAAGAGAATTAAAAATCTTGATGAATACATTGGAAAAACTTTTGACTTTAAGATTCTAAAAATCAACATAGAAAGAAAAAATATTGTTGTTTCTAGAAGAGAGCTTCTTGAAGAAGAGCGTATCACTAAGAAAGTAGAAATGCTTGAAAATATTCATGAGGGTGAAATCCACGCAGCTGTTGTTAAAAATATTACAGACTTCGGTGTGTTCTTAGATCTTAACGGCATTGATGGCCTCCTCCATATTACAGACATGACTTGGAAGCGTATTAAGCATCCTTCAGAAATGGTTAATATTGGCGATGAAATCGAAGTTATGATCCTTAGCATTGATAAAGAAAAAGGACGTGTGGCTCTTGGATTAAAGCAAAAAGAAAGAAATCCATGGGAAGAGATCGAAGCCAAGTATCCTCCAGGAACTAAAGTAAAAGGGACTATTGTCAATATGCTACCTTATGGAGCATTCATTGAAATTGAACCTGGTATCGAAGGACTCATTCACGTCTCTGAAATGTCATGGGTTAAAAATATTACTGATCCTACAGAAGTTGTCTCTAAAGGTGAGGAAGTCGAAGCTATTGTCCTCTCAATTCAAAAAGAAGATGGCAAAATTTCTCTGGGAATCAAACAAACAGAAAGAAATCCATGGGAAGATGTTGAAGCGAAATACCCAGTTGGCAATGTTGTAGAAGCTGAGGTACGCAACTTAACAAATTATGGAGCCTTTGTTGAGCTTGAACCAGGCCTTGATGGACTTATTCATATTTCAGATTTAAGTTGGACGAAAAAAGTTTCACATCCAACTGAAATTTTAAAGAAAGGCGAGAAAGTTAAAGCAAAAATTTTAACAGTAGACAAAGAGAGCAAGAAAATCACTCTGGGAATTAAACAACTTTGTGAAAATCCTTGGGAATCTCTAGAAAGATCTGTTCCGATTGGTTCAGAAGTGAATGGTGTTGTTGTTAAGATTACAGCTTTTGGAGCTTTTGTTGAACTTGATAATGGCATGGAAGCCTTAATTCACGTCACAGAACTGTCTGACAAGCCTTTTGGTAAAGTTGAAGATGTTATTTCTAAAGGAGATCGCATTAAAGCTAAGGTTATTAAAATTGATCCTGATCACAAAAAAATAGCCCTTTCCTTTAAAAAAGACTCTTCAATGGGTGGAAGTCACGTTCTTGATGATATTATCACGACTTCAAACCATATTGATGAAGACGAATAAATTTAATCACACGCAATCAGCTAGGTAATATCTATCTAGCTGATTTTGTAATAAAAATTATACGATTAAGGTTACCTAATTATGAACAAAGATCTTCTTGCAGTACTTGACTACTTAGACCGTGAAAAAGGAATAAAGCGCAACGTTGTGCTTGAAGCCATTGAAGATGCCCTATATGCTGCAGCAAAAAAAAGTGTTAAAGGTGTTCAAGACGTTCGTATTAAAGTGGATTATCAAACTGGTAAAATTGAAGTCTACGGAAAGAAAAACGTTGTTGAAAAAGTAAAGAATAAAGAACAAGAAATTACCATTCAAGATGCTCAAGAATATCATTCAGAGTGTGAACTTGGTGATCTTGTCGAAGTCCCTATTACGCCCAAAGATTTTGGAAGAATTGCAGCACAAACGGCCAGACAAATCATTAGTCAAAAACTGCGAGGCGCAGAACGCGATGTTATTTATGAAGAATATCGCCATAGAGTCAATGAAATTGTTTCAGGAACAGTAAAGCATTTTGTACGCGGATCGGATATTATTGTTGACCTAGGCAAAGTAGATGGTCTTCTTCCGATGCGAGGTTATCCTAAAACAGAGAGTTATCAAGTTGGTGACAAAGTCACTGCTGTTTTACTTGAAGTTCAAGATACAGAAAATGGTGGAGCTGAAGTTATTTTAAGTAGATCGGATTCTGAATTTGTAAGACAACTTTTCATTCAAGAAGTCCCAGAGTTAAACGACGGAATCATTAGCATTAAAAAGATTATTCGAGAGCCTGGTTACAGAACAAAAGTGGTTGTAGCATCAACTGATCAAAGAGTGGATCCTGTGGGAGCCTGCGTCGGGATGAGAGGCAATAGGGTAAAAAATATTGTACGCGAATTAAATAATGAAAAAGTAGACATTATCCCCTTTTCAGACGATCCTATTGAACTTTTACAAAACGCTTTGTCACCTATCGAAATCAAAAAAATCAGCATTAACGAACAAGAAAGAATTGTTACAATTGTCGTTGAAGATGAAGACTTTCCAACTGTCATTGGCAAGAAAGGAATGAATGCCAGACTCAATGGAAAATTAATAGACGCAGAACTTGAAGTAAAACGCATGACGGAATACCGTAAAGTTTTATCCATTCAACAAATTGAACTTGCAGAATCTGATGATCCATCTCTGGATGCACCACTACAATTAGATACTGTCAATAAACTAGTACAAGAAAACTTGATTGAAGCAGGTTTTGATACAAAAAGAAAAATTCTTCAGGCGAATCCTGAAGATATTGTAAAAGCTTCAAGCATTAGTGAATTATTAATGGATCAAATTTTACAAGAGATACGCCAAAAGGGAGTTGATCTTGACTAAAGAGATAAAATTATCGATAAAAAATAAACAGTTAGCAGACGGTCTTAATCTCAGTAAGCTTAAAAATAAATTAAGCAATAAAGCTGATAAAGAAAAAGAAGATGAGAATCTCAAGAAATCTGCAACTTCAAAAACAAAAAAAATATCCGTAGAAGAAGAGACTACTTCTGTTGAGAAGTCAACTACTCAAAGTAAGCCGGCTATTCGTAAAACGCACATTATTGAAGACAAGCCTTTAAAGGTTGAAGAAGAGCAAATTGAAGCTGCACCACAGCCTGCTCCTCTTTCTACTGATCATGAGGAAAAAATTACACCTGAAGTTGAACCTGAATCTGTTTTTTTAAAGAGAATCAGCAAAGAAGATATTCAGCATGAATTAAGAGTCGATCGCCCTATTAAAATTAAGCGTAATGCTAAAGAGCCAATTGTTGTTGTTGAAGAGGTTAAACGCGAAGTTAAAGAACCAGTCTTTTTAGATAATATTTATGAAGACGAAGATGATGCCGATGCAAAAAAATCTGCTCTAAAAACAACTAAAGGTTTCAAAGATTATAAAGATTTACCTCCACTCAAAAAAGCTAAAGCAATGCCTGTCTTTGACTCAAGAAGTCGACATGGTTTAATTTCTGTAGATGAGGGAAGTTGGCAGCGACGAAGACGTAAACCCAAACTTAAAAGAATTCAAGAAGAAGACACAACGATCCGACCTAATGAGTTGAAAGTTAGGCTTCCTATTACTATTAAGAACTTAGCAGTAGCTATGAAGATTAAATCATCTGAGCTTGTTGCGGTCCTTTTTAAACAGGGTCTAGCGTTGACTTTAAATGATGTTTTAGAAGATGAAACAACCGTTCAACTCTTGGGTCATGAGTTTAATTGCGAAATTCAAATTGACACAGAAGAGCAAGATCGCATCCAAATCACAGATAAATCTCTCGATGAAGAAATTGCAGCAACACCAAAAGAAGATCTATCAATTAGACCTCCTGTCGTGACTTTTATGGGTCACGTAGATCATGGTAAAACAAGTCTGATTGACGCGATCAGAAAATCAAATCGCGTTGCTTCAGAAGCGGGTGATATCACTCAACATATTGGTGCTTTCCAATGTAAAACATCTCATGGTTTCATCACTGTATTAGACACTCCTGGTCACGAAGCTTTTTCTGCAATGAGAAGCCGAGGAGCTACTGTTACAGATATCGTCGTTCTAGTAGTAGCCGGCGATGAGGGAATCAAAGAGCAGACAATCGAAGCTTTAAACCAAGCTAAAGAAGCTAAAGTTACCATCATTGTAGCAATCAATAAGTGTGATAAGGAGAACTTCAATGTTGAACCTATTTATCGTGGGCTCGCTGATCGAGAATTGATCCCAGAACAATGGGGCGGCAGTACCATTATGGTCAACTGCTCTGCTAAAACAGGCGAAGGCGTTCCTGAATTGCTTGAATTAGTTGCTCTTCAATCTGAAGTATTAGAACTTCAAGCTTCAACAACAACTCGAGCTCGTGGAACGGTCTTAGAATCTGAAGTCCATAAAGGGATGGGTTATGTTGCTACATTATTAGTCCAAAATGGTGTTTTAAATGTAGGCGATGCAGTTGTATTTGACCACCATTATGGAAAAATCAAAACAATGATTAATGATGTGGGTCAAAGAGTGCAACACGCTCCCCCTTCAATGCCCGTTGAAATTACTGGAATGTCTGGACTTCCTGAAGCCGGTCATGAATTTATTGTCGTCTCTTCTGAAAAAGAAGCTAAAGAAATTTCAGAAATGAGAATTTTAGAGTTTAAAGCAGGAATGCGCGATCTGAGAAGAGCGAAGCAAAAAGATCGCTTCTTAGAGAACGCCGATGTTGTTGAGAAAAAAGTTTTGAACTTGATCTTAAGAGCAGACGTACAAGGATCTCTTGAAGCTTTAAAACATTCTTTAAATAAAATTGAAACTCAAAAAGCTGAACTTAACCTGATTAGTTTAGGCGTCGGAGAAGTTACAGAATCAGATATTCAATTAGCTAAAACTTCAGGAGCTTGCATTATTGGTTTCCATACACGTATCGAAAGCCATGCGGAAGAGCTCATGAAGAACATGAATGTCACCATTAAAATGCCCAAAGTAATTTACGAAGCTATTGACTTAGTAAAAGAATTAATGGTTAACACCTTAGATAAAGTTGCCCAAGAAACCGACAAAGGAAAACTCGAAGTTAAAGCCGTCTTTAAAGCATCTAGAGTTGGAAAAATTGCAGGTTGCGTAGTCCTTAATGGAGTTATCCAACGTAACCATAAAGCAAAAATTATTCGAGATGGCAAAGAAATCTGGAAAGGTAGTATTTCAAGCTTGAAAAGAGAAAAAGAAGATGTTAAGGAAGTAAAGAAAGGAGTCGAGTGCGGAGTAGTGCTTGAAAACTATTCTGATATCGAAGTTGGCGATATTATAGAGTCCTTTGAAGTAACTTATCACAAACCATCTCTTTAATTTATGAGCACAAATAAAAGGACATATCGAGTTAATTCCTTGCTGAAAGAGGTCATTTCAGAGGTTATTAGATTTGACGTAAAAAATCCTCATATCCATGAGCTTTTTACTGTCACTAAAGTAGATGTAAGCAATGATCTCAGATCAGCAAAGGTTTATATCAGCGTAATAGCTTCTCAAATAGAAAAAGATAAAACCATCAAAGCTCTGCAGTCTGCATCGGGCTTTGTGGGAGTATCTGCTGCTCAAAAGGTCACACTTCGTTACTTTCCGCAGTTAACTTTTGTGCTTGATGATTCTGTAGATAAACATATGCAGATTGATCAACTTCTTCAAGAAATTAATAAAAAGAAAAACTCTCTATCATCCCCTATTGATGACGCTTCAGATGAATAATTTAGCTGGGCTTGCTCTAATTGACAAACCCATAAACAAAACCTCTTTCTATTTGATTAGCTTTCTGAGACGTCTCACTGCGGTGAGATGCATTGGACATGCTGGAACATTAGATCCATTTGCGACGGGTGTTATGGTTCTTTTAGTTGGTAAACCTTTTACTGCTAAATCAGACCAATTAATAGGCCTAGATAAAGAGTATGTCGCCAAATTGAAATTAGGCATTACTACTGATAGCTATGATTGCGATGGAGCTATTATAGAAACATCAAATCATGTGCCAACTTTATCTCAAGTCCAAGCTGCTATTGAAAAAATGCAAGGAACTTTAGCCCAAATCCCCCCTATGTTTTCAGCTAAAAAAATAAATGGGCAAAAGCTCTATGAGCTAGCTAGACAAGGCAAGACTATTGCTCGAGAACCTAAGCAGGTTCAGGTAAAGACCCAACTTTTGTCCTACAACTATCCTTTTGTAGACATCCATGTCCAATGTTCATCTGGAACCTATATCCGAACGATAGGACACGATATAGGACAAGATCTAGGGTGTGGAGCTCACCTGGTTGAATTAATCCGAACAAGAGTCGGACCTTTTAATTTACAAGAATGCCAAAAATGTGATCAACTATTGGATCCTTCACAATTAAACTTAAGGCATCATTGGTGAAATTTTCTACAAAGCTCTTGGATCACAACCTCATTCATAAACCATGTGTATTGACTGTAGGTTTCTTTGACGGTGTCCATATTGGCCATCAATATTTATTGAAAAAACTGAATGAGATTAAAGGATCAACCGGCTTTTCTTATGTCATCACCTTTTCAAACCACCCTAAAACAATCTTAACGCCTGACACGACTGTACCTTTAATTAGCTCTACATCTCAGCGCATTCAACTAATCCAAGATCAGTTTGTAGATAGTTTGATTATGCTACCTTTTACCAAAGAACTTAAAGAGCGCTCTCCAGACGATTTTATCTCTGAACTTCTTGAAAAAACAGCCTTCACAGATTTGATTCTTGGACCTGATTCTACCTTAGGAAAAGATAAAGAAGGTGATCACGAACTTATCCGACTTTTAAGTAGAAAATACTCTTTTAAATTGCACCTTATCGACTATGTGAAAGTAGGAGCCGTTACTGTTTCTTCTAGCTTAGCACGTAAAAAGATTCAAGAAGGTGACTTTGAGATGGTAAAAAAAATTCTAGGGAGACCTTACTCTATTAGAGCTACCATTTGTCAAGGTGAACAACAAGGACAAAAAATAGGTTTCCCCACTATGAATTTTGAAGTAGAAGGTTTATGTCTACCACCTAATGGAGTCTATAAAGTTTTGATCAAAAATGGCTCTAGTAATCAAAAGGCTATCGCCAACTTAGGCTATGCCCCCACTTTAAAAGCAAGAAAAACACCCCTACTAGAAGTACATCTTCTGGAAGGTGAATGCCATAATTACGGCGAAGAACTTGAAATTATTTTCGAAACCTTTATTCGAGAAGAGCGAAAGTTTTCATCTGTTGATGATTTAAAGGCTCAAATATTTAAAGACATTGAATCAGCTAGAAAATCTTAGTTATCGTGGTCTTCTTTCTTGACATGTGCAGATTCTTCACCCTCTATCTCTTTAGCGACTCTAATCGCAACTTTACTAGGTAATGTTTTAAAGATAATATCCCAAAAAGGTGAGGAAACTCCATATGCTTTTGTATCATCTTGGTAGTGATGTTTTAAATGATGTGTCCAAAGCCATTTTAAATTTTTGGGTGGCTTAGATTGATGAATTTTAAAATGCACAAAGGCATAAGATAGATAGCCCATCAAAAATCCTGGTAAATAAACAAACACATTTCCTCTCATAAAAACATAAAAGGCTCCTAAAAAGATGAGCATAAACAAAGTGGCAGGAACGGGCGGCATAAACATCCGCTTGTAATCTGTTGGTTGATCGTGATGAACTCCATGTACAATGCGTGAAATTTTTCCTAAAAATGGGTGATCTTCAATGGTAAGATGGAAAAAGTAGCGATGGAGTAAATATTCAGCCAGAGTCCAAGAGGCAAATCCTAAAGCAAACAGTCCGATCACTTTTCCAAGGTGAGTAACAAGCCCAAAATGGAAATTAATATAAAGCATTGACATACTACAAATTAAGTTGTAAGTGATAGCAACACTTGGATGCACTCGTGTAAATTTTTCCATTAAATTATTTTTAAATAATTTTTTAGATTGAAACTCTTTCATATCTCCTCGAAGAATATCGACCGCCTTAACTTGTGCATAATGAATCTCTGTAATTTAAGCAAGATTTGAGTTATCATGCTTATGATCAAAATATTGCACAAAAAAAACCCCCTAATTTATCAAAATATTCAATTTTAAATGGATTGAAATTAAACCGTCTCAAAAGCTAAGGGAATTAGTAAAAGAGGTTAAAAATGGGTGATGAATTCAACGCTCCTGGGAAACCTGGAGTCGATCCCAGTTGGACATCAAGTCAAAAAACGGGTGTTGGCTCTGCAACCTCTATCAATAGTCGCCTTTGGTTCACCCTCTCTCATGGGATTATTAATGAGATTTACTTTCCCACGGTCGACATCCCCAATACTAGAGACTGCCAATTTCTTGTCACTGATGGACAAGAATTTTTCAGCGAAGAAAAAAGAGATTGCAACAGTCTTACAACTAATATTGAAACAGGAGTAGGTGGCTATCATATTTTAAATACTGAGAAAAATGGATGCTACCAAATCAAAAAATGCATCTATAGCAACCCTTACAATAACACCCTCATTCAAGAAGTTGAATTTATTCCTTTAGTGAAGAAAAAGTTTCGTCTGTTTGTTCTGTTGGCTCCCCATATCAATGCTCTCGGAAAAAACAACAGTGGCTATGTTAAAAATTACAAAGGCTCTGATTTTCTAACAGCAACCAGAGAAGATCGTTATTATTTAGTAATGGGCTGTGATCGCCCTTTTAAAGCAATGTCTTGTGGCTATGTCGGCACCTCTGATGGATTTCAAGAAATTAAAACGAATAAATACCTAAAGAATTGCTACAAAAGTGCAGAAAATGGAAATATTGCTTTGTGTGGTGAAATCGATTTAGAAAAAAACTCTAAGTTCTTCATTTTAATTTCATTTGGATCTTGTTTTGAAGAGGCCGCCAAGACGGCCAAGGCCACCCTTTTACACAATCCCCAACACCTCTATAAAAAATTTGTAGAGGGCTGGAAAGATCTCTTTAAAGATTTACCAAAACTCACTTTTGTGAGCAAAGAAGCTGAAACACTGTATCGCTCAAGCATTATGGTACTCAATGCACACTTAGGAAAAGTTTCTCCAGGAAGTGTGATTGCCTCTCTATCGATTCCTTGGGGCGCTCATAAAGGGGATGAAGATCTTGGTGGCTATCATTTGATTTGGCCTAGAGATTTAGTAGAGATCTCAGGGGGATTTTTGGCTTTTGGTGATTCTGAATCGGCCCGTTTAATTTTACATTTTCTAGCCAGTGTCCAAGAAGCAGACGGCCACTTCGCTCAATGCTTATGGCATACGGGTAAACCTTACTGGAACAATATCCAAATGGATGAAACAGCGCTGCCCGTTATTTTAGCGGGCAATTTAGAGCAAAGAGAGGCTCTAAAATGGTTGGACCCTTGGCCACTTGTTTCTAAAGCCATAGAATATTTAATTAAAAATGGGCCCGTCACCTTGCAAGATCGCTGGGAAGAAGATGGCGGCTATAATGCTTTTACCCTTGCTTGTGAAATTTCAGCTCTTTTAATCGGTGCTGATTTTTATGAAAAAAAGGGATTAGAAAAAGAGGCTCATTACCTTCGTGAAATGGCAGACTATTGGAACTTTAATATTGAAAATTGGACTTATGTCAAGCAAGGCCCCCTTTGCCAAAAATTTGCCATCGATGGATACTACGTACGCATCACACCAGATAATTTAAATCCCAATCAGACTAATACCATTATTGAAGTAAAAAATAGGCCCCCCGATCATACCTTCCACTCGGCAGCAGAAATTATCAGCTGCGACTGTTTAGCTCTTGTTAGATTTGGCCTGCGTTCAGCAGAAGATCCTAAAATTTTAAATACCATTAAAGTTATTGATGGACTACTCAAGCGAGAGACTAACACAGGCCCAGTATGGAAACGCTATAATGAAGATGGCTATGGAGAACATGAGGATGGAACTCCCTTTAATGGAACAGGTATCGGCAGAGGATGGCCATTATTAACTGGAGAGCGGGCCCATTACGAGATTGCTAAGGGAAATTACAAAGAAGCCGAAAAACTATTAAAGGCAATGGTCCAACAATCAGGGCAGCATTACCTCATTCCTGAACAGATCTGGGATGCTGAAGATATCTCTAATAAATCACTGATTAACGGAAAAGCAACTTTAGGAGCCATGCCTCTTGTCTGGGCTCATGCTGAATATTTAAAACTTACCCACTCTCTTGCAAAGAAAGAAGTCTTTGATTGTCCAAAGCAAACTATTCAACGCTATAGAGGCAAAGAGCCTACTTCGCAAATCGAAATATGGAAGCCCAATCACATGTTAGAGTTTGCCAATTTTGATAAAACAATTCGCATTCAACTCCTAGAAGATTGTCGAGTTCTTTATTCTATCAATCAAAAACAAAAAGAAGCACAACTAATTAAACTAGCGCTAGGGGTATACTTTTTAGATATCTCCTCTACTGAACTACAAAATGCTTCTGAAATTCAATTTCAATTACTAGGTCACTCCCAATTAAACGAAAAAAAGTTCACCCTTCGCAAAGCCCCCTAAAAACCTTTTTTTTATTTTTAATTCTCTTACCTCAAGAAGTTTATCTTTTTATTTTTTCTTCATTGAAAAACTCTTTTGTTTTTGTTAGAAGCCGGTTATGTAATCAGGTATAGCAAGAAAAAGAGGTTTATTATGCAACTGGCAATGATCGGCTTAGGAAGAATGGGCGCTAACATGGTGAAGCGATTAATGAAAAAGGGCCATCAATGTGTAGTCTATGATGCTAACAAAGAAAATGTCGATGCTTTAGTAAAAGAAGGGGCCGTTGGGGCTTATAGCTTAAAAGAACTTGTCTCTAAAATGAGCAAGCCTAGAGTTTTTTGGTTTATGATTCCAGCCGGGATCACCGACAAAGTCATTAATGAACTAGTTCCTCTGCTAGAAAAAGAAGACATCATCATTGATGGAGGAAACTCCTACTTTAGAGACGATAGAAGACGTGCTGCAGAACTAAAGCCCAAAGGTATCCACTATGTAGACTGTGGAACTTCTGGTGGCGTTTGGGGGCTTGAAAGGGGCTATTGCTTAATGATTGGTGGTGAAAAAGAGGTTGTTGAACACCTAAACCCTATTTTTCAAACAATTGCTCCGGGCAAAGGCACTGCGGCTCCAACACCTGGAAGAGATAAGTACAAAGATACAGCTCAAGAGGGCTATTTACATTGTGGCCCTTCAGGAGCCGGCCATTTTGTTAAAATGGTACATAATGGAATTGAGTATGGGATTATGGCAGCTTATGGGGAAGGGTTTGGAATCCTTAAAAATGCAGATTGTCATAAAAAAGCGCATACTGTTGATGCCGAAACGGCCCCTCGAATGCACAATGATTTAGATTATGAAATTGATATTGCAGCAGTAGCTGAAGTTTGGCGTAGAGGCAGCGTGGTGGGTTCTTGGTTATTGGATTTAACAGCTCACGCTCTCTCTGATAACCCTGATCTATCAAATTTTTCAGGAAAGGTTGCGGACTCTGGCGAAGGACGTTGGACTATTATGGCTGCGATTGAAGAGGCGGTCTCTGCAGAAGTTTTAACTTCGGCTCTTTATGCAAGGTTTCGTTCGAGACGTGAGTTTACCTATGCCGACAAAATTTGTTCTGCCATGCGTTATATGTTTGGCGGACATGAAGAAAAGAAATAGGTTCTCTCTATGATTAAACAGTATGAAGATGGTCAAGCCGTAGTAGAAATAGAAAAACCTCAAACACCCTCTCTCATTATTATCTTTGGCGCTTCAGGGGATCTAACAAAACGTCTCTTAATGCCCGCTTTTTATAACTTAGCTTTTCACAAAGCATTACCTGAAAAATTTGCCATTATCGGTTTATCTAAAGATCAGATGGATGATCAAAGCTTTAAAGAAAAGCTAGCAAAAGATTTACAAGAATTTGGGAAACGGACATTCGACCCTACTTTATTTGGGACACTTTCCGCCAACTTTCGCTATATGTCAGGTGACTTTAATAACAACCAAACCTATGAAGAATTAAAGAAAAAAATTGAAGAGATCGATCAGATTTTTGGCTGTAAAGCCACTATTACTTTTTATTTTGCTATCTCCCCTGCTATTTTTGAAATGGTATCTAATCATCTAGGTGAAGCAGGTCTTGCCAAAATGGAAGATCGCAAAACCCGTTTAATTATTGAAAAACCCTTTGGTCGCGATCTTCAAAGCGCTCTCAATTTAAACACTTGTCTTCATAAATACTGGGATGAGTCACAAGTTTGGCGAATAGACCACTATTTGGGTAAAGAAACAGTACAAAATTTACTTGCCTTTCGTTTTGGTAATTGTATCTTTGAGCCTATTTGGAATAGAAATTATATCCAGCATATTCAAATTACGGTTGCTGAAGAGGTGGGCGTTGAAAAGCGGGGCGACTATTACGATAAATCGGGTGCTCTTCGCGATATGTTCCAAAACCATATTATGCAAATATTAAGCTATCTTTGCATGGAAGCTCCCAGTTCTTTTGAGGCAGAAACCATTCGAAACTGTAAAGTCGAAGTATTAAAATCCATTAATCCGATGACGGAAGAAGAGGTCAAAAAATATGTTGTACGGGGTCAATATGGCTCCGGTGAAGTAAATGGGAAAAAGACTCTTAATTACCGCGATGAAGAAAATGTGGATAAAAAATCGAACACGGAAACTTTTATAGCCGTCAGACTCACGATTGATAACTGGCGCTGGTCTGGGGTTCCTATTTACATTCGTACAGGAAAGCACCTCAAAGAAAAAATGGCTAAAATCATTGTCCATTTTAAGCGAGCACCAAAAAGACTTTTTAGTATTGTTGAAACTGAAGAAGTTCATGCTAATGAACTCCGTTTTTATTTGCAGCCCAAGCAAGCTATTTCATTAATTTTAAAAGCAAAAGTACCCGGTTCCAAAATGGCTTTGAAACCAGTGAGAATGTTTTTTGATTATCAAGAAAATTTCCAAGAAAAAGAGGGTAATGTTTCGACTGGATATGAAATTCTCCTCTATGATGCCATGATGGACGACCCTACTCTTTTTTCCAGGGCTGATCTTATCGAACAAGCGTGGAAAATAGCACAACCTATTTTGGATTATTGGGGCAAAAATCCTCCGCAAGATTTTCCAAATTATTCTGCAGGTAGTTGGGGTCCTGATGACTCTAAGAAGTTAATTGAAAGTGAAGTTCATCATTGGAGAGATTAAAAATGTTTCTCGGTGGCGATATTGGCGGAACTAAAACAAACATTGCCTATTTTGAAAAGTCAAAAAATCAACTATTTTGCAAGATTGAAGAGAGATACCCAAGTCACGAGTTCCCCTCTTTAGATGCTATTGTCTTAAATTTTATCCAGAAACACCGAGTAAAAGTAAGCAAGGCCTGCTTTGGCATTGCCGGACCAATTCGCCATGAAACAGTGCAAGCAACCAATTTACCCTGGAAAGTAGATGCAGCTAGATTATCTAAAATTTTATCTGGAGCTCCTGTTCATTTGATCAATGATTTAGAAGCAAACGCTTGGGGTATTGAAGTTTTAAAAGAGGGTGAACTCGCTAAAATTCAAAGTCCTTCAAATCCTCTTTTAGGTCATCGAGCCTTAATTTCTGCAGGCACGGGACTTGGTGAAGCCGGCCTTTATTTTGATGGCAAAAATCACCACCCCTTTGCCAGTGAAGCGGGGCACGCAGATTTTGCGCCGCGAAACGAAAAGGAAATAGCTCTTTTAAAATACCTTTCAAAAATCTACTCTCACATCTCTTATGAGCGGGTTTTATGTGGCCAAGGTCTTTATAACATCTACCAGTTTTTAAATGAGTATCATCGGCAAACTCCCTCTCTAGAATTTTCACATCGTTTAAAGAATGAAGACCCTGCGGTTGTTATTTCTGAACTTGCTAATGAAGATTTTATTTGCAAAGAAGCAATAGACATGTTTGTTAGTTTTTATGGAGCAGAAGCAGGCAATATGGCTCTTCGCTATCTCTCTTTGGGCGGCGTTTATATTGGAGGGGGCATCGCTCCTAAAATGTTGGGCCACTTAAAAACGCCCCTTTTTTTAGATTCTTTTCGCAACAAAGGGCGTTTTCAGGCGCTTTTAGAAACCATTCCTATTTTTGTTATCTTAAATGACAAAACAGCTCTTTTAGGAGCTGGACAATGCGCCATGCGATTGCAATAAATCTTCATAAAAATGATCTCTCTATTTAAAATCTTAAATTTTTAAAATAGGGTTAAGAAAATGTCTTTCTTAAAAAGGCTTTCATGCTGCACGCGTAGTAATAGGCCGTACAAACTCCCAGACATGCTTCCTGAGGACGCTGGCATTACAACCCCTTTATTATCACATTCACCAAAGACTCTGGTGAATGACAAAGTGAAACAAGTTTTTAGTGAATTAGGTCAATACATTCAAGACAATGAAGGGGTTCAATTAAGGTTTAGGGCTGAAGATGGCCAAACAATTCTTTCAACGGCTTGTTTTAAGAGAGTTATTGCGGGCAGCTCAAAAACGCTCTCTCTCAAACTAATGACAACAACTCCTTCACCCATTTCTAATGGACTCACCGGAACGATGAATTTGGAGCTACGATCTTCAAATCTTCAGGTTACATTCTTATTACAAAAACATGAAACGGATCAAAAGGGGCGCATCCAAAACTATCGTGGAAATCCCTGTACTGCAGCCCTCCCCCATCACCCAGAGCAAAACCCCGAGGCTAATTGTTGGACACTTGATCTAGATCGCAATTTAACTGTTTTTTCAACAAAAACTAAAAAGCCACAAGTGCCACCAATTCAGGCAAGATGGATAGATTTTTTACCACCAGCTCCCCCATCCACCGAGGATGACGAGGAAAACTGGCAGGTTGTTAAATTAACCGACTCACATAGTTAATTAGTTTTCATTATTTAATAAACAAAAAATCACTTTTTAATAATTAATTACAAAAAATACAACTTTGTAAGTTATTAAGTCTTTGTAAGATTTGAAACACCCAATCCTATTGCATTAAAAATAAATAACTTAAAACAAAACCACCTCTATTGCTTTAATTGGGCCAATCATCAATAGTAACGCATAGAGGGGTTTGGCACGGGCTAATCCCCTCTCTAAAAAATTTTCAAGAAAGGTAGTCACAAGAATACCTTTCATTTTTTAGATGGATAATTTTTAAATTAACCAAAAAGAGAATATTCTTTTGGAGGGTTTACCCATGAGATGGAGTTTTTTTAAACAATTAAGACGTTCTCATAAAAAAAATCGAAAACTTACTAGAAAAAAAAGAATTCAGAAGCACCAATCTGAATATACTTATAGAATTTTCTAAGGCTGCTGTTCGATAGATTTATGAGGCACTGGGGGCTGGTTAAATAATCGGCCCTTTTTTAGTTATGTAAGAAAAGCATGATATCGCCATCTTCGACGACATAATCTTTTCCTTCTGTAGATAAAAGGCCCATTTCTTTAGCTTTAACTTTACTTTGCATTTTGATCATATCATCATACTTAATCACTTCTGCGCGAATAAAGCCTTTTTGAATATCTGTATGAATTTTCCCTGCGGCTTGAGGCGCTGTCATTCCTTTAGAAATAGTCCATGCTCTTGTTTCTTCCGGACCGGTCGTTAAAAAGGTGATTAATCCTAATAGTTCAAAAGAAGAGCGAATCAATCGATGAAGCCCCGATTCTTCAAGGCCTAGGGTTTCAAGCATTTCCTCTCTTTCTTTTTCTTCAAGTTCAACAATTTCAGCTTCTAGCTTAGCACAAAGTGGTACTACTCGGCTATTTTCTTTCGCTGCATATTCTCTAACTTTTCTAAGATGGATATTATCGTATTTTGGTAAATCATTTTCAGAAACATTGGCAACATAGAGAACTTTTTTAAAAGTCAAAAAAGAATATTCGTTTAAAATAGCAGCTTCTTCCGGCGTAAAGTCGATCGAGCGCAAAACTTTATTTTGATTTAACGCCTCAATGGCTTTTTTGATAACAACGACTCTTTCAGCAAAAGTCTTATCCGATTTGGCTTGTCTTTCAATTTTAGATAGGCTGTTTTCAGCCATTTGCAAATCTGCTAAAATAAGCTCTAAATTAATTGTTTCAATATCATCAATAGGATCGACAGCCCCCGTTACATGAACAATATCATCATCATCAAAGCAGCGTACGACATGGACAATAGCATCCACCTCTCGGATATTAGCTAAAAATTTATTCCCTAAGCCCTCTCCTTTAGAAGCACCTTTAACCAGCCCTGCAATATCGATAAATTTCATATGAGCATAAAGAACTTTTTTGCTCTTAGAAATTTCTGCTAAATGAACAAGGCGGTCATCTTTAATTTCCACAATTCCAATGTTTGGATCAATTGTGCAAAAAGGATAGTTGGAGGATTCAGCTTTAGTTGCTGTTAGTGCATTAAATGTTGTCGACTTCCCTACATTGGGCAGGCCGACTATTCCACAGGCTAAGTTACTCATAATGGGAGAAAATTTTATGTTAAAAGGACTTTGGTTGCAAGGGGTAGATTCTATAAACTATAAAAAACATCTTCGCTACTAGATGGCGATGCCTGTTCAGCTTCTTCTGACTCTAGAATATTTTCTTGAAAAAAGGTTGGATCTAGTAAAGCAATGTCCTTATCCATCTCACTGCATTTATCCTCGCTTTTAGGCAAATCAAATGATTCTCCTAAAGAGTCTTCTGAATCGCTGGGGCTGGGTGAAGATAAAGAGGGTTCTCTAGAGGGGAAAAAGCTCTCAACAATAACTTGCAAGTCCCCCAATCCAACAGAATGACGAGCCAGTGGGCAAAACATAGATGATAGCGGAGTTCTTAAGTCCATGCTTTGTTGTCTTAGGGCTTCATTTGCTAAACAGTATTCATGAAAAACTTGATTTGGGCGATCACAGGGACAGTTTGTAGATAAGGTCACTCTCCTACCAAGACTTGGGGCAGCAGCGGGAGCGTTTCCTAAATGTTCTAAACAAATAGGACAATCATTACTTCGTTCATTCGCTCTCAAAGTAGTTGCGCGAATAACATTTTGATAAGAGGGAGGAGTGAAGTAAGGAGGGCTGCCATTGGAAGCGGTTGCCATATATTCGCCTTTTAAAAAGTTTTAAAAGAAAATATGATGTGAAAAAATCATTTAAACTTCAAATTTTTAATTTGCAAAATGAGTCAGTACCTTTCAAAAAGTATTGCGTGTTACTTTATTGAGGCATTAAGTCCCCGGTTGATTTTTTAACTCTCTCTGCAAATTCTCCTAGCGCTTCTTTAGCATCGGCTACATTTGCTGAAACGACTTCTGCCACTTGACCAACTTTCTCATAACCCGCCTGAAAAACTCCTTTAACAGCTTCTTTTGCGCCAGAGAATGCTTCACTTCCTTTCTCAACAGATTCACTCACAGCGCCTGCTAGAGTCTCTTTTGTTTTTGAAGCCATGTTGGTCAGTTGTTCTATGGCTTCACTATTGGCAATATCTGAACCTATTTTGCTTAGGCCCGCAGCTGCACCGGAAACCGCCTCACTCCCCATTTCTATAGAGCCGCTCACCGCGCCCGCAAGAGTCTCTTTTGTTTTTGAAGCCATGTTGGCCAGTTGTTCTACTGCTTCGCTATTTGCGATATCTGAACCTACTTGACCTAAGCCATGAGCTGCATCTAAGGTTAGCTGCCCCGCTTTTTTTGCGGACTCTTGAATAGCTACGCCAGCCCCTTTAATCCCTTCAGAAATAACCTGTACAGGCTCACTATTGGCAATATCTAAACCTATCTGACCTAGACCATGAGCTGCGTCTACTGTTAGTTGCCCTGCTTTTTTTGCAGTATCTTTTATTAAATTGCGCAAAGTATCCATGGCTTCGCCCATACTATCAGAGTCTCTAGTGACTGTTTCAAAAACAGTTTTTTCTTTAAATTCTTTTTGAGGTTTCTCGGCTTGCAGAGGATCTTTGTCTAATTTGACCTCTTCTACTGGAACATCTCCCGAATTCTCTGTAGCTTTTTTTAAAAATTCATAGACGCCTTGAAATGTTTCATAAAAAGAGTTTTTCATTTCTTCAGAACGATGTTCATGATCTTCTTCTTGCGAAATTAAAAATGTTTTTTTGCAGATATATTGTTGAATTTGAAGATAGAGCTGGAACTTTAATTTATTTAGCATTTTCTCTGGCAAACCCTTTTTGGCCAGCTGCTCTAAAGAAGAGTCTATAATTGCTTTATAAATGGGACAACGATAAGCCTCCTCTAGCGCCCTTTGGGCATCACTCACATTTTGAAATTTTTGAGTAGTTCTGACGATATCTTCAACAATGGCTTGTAAAACTGGTGTTTTTTGATCAAACTGTGTTGTTTCTGAAGAATAGGTGTAGATTTCCTGATCAGGATTGGCTCCTCTTCCAATAAAATCAGCATAGAGCGTTGAATTTAAACTTCGATAGGCAGTCATTAAAGGCGTTAGTGTACTTTCAAAAGCAAATGGAAGTTCTTTTCGAGGCATTTTTGCTTGCAGATTAGGATTGGCTCCTTGACCAATGAGCCAAGAGGCCACAGCTCCTAAATCTTTTTGGTTGAATTGGATTTGAGTCAACACCCTTCCAAGGAGTATATTTTTCATCTCATTGCTAAAATAATCTTGAGGATAGGATTTTAAAGAGCAGTTAAGCCCCTTGAAATTAGCATCCATAGCAAAAGCCTGGAGATCCCCTGGTGGTTCGTTATTATCTAATCCTAGAGCATTAAACAACCTATGTGGGGTCTCAAATATGTTCAAAAAAGTTTGCAAACTTTTAAAAGAGGTATCATCACACTGCTCAACATATCGATTGTAATAAGCTTCAATGGCACTAGATGTTGGATTATGTTTAGGTACACTGGGAGATAGATAGCTATTGTAAACAAGCTGAGCTAGGCCGGCTAATGCAGTAAGGGATAAACCAGCAATGGCTGTATTCTTCACCAAGGAGCCTACACTTGGCAAACGACTCTTCTGACCCACTGCAGATTGCGTCAAGGTTGATCCCAAATTTTTCAAACCGATTATAGACATCCAATTCTCCTAGAAAATAACGTTTTACTCACAAGCCGTGCTCCACACTTTTCGAAAGAACTGCTCACTTCCCCCTTTATCTGGGTGATTTTTCAAAGCAAAGTCACGACATGCTTTTTTAATTTCTTTCTTGGTTGAGCTGCCTGAAATGTTTAGAATTTTATAAGCTTCTTCTTTTGTAATTTTTTTATTTTCTTCAGATTCGCTATCTCTAGAATAAAAACCATCTCCTTTAGAAGACCAGTGTTTTAAAAATTCATCCGCCAATTTTTGAGCTGCTTTCCAAGTCACTTTTACAGTATCAAAAAAACCATCAAAGTAACCTTTTTCTTTTTTATCTTCAAAGGGAGCTTCTTTGTTTGGTTCAGCTACTATTTTAAAAGATTCTGGGCATTTTTTTTCAGCAATGACTCTATAGATAATCTTTTCTAAATCGGACCGCGTCGTGGCAGAAAAGACATTCTTTTCAGGTAAAGAAGCGATCGATTGGTCGACTATCTTTTTATAAAAGTCGCATCTTTGATCGAACGCGCTTTCTACAGTCATCGCAATATCTTCAACCAAAGCTTTAAGTAGTGGTTGCTTATTATCAAAGCCCTTTGTTTCATTGGAATAACTAAAGACAATTTGATCTGCCTGAGCGCCTTGACGGAGCAAGCCTTGATAAAGTTTAAGGTTTTGACTTCGATAAGCCACCATTAAAGGAGAAAGGGTACTTTCACTAAAGTTTTGAGCGCTGCGAGTAGGAATGCTTTCTTGATAATTAGGATTAGCTCCTTTTTGAACAAGCCATGTTACAAATGGGCTTAAATCTTTTTTATACAATTGCATCTGAAGTAAAACTTTCCCAAGCAATTTGTTCATAGCCCCTTGGCTAATGGGATTTGCTGAGTATGAGGCGTAAGCGCATTGCAAGCCTTCCATATTTTGATCGAGAATAAATCCTAATAAGTCGCCCGGGGGCTCGTTAAGATTAAAGCCTAAATCGCGAGGTAAGTAAGCGGAGTCTTCAAAATGTTTGAAAAATGCCTGCAGGGCTTTAAAAGTCGTACTATTGCAATCTGTGACAAAATGATTATAAAAAGAATGGGTGGGGCTTGTTTCTGCTTGATGAGTTGCTATGCTTGGTGATAGAAAATATCGATAACCCAGGTGCGACAAAACATTGACAGCAGTCATTGTGATGGCTGCTTTTACAGCAAAACCAGACCAACTCCAAGTTGATTTGTGGGCTAACTTATTTTCTTCAAAACCGTCTTTTAGAAAATAATCAGAAGGAACTTCTTGGGTTTTAACAATTGATACCATAAAAATATAAATTTCGATATTAAAGCGTTAATTCTACTGCAAAAATATTAATATTACATTAAGAAATCTATAATTTAAATTTTTAAATTATCTCCTCAAAAGGGCTCTTTTGAGGAGATCTTTTAGAAGTGCATTTTTTTGGTTGCTAAGGTAACGAGTTTTGATTAGATTGAAAAAATTATTATAAAGTATAAGTTTAGGCATGGCCGAAAAAACCGAACAGGCAACCCCCAAGAAGCTGAGGGACGCAAGAAAAAAGGGTCAAGTTGCTAAATCCCAAGATCTTCCTGCGGCATTTACCTTTATTGTCGCTGTTGCAACGACCCTAGCTTACTCTTCAAAGATCTACGAAGAAATTGGCTCTTATATTAAGAGCTCTTTTGTTGCCTTTCGCCAAACCAACGACATAAATGCTACACTTATTAACTATCTAGCCTTAGGCTTTCAAATTATCTTAAAAACAACCCTTCCTATACTTATAGTAACCGTTTTTGTGGGAGTTTTATGTAACTTTGTAGTTGTTGGCCCCCTATTTTCCTTTGAGGCTTTAAAACCAGATCTCAAAAGGCTAGACCCGATTCAAAATATAAAACAAAAATTTAAGCTTAAAACCCTTGTTGAACTCATTAAACAAATTCTCAAAATTACCGGGGTTGTCATTATTATTTATTACACCATTAAAGATGACATCAGCGAAGTAGTTTTTTGTGCGGCAGTTCCCCCGCTTGGCAGCGCTCTTATCTTTAATTACTTTCTCGTCAAAGTTGTTATAAGAGTGGGTATTTTTTTCATAGCGATCTCCATTTTTGATATTGTCTACCAAAAAATGAATTTTGCTAAAGAAATGAAGATGGAAAAGTTTGAAGTTAAACAAGAGTATAAAGACACAGAGGGAGATCCTCACATCAAGGGAAGACGCCGCCAAATCGGTCACGAAATTGCCTACGAAGAGGGATCTGTTAAAAATGTGAGAAAAGCAAAAGCTGTTGTGACAAATCCTACACATTATGCTATTGCATTTGAATATAAGCAACCTTCAATGCCTGCCCCAAAAATTTTAGTTAAAGGGAGTGGAAAGGTTGCTGAAACGATTATAAAAGAAGCTGAAGCACACAATATACCCGTTGTACGCAACGTTCCTTTAGCTCAGACTTTGTTTAAAAAAGGAAAAGTTGGTAAATACATTCCAAGAGAAACATACGAAGCCGTAGCTGAAATTTTAAAATGGCTCGCTTCACTAGAGAGGGAATAAACATTAATGAAGAATTTCTTGCAATCCATTAGCGCCTTTTTAGGTGGTAGAGGTGTCTTTAATAAGATACGAGGATCTTCCGATATTATCCTAGCGGTGTTTATCATCGGCATTATTACGATGATTATTTTACCAGTCCCTCCACATGTCATCGACGTTTTGCTTGCTATTAATTTAATGGTTGCCATTTCACTGATCATGGTTTCCTTGTATATCCCAAGTGCCATCGAACTTTCTATGTTTCCTTCGATCTTGCTTATTACAACACTGTATCGACTCGGCATTAACATCGCCTCTACTCGGCAGATTCTCTTGAATGCCTACGCCGGAGATATCATCGAGGCTTTTGGTGAGTTCGTGGTCGGGGGCAACTATGTGGTGGGTGGTGTTATCTTTTTAATCATTACCCTTGTTCAGTTTATTGTGGTTACAAAAGGTGCTGAACGTGTAGCTGAAGTAGCTGCTCGTTTCCGCTTAGATGCGATGCCAGGTAAGCAGATGAGTATTGACGCTGACATGAGAGCTGGCGTGATTGATGCTAACCAAGCGAGAGAAAAAAGGCTTCTCTTAACTAAAGAGAGCGAACTCTATGGTTCTATGGATGGTGCCATGAAGTTCGTCAAAGGGGATGCAATTGCTGGCATTGTTATTACCCTAATTAACATTATTGGTGGCTTAATTATTGGTATGGCTCAACACGGCATGAGTGCTTCAACGGCAGCTAAAACTTATAGCTTGCTTTCCATTGGTGATGGTCTGGTTTCTCAAGTGCCCGCTATTTTAATTGCGATTACAGCAGGTATTGTCACCACACGTGTTTCGAGTAATTCCCGCGATAGTAACTTGGGAAGTGAAATTTCTTCACAGATTTTAAATCAACCCAAAGCTCTTTTACTCGCCGCTTGCTTTTTACTAGGAATAGGAGCCATTCGAGCTTTTCCATTTTGGCCTTTTGGTTTGTTATCTGCAGCACTAGGAACCTCGGGAATTGCCCTGCTGCGCGCAAAAAAAAGAAAACTGATCGAAGCGACAGGCGCTGTTGGGGGAGCTCCTCTTGAAACAGCCGTTGAAGGGCATGAGGTCATGCCAGGAGAAAGTTCAAGTGAATATGCTTTAACTGTGCCTACCATTTTGGAATTAGGCGTCTACATTAGCAATATTATTCAAACGGATAAGAAAAACAAAAAAGTAACTCACATCGAAGCGATGATTCCCAAAATGCGACACGCTCTTTATCAAGATTTAGGCGTTCGCTTTCCTGGAGTACACGTTCGCTATAATTCTCCTAATTTAAAAGACTCTGAATATGCCATTTTGCTTAACGAAGTTCCTATTAATCGTGGGCAAATTGTCAAAGGACACTTTTTAACAAATGAAACCGAAGAGACTTTAAAGCGTTATAATATCCCCTACACCTCTTATACGAACTCACTCAACATGCCCGCTTTTTGGGTAGAAGAAAAACATAAAGAGATCTTAGACAAAGCTCATATTAAATATTGGTCAACTGTCGAGGTTGCTGTCCTCCACCTCTCATACTTTTTTCGCCATTACGCTGCAGATTTTGTGGGAATACAAGAAGTGCGAGCAATGCTTGAATTTGTTGAAAAAAATTATCCCGATCTTGTCCGTGAAGTCACACGCTTGATCCCCTTGCAAAAGCTCACAGAAATATTTAAACGTCTTATTCAAGAACAAATTTCTGTCAAAGATCTCAAAACCATTATGGAATCGCTCAGTGAATGGGCGCAGACAGAAAAAGATACCGTTCTTTTAACCGAGTATGTCAGAACATCGCTGAAGCGCTACGTGAGTTATAAATACTCTCAAGGACAATCGGTGATTTCAGTCTATCTTTTAGATCCTGAAATTGAAGATATGGTTCGTGGAGGAATTAAGCAAACTTCTGCAGGGTCCTACATTGCTTTAGATCCAGACTCCACTCAAATGATTTTACAATCGATGCGTAAAACAGTTGTCCCTCCACAAGCTGGATCTCAGCCCCCTGTTTTAGTAACAGCTGTGGATGTTCGCCGATTTGTGCGCAAGTTGATCGAAGTAGACTTCCCATACTTGGCAGTGATCTCGTTTCAAGAAATTGTTCCAGAAATTAAAATTCAGCCCCTCGGAAGGGTACAAATCACATAAAGGCTTATGACATTTGACCCAGGAATCAACCCTTCAGCACTAAAGCGCCAAGCTGCCATGGAAAAAATGATGCAGCAAATGGCTCGCCAAGAGACAAGCGTCGAAGATTTCATGCTTATGGCAGAAGAGGGCAATCAATACATCGCTTCGCTAGTAGATAAGGAGGTCAAATCTAAAGCTAAAACGCTCGAGCAGCGCTCGGCAAAAGATCAAGCTTTAGTTAAAGAATCTAACTTGTATGGGATGGAAGAAACCGATGTCTTGCCTTTTAAAGAAAGTGAACTTAATCCTGAGCTCGATGCCAAAACTCTTCTTATTTTAAAAGCACACCTTTCAGAAACCGATACCACAGAAGAGACCCTTCGAAAAGTTTTAGAAGCTTATTCTGATTTCTCTGTAGCCGATGATGCTTTAGAGTACTTAGAGAAGATCACCGAAGACACGATGCTACAAAATATTAAGCAGGCAAGAGCTGAACTTAATGAAAATTTTGGCCGCGAAGTCACAGCTGGAAAAAACATTGCTGAGGAGGCTAGAAATTTTGCATCACAGGGACTTGGCAATCCCAATGGCTTAAGAGACCTCTATCGAGATATTACAGGAAATCCCCGCACTCCCAACAAACTTTTTGAAGAGCTTTCAATGCAATTTCCTTTTGAAAAGCTAGAAAAAGTGATTAAATTTTTACTCAACTCTCTGGGACGCGACATGAAAGCCAAGGGCTCTTCTATTCCTAAAGCATTACTTTATAGTTTGCTGACAGAGACGCGTAACCTACAAGCTATTTTAGCTGTTTATCTTTTTTTCAAAGGTCGCATGAATTTGATTTTTCGAGGCTTTGATAAACACGATCTCTATTATCCTAAACAACTTTCTTTTGAGTTAATGGCACGTCTTTTTATGCAACTGCTCGACGATCGTTATCCTACCGCTGTCAAAGTCATTAAACTAGCTGAAAAGTTAGGTATAGATGAAGAAATTATCGCCCAAATTTTAGTCTTCACGCAATTTAGGGATGCTATTCGTAATGTAGCTCCCAAGCTCTATCGAAGCACTCAGCACCGTCAAGAACTTTTAAATGCTTATATGGATGCTCTTGAAGAACTAGATGAGGCACTGGACAACGAAGACGAAGAGGGAGAAGAATCGTGATTGGTGGTAAATTTGCCCTTCTATTAGAAGACCTATCTAAGCATCTCTCCATGAATTTAAAACCTGACGATAATAACTCGTGTTTAATCGTCATTCAAAACAAAATTGAAGTTCAATTAGAACTGGATCCTAGTGAAAACTACTTAATTATTGGCTCTATTTTAGGAGAATTACCTTCGGGTCGTTTTCGAGCTGATTGTCTTGTGGCAGCGCTGAAAGCAAACGCTCGCCCCTATCCATTGCTAGGCACCTTCGCCTATAGTCGCAAGCTCAATAGTTTAATTCTTTTTGAAAAAATCCAAACAGCCATTTTTGACACTAATAACATTTTAAGTATTTTAACCCCTTTTATCAAAAAAGCAATGGCCTGGAAAGGGGCTCTAGATGAAGGACGCTCTCAACCACTCCATGAAGAACACTACTACGATATCAATGACAAAACCCAATTTTTTGGGGGTTAAATGCAAGATGTTTTCACCAAACAATTGCTAAAGACACTGTGTGCTCCGCATTGGAAAAAAATTGGCTTAAATGCTCATCATGGCATTGTTATGATGCTTTCTTCTCTGCATTCCAAAACAAGTCCCCTTTGTGGAGAATTTTTAGATCTTATCCCCATGATTTCATGGTGCGAGCAAGTTGGTTGCGATTTTCTGCAGCTGCTTCCTGTTAATGATACAGGTTTTGATAATAGCCCTTATAATCCTATTTCCACTCTCGCGCTAAACCCTGTTTACTTAAGTTTACACGCGCTGCCCTATTACTCTACTCATTCTTCTCTTAAAGAGATAATAAGCTCCATGCAAAAACAAAGTCCTTCTTCTCCTTTTAATTATACTAAAGCAAGGCAAGCTAAATTTAAGTTTTTAGAAAAGTATTTCGAGCTCTGCTTTTCTCAAGTTGAAAAATCCAAAGAATATCTTTTATTTAAAGAACAAAATGAATGGGCCACAGCTTACGCCCTTTTTTGTACCCTCACAGAAATTTATAAACTTGACGACTGGCGTTTATGGCCAAAAAATTTACATACTCTGCAAGCGAGTCAAAGAAGTGATTTGATCTTAAAGCATCAAAAAAGGATCGATTTTCATTTAATGATTCAATCTTTTTGTTTTTCTCAATTTGCCCAAGTGAAAAAACATGCCGATCAAAACAACGTTTTTTTATTCGGTGACCTACCTTTTTTAGTCAGTAAAAAAAGTTGCGATGCTTGGCATTTTCCTCAATTATTTTTAATGGACTATTCAGTGGGCTCCCCTCCTGATAATTTTACCCCAGAGGGTCAAAACTGGAACTTTCCAGCCTATAACTGGGCATATCTAAAAAAAAGTGATTATCATTGGTGGAAAACAAGACTCAAAATTGCAGAAAATTTTTATCATATTTACCGTTTAGATCATATTATTGGCTTTTTCCGCACTTGGAATATTCCTGTTGGAAAAAAGGGATGCAGCGGCTCCTTTGTCCCACATGATGCAGCTTTATGGCTACAACAAGGTTATGATTTCTTATCTGTCTTAATCCAAAACTCTCAAATGTTACCTATTGGTGAAGACCTTGTGGTCCCTCAAACGATCAAAGATGTTTTGCGAGAGCTGGGCATTTGTGGAACTAATATTTTAACTTGGCAACGCACGGGCGCTGGAGGAACAGACTTTGTCCCCTATCCTCTCTATAATACAGCATCTATTACCCACATCGCTTCTCATGATACAGTTACATTAAGGCAATGGTGGAAAAAATATTCGAAAGCGGCCAAGCTGTTTTGTCTATGGAAAGGGTGGCGCTATACCCCTTCTTTGGGTAATTTCAAACGAAAAGAAATTTTAAAGGATAGCCACAGAACCAGCAGTTTATTCCACGCCAACCTACTTCAGGAGTATCTTGCTCTATTTCCTGAAATGATCCATAAAGACTACAATAAAGAACGAATCAATTATCCGGGCACTCCATCTAAAAGAAATTGGAGATATCGATTTGTCCCATCTGTTGAGCAAATTGTCAACTCAAGGAAGTTACGTGAAGCGATTTTATCTATTACTCATTTGTCTTAGTACGACCCTTTTTAGCTATCATGAAGACCCACTGACAAGTCTATATAATGGCTTAGATCCCAATTCCATCACTCAGCACATTGCCCTTTATAAGCTTTATCCTAATCAGCCTATTGGCCAAAAGGCATACCAACATGCGCAATTGCTCTTAAGAAAGTGTCACCCTTCAGGAGATACACTAGCCCATCTTCCTTTAATCAATCAATCGATTGACGGCTTTGTCTCTTTTATCTTAGGAAAAGAAATCCAAAAAGATTTTTTAGAGGAAGAATATTTAGAAGCAATTGAAACTCTCAGTTCCCACCTAGGTAACCGCTCACTTAAAGGGCATTTTGTTAAAAGTGAAAAAGAGGTTTTAGAATTACCAGTAGACGAAATAGATCTAGCGCGAGCTATTCTTCTGACTCAACAAGGTGATGAGATTGACTGGATTTGGGTGCGCAATTACGAAGCTCAGCTTGATTTTTTAGCTCTTCAAGTGCTTGCTCGCCTTCAAGAGAACCCCTCCTATAAAGATATTATTCGAGAAATCAATCATGTCTTGTTTTTTGATTTGAAAGTGCGCTTTCCCAATCGATACATTCAAGATGAACATCACAAGTTTTCTCAGCTCTCTGAAATTTTAGATTCAAAGCAAGGGGTTTGCCTCGGCACGACTATTATCTATCTCTGTTTAGCTCAAAGACTCCACCTTCCTTTAGAAATCATCACCCCTCCAGGACATATTTTTGTTCGCCTGCGTGAAGGAGATAATCTAACAAATATTGAAACCACCCATCGTGGAATTCATGTACCAAGTGACAGCTACTTTTCTGTAAATATGAAATGCCTCAAGCAGATTGATTTAAAACAAACCATCGCTTGTGTTCACCACAATCTTGGTGCTACTTACCTCATGGATCATGAATATTTAAAGGCAAAAGAGCATTACTATAAAGCACTCACCTACGATCCAGATGCAGCCTTGTATACAATGATGCTGGGCTATTGCTATGCTTTTAATAATGAGCCTAAAGAAGCAAAAAAAACGTTTACTCGCTTAAAGAAATTAAAGTTTGAAGATCAAATTTATCCGATGGATTTCAATGCTCAACAAGATTACTTAAAGGGAAAAGTCAGCCTGCCCGCTTTGATGGCAGCCGTTTTACCTCCCAAAAAAAGTGACCTTGAAGAAATCAAAAAAAGAAGAGATCTCTTAGAGGAAGAAATTAAAAAATATCCCCACTTTGGTGCAGGGCTCCATATGCTTTCGATGATCTACAACGATCTGTCAGAACCTAAAAAAGCGATTGCCGCCTTAGAGCGTATTCATCAAATGGACCCCGAAATCCCCGCTGTCGAGTTTAACCTTGCCATGCTCTATAACGAAAATCTCAACACCCCAGCTTCTTGGCAGCACTATAAAAACTGTGTGGCCCTGTTAAAGAAACATAAGGTGGAACTCAAAATGATGGATGATGTCAAAAAGATGCTCTTAAGCTCTTCTATCGAACCTTAAGAAGGCCTCCTTTAATAGCTCTTTCCATCCTCAATTTATTCATTCATATTGACTTAAAAGATATTTAAGGCTAAAATTAAACTATATGAAAAACACAATACAGCTACATTCATCCCGTCATTCATTCTTTTTTGGAGCTTAAGCTCCATCTATATTTTTTTTATCCTTTACTTTTGAGTCCCCGAGTTGATAGGCATATAAAGTTTTTGCCTCTCCTCACTTTTCAAATCATAAAAAATTAAATATAAGGAATTATTATGGCAACCCTAACTACACAAAACAGCCCTTGTATGGCTGCGTTAAATCAACTATTTTTAGATTCTCACTCTGTGAGAAAGGAGGCGGTTTTTCTAGAGAATTCGGAAAAACTAAACCCATTATCTTAGCTATCGGAGATGATCTTATCCTTCATTACGAAGGAAAAAGAAGCGTCCTCCCTTATCTTCCATCCTATTATCATGAATTAAAAACGCTCGCTCACATTCCCTGCGCTCTTTGCAATATAGAGGCAACCGCTCAGCGAGTTGAAGAAAAAAAGGAAAAACTGTTAGATGCCATTGCCAATGTAGTGGCTGAAAACAATATCCACCTTCAAGCCCACCTGGGCTATCTTCGGCAACTGGAGAGCGTCCTTAAAAAAGATGAAAGCATTTTAAAGCATCTTCCTCATTTAAATGAGAGCATTGCTCTTTTAATCGATGAAGCTGCCAAAGTTCGTATCCAAGCACTTCACAAAGCGGTGCAAGGGATCAGAAAAGGGATTCCAGATCATGCATGGTCTCATCTGGCAGTTCTTGTGCTGAGCCCTCAGATGCCCAGAGAACTGGATGTGGCGATGCTTTACTTTAAAGAAATTCTAGAAGTTAAAGAAGAAAAAAAAGGATGTCCTTTGTCTCAAAAGAAGATAACTACCATCTTCACCCAGCGTTTAATCTATGGAGAGGCGGTAAAAAGTGAGCAAGAGGCCTTAGATCTCTTAGCGACTCATGTTGTAGATGAGTATCTAGGAGAAATAATCCTAAAAGATCCAGATGCTATGCATAAGGATGTTTTAGGCCCCTCCGCAATAAAATATTTGCAATCGCTTGGATTAAAAAAAATGTAATTAAGTAAGCATCTTAGCTTAAGGGCTAAGATGCTTTTTTCAGCTCTAGTTTGGCGAGCAAACCAGTTGTGCGGCCTACCCCATCAAGGTCTGATAATATCCAAAACCATTCACTTAAGAAAAATTACTTTACTCTCTTTTCAAACTTGAAGAGTCACATCAAGACATGTAAAACATTCAATCATTTGGAAGTAAGATGTTTGCACCAAAACATCGCTGAATTTGACAAAAACAATTTGATCCTTAACATAGGCTAAGGGGGAGAAAAGCTATGAGTAGGCGACGTTTAGTGATTATTATCTTTTTTGCATTGCTTACTATTTTATATCCTGCCTTTATTTGGGCGGAATCGACAGAGGCCTATTCTAACCAATATCGACCTGCCATTGATACGATCTCCCTCAAAGATATTCAAAGCCCCGCTGGAATGTATTTTGATTTTAGCATTGGACCCGGTTTCTTATATTTTTCCAAATTGAAAGGAAATCTATCTCCAATTCCAAAAAGCTCTTTCTCAAGTTATCAAGGGGTTAATTTTGGCAACATCCAAAAATTTAGCTACAATAAAACAGCACTCTATGAAGCGATGTTTAGCATGAGAGTCTTTTATTGGTTAAACTGTGGTTTAAGCTTTTATGGCCAATCAGGAATCTCTATTGAATCAACAAGTCCTGTTGCTTATGCAAATAGCGGGGCGCCTGCTTGGTCTCAATTTAGGTCGGATCTGCAGCTCTATGCCCTATTATTTAAAGCCTACATCTCTACTCCTTATCCTCTTTTAATTGGAAGATGGGCCTGGAATACTTATTTAGGTTTGGGTGTGGGACCTGGCTGGCAAAGCTGGATAAATAACCAGATCAATGAAATGATCTTGGTTAATAATAACTTTTCTTCAAGCATTATCTCGTTGAACAATAAGTTTTCAGCCAATGCCGTTTGGACAGGAGATGCTGGGTTTTCTTTTCAACCGGCCACGAATGAACCTACCATGATGATTCGAGTGGGCTGCAAATACACCGCTTGGGGACAGATGAGAGAAATTGGTCAACTAAAAGATCAAAGTATTAAAGTGGGTCCTCTGCAACCCATTAAAGCAAAAAGCGTCTACTCCTTTTCCCCTTATATTGGTATTCGCTGGTGCTTCTAAGCTAAAAAATATAAATAGCCCCCATAGCAAGCCAAAAGTAAGAGCCCACTTAAGCGACCCAATCTTTTTTGCCAGGAGACTAAAAGCCAAAGAAGTGCTGAAAACCCAAGCAAAATAGGAACATCTTGATTGAGAAACTGTGCTGAAAATTGAACAGGTTTAATAATCGCAACAGCTCCCAAAATAAATAAAATGTTGAAGATGTTACTTCCTAAAATATTTCCAATCGCAACGTCATCTAGTTTGCGAAAGATAGCCACTAATGAGGCTGCAAATTCTGGCAGAGAAGTGCCCAGGGCAACAACGGTTAAACCAATTACCCGATCTGAAATCCCAAATAGTTTTGCTAGCTTTATCGAACCCTCTACTAAGAAGTAGCCCCCAAAGCACAAAGAAACCACTCCAATAGCCATTAAAAGAAAATACCACACTCTTTTTGATCCAGAAATCTTCAAAAGCTCTTTCTTCTCAGAGTGAGGTGTTTGTTTAGCTGAAGTCACATGTTTGTAAGTATACAACACAATCCCTACAATAAAAAGAATCCCCATTGCTCTAGTGATGATACCTCGAAGCATGAAAACCCAGAGAAGCAAGGTTATGCCAAAAGCAAGAGGGGCTTCAAAAGATCTCATGTGCCTTTGGACCTCTACAGGTTTAATTAAAGTAATTAAACCTAATATAAAACCAATATTTGCAATATTGGAGCCGACAACAGTTCCCATCGCTATATTGGAAGTACCCCCCACCTGCGCAATGATGGTTGAGGCTAGTTCTGGAGTGGAGGTTGCAAAAGCTACGACAATTAAACCCACCACCAGCGGAGTCATTCCGAGCGATAATGCAAGTCTTGCTGCAAATACAATTAATAGTTCAGCGCCTGCATATAAACAGACAATTCCCGCTAATAGAATTAAAACTATATTAAATATTTGCATGATTTCAAAAGCTTCCTTTATAGTCCGAATTTCTATGTATAACTAAAATTGGATTGTCATGAAACGACTTTTTATTATCGCTTGCTTCTTATCTACGCGCCTGTTGATCGCCGCTCCAAATCCAAATGCATCGCAAAATCCTGCTTTAGCAACAAGCCAACCTCAGCAGCAACCGGCTGATTTGCAAAGCAAAGGCCCTGCTCTTAACTTATCGAGCGCGATGAATCAAGAAACACTCAATGCAACAGGCGTTGACACTCTTTCCACAAGTCAACAGCAAGCACTAGCTAATTGGATAGAAAACTGGAGCACTCAAAATCAACAACAAAATAATTCTCAAACTAAAGTAGCCCCCAACGCAGTTGTTGCAGTTCTTGGAGATGGTCATTTTGTTAAACTAGGTGATGGTTCTGTTTGGAACGTCAGCCCCAATGCCTGGCTCTATACCTATTATTGGAAACCCGGTGATATTGTAAACGTTTCAAAAAGCCAAGATACTCTTTTTCCATTCACCCTTTCCAACCAAAATTATAATCAACCAGCGACTGCTCAAAAAGCCTCTTCACAAGTTTCACAAAGTTTTGCGACTGGCTATACCATCACTGAAATTAGAAATGGGGGCCAATTTATTCGCTTAAGCAATAACACTCTTTGGCAAATTGCCCCTTCTGCACGCTATCAAGCAGCAGGCTGGTCCAATGGTCAACAAGTATTTGTTATCCAAAATACTGTCGCCACAGGAGGAGGATATGAACTGTTTAATGGGGCAACTTCCAGATCCGTCTATGGTAATGTTGTTAAAAATGCCAGCGCAATCCAGAACAACGCTGCAAATAATTCAGCAAAAAGTAATAATACTCCGCAAAAACCAACCTCTTCTAGTGCAAGCAAAAGTTCACCTCAAACAAATCAAAGTTAATGTTATTATTGGTGTTGCCAATAATGAACGCCAAAAAAAACAACCCCTTATTATTGACGCAAGCTTTGAGATAGATATTCAAAAAAGTATTTTAAGCGACAATATTAAAGATACAGTCGACTATGCAGAAGTTGCCGAAGCTATTTCAGAAATAGCTCAAAGCACACAATTTGTCTTACTTGAAGCCTTTTTAAGCCATCTTGCTAAACAACTTTTAAATCGCTTCGCTATTGCTAATTTACACCTTATCGTTCAAAAGCCTTTTGCAACCAAAGGGCTAGCTCAGGTTTCAATGGAGTATTTTCAACCTCCTTGCCTTTAAATCCCTCTTTTTTTATCATGGTTTCGGCGACGCAATAAACTAGGAGATAATTAAATGAATTATCAATTTACAGATTCTGTCCAAACCGCACTTCAAAATGCGATGCTTTTAGCTCAAGATAATCGAAATACTGAATTTGCTGATGTACATCTGCTTCACACTTTTTTAGAAGATGAAGGAGGCTACTTTGCTACTTTAATTAAAGAAACGGGGATTGATTTAAACTCACTACAAGGGAAAGTCAAAGAAAAATTAACTCACCTTGCTCAAACCTCTAGCGGATCCTACCAACCCACTCCTTCCCAATCTTTTCAGCAATTGTTGCATAAAGCTGATCAGTGGGCTAAAAAATGGCATGATAGCTATATCAGTGCAGATCACTTCTTACTTGCTTTTGCAGAAACCGAGTCAGAACCTCTGGCTTATTTTCTTAAAATTAAAAAACTCTCTCTCAAAGAACTTGTCGAAATGATCCAAAAAACTCGCAAAGGAGCCGCTATGGATTCACCCACTTCTGAAGGTAGTCTTAAAGCATTAGAAAAGTTTTGTAAAAATCTTACGCAACTAGCAAAGTCTGGAAAATTAGATCCAGTGATCGGGCGCGATGAAGAAATTCGCAGAACCATTCAAGTACTGAGTCGGCGCACAAAAAACAACCCGATGCTTATTGGTGAACCTGGGGTTGGAAAAACAGCGATCGCAGAAGGATTGGCTTTGCGTATTGTCCAAAAAGATGTTCCTGACTCCTTAGAAAATAGACAACTTTTTGCTCTTGATATGGGCAGCTTAATTGCTGGAACTAAATATCGGGGTGAATTTGAAGAAAGGCTCAAAGGAATTCTCAAGGAAGTCGAAAAAAGCGAAGGTCAAATTATCCTTTTCATTGATGAAGTGCATACTTTAGTAGGAGCAGGAGCTTCTGAAGGGGCAATGGACGCTGCCAACCTTTTAAAACCAGCTCTTGCCAGAGGAACATTGCATTGCATCGGAGCTACAACCTTAAGAGAATATCAAAAATATATTGAGAAAGATGCTGCCTTAGAAAGACGCTTTCAACCCGTCATGATTCAAGAACCTTCTGAAGAAGATGCTATCAGCATTTTAAGAGGTTTAAGAGAACGCTATGAAAACTTTCACGGTGTACGCATCACCGAAGGCGCTTTGCATGCAGCCGTTCATCTTTCTCAACGCTATATTTCAGATCGATTTTTGCCCGATAAGGCCATTGATTTAATCGATGAAGCTGCTTCCATGATTCGGATGCAACTGGGAAGCTGCCCACTTCCTATCGACCATCTCAAGCGCAAACTCTCTGGCCTCATCGTCAAACAAGAAGGGCTCAAGCGCGATAGTAAAGAGGCACACACTGAACAAAAAGAAAAACTCCAAAAAGAAATTGCAGAAACGCAAGAGGAGTTACGCAATTTAGAAAAGCAATGGGAACAAGAACGTTCTGTTATTGAAAATCTAAAAACGAAGAAAAATCAACTTGAAACTTTAAAATTTCAAGAAGAAGAAGCAGAGCGCACTTCTGACTTCAATAGAGTGGCAGAACTTCGCTATAGTTTAATTCCTGCAATGGAAGAAGAAATTAAAATGGCCAATAAAAAGCTTGGCGAGCAACCCAATCGGTTACTGCGAGAAGAAGTGGATGAAACTTTAATTTCTCACATTGTTGCTAAATGGACGGGAATCCCCGTTCAGAGAATGCTAGAAAGCGAAGTTAAAAAGCTCTTACATTTAGAAGAAGAGCTTTCTAAACGGGTCGTAGGTCAAGAATATGCCATTAAAACCATTAGTGAAGCCATTCGCTGTTCTCGCGCTGGCTTGCAAGATCCTAACCGCCCTACAGGCGCCTTTCTATTTATGGGCCCCACAGGCGTCGGTAAAACAGAACTCGCCAAGGCTCTTGCAGAGTTTTTATTTAATAATGAAGAGGCCATTATTCGCCTAGATATGTCAGAGTATATGGAAAAGCATAGCGTTTCAAGGCTCATTGGCTCTCCTCCAGGATATGTGGGCTATGATGAAGGTGGTCAGCTCACCGAAGCTTTAAGACGCAAGCCCTATGCTGTTGTTCTTTTTGACGAAATAGAGAAAGCTCACAACGATATTTTTAATATCCTACTACAAATTTTCGATGATGGTCGCATCACAGATAGTCAGGGTCGCACTGTTAACTGTAAAAACGCCCTTTTTATTATGACTTCAAGCCTCGCATCCCAAGAGCTACTAAGGGCCATGCAATCTGAAAAAGTACCCACTAAAGAAGAATTACTCACCTTGATTGATCCTGTTTTAAAAGCTCACTTTAGACCTGAGTTTATCAATCGATTAGATGACATCTTGCCCTTCTTTCCTCTTCAGCAAAAAGATATGGGTAGCATTGTCAAAATTCAACTTGAGCGGGTGGAAAAAAGACTTTCTGAAAAAGACATTCAGTTAATCTATACTCCTGAAGTTCTAAAATTACTTGCCAAAGAAGGCTATCATAGTGACTTTGGAGCTAGACCTTTAAAACGATTGATCCATCAAAAAGTAACCATTCCTTTATCTAAAGCAATTTTAGCTGGAGAAATAAAAGAACATTCGCAAGTTGAACTTGTTGTGGAAAATAATCAGGTAACGTTTAAAAAAAAGTAGCCCTTAATTTATATGAATGAACCCCGCATAAAAGGTAATTTGTGTTTAGATTGATTGTATTTACACTCTTGCCCTGCTATTTATTTTCCCATCAGGTTCATGTTAGAGACAATAAAACAGATCAAGTAACAAATGATCTCTCAAAAGAAATTTCTCTATTTCTCTTTGAAAAATTTAAATTTAATGGGAAAGAACACATTTTATATTTAGGGTGCAAAGAAGGGCATAAAGCTGCCCTTCTTTCTAAATTAGTGACTCAAGGTCAAGTGATCGGCGTTGATTCTTTATCTCCTTTAATCGGTAAAGCACAAAAAACATTTTCCTCCCATCATTTTCATAACTTGAGTTTTATTGAAGCCAATCCTTATGAGTTTGATTGTGACAAACATTTTGATGTGGTTTTTTCTTTTACCGATTTTCAAAAGATCGCAGAGCCCACACTGTTTTTAAAAAAGATGTCTAAAATTTTAAAATCAAATGGAACGATTGCTTTATCAATACCCGTTGGATTACCACTTTCCCTGCAAGAAGCTTTAGAAGAGCTTTTGTCGCAAGAAAAATGGCGTCCTTTTCAACATTATTTTGATTCTGATTTTAGTTCCATCTCTTTAGAAGATTACAAACGGCAGCTAGAAAATGCTGGCTTTGAAATTAACCTCATTGAAAAAAGAGCGCAAAAAAAAGTTTTTGAGAACACAGATCAATTAATAGATTTTATTTCTTCAGAATTTTCTTCTCTTAAATCCTTACCCACCACATCACAAGCTAGCTTTATTCAGTCTTGGATTGAGCGTTATTGTGAACTTGAAGGGATTGAAGATCAGCCCCCTTATTTATCCCCTTCCTATCTAGTCGTTATTGCCCATAAAAAATAGTCTATTTTTTATTTACGCCATTGAGCGCGGCAATACGATAACCTTCTGCATAAGTTGGGTAATTAAAAACCTGATCGATAAAAAAATCAATTTTTGCTCTAAAGCTCATGGCGACTTGACCAATGTGTATCACTTCAGTTGCCTGATGTCCCACAATATGTACTCCCAAGATCTCGTCAGTTTCTGCATGAAAAATGATCTTGAACATCCCCATGTTATTGGAACCATAAATTTGGCCCGCCGCAATTTCATAATAATAGGCCCTGCCAATATTATAATTATAACCAAGCGCTTTAACTTCTTCTTCTGTATAGCCACAACAAGAAATTTCAGGGATCGTATAGATCCCTAAAGGATAGATTTCTGGGAAAGGGTGCGTCTTTTGCCCACACAAGCTTAATGCTGCAAGCCTTCCCTGTTCCATACTAGTTGACGCCAAAGAAGCCCCTCCAATAACATCGCCCACAGCATAGATGTTAGGTATTTGTGTTTGAAAGAAATCATTTGTGTGTATGTAACCCCTTGAATTAAGAGTAATCCCTGCATTTTCAATTGTTAAATTTGAAATATTAGCTTCTCTCCCAAGAGCATAAAGCAAGACGTCTGCAACCACCTCTGTGCCATCTTCACAAAGAACATAAGCTTGATTATTTTTAACCCCAATTTCTTTAGGCTGCTTTTTAGCAAGAAATTTAAGTCCTATCTCCATCAGTCCACTTTGAAGGTGAATTCCAATCTCCCGATCTAACTTCGGAAGCAGGTGCTCTTTTTTATCCAAAACGGTCACCTCTACCCCTAGGGCTGCAAAAAAACTGGCATACTCAGCGCCAATAACGCCTCCCCCTAAAACAACCATGCTTTTAGGAAGCTTATCTATTTTGAGCAACGTCGAAGAATCTAAAATATACTTTTGATCAAAAGGGACTCCTTGAGGATTTCTTGGAGAAGATCCTGTGGCGATAACCACATATTCTGATTTGATTCGATAAGTGAGCTCATGATGGTGATCTTTAACAATAATGACTTTGGAACTTTCAAAAGAAGCATTCCCATAGACAAGCTGAATATGGTTTTTTTTCATCTGCCTTTCGATCATCCCTGATTGCATTTCTGTCACCGCCTGAAGGCGGTAATTGAGGTCGCTAATGGAAATCTCCCCAAACTTGTTATCTTTACTGTAAAAGCTGCGCAGATAAAATTGGGTAAGATCTAAGATAGCCGCCCTAAAAGTCTTAGAAGGGATCGTACCAGAATGCAAGCAAGCCCCCCCTAATTGGTCTGGTTTTTCAATAACGACAACCGTTTTTTTGAGTTTAGCTGCTTGGATTGCAGCTTTCTGTCCAGCAGGCCCAGAACCCATTACCACTAAATCTACGGATAGACTTTCCATAATTTCCTTGAAATAAATAACTTATAAATATTTATTACTCCCACTTATTTGCATACTGCCAAGATATTTTTTCTTGTGCAATAAGAAACAAGATGTTAGTATTTTGCCTAATTTAAATTTAAGGAGTTCAATCATGGCAAAGGTCTGTCAAGTTACTGGCAAAAAACCCGTTAGAGGAAGAAGTTACGCCCTTAGAGGGATTGCAAAGAAAAAGAAAGGGATTGGACTCAATATTACAGGGGTTACTAAAAGAAAGTTTCTACCTAATCTAGTCAAAAAAAGATTTTGGTTTTCAGAAGAAAAGCGCTTTATTACCCTTAAGATTTCTACCAATGCAATGCGCACCATTGACAAAAGAGGCTTAGCTGCTGTTGTTCGTGATTTAAGAGCTGAAGGACAAAAGGTTTAAGCTGTCTACTGTCGTGTTGAGCGCCAGAAGCAGTCTCTCAAGTTAAATATTTCACGGTCATTCCTACCCCTATTTAAGATCTATTGATTTTTCTGTAGACCTCTAACTTCAGGATGATTGGTTTTATTAAAAAAATGTGTTTCAAATTAACAAATTTTTTTAAATTAAAAACTTTCAACCTAAGACTCCTTTTTGTCTTCATCGCCATCTTCGCTCTCTATTTAAAAAAAATAATTTTCATCCCTATCCCATCGCAGAAAAATCCTCTTTTGTTGGTTTGTAACCAAATGCAAAGGGATCTGAAAGTTTCCATCTTAAAAAGCCTTAAGTTAGCAAAGCATGAAATTGTCTTAAGCGTCTACACCCTCTCTGATCCAGATTTTATTAAAGCTCTCAACGCTAAAGCCGAAGAGGAAATCCCCACAACCGTCATTACCGATAAAAAATTTGCCAAACAACTCTCTTTGTCACTCAGCCCTAAGATTAAAATTCAGCTTTTGAAACAAAAAGGGTTGATGCACCATAAAATTTTTGTTTTTGATGATATCTGCTATTTAGGATCAGCTAATTTAACTTCTCAATCCTTGCGCATGCATGACAACATGATGCTTAGCTTGTATAAGCCTGAGCTTGCGAGATTTTTAAAAACAGAGCTACTAACCTCTCAGCAGCCCCATTCTTCTTTACAACTCAAAGAATTTAAATTCTTTTTCTTGCCCTCTAAAGAGGCTTTTGAAACCGTTTTAGAACTTATCAATCAAGCCGAGCAATCCATTGAGATTGCCATGTTTACCTTCACTCACCCACAAGTTTTAACCGCCTTAATAGAGGCAAAAAATCGAGGCGTTAAGGTCACTGTTATTTTTGATTATCTGTCTCAGAAAGGAGCCTCTAAAAAGATGGCTACCTCTTTAAAAGAGGCGGGCTTTAACATTTATCACAATCGAGGAATGCAACTAATGCACCACAAGTTTGCTCTAATTGACAACAAAAAATTGATCATGGGATCAACAAATTGGACTCAAAGTGGTTTTAGCAAAAACAACGAGATGCTTCTTGTCTGCTCAAAGCTTTCTACAAAAAATTTAAAATTTATTCAAAAGATGTGGACTCATTTATTGTGGGAGGGGAAAACAATTGAAATTCCTTAAGAATCTATCTCATAAGAGCGCTTTAAAATAGTTGCTAGCTCTTTCATGGCTCCTACTTTGGGAAAATTCATATCAACCCAAACATGAGGAGGGCTCTCATTTTGAATGACACTCATGATCTCTAAAATACTAGATTTGACCTCTTTAGTACTTTGTGGTTCTTTAAGATAAATGACCCGCTCAGCCCCTAAGTATTCGCGTCCCACAAATCCAACTACCACCTTAATAGACCCATCATAAGGACATTCCATACAATGCAACTGCGGGCAAATCGTATAGTTTTTATTTTCAAAGTCGACATCTTTAACAACAGGAGGGTTGTAGCCAACGACAGCTCTGAGATCTTTCAAAGCAATTTCCCCTTTGCGCAAAATCACCCAAGAAGAATCCACATAAGCTAAAACAGTCGAAGCAATCCCACTCGATTTTTCATGTCCCCCTTCTAAGACAGGAAAGTCTTTTCCAAAAACTTCTTCTACCTCCGCCACAGTTAACAGCTCCTTTTGACCAGAGTAATTAGCAGAAGTCACCGCCAGAGGGCCAAACTCCTTAATTAAAGATCTTAACGAGTTGTTATTGGCAATACGAAAGGCAGCTGTTGGCAAATGAGATCTAATAAGAGAGGGAACCTTTTTCTCTTTAACAGGAAGCACAAGCGTCAGAGCCCCTGGCCAAAATCGTTGAATCATTTTCTCTAAATCAAAAGGGACAAAGGCTAAATAACTAGCCAAATCCGAGGGCGCAGCAAGTTGAATGACAAGTGGTTTTTTCAGCTGCCGTTTTTTTAGGTTATATAATTGTAAAATGGCCCGTTCATTACTCATATCCGCAGCAATCCCATAAACGGTATCGGTCGAAACAGCAATGGATTGCCCATACCTTAGTAACTCAATAGCTTTTGCCTGATCAATAATCATAACAACTCAATTTAAATGTTTACTTTCTTACAGAGAAGCTCTAGTCACACGTTGAATTTAAATCTATTTACAGCAAATAACAAGTAAGATATAAATGACCAAATTCTTTTTTTTATATGTAACTATGTCTATTTTTACACTAATTTTATCACTGGTTTTAATTCTGGATCCGCTGGGTAATGTCCCTATTTTTGCCGCTATTTTAAAACCATATGAAGTCAAAAAACAATATCAAATTATTCTTAGAGAACTTTTAATCTCTTTGGGGATCTTAATTTGCTTTCAATTCTTAGGAGAGCTTTTACTCTATTGGCTTGGAATTAGCGTTGCCTCTATTCAAATATCAGGTGGGATCATCCTCTTTTTAATTGCGCTAGGTATGATTTTTCCAACCATTACAACAACTCACTTTAGCGATGATAATGGAGGAACTCCTTTTATAGTCCCTCTTTCAGTCCCATTAGTGGCTGGCCCTTCCATCTTGGCTGCAATTATGGCTTATAGCCGTCAAATTGAGAGCAACCTTACCATGTTTTTAGGTATCGTCATTGCGTGGGGCATTAGCGCTGCCATTCTTATTTTAACACCATTTTTCAAAAAAATAATGAAAGACAATGCTCTAACAGCCTGTACTCGTTTAATGGGTCTTATTTTAACCTTCATTGCTATTCAAATGCTCCTTGAAGGGATCAAAACCTTGATCTAATAATTGTTTCTAAACAATAAAAAATGATATAATTGTATCCTTTTAATCCCAACTTAGAAGAAACATGTACGGAAGAAATGACCCTTGCTGGTGTGGTAGCGGAAAAAAATGGAAAAAATGCCATTACCCCAAAGAATCCTTTGCAAATCGGTATGAACTGGCTCACGAATATTATAAAAAATACCAAATCCGCTTAAAAACCCCTGAAGAAATTAATGGCATTCGCAAAGCTTGTCAGTTAACCAAGCAAATTTTAGATAAGACTTGTTTAATGGCCAAAGCGGGGGTAACAACTCAAGAACTCAATGATTACGCCCATCGTTTGATGATTGAAGCCGGAGGCAAGCCAGCCACACTCAATTATGGAACTCCCCCTTATTCAGCTAGCACCTGCATTTCTATCAATGAGGTGATTTGCCATGGAATTCCAAGCAGTCGTAAGCTCATCGAAGGAGATATTGCTAACATTGATATTTCGGTCATTTTAAATGGTTTTTTTGGGGATTGCAGCGCGATGGTCGTTATTGGCAAAACAACTCCTGAAAGACAACATGTTGTTGATGTTGCTTATGAAGCTTTAATGCGCTCTATTGCAATCTTAAAACCAGGGGTTCTCCTTTCTAAAATTGGCGACGTCATCACTGATTATACACATTCTCAACACTGTTCTGTCGTCTACCAGTTTGTAGGACATGGTGTTGGCCTAGCCTTCCATGAACCCCCCCAAGTGCTGCACTCTAAAAATCAATTACACATTCCACTAGCTGCAGGAATGACATTTACCATTGAACCTATGATCAATGCAGGAAAACCCGAAGGAATTATTCAAGAAGATGGCTGGACGGCTTTGACAGTAGATGGGAAGCCTAGCGCTCAATGGGAACACACCATTTTAATTACCGAAGACGGTCACGAAATATTAACCGCCTAACCCTTGACTTTTTCAATTTCTGAAAGCAATGAACCAATAATTTCATTAAGAGAAAGAACTTCATCTTCTGCAATTTTCACTTCTTGATCTTTAATAAATAAGTTCTTTTGCAATTCGCTTTCTAGCTCAGATTCTTTAGCTTGATCTTGTTCGCATTGCTTTTTAAGTTTCTCAAACTGACTTTCTGCTTTAAACAGTTTATCACGAATTTCTTCTAGGGTTTTATTCTTATCTTCAAATTGTTCACGCAGCTGCTTATAAAGTGCTTTTGTTTGATTTAGTGTTACAATTTCTTGAGAGAGATCTTTAGGTAAATGTTGTAAATCTACCTTGCGGAAAGAGTTTTGTTTAAGAATTGATTCTAATTGTAATAGCCAATGCTTGCTTGGTTTTTTCTCTAGATTTGACTTGCCTTTTTCCTGAATCTCTCCAAGCTCTTTCTTCAATCTCTCTTTGTCCAAATTAGCCTGGTGAAGAGCAAATCGAGCATCATTGAATTCTGTTAACTTAGAGTAACTTAATTTTTCATTTTCTTGATTTTGCATCTCTAAAGCTAAAGTACGCTCTTCATACATTGTGATGGCTTGACCCAGTTCGTTATTACGTTCCATCAAACGCGTCATCTGAGCTCGCTTTTGCTTCAGTTCATTATTTAATTCTTCAAGCTCTAAATTTTTCATCTTGGTTTTTTGCTCAAGGGAACTCTGCATATATTCTTGAGATTTGTCGAGTTCTGACTTTAGAAGCTCTAGCTTGCGAATCTTGGCCTTCATCTCTTCGATGTTAGCTTGTGACATCAAAAGATTTTGTTCAAGATCACGATTTTTTTTAGAAAACTCATTAATCGTCTGGTCGCGCTCATCTATTTGTGTTTTATTGTGTAAAATATCTTTTTCTTTATCGAGTAATGCTCTTTGTCTTTTTTCAATCTCTCGTTGAAAATTGAGAGTTTCAGTCTCTTTAATAGCAAGAGCATGGTGAAGTTCATAAATTTCAGAGACCTTATCGCGAAGTAATTCTTCTAGCTTTTGCATCTCTTGGGCATATTCACGAGCTTGCTGACTTAAACTAGACTCTTGCTCTGTTTGCGCTTCAAATTTTTCTTCTAATTCAAAAATTTCCATATTGAGCTTTTGAATCAAAAACTCATTCTCTTCAATTTGATTTTGCTGACTAACTTCTCTATCTGTAATTGATAAAGCTAACTCATGCTGGGCAGTTTGGAGCATTTCTGAAGCCCGGAGTTGCTCTACTTCTAGTTTCGATATTTGTTGAGAGCTCTTTTCAATCTGATCCAAATATTTTAAGTTAAGTTGCTGCAAATGCTTTAGCTCTTTATCCATTAATTGACTGGCTTGCTCTAAGCTATCGGCCTCTAAAGACAGCTTCTGAATAAGCTGATCTTTATCTGCTTTTTGGGCTAGATACTCTTCCTCGGAAAGATCCCAATCTTTTTTAGCCCTCTTAAGCTGATCATCAAGCTCTATCAAATTGTCTAGGCGACTTTGCGACTCTATCTGTAAATCAAGAAGCATCGCCTTAATCTCTTCGAAGCCTAAATGGGTAATAAAGAGACCCAGCGCTAGACTTAAACACCCCCCCATCTGCCAAAGCCTATCCCCCGACTCAAAAAAAGGATACATTGATAAATAACTGATAGCTAAAGCACCAAGGCTTGCGAAAAACCCCTTTGTTTGCCATTTCCAGCTCATCGGAAGGGCGGCTAAGGTCACAAAAAAGAGGTACCATCCTTTAAAGGATCCTCGTAGTAAAACACAAAATAATGTAAGTATAATAACAAATGGGCCTACGACCCCTAAAAACTGAAGTCTATCTGTAAAGTTTTTTTTATAATTTGTACTCACCGCTCTTTTATCCTTTGGCTCAAGAAAGGCTTTGCCCAAGCAAGACCTTTAAACATCATTTTTTAATCCCTAAGCTATATAATGATTGAAAAAAAATTGCAATTTGAAAGCTTACGAAAGCACAAAAAACCTGTTTTTCCCTCTAATTAAAATAATTTATACTACCTTTTTTTTCTTATTAAATATCGCTACATTTATGCGATCTTAATGTAGTTTGTTTAAAATAATAGTTAATAGGGAGAGATAGATGCATGTTGGATCAATTGAACCTTGAATTAAAGGTTTTAATTATGATACAATGCTTACAATAACCAATTAGGTTCCATAGTTTAAGCCCATATTATTTGTCTAAAATATATATATTTAGGAGAACACTTAAGCCTTATGTCTCTAGATAAAAGCACTAAAGAAGAAATTACAAAAAAGTTCCAATTACATGAAAAAGATACCGGATCAGCAGACGTTCAGATTGCGATTTTGACCGAAAGAATCACTGAAATCACTGAGCATTTAAAAATTGCTCCCAAAGATCATGGTTCCAGACTTGCTCTACTCAAACTCGTAGGTCAACGCAGAAAACTTTTAGATTATCTAAACTCGACGGATACTAAGCGTTATCAAAACCTTATTTCCAGATTAAAATTAAGAAAATAGTCATCTAAAGCCTTTTAATTCTATTATTAAAAGGCTTTCTTTTTTATCATCTTACTCTTTTAGCAACAATTTAATGAAAATTATGCTTTGATTTTATCTTATAAAATTTTAGCCTATTACCCGTGAATTATAAAAAAATCTTTTAGGATAAGGACAAAGAATGAAGTTAGATTTAGAATTAGAGTCCATGCAGGTTGAAATCGGTGGAGTAAAATTAATATTTGAAACAGGGGCTCTGGGCAAACAAGCCAACGGCTGCGTATTACTTCGCGCTCGAGACACTGTATTCCTTTCATCGGTCTGCGCTGCAAAAACTGCTAGTGATGAAGTCGATTTTTTTCCTCTCCGAGTCGATTATCAAGAAAAGTTTTCTGCCATAGGAAAAACACTCAATGGTTATCTTAAAAGAGAAGGGAGACCCACTCAAAGAGAAACGCTAATTTGCCGTCTCATCGACCGCCCTCTGCGTCCCCTATTCCCACAAGGTTATTATAATGAAGTGCAAGTCGTCACAACACTCCTTTCACACGACCCAGAGATCTCTCCTGATCCTCTTGCATTTTGTGCAACAAGTGCAGCCCTTTTAATCTCAGACCTACCATTTACTAAGCCGATTGGAGCTGTCCGAGTCGGTTTCATTAATAATAAATTTATTATTAATCCTACCCTTGAAGAACAAAAAGTCTCTAAGCTAGATCTTTTATTAGCTGGAACTTTAGACGCCATTTTAATGATCGAAGGTTACTGTGACTTTTTAACAGAAGAACAAGTTCTTGAAGCCATTGAAACAGGACATGAGTCTATCAAGAAAATTTGTCATGCTCTACTGGACTGGCAATCTAAAGTAGGAAAAGAAAAAGACTTTAGTTTGGTTTCAGAGATTCCTGCGGAACTTTTTGCAGACATTAAAGAGATTGTTCAAAACCGCCTCAATGAAGCATTGGCTATTAAAGGCAAAAAAGAGAGAGATACAGTCATCTCTTCTCTTAAAGAAGAAGTCTTTAAAAATCTATTCCCTGAAAATAGCGAAGCCAAATACAAATCTAGAGATGCAGCTTTAGCTTTTAAAGAACTCTGTTCTCAAAGCATGCGCGATAGCATTATTGAAAGTAACAAACGCGCTGATGGAAGACGCACTAACGAAGTGCGACCTATCAGTATTGTCCAATCATTTTTACCACGCACTCACGGTAGTTCTGTTTTCACTCGCGGAGAAACTCAAGCCCTGGCTGTCGCTACCATTGGTGGCGAAACCATGTCTCAAAAATATGAAACTGTTTTAGAAATGGGCTCAGAGCGTTTCTATCTGCAGTATCAGTTCCCTCCATACTCAGTAGGAGAAGTTGGCCGCATGGGAGCCCCTTCTCGCAGAGAAATGGGTCACGGAAAACTGGCAGAACGAGCATTATTACCTATCCTACCAGAAAGAACCGCATTTCCTTATGTTATTCGCCTTGAATCTACTATTTTAGAATCTAATGGATCTTCATCCATGGCTTCTGTTTGCGGCGGCTGTTTGGCCCTCATGGATGCTGGAATTCCAATTAAGCGCCCTATCGCAGGTATTGCAATGGGTCTTATTCTTCAGGGAAAACACTGCGCTATTTTATCTGATATTAGCGGCACAGAAGATTCCTTAGGAGATATGGATTTTAAATTAACTGGTGATGGCGATGGAATTACAGCCTTTCAAATGGATATCAAAATTGAAGGGATTACAACAGAAATCATGCAAAAAGCATTTATGCAAGCTAAAGAAGGTCGCCAGATCATCTTAAGTAAAATGGTTGCTGTTTGTCCTGCTCCTCGCAAAGAACTCTCTCAATGGGCTCCGAAGATTGAAATGCTTCAAGTTAAGCCAAGCAAAATTGCCTTGGTTATTGGCCCAGGAGGAAAACAAATCCGAGCTATTATTGAAGAGGCAGGTGTGGATGTTGACATCGATGATGACGGTATTGTCAGCATTTCAGGTGTTGATAGCGCTGGAGTACAAAAAGCAAAAGAAATGATTGAAAACATTGTCGCTGAAGTTGAAATTGGCAAAGTGTACAATGGCAAGATTGTTTCGATTGTTAACTTTGGTCTCTTTGTATCGCTTGTCGGTGGAAAAGAAGGGCTTTGCCATATCTCTGAAGTAGCTAATACTCGCATTGAAACTTTAGAAGGTCTCTTTAAAGAAGGAGATGACTTTAAAGTGAAGGTGTTAGACATCAATGATCGAGGTCAAATTAAATTGAGTCATAAAGCAACTTTGTAAGACAACGTATGAAAGAACCCAAAACTTATTACATTGTCACTTACGGATGTCAAATGAATGAACTTGACACCGAAGTCATGCGTGGTCAATTAGAAAAACGGGGAATGGTTTGGCTCCAAGATGAAATCAATGCAGACCTCCTTATTTTTAATACATGTTCCATTCGTGATTTGGCAGAACGTAAAGTAATGGGAAAATTAGGTCTGCTTGGCCGTAAAAAGAAAGCAGACCAAATTATTGGTGTCACGGGCTGCATGGCTAATGCTAAAAAAGCCTCTCTTTTTAGAAAGATACCTCATGTTAATTTTGTTTTAGGAACCAATGACTATCACAAGTTAAATGAAACATTAGATGAAGTTCTTGCAACCGGAGAAAAAAGCTTAGGAGTGCAAACTAAATTCCATGAAGAATTAGATTATGCTGGAGCTAAACGAGACGATAAAGTCAAAGCTTACATTTCTATTATTCGCGGATGTGATAAGTTTTGTACATACTGCGTTGTCCCCTATACACGAGGACCTGAGGTTTCAAGGCCTCCTCAAGAAATTATCAAAGAATGTCAAATTTTAGCCTCTAAAGGGTACAAAGAAATTACCCTCTTAGGCCAAAACGTAAATAGTTATGGTAAAGATCAACCCGAATGGAGTTGCCTTTTTCATGACTTACTTTATCAACTAGATAAAATAAACGGAATTGAACGCATTCGATTTATGACCTCTCATCCCGTGGATATTACACGCCAGTTGATGGAAGCGATTCGCGACCTTCCCTCGATGTGTGAATTTATCCACTTCCCTATTCAAGCTGGCTCAGACCGTATTTTAAAGAAAATGCATCGCATTTACACTTTGCAGGAGTATTTAGACAAAGTAGCTCTTCTTAAAGAAATAGTCCCCAACGCGGCTTTAGGAACTGATATTATTGTTGGTTTTCCTACTGAAACACACGAAGAGTTCATGGAAACCTATAATATTTTAAAACAAATCGAGTACTCTGTTGCCTTTATCTATACTTATTCTGAACGCAAAGGAACTCCAGCGACTCGCTTTAAAGATACCGTTCCAAATGAAGAAAAAGAAGAGCGCTTGCAAATGCTAATGAGCTTGCAAGAAGAGATATATAAGAAACAACGCCAAGCAATGGTTGGAAAAACAGCTGAGATTTTAGTAGAAAAAAGAAGTGCAAAAGATCCTCGCTTTTTAAAAGGACGCACTCGTTGTTGGAAAAATGCTCTATTTGAAGGAGATGACTCAATGATTGGAACGCTACAACACATCAAAGTTAATAATTTTAATCATCAAACACTTCTTGGAGAAGTTTTTGAGCCCTCTTTACAGTTAATTTCATAATTTCTCTTTATTAAAACCTCATAAAATTGTTTAAATATTTTTCTTTTTAAAATGTTTAATACATGTTTAATTCAATTGCAAAATTATCGTCTTATTTTTTTCCTTCCGATCCTCTAATTGATCAAAAAAAACAACTTCAAAAACTTCTTATAACTCACGAATCAAAAAAAACGATCGAATACCTTACCGATCACCCTGAATTAATTAATCAACCTTTGCCTTCAGGACATTATCCTGTTGAAGTTGCTTTAAGTAAAAAAAATATCGCCGTAGCCTATCATTTAATGGCCAATGAAGCTTCTATTAACATAGAAGCAAACCATCGCCCTTCCGTTGTTGATCAATTGATTATGAAAAAGGATGCGCATTTAAATAAGCAATTTTTTGGAGAGATTCTGGGAACTATTTTTGCCAACACTTGCAATGCTCTCTACGAGCTAAAGCCCGAAGAGTTCGCAAACATTAAAGACATTGCTTCTGAACAGCTTCAAGAGCTCTCAGAAGAAATAAAAAAGTATCAGCAAATTTTTAATGAAGATAAAACAAATGAATTGATTCAACAGATATTATCTTTAAACGTAAAAGAATTAATTAACTACCTTCAACTCAATATTGACAAGTTTAATGCTTTGGATGTTTTCAATGCGCTTCTATGGGCCATTTTTCAGCATAAAAATGAGGTTGTCGAAGCACTGCATCATGTGTTTGGATCAAAATTACTCACACTGCAAACAACAGATTTAAAAAACCTTTTCCACATTGCGGTCATAGCTAATAATCCGATTATTATTTTAAGGCTCGCTCAGTGGGGCCTTAGTCTACAACTTCCAAGACAATCAGATGATCTAAGCCTTTACTCCCCTTATCACTATGCTATTTTAAATCCCTCTTTAACTACCTTTCTTGCTCTAAGCCATGCAAAAGTACCTTACCCAAAAGCGACTAATTTCAAAGACAAGCAGCAACCACTTCTCTTTGCAAAAAAAGTCAATTTCCATCTAAATCCTACAGAACTTCTTATTTTAAAAGCCCACATTAATGACCCTTTCCCTCAGATTGCCCATGGCAAGAAGCTCTACCTATTACTTGAATTTTTTTTGTCCGGTTATGATTTATATATAAGTTCTTCCCCAACGACTTTTTCACAAATTTTTCAAAGCTTACGAACAATTGTCCGAACCATTTTTTTATACTCAGATTTAATTCACCCTTTATCAAACAAAAGCTATAAAAATATTTTCTTTACTGCTTCAAAAATATTAGCTCTTGGAGGTGCACTTTCTTTTATTTCAAACCAGTTCTCTTCATATGTTGAACCCATCTATCCACTTTACAAATTAATTTCTTGCCTGCTTTTAATCAAAAAAGTTTGGCAAGATATTAACCGCTACCACCATAGCTACTTGTTACGACCTAGAGATACACTGCAAAACGCTTTATATGATCAGCTCTTTAATCTTCTTTTTATTAAAAATTTATCACAAGATTTAGACTTATTGAATGAAAGCTCTAAAAGAGCATATCGATATGGCTCTAACTTTTTCTCAACTGCTTTCACCTCAACCCCTTCTTGTAATTTCACAGAAATATCCCCTTTTTCAAGTGGAAATATGACGGAGTTAAGCGAGCGTGTTGCCAATTTAAGTGAGCATAGCTTAAGTTGCGCCATTCAAAAAGTCTTAAAAACTCCATTTGATGAATTAGCGACATCCACGCCAGCTAATTGCTTTATTCAATCTCTTATTGCTCCCGACTACCCTTTGGATAGCTCAAAACAGAAAAAGTTCTACAGAGAGCTGGCAAGGCGCATTCACCCCGACAAGTGCAACAATTATTACTCTTCTGCATTTTGCCAGAAAGTCAAACAAAGCTATTTCACTCAAATTTGCGCCTGGTTTGGAAAATAGCCATTTTATTTGCTTTGGTGTTAGTAAGTGTTCAAGCTGTGATAGCAGTGAACAGATAATACGATAATACCCGAAAGTGCAAAGACGGCAACTAACTTTGCCAATTCCCTGGCCGGAGAACTTTGAAAGTTACAATTTCTACTACCGATTGTAGAATGGGGATAATATGCATTCCAAGAGTGAAGAGATCCTAAAGAACTACAGATTGGGTTAAAAGAATAAGGATTCCAACTTCTACTGCTGCAATATGGGTTAAAATAAGATGAATTACCACAGTTATAATTATTGTTGTAACTTGGGCACGGCAAGCTATTGTTATAGCTTGGACAGGGTGAGCAATACATAGGAAAAGACCTCTTTTTTTTCTGAAAAGATTATCTTTTTTTTGTTAAGGTTATATAAAGGATAGATTTAGCATTTTTATGCTGCTTTAGGTGAATGATAACCGAAGAAATAATTTGAAGATTGATAAACTCTTTCTGTTATATTATTAAAGGCTTCTTTTGATCTTTTTATTGAACGCTCTCCCCATTCAGGAATAGTCTCTATAACAAAATGATTCACCTTTTCAGCTGCTGGCCAAATAGTATTTTGATAAAGGTCATTAATCTTTTCACAACTACGGTTATATAGAGGTTGAATATAACGATCCTTAATCGAAGACATCGTTTTTTTTCCCTTTTCAAAAGCATTCGATACTAGATGAGAGACAAATGTGTAACCTTGCGAAAGTTTTTCAGATATTATATCTTTTAAGTACTTTAAGACTTCAAGAGTTTGAATACAAACAACGCTTACAAAATGTGCTGATGGAACAATTACATGCTCATAAGACCAATTAGCCCCAGCTTGAACTTTAGATGCTCCTAAGACTATTTCTTTCCAAATGAGCTGAACAAACCGCATAATGCTATCACCTGCAGTCTTACCAGCTTTGGCAATAAGATTTAAAAATGGGACTAAAATAGAATCTTTTATCCAAAGGGAAGCTTCTTTGGCTTTTTCTCCGGCAAACTGCAAACCTTCTATTGTTTTACTCCACACTAGAGTGGCAACGTCGGCAATCTTGCTCACTACAGTTTGGATCAAATGACCTA
>CAZTEX010000001.1:0-21651 GCA_964612505.1 uncultured bacterium | reverse complement strand
GTGGCGTCAGAATATGTTCATAGATCCAACTTGATGCATCTTTAAGTTTTTCTCCGGCAAACTGTAAATTTTCTATTGCTTTATTCCACACTAGATTAGCAACCTCTATGATCTTGCTCGCGACAGTTTGGATCAAATGACCTAGTGGCGTCAGAATATGTTCATAAGTCCAAATTGCACCATCTTTAAGTTTTTCTCCCGCAAACTGAAAGCCGTCTATTGTTTTATTCCACACTAGAGTAGCAAAGTCAGAGATCTCGCTTACTACTGTTTGGATCAAATGACCTAGTGGCGTCAGAATATGTTCATAGGTCCAACTTGATGCATCTTTGAGCTTCTCTCCAGCAAATTGAACTGCTTGAGCAGTGTATTGATAGATAGAATGTACGATTCTTTTTACTTTTTCACACAATGGAAGTAACACAGAGTCTATTAAATATTGTGCTGCTTGAAAACTTTTCTCTTTTATTTTTGCGACAATGAGCTTTATTGCTTGTCCAATCTGCTTAAGTACATATTGGGTATAGTCTTTTAAACAGCTTAGTTTTTCTAAAGCCGCGCGCGCGCAATACCCCACCCCTTTATAAGCAGCATAAGGAAGCCCTAGAAAGATACCTCCAATGATCAACTCTACTTTTTCAGCAAGAGTTAGTTCATTCCATGGCTTATTAAAAATCGATGCATTTTCTTTCAGCTCAAATTCAAACTCTTCTAAACTACGATTACTATCGATCGTTGAGCTATTGATTACTTGCTGAGCGAGTTGGATGGCGGGCTCCTCTTTTAAGGTCTCTCCATTTTGGCTTTCTATTCTTGAATTGCCTTTTAATGAATTAATCTCAAAAAAATTCTCATATTTTGATGTAACTGTAAAACTCATCACAAAATTTCTCTTACTAATTTCTAGAAGGGCTAGTTTAACCTTCTATTATTAAGAAAACATAAAGAGTTTTGTGAAAGCTTTATTTGAATCTTACACTTCAAAAGAGCTCATTTCCTGAGGAGAGAGCCGAAAGGGTTCCAAACGAGCTGCTAAGTGAAGAGGGCAACTGGCTGTAACTACAATATCATTGCCTTCATAGTCTTTCTCAATGACTTGCCCCAGTCTTAAAATTTCACTAAAAAACTTATAATCTTTTTGGGGAATTTTAAGCTGCATAACGGTCGTGGTACCTTCCAAAAACTTTCGCATCGTTTCAAAGAGATCTTCAAAACCCTCTTTTTTTAAAGCAGAAATTTGAACTGTATGGGACATCATTGTTCTGAAGCGACCAATCACTGCTTTTTGATTACACTGATCTACTTTGTTTAAAATGGTAATCATGGGTTTTCGATCCACATGAAGATCTTTTAAAACTTGGAGTGTTGTTTCAGCTTGTTCAATAGCCATCGGGTTGGAAACATCTATTACATGCAATAAAATATCTGTATAAAGAGACTCTTCCAAGGTGCTTTTAAAGGCTGCTACCAAAGTGTGAGGTAGTTTTCGAATAAATCCCACTGTATCAATTAGCAAAACTTTTTGATTATCAGGTAAGGTGAATTGTTTTGTCGCTGTATCCAGCGTTGCAAAAAGCTTGTCTTCAACTAAAACATCCGCATTAGTAAGGGCTTTTAAAAGAGTCGATTTTCCTGCGTTAGTGTAGCCGATAATTGCAAAAGATGGGATAGAAGCTCTGAGGCGCCTAGAGCGCTGAGTCATCCGATGTTGATAAACTTCTTTGAGTTCTTGCTCAAGTTTTTGAATTTGCTTTTTCAAAAGTCTTTTATCAATCTCTAACTGCTTTTCCCCTTCCCCTTTTGTATAGCTCGATCCCCCGCGCTGGCGAGAAAGGTGAGTCCAGAGACGTTTTAATCTTGGCATTTGATATTTTGCTTGGGCCAGTTCAATTTGTAGTTTAGCTTCTTTGGTTTGAGCTCGCTGAGCAAAAACACCTAAGATCACTTCGGATCTTTCCATGACTGGGCGCTTGAAGGCTTTTTCTAAATTCCTTTGCTGGGCAGGAGAAATCTCTTCATCGATAATCACAAGGGTAAAGTCATTTGCTTCTACGTAGTTAACTAGCTCGCTCACTTTACCAGAACCCATGTAAGTGGCCGAATCGATACCTTTTAAAAGTGAGGGAAACTTTTCCGTCTCTTCGATCCCAAAAGTGTAAGCTAATTGCCTCAATTCTTCGAGGTGCTCTTGACAAATCGGTTTATCTGTACCATGTGCATAAAAGCCAAGTAAAAGAGCTTTTTCTTTATGTTGCGTTGTATCTTCGTTCAATTAAGATCCTTTAGTTAATCAAATTCTATGACTTGACCATCATAACTTAGTCTCGCCCAATCAGGAAGCCTGGCATTAGTTGACTCGTGATCAAGCTCATGATCAATATGGTTAAAATATACTCTTTTAGCCCCTACTTTTTCAGCAAAAATCATCGATTCTTCAATTGAAAAATGAACTGGTGAAGAACTATACCGTAGCCCGCTGACAATCAGAGTCTCTACACCTTTTAGATCTTCAAAAATAGTTTCTGGATACCTACGAATATCTGTAATATAAGCTAGTGATCCTATCCGTAAACCTAAAACCGGCATGTCTCCTTGAAAATAAGTCAGGTATTGAAAATGCAAGCCATGAAAATCAATCTCTCCACGATCACGAGGTAAAACTAAATATTCAAATTTAACTGTTTTGCTATTTTGCTCTTTAGGCTCAAGAAATTGATAAAAATATCTCAATTTAATTTCATCATAAGAGGCTTTAGAAAGCATGCAATGAATCGGTTTCTTTTCAATAAAATAAAAAATACGAAGATCGTCTAGCCCACCAATATGATCATAGTGTACATGGGTAATAATAGTCGCAGAGAGGTGCTGAATTTGGTATTTGAGCGCCTGCGCCCGAAAATCTGGGCCTGGATCTACTAAAATATTTTTTTCACCATGCTGAAGTAAAACAGAAGGCCTGAGCCTTTTATTATAGGGGGAATTGGACTTACAAACGTCGCAGCTACAGCCAATCATGGGAACGCCTGAAGAGGCGCCTGTTCCTAGGAATAAAAGCTTCTTTTTCATATACTTGTCTTTTTAGCCCAAAACTATAGTATTTATTCAAGTAGAAATCACCCTATTTATCCCATTATGAAAATTGCCATTGTGGGAGCCGGACTTGCAGGACTGGCTCTAGCCATAGAATGCAAAAAAGCAACCCCGCAAAGCCAGATTATGCTGTTTGACCCTCAAAAAGCAGAGAATCGGACATCGGCTCTGGCTCAACTTCTATATCCTTTTGCGGGCCTATATTGTAAATTAAATTGGGAAGGAGAAAAAAGTTTTAACAGAAGCATCTCTCTTTTAAACGAGACGCAAAACTTTACACAAAAAAAGTTTTTCAACCCTGTTAAACTTTTAAAGACAGCTCACACCCCTAAACAAGTAGAGAGCTTTAAAGAAGCTGCAAAAAAGTATTTAGAAGTTGAATTTACACCTCATACAGATTATGGCCTCGCAGGCGTCTGGATTTCCAACGCCATTCAGATAGAAGCTGTAGAGTATTTGAATGCTTTAGAAATGCGATGCTTTTCTTTAGGAATTGTTTTGCAGTCAACCTATTTTATAGATTCTATGAAAGAAGAATTTGATCATGTCATTTATGCTTCAGGTTATGCTTGCCAAAAACTTTTTCCTAACCTAAAGCTGAGTCTTCTCAAAGGGCAGGCTCTCATTTTAAAGCGGCCTGATGATTTTTCTTTAGACTACAATTTGCTTATTCATCAGCTTCATATTCTCCCCTCTTTTGATCAACAATCGGTCTATGTAGGAAATACCTTCGAGCGCGATCCCATTGATTTTAACCCCAATAGACAAGTTGCCCTTGAGCTTCTTTGGCCAGATCTTATCCAATATTTTCCGATGTTTTCAAAAAATGATCTCATAGAAGTAAAATCAGGCATTCGCCTCAATGCCCCATCTCGCCTTCCTATGATCTCTCGACTAGATTCTAAAACATGGGTGTTTTCAGCTTTTGGCTCAAAAGGGCTCCTCTATCATGCCTATCTTTCGGAGCTTTTGGCAAAACATCTTGATAATCCAGATCAGCAACTACCCAAAGAAGTATATTACAACACCCACTAAAGTTTACAAGCTAAGAATAGCTTGAGCACAATCAGGATAGCTTGCGGCAATGTGATCGGCCGCGCGAATCTGCAATCCTTTTTCGAGCTGTTTTTTCATGCTCACAATCTGTGATGCGATGGATTGGGTGTTTGCATAGATTTGGTTTAGCACATGCAATGTCTGTTGACTCGCCCAATATTGCCCAGCAAGCATCATTTGATTCACAGGATGCCCTTCATTAATTTCAGCCATTGTAAGGGTATCTGCAGCATCATTTAAATTTTGAATAGAAACTACCGTGCCCGTGTCTTTGAGATCTGAAAGAAGATTTTGATTGCATTCACTAATTTTTTGATTTAACGAGCGAATGGCATTGGCTGCTGCAAAATTATCCAGTTGGGATTGATAATCATTCCAAGCTCCATAAGCTGAACGATTAAAACTACCAGCATCATGCCTCTCACTATTTTGTGCTTTTATAAGCAAAGCAAGCAAGTGATGAACTTCCCCTAATAATAAGTCCAGCCTCTGAAGCGCTGCTTGCGATTTTGGAATACTAGAATGAGAATCCTGACAAAGGATATTATAAAAAATGCGCCGGATCATTTGATTTTTTTGCACTTGATAAGATTGAACCTCTAACGCATCTGCTTTCACGCTCTCTAAATAATTATTATATTGATAGCAAAGCTCTGAGTTGCTTATTAAAAATGCCCCAATGAAGGAAGGAAGTCGATTCATCACAGCATCCCAATAATTCATCTGCGAATAAGAATGTTTTACAAGAGCTGTAGATTGATCTAGCTTTTCAGAGGCTTGATTCAATTGCAGCCCTATCTCTTGCCAATTTCTAATTTGTGATTCTACTTTTGGATTTAAAATTAAGGTCATTTTTATTTCCTCTTTAGTTTATTTTTTAAGCACTCAGCTGCCAGATCCAAGAGCCACAATACTTCAACGCTCCGTAAGTTTCGTTAATAGTTCTCATTCCAAATAGCACTATGCTAACTCCTATAATCATTTTTGCGGTTAAAGAGATTTGAGGCGGCTTAGGCGAAGGATTTGCAGTCATTTCAAGCGCATTTTTCATCCGTTTTGCAAGGTTGGGATGGCTAGAAAATGAATCCCATGACTGTAGCATTTGACTCACTTTTGAATCGCAAGTGGGAAATTTTTTTTTGTCTCTTTGAAGCAAAGATTCTATCAAAAGCCTTTTTGCTAATTTATGCATTCCAGCAGCATACTTTACATTGTTTTGACATTCATAATCAGCTTGCCACTCACAAATTCTGGCAATTTGATCGATTCCCCACATTGCACTAAGTACTTTGACGCCGAAAAGAAAGGATTTTACCGGTAGACTACCCTGTTGGCCTAGTTGCTCTTCTATCATCTTAAATAAAGCAAACACCCCTTCCATCAATAAGGGACTGAGCGCAAAATTTGTCATGAGATGAGCATGTTTAGCATGACCAAGCTCATGAGCTATGACTCCTTGTATTTCATCTGTTGTTAAAAGATAGTTATTTTCATCTTGAATCAAAGACAAAATGCTTTTTTGTTCTTTTAGTGATAGAGCATCTATTTCTTTTGCCAATGTTTCAGGAGTATCAGATAAACTATGAATGATCGCTATTAACTTTTTATCTTCACTAGATAAATTAGCGGCTTTAAAAGGAGAATGATTAATATAGGATCGGCCGATTCCAATAATAGCTCCTGTTAACGAAAACGCGCTCCCCATACAAAAAGCATTATCATCAAGTTCTTTGAGCACATAAAGATTTGTCTTCATAGAAGAAATCCCTAAATCAAGCTTTATTTCATCAACCATTTTTTCAATTCTTTTTAGTTTCTCCTTCTCTTGGGAAGACAAAACAACAAAATCTTTGTTGTTATAAAAGAGAGTGGGAACTAATGCAGCCGATAGCTGAAATAGCTGATAGGGAGCTTTGATCAAAGGATGACCAAGCAAAGAGGTGGCTAAAGTTGTGCAACTAAATGCTGACATTTTTAATATCCCAAGTCCTTCACTTCTAAATAACATGTCAAAATTAAATTCATGCGTCCCTTCTTCCTAGCGATAATATTTCCAAACATTATTAATATTAGAGCCAATTTCTGCTCCCAGAAGGAGCGCTCCAAGTCCTGCAACTACCTTTGAAACCACCGAAATTTTAGATGGCTTTTTAAGAGGATTCTTCATCATTTGATGCGCATTTCTCATTCGCTTCGCAGGATTAGGATGAGAAGATCCAAGATCCCAACTATTAAGCAGCGTATTAACATTTTCAGTACAAGTCGGAAATTTCTGAATGTTTCTCTTGCTTAAAGAGTAAATCAGATGCTTTTTCATAAATTGAAGGATGCCTGCTGCATATTTTTTATTATTTTGACATTCACTGTCTGCTTGCCATTCTCCAAAAATGGACACTCGATTCAGTCCAAGTAAAAAAGCGATGGGACCAATGAATAGGTGTTTTGTTCGATCTAAAAAAATAAATTCAAGAAGAGACCCGATTGCCCCCAATGTTGCTAAATGATTATTTTTAGCGTGACCAATTTCATGAGCTAGGACTCCTTGCAGCTCTTCCATTGAGATGACCCCTTGAAATCTTTGAGCTAAAGAAAAAATAAGTTTTCTCTCACTGGCTGTGGCAAGATCAATTTGCGCAGCCATAATAAAAGGATCATCTGATAATTGGCTTAAAAGATTTTCCCAAGTTTTATAGGCATAAGATGAGTAGATAAAGCTATTATCGAGGTTTTCGAAATAATCGCGCGAAATTCCAATGACAGGTCCTGTTAAAGAAACTGAATTGCCAAGACAAAATGCATTACTGGGCATCAGGGTCGTCACATAGACGTTTGTTTTCATCCCAGAAACACCTAAGTCTGTTTTGATTTTTTCAACCATCTGTTCGACTTTTTTGAGTTTGATGGCCTCAGAGAATGTTAGCACACCCTGGTTGTGCTTAAACAAAATTGCCTGGGGGGCAAGATTTGCCAGCAAAACAGCGACATTTGGAACGAGCCTAGCTACCGGATGCTGAAATAAAGTTGAGGCTCCAGATGCAATTTGAAGATATTTGATTAATTCCATGCTCTAACTTTGAAAAAAGATAACTAGCTATAAGGATATTATTAAATAATTAAGATTTTATTAAGGAACCCATACTTCTTTTGGGGTATAAAAGTTTTATTTTAAACAATTAAAACAATACCTAAAACTGACCTGGTGCCCGAACTTTCTAACACCCTTTTGCTAAGCCCACCCCTGATTATAGCTTTAGGCGCTCGAGAGGTTTATTGGAGAATATGGCGCGTAGCGAGCCATCTCACTCAAAACTCTCCCACTTCTAATATAAAAGCACAAGCTGTTTAAGCTAGATCTTCTGATTTAGACTCAAGCAAAGGCTCTACTTCTGCTGCAAAATTAAAGAAAAAGATAATTGCCGGCGTTAGTAATGCATTAAAAGGAAGCATCAGAAAAAACCATTTTAAGCCAACGAGCACAGGATTTAATGAAGTTAAATAGCTTTGCTGCGTTAAAAATGCGGCTGCTATTAAAAGGATTAAAAGAAACATAAGTGGCAGGGTGGCTATCACAAAGCTGAACATACTCATCAAGGGATTATGCAAAACTTTTTGGACGATCTTCTTGAGATGGGGATAACTAAGCGTTTGATGCTGGCTTAATGAAGGCGTCATGAAAAAGAGCAAGACAAGATTGATAAAAACAAGGGTTATTGAAGCTAAAATTAAGACAAAGGGGGCAAACGAAAGAAGCACTCCTATAAATTCCCCCACTACTGGAATTGCCTTTAATAAATAAAAGACTCCGAGCACTAACCAACAGAGCAATGAAAGTAGCAATAAAGGGAGCGTGATGTAACACACGGAGACAAACATCCTCCATGACTCCATGACAATCTGTTCATAACTTTTACTCTGATGGCGATAGCACTGAATTAAAAAAGCGCCGATTGCAAAAAGCAATCCACCCACAATAAAAATGGGGGCAAAAGCCAAGCTTAAAGCGGCCCATGAATGGGTATTTAGCGCAACAACTCTAGAAAAAACCACAAAGATTCCACAAACGCAGAGGCTCAAGAAAACAATAAACGCTTTTTTGATGTCGATAGCCAACCATGCTTTTTGAAACATCTTTTGAAAATTTTCTAGATTCATACCCTTCCCTTAAAGAAATACTTAGGTCTATAGATGGGAACTCCTTTACCGTCGCGTGCAATATTGCGCTCATAAAGGATTTGAATACTAATTCCAACCACTCTAGACATTCCGAATAATACTGTATAATAGTGAGGGTAATTAAAGCCAGCGGCACTTAATATTGCCCCTGAAATTGCATCGACATTGGGGTATGGGTTTGAAATTTTTGGATTTTCTTTGAGAACTTTAGGGCCTGCTTCTCTTAAAAGCAGCGCCATTTTAATGAGAGGTTTATTTGAGTAGTGTTTTTTAGCTACCTCATAAAAAATAGCAGCTCTAGGATCTTCTACACGTAAAACGGCATGACCAAAACCATAGACAAGCTCTTTTTTAGCTAGCTTTTGGCGAAGAAGAGTTTCAACTTCTTCCTGTGTTGCATTTTCGCCAAGTTGCTCAAGCATTTGCTCAGTAAACTCTAAACAATCCTGATTGGCTTTTCCATGGCGAGGCCCCTCTAAGGCGCACATACTCGCAGCAATAGAACCATAAAGATCTTCTAATCCAGAAGCCACTGATTTACCTACGAAGGCCGAAAGATTCCCTCCGCCATGATCATAATGAAGCTTGTTAAACAATTTGAAAATTCGAAGCAAATCTTCTTTAGAGCTATGTGGAACATTCAGCATATCTGTAAAATTTTCGATATACCCCTTGGAAGGATCCGATGGATTGAGCTTCCAACCAGCGTGATGAGAAATGGAAGCCGCAGCGATTAAAGGGATTTTAGCGATTAAATTTAAACAATCTTCTTTGTAATCCCCTGTCCCTTCCAGCATTCCACAAGTGATTAATGCACAAGCAAAAATCTTCATTGGATGCCCCTTTTTAGGCAGGGTCTGAATTGTTTTGAGCGTCTCTTCACTCAAGTGCGCCCGTTTATCAAGATCACTTTTAAAATTCTTTACAGCTTCTTTGCTGCCCATCGTTCCATGATATAAAAGATAGATGAGCTCTAAAGGCTCAAGGTCTACAATATCAGCCACTGGCCGGTCCATGTAAAACAACCCTTTGACAGGGTCCACAAATGAAGTTGTGCAATAACCCACAGGATATCCTCGAAGACCCGTCTCTAAATGTTCTTCGGTAACGCTAAAAATAATCTTGTCCATCATTCTTCTCCTAAATCATCCTCTTGACATATTCTCGTTCTTCAATAAGCTCTTGCTGAGTTATCTCTAATTTTTCTTTTAAAAAGCGATCCATTTGTAATCCATAGACAAAATCCCATTTTGCCTTCCCTGCACTCTCACAAGGAAAAGAAAAAATAAGGTCTTCATCAATCCCATAGGGATTTCCTTGGCTGTATACACAATCAGAATACCACTCTCCGTTAGGGGTTGGCTCTACTAAAGATCGAACTGCATCTAAAATGGCATTAGCAGCAGATGCCGCAGAAGATTTCCCTCTCGCCTCGATAATAGCAGCCCCTCGTTGTTGCAGAATTTGGAAAAATTCATTTTCAAGCCATTGATGATCGCGGATCACCTCTTTCACCGGATCTTTATTAATCCGCGCATTTAAAAAATCAGGAACTTGAGTGGAGGAATGGTTTCCCCAAATAAGCATCCTTTCCACATCTTGTACTTTGACATTGGCTTTACGAGCAAGCTGGTATGCTCCTCTATTTTGATCAAGCCTTGTGAGCGCATGAAAATTTCTAGGGTTCAACTTCGGAGCGCATTTCATGGTAATCCAACAATTGGTGTTGCACGGGTTACCCACCACCAGTATTTGTGTATCTGGATGGGCAACTTCATTTAAAGCTCGTCCTTGCTCAATAAAGACTTTTGCGTTTTGAGCAAGCAAATCATTTCGCTCCATCCCTTTTGAGCGAGGAGAAGCTCCAACAAGTAGAGCCCAATCAACATCTTTAAAAATAGCTTTTGGATTGGATCCAATAATAACATCCTCTAAAGTAGGGAACGCACAGTCATAGAGTTCCATGGCAACTCCTTCTAAAGTGTGTTCAACCTGAGGTATTTCTAAAATATGCAATGCTACAGGTTGATTTGGACCAAATAATTCGCCACTTGCTATTCTAAATAATAGACTGTAAGCAATTTGACCACCACCACCTGACACTGCAACTCGTATCGCTTTTTTTGCCATCGTTTCCCTTTTTATCTAATGAACTAATTTTTAATTTACCTTGAAAGCTGTTATTCTGCAAGTGCACACACCTGCTTCATTTCTCTCTAAAAAACGACTTTATTCTTGAAAATAAAAAACTTATAAAATTTAACGGTTTTTTGCGAAAAAACCACAATGCTGCATTCATCCAGCCAAAATGTTTGCCGATTAATGGCCAAGTGCTAAAAACCTCTTTTTGACTTAAGTAACGTTTCTCTGATAACGTATCTGTCAATGTGGTCGACCAAAAAGTAGAACTTATTCGAACATTTTTATCTTTGATAATGCGACAGAGCATATCGTAAAAGCCATTTCGAAGAGAGTGAGATTTATAATTAATCCCCCCCATTTTTTTTATATACTCTCTTTTAAACCAAATGGAACAAGGAGAAGTGGGAAAAAATCCCCGTTTAAGCCAGGTCTTGTTTAGAGGAAAATAAACATACTGCATTTCTATGTCGCTCATCGATAGCTTAAAAGCTTCTTTAACGCTGTCAAAATAGGATTTAGTAAGATAGGTCCCAGAAAAAATCACCTCTGGCAATAAATCTTCCATAGCTAAAAGAGCAATGTGAGATAAACAATATTGATTTAATAGCTGCACACCCGGAAACAGAAAAAAGACATACTGGCCGCGAGCCAAGGCAAAACCCTTGTTCACCATCATCGGAATATTTAAATCTGTCACATAATACACTCGAAAAATATGCTCTTTGTATTTTTCAATGAGAGCAGGTGTATGGTCTCCAGAGTTAGCATCGACAATAATCAACTCTTTATCTACATTTTTTTGCAGTAAATAACTTTGAATTGTCTCTTCTAGCAAATGGCCATCATTGCAGGTAGGAATAACCAATGTTATCTTGGGCGTTCCCTCTACTTTTTCGCGCGTATAGTGATCGTTAATCCGTTTCCAACCACTAATATCTGGTAAAATTTGTTTAAAACTCATAATCCACACCATAAAAGGTGCTTCATATAATTTAAATATTTATCAACAAAAATTGATTTTAAAGTTTCTTCTAGATAAATTTTCCCTTTCTTGATTTAGTATTGAGGTACAGATGACTTTCTGCGATTGCAAAATGACAGGGATGCCCTGGATTTCCCCCTACCTATGCGTTTTAGATATCGACCAAGCAATTGATTTTTACCAGCGAGCTTTCGGCTTTTCTGTCCGAGGTGACGTTGTAAAAAACGAAGAAGGGATTTCCGTCCACTGTGAACTCCAATATCAAGATACGGTTGTCATGCTTGGAAGACAAGGGGCATGGGATAAAGATGTTTTCGCACCGATCTTCAATGGGGTTATCTCTCCTATTTCTCTTTATGTTTATTGTGAAAATGTCGATGAGTTTTGCCTTAATGCGGAAAAACAAGGCGCTGAGATTCTTCTAAAACCAGAAGATACATTTTGGGGCGATCGGATGTGCCGATTAAAAGATTTAAATGGGTATCTCTGGTCTTTTGCAACTCATGCACAACCAATTTAGACATTGATAATTAAGGATTAAAACCATAGACTATTTTCATGCATTATTTTCAAGATTTAATTCAAATTTTAACCAACTATTGGATTAAGCAAGGTTGCGCATCCCAGTTTGGATACGACCTAGAGATGGGAGCGGGCACCTTCAATCCTGCTACTTTTTTTCGTTCGCTTGGACCAGAGCCTTATCACGCTGCCTATCTTGAACCGAGTCGCCGCCCTACAGATGGTCGCTATGGGGAAAATCCCAATCGCATGCAGCATTTTTTGCAGTATCAAGTCATCTTAAAACCCTCTCCTCTAAATATTCAAAAATTATATTTAGGCTCTTTAGAAGAAATGGGCCTTGATCTAAAAAAACATGATATTCGCTTTGTTCATGACGACTGGAAGTCCCCTTCTTTAGGAGCTTGGGGTTTGGGTTGGGAAGTGTGGGTTGATGGAATGGAAGCCTCTCAGTTTACCTATTTTCAACAGTTTGGTGGACAAGAGCTCGATGTCATTCCAGGAGAAATTACCTATGGTCTTGAAAGACTTGCCATGTACTTGCAAAATGTCAACAATGTCTACGACTTAAAATGGAACAAAGACTTAACCTACGGCGATATCTACCATCAAAATGAAATCGAGTGGAGCACTTATAACTTTGAAGCATCGAATGCAGGCATGTGGAAAACAACTTTTGACATGGCTGAACGAGAAGCCTTAGATTTAATTGAAAAAGATTTACCGATTCCAGCTTACGATTTTGTTATCAAAGCCTCTCATGCATTCAACATGTTAGATGCTCGCGGCGTCATTTCCGTATCAGAGCGCACCACTTATATTAATAGAGTTCGCGCACTGGCCTGTAGAGTAGCAACGATCTTCTCTCTACATAGAAAAAAAATTGGCTATCCATTAAGACGCACTCCTAAACAAGACTTAGAAAAAATTCCTTTTTTAGATCATTCGTTTACAAGCGATGCCAAAGAAGATTTTGTACTTGAAATACAAACAGAAGAGCTTCCCCAGTCATTTATCCCCATCGGTATACAAAACTTAAAGAAGGATCTTGAAAAGCTTTTAAAAAGTCACAACCTCTCCTACTCAAAACTAGAAACATTTGGCTCTCCTCGTAGGCTTGTTGCTTACATTCATGAGTTAAGTTTTGGAACACCTCAAGAAGTCATTGAGAAGAAAGGCCCCTCTACTGAAACGGCTTTTGATTCCCATGGTCACCTCTCTAATATTGGAAAAGGTTTTTTTGATTCTCTCAAACTCAACCACCTCTCTTTGAAAGAAATCTATGAAGGTAAAAACTCAAACCTCTCTATTAAAGAGTTAAAAAATACGCCCTATCTTTTTGTTTCTCAAACCATAGAAGCCAAAAGTACTCGCCGCATTTTCCACGAACATTTAAGCACTTTAATTCTAAATTTAGATTTTCCTCAAAAAATGCTCTGGTCTGATTTGGGTATCCCGTTTGCTAGACCCATTCACTCACTCATTGCTTTGCATGGTAAAGAAATCATCCCTCTTCAAATTGCTCACATTCACTCTTCCAATAGTACCAAAGGACATCCTCTTTTATCAGATACCTCTTTCCATGTTGGACACGCTAAAGACTATTTTTCTCAGTTAAAAAAGCACCATGTGATTGTTAATCAAGAAGAGAGAAAAGAGCTTATTTTAAGTGAACTGGCAAAGATTGAAGCAAAAATGAAAGCTAAAGCCTCTCACGTTAAAGGAGTACTTTCTGAAGTTTTATATCTATGCGAATCGCCTCATCTAATGGTCGGCTCTTTTGATCCTAAATTTTTAGAACTTCCTAAAGAACTTCTAGAGCTTGTACTCATTACACATCAGCGCCATTTTCCTTTAGTAGATGAAAGTGGAAAGCTCATACCACATTTTGTAGTTTGTTTAGACACCGAGGAAAATGCCATGATTAAAAATGGTCATGAACGAGCCGTTTCTCCTCGCTTAGCAGATGGCCTCTTCCTCTTCCACCAAGATTTAAAAAGTGGCCTTGAACATTTTAATAAAAAGCTCAAAGACATTACTTTCCAACAAGAGCACGGCACTCTTTTTGATAAAACAGTTCGCTTAAAAAAACACGCCCTCGTTATTCAAAACTACTTAGCTTTGAAGGTTAACTACGAAGATATCGAAACAGCTTCCCATCTTTTAAAAGCAGACCTTGCCTCTCAGGTTGTTTTTGAATTCCCAGAACTACAAGGCCTTATGGGAAAGGTCTATGCCGAAGAAGAAAAGCATTCTAAAGCAGTTTCTAATGCCATTTATGAACATTGGCTTCCTCGTTTTGAAGAAGATAAACTACCCACAACGCCCTTAGGCATTATCTTTAGTCTTGCCGATAAAATAGACAATTTACTGGCTTGCTTTTTAGCAGGCAACATTCCGACATCCTCCTCAGACCCTTTTGCCCTCCGCAGACAAGCTTTGGGAATTATCCGCATCTTAATTGAACATAAATTACATTTGCCCCTTCAGAAGATTTTGCAACATGGCTTTGACTTATTTAAGTATCAAGACAATAAAGAAGCGCCTGCTCAAATTATTCAGTTTTTACAATCTCGTATTAAAACAGTTCTGACAGGGTATAAATTAAGGCCCGATGAGATTCAAGCCGTACTAGCTTCTGACTATGAAGATCTTAATATTTATGATCTATATTTACGCGCACAATCGCTCAATCAATTTAAATCACATGCCCTTTTTGAGCCTCTTCTAGAAGTTTTTAAAAGAGCTAAAGGTCAGCTCAATATAGAGATTAAAACAAAAGTAAAACCTGAACTTTTTGTTTCTCCTCATGAAAAGAATCTTCATAAATACTTTTTAGAAATGAGATCTCAATTTTTAAGTTGTGTACAAAGTCATCTTTATTCTGAGTCCTTTCATTTACTTGCCACCCTTCACCCACTTTTAGCAGAACTTTTTGATCATGTAAAAATTATGGATGAAGATACATCGCTTCGAATGAATAGACTTTCTCTTCTCAATGAGATCATGAAACTGTTCAAGCAATTGTTCGATTTTAGTCTTGTAGCTAAAGCAGATTAGCGTAAAAACAGACTCTATTGAATAGACGATGGCGATCAACTTCTTATATCTAATCTGTCAATCGCCACGTTTCTAATTTAAATTTTTAGCAAGACTCAAAGCTTTTGAATTTAACAATCTATCTTTAAGCACAGGGATCACTGAAAGTTGCTTAATTTTAGGACCACTATCTTCAAGCGGAATGGTATTGGTAACGATAACTTCTGTAAAATTGGACTCTTGAATACGCTCTAATGCGGGGTGAGAAAAAACAGGGTGGGTAATACAGGCATAGATTGATTCAGCTCCCAGCCTTTTAATTTCCTTTCCTGCAGCAATCAACGTTCCTGCTGTATCACAAATATCGTCGACTAAAATGACATCGTGCCCTTCTATTTCCCCTAAAAGATTTGCCGACTCTATTTCTCCAGCCTTCACTCTCTTTTTAATAATAATTGCCATCTCTGCATCGATCCCCCTTTTTTTCAAATTTGCTTGCAAAGAGAGGGCTCTATTAATCGCTCCTGCATCAGGGGCTACCACAACAGGCTTCTTCAAGGTTTTATCTTTGAGGTACTCCGCAAAGATGGGGCATGAATCTATATTATCTAAAGAGGCTTCGTGAAAAAAGCCTTGAATTTGCTTTGAATGAATATCGACGGTCACCACTCGATTAATACCAGAAGCTTCAATTAGCGACGCCACCTCTGAAGCAGAAATAGGCACCCCTTCACCGCGATCTTGTCTAGAGTATCCATAATACGGGATAATCGCTGTAATTTTTTCTGCGTGTCCTCTTTTAAGAGCTCTAGCTAGTAAAAATAGTTCCATAAAATGATCATTAATGGAGCCTTCTGAGGTTCTGCAAGTCGACTGAAGGATAAAGACATGTCTATTTTCAACATTTTCATTGATTTTGATATTCACTTCGCCATCTTTAAATCGGTCAATAGTGCAGTGACCCAAAGGAATGTGAAGTTCATTAGCAAGAGCCAAAGCTAAACTTTCAGAAGCATTGCCAACAAAAAGATAGGCTTCCACTTTAGCAAAACAGACAAAAACACAAAGAATTAATAACAGTTTTTTCATTTTTACACCCAAAACCTGATAAAATTGCAGTGAAATTATCAAAAAAACAATTTTACAGGAAAGACTTTATTGATTTTGTCAACTTAGCAATGAGGGCCTTATTTGAAGGATAGTCTAGCGCTATAAGTGAAAAGGTTTTCCCCTTTTTTAGTTAATAAATTTAAAAAAATTTGTTTATAAACAGCACAAACACTAGTAAATAATTTCTTTTTTTTATCAACTTTAATTGGTATAATTGTTCTTTTATAAAAAAATTCAGGAGTCTTATGACAAGTTTTAATGGTTTTTCAGACGTGCAGATACAAAGATTAGCTCTTGCAGGAGCTGCAATTAGCTCCTTTTTTTGCGCTGCAAAAAACTGTACTAAAACTTTTATCGGAAGCGACTCCTCATTAGCAAGATTAAAGAACTGGGATTCTGCTAAGAATCAAAGCGGATACTGGGCGGCAATGAGTAAACGAATTCAATACTTTGTAGGATCTGACTCACTCTCTGCGCGCTTTACTAATCTCTTTAAATCCACCCTTTTAGCTGCTGGATCTATTATCCTTGCTAATCTGCTGCAAAATGCTGGTAAAAATGACGTGGAACTAAATCAGTTAAAAACTCAACTTACTCAATATGATGCAGCCTCTCACGAAGCTAAAGAAATAGCCAGTCAATATATTGAAGCTTGCTGGCAAACGAGTGTCAATACAGGCTACAGAGAGTTAGTCCGGTGCATTATTCAAGCTGTACCAGGAATCTTTAGCAACTTAACTGCTATCACAGACCAATTAAATCTTTGTAATAACTCTTTTACAAGCTGCATAAATAATAGCCTAAGTTTAGCTTCTGAAAAAGCAATTCAAGAAGGACAACTTCTAAACTTAAACCAAACTTATACACAATATCAACAACAGTGTGAGCAAAAAAAGGGAGCTTTTGAAGCTCAAATTCAAAATTCAGCAGAGACTCTAAACCAAGCTCAATTAGACCATACCAATTCAGAAACTTTTTTAAATCAGCAATTAAGTGATCTAAACGCTCAGCTACAAAAGAATGCAGAGCAACTCAGTGCTAGTGAACAACTGGCCAATGATCGACTCATCGCCCTAGAGACTAATAAGAAAGAAATGCAAAAACTACTGGATGAAGTTCAAAAGGCAAAAATGGAACTTAATAAAATGAGAGAATCCGCTCAAACCCTCGCAAAAAAAGAAGTTCCTAAAGCCTAGCTTTAAAGCTTAAAGAAATTGTAACAAGAATAGACGCTAGGAAGTTCCATCTCTACATTTATCCTTAGGGCAAAAAGCGTTCTTTATAAAGTTCTGTTTTATAAGAGGCGTTTGTTTTGCATAAATGTTTGCGATTTCTTGCAACTATTCGATAAGCCCAATCAAAGAAAAAAGAAGGAAAGATAAATTTCCAGCCAATGAGTTTATAAATCCCCCCCAGCTTCCAAAATATCCTAAAAATGGCTTGCGAGCGATAGACGATCTTGGTTTGTGTTGTGCTGTAATTTTCAATTAAAATAATTGATTCTGATGGTCCGATACTAAGATGCTTTACTTTCTCAGCTGCTAGACCATGGAGCCCTGAAAAAAGAAACCTTTTATGATGATCTCTTTTCAAGATAAAAAGAATGCTCCTTTGACAAAAAGGACATTGATCATCGAATAAGATTAAATCTTTCATCACTATAACTTGACCTGAGGTCTATTTTTTTGCAAGGCGTCAAACTTTTTCGCAAGACTTAAAGACTCTTCTTCAGAAAAATGTTGAGTTTGAATCTCACATTTAATCGACTCTCTTTGCTTCATCCAACCATGATCGAGCAAACGCTGCAAAGAACAAATAAAAAGTTCTTTGGCATGCTCTTTATCGATCTTTTTTTCCATTAAAGAACTAACTAATTTTTGCGTCTCTTCATCAGGGCATTCGATTAATAAGGAAAGCGAATCTAAAAGTTTATTTCCAGCAAATGCATTAGAGATAATTTGATAGATGTTTGAACACTTGGAATCGACAAACATTGAAAGTTCTAAATTTTTTTGAGCTATTTTTAAAAATTCTTCTGTTGGTAAATCTCGTTGTAAAAGCCAAATTAAAACATCTGTTTCTAAAAACTGTTGCGCCGCGTCACTAGTCGGATTCAACTTTGCTGAAGAAGCATACTTGTGAGAGGGACTTATTTCAGAAATGCCTAGCATCGCTTCTGGAACTTGCATCAAAGAAGCCAGTTTTTTAAGACTCTCATGAATCATCACCGGATCTTCCCATTCTTTAATTTTTTCTGTGATTTTTTCAATTAAGCGAGCTTTTTGAGCGGGATCACTTACGTCCATTGAGTTTGAAAAGATTCGTAAAATAAAAGAGAGATAATCGATTTTTTTATTTAGCAGCAAACCAAAAGCTTTAGCTCCTTTCTCTCTAAGATAGGAGTCAGGATCGGCATTTTTAGGCATTGGAACAATGTAAGTAGTAACTCGCTTTTTTTGCAAGAGATGACCACTTTTAACAGCGGCATTCAGCCCGGCTTCATCGGAGTCAAAAGCTAAATAGGCTTGTTCTACTCCCAATTGAACTAGTTTATCTACGTGCGATTCTGTCAGCGCTGTACCTAAAGGGGCAACGGTGGCATTAAGGCCATGATCGATCAAGCGAAGAGCATCTATTTGACCTTCGACAATCAATACTTTTTTACCTTTGGCAATGCGCATGCGAGAATAATTTAAGCCAAACAAGACATTGGATTTTTTAAATAAAAAAGACTCTTTAGAATTAATATATTTGCCCCCATGAGTGCTCTCTTTAAACAGGCGAGCAGAAAAACCAATGACAATTCCTTGAGCATTCTGAATAGGAAAAGTGATTCGATCAGAAAAGAACGACGATCCATATTGATTAAGCAGCCCCACCTCTTGGAGCTCTTCTGTCGAATAATTCAACTTTTTTAACTCTTGAGCTAGTTTTTTGCCGTCCGAAGGGGCCAAGCCTATTTCAAATTTTTGAATAAACTTAAGATCTATTTCTCTCTTTTTTAGGTATTCAAGAGCTTCTTTTCCTTCATCACTTTTAAGAAGAAATTGGTGAAAAAATTGCTGCGCAAAAGAAAAAGCTTCTAAGAATCGTTTTTTATTTTGGTTTTGAGGGGCTTGGTGTTCATATTCTAACATGACTTGATAACGCCCAGCTAAAAACTCTACAGCCTCTGTAAAATTTAAACGCTGATGCTCCATCAAAAAAGCAATGGCATCGCCATGAGCTTGACAGCCAAAACAGTGATAAAAAGAAGATCCAGCTTGCACGACAAAGGAGGGGGTCTTTTCATTATGAAAAGGGCAGCATGCTTTGTGATAAGCACCACTGCGCTGCAGTTCCATATAATTAGAAAGAAGATCGACCAGATCAACTTTTTGTCGAAGCTGCTCTAAACTTTCTTTAGTGATGGAACCCAATTTATGAAACCTTACTACCTGAAGGTAGATTTTCAATTAACGGAACTTCTAAAGCTTTGCCATTGGAAGCAGCCAAAATCATCCCTTGGCTTTCGATTCCCATAATCTTAGCAGGCTTTAAATTTGCGACAAGAATAACTTTTTTCCCAATCAGTTTTTCAGGTTGATAATACTCTTTAATGCCTGAAACGACAACTCTTCTCTCACCGCCCACATCTAAAGTAATTCTCAATAGCTTTTGACTTTTAGCTAAAGGCTCTGCCTCTAAAACTTCAGCTACTCGTAAATCAACTTTAGTAAAACAGTCAAAATCGATCATTAAATCTTGATCCTTACTTGCAGAACTTTTTAACTTAGATAGCTCTTTTTCTATTTGAATGTCTTCAATTTTCTTAAATAATATTTCAGGACTTGGCAAAGAACATTGCGCAAATAAGGGTTGAGAAGCCCTAGTCTCCCACCTTTGATCTGTAAGATGATCTTGAAAGCCAATCATTTTCCAAACTTTTTCAGAGGCCTCGGGAATAATGGGATAGGCTGCTATTGCTAATAATTTAATACCAAAAACACAACATGCTAAAACATTTTTCATTCTTTCAGGTTCTGTTTTTGCAAGCTGCCAGGGTTTCATTTCATCAAAATAAACATTACAAAGACTTGCTAGCTCCATAATAAGTTGAGTTGCTTTGCGCAGTTGAAAGTTTTCAAAAGCCTCTTTCACTAAAGCCAAGCCCTGATCCAAATCTTTTAAAAATTGATGATCTCGCTCAAGAAGGTTCTTGGGGGCTGGCAAAATGCCTTCACACTTTTGTTGAATAAAGACAAGCGTTCTGTTGATAAAGTTACCCCATTTACCTACTAGCTCTGCATTATTGCGTGATTGAAAATCTTTCCAACTAAACTCTGAATCGTCTTGCTCGGGGGCATTGGCGGCTAAACAATAGCGAATTTGATCTGAGCTATAACTTGCAAAAAAATCTTCCAGATCAATAAACCAACCCTCTGACTTGCTAAACTTTCTCCCTTCGTAATGAAAGAAAGCATTAGCCGGGAGCTCATCCACCTGCTTATAAGGTTTTTTCTGTCCCATCACCATCGCAGGAAAAAAGACCGAGTGAAAGGGAATATTATCTTTTCCCACAAACTGTACATACTTAGTGGAGGGATCCAACCAATACTTTTCCCATGCATGAGGTTCGTGTTTTTTTTCTGCCCAATCTTTAGCAGCAGAGATGTAGCCAATGGGGGCATCAAACCAAACATAAAAAACTTTACCAACCTCACCCGGAACCGGAATTCCCCAAGCTAAATCTCTAGTAATACAACGAGGTTTCGCGTCTTCGATATATTGTTTTGCCATATTGACAACTTGAGGGCGCCAGTCTTTCTTTTCAAGCCACTCTCTAAGAGGTTCTTTAAAAAGATTGAGCTTTAAAAAATAGTGATCGGTTTCTTTAAGTTTGAGTGGAGCATTGGTAATTTTAGATCTGGGATTTTTGAGTTCATTGGCCTCAAATGAAGCTCCGCATTTGGGGCATTCATCTCCCCTAGCTTCTTCATAATGACATTTCGGGCACGTTCCTACGACATAGCGGTCAGCTAAAAATTTATCATCTTTTTCTGAGTAAAGCTGCAAAGTAGCTACCTTTTCAACATAGTCTTGGCTGCGCAAATCTTCAAAAAATTCAAGAACAGCCTCATTATGGCGAGGCCATGTTGTTCTTGAAAAATGATCGAAAGAAAAATTAAATCTTTTAAAGTTCTTTAAAGCTTCTTTGTAATAATAATCGACATGTTCTTGAGGAGATTGTTTTTCTTTTTCTGCACTCAAAGTGATTGGCGCCCCATATTCATCGAGCCCAGAAATAAATAATACGTCATGACCGCAAAAGCGCATAAATCTAGCGTAACACTCTGCGGGCAAATAAGACCCTGCCATATGACCAAAATGCAAAGGTCCATTGCCATAAAGAAGGGCCGACGTAATTAAAATCTTCTGGGTCATATTATCTATAGGGTTTCATCTGAATCGTTAGGAGAGCCTTTTTTCTTATCGATATCTAAGATATCTTGGCTGCGCTTTTCAGTTTCATGATCCTTCAAAATTTTACTCAGAAT